>NZ_CABFVC010000002.1:0-665645 GCF_902143525.1 Clostridium sp. Marseille-P7770 | reverse complement strand
TTTCTAAACAAGAATTTAGCGGCTTAGAGGTCAATGGCAGATATATCAAGTTGGCCAGACATCAACTTAGGTAACAACGAATCTCGAATATCAGCAAGTCGTGAGTTTTCTGCTTCAAGCACTTCCTGCAGCTGGAAGATTGGAGTACAAAAGGCATTGAACTTTTCGATAGTCTCATTATCTGGAATTACAACAGGGACAGATTTCATCCCTGCGCCTGATATTTCCTTAAAAGTTGAACCTGAAGCCATTCCCTCGATGGTCGGCAATAAAAATTTCAGAAGATAATACATAAAGGCTGTACCAACATTTTCATTTGGAACTACCGATTTGAATCCCTGATTAGTTGTTACTTCATTGGCAGCAATGGCAATGTACCCAATAGGTGCTCTGGAACTAAACAAAACTGTTCCGGTTGGCATTTTGGTTGCACTACTCTTGGAAAATCCTAATTCTGAAATATCAATTTCACCGCGAGAGATAAATTTTGACTTGTTAAGAGATAAATCCTTTGGAGTGATCCATGCTATGCCTTGCTCGGAGTAATATTCTGGCTTTGTTTTGGATGGAGTTCCACCTGCGACTACAGTTCCAAGGTCGGAAAGCACACCATCTTTCCATGTTGGATTAACATTCTCAATAAATAATGAGTGAAAAAGAGCTAATGCTTGCTGCTCTAAATTCTTGTTTATAGCGTTATTAAGCTGTATTTTCTCATCCAACGCTACGCTTATGCTTGTTATTTTCTCTTGTTCTTCAATACTTGGATAAAAAATAGGCATTCTTTTGAAATCTTTTAAAACTATTCGTGGTATTGCAGAACCAGAACCATAGTTGTCACGGACATCTTTTTTTACTAGTGGAGATTTTAATGTATAGTATAAAAATTCTGATGTCATTTTCATACTGTCCACTCTTAATATGGCTATCGACGACAGTAATGCCGGCTGTTCTTTTTGCTTGTAAATAATTATATCATCAAAATACCTCGCACCATCCTTTCCCACAAGAATATCTCCAATATTCGGAACACATCCTTGTTTCTTTAATTTTAAATAATCCAATTCGGCGATTTTCCTACAATTGGTAAAATCAAATCCATATGCAGTAAAATCTTTGACAGATGCCATATAGTACCCATCCTCAACGCTTTTAGGACTATTATGCGCCCCGTCTGTTACAAGTTCACACACATCATCTATTGTTGATACCGTCCATTCAGACTTCATACCCAATCGCCCCCAACTTCTTCCTGATTTCTTCTTCCAGCTCATGTGACTTTGCAAACAACTCGGAAAGTTCGGAAGTAAGGCGAGTCATCTTCTCCTCAAACGGCTCTCCATCATCTTCCTGCTCTTCAATCCCGACATATCGTCCAGGTGTCAAAATATAATCCTGCTTTGTGATATCTTCAAGCGTTGCCACCTTACAAAAACCTTTTACATCTTCCAACGTACCATTCTGGAATGCCTCAAAAGTATCAGCCAGTTTCTGAATGTCCTCATCCGTAAAATCACGATGTTTACGGTCAACCATATGTCCCATCTTGCGAGCATCGATAAACAAGGTTTTACCAGACTGCTTCTTTCCTCTCGTAATAAACCACAGGGTAACCGGAATTGTCACACTGTAAAAAAGTTGTGTCGGCATCGCAATGATTCCTTCAATTAGATCATCCTCAATAATTCGTTTACGGATTTCACCTTCCCCGCTGCTCTGCGTAGATAGCGCACCATTCGCCAGTACCAAACCAATTTTTCCATTAGGTGCAAGATGATGGATCATGTGCTGAATCCATGCATAGTTGGCATTTCCAGCCGGCGGCAAACCATACTTCCAACGCTTATCTTCGGTCAGCTTTTCCTGTCCCCAGGGATGATAATTGAACGGTGGATTTGCAAGAATGAAATCAGCTTTGAGTGTCGGATGAAGATCGTTCGTAAAAGTATCTGCATTGTATGGTCCAAGATCCGCATCAATCCCCCGAATCGCCATATTCATTTTTGCCATTTTCCACGTATCTGGATTTGCTTCCTGTCCATATACAGAAATTGCGCCGCGTTTATTTCCGTGTGCTTCAATGAATTTTTCGCTCTGCACAAACATACCACCAGAACCACAACAGCAGTCATATACCCGGCAGTTGCCAAACGGGCGAAGAATGGAAACCAGTGTTTTTACCACACTGGACGGCGTATAGAATTCTCCTCCTCCGACTCCTTCTTTTTCCGCAAACTGCGCAATACAGTATTCATATGTTCGACCCAGCAAATCCTCGCTTGCAGTTGTGTCACTCATATCAATATTGTTTGTAAAAATATCGACCACGTCACCTAAAATCCGCTTATCCAGATCCGGACTTGCGTAATTTTTGGGCAGAACATTTTTCAACTTTTTATTCTCACCTTCGATGGCTCTCATTGCATTGTCAATAATTGTTCCAATTTCAGGTGCATGTGCTTTAGATGCAATGTTACTCCACCGCGCTTCTTCTGGTACAAAAAACACATTATCCATTTCGTAAGCATCCCGATCATCCTCGAATCCATCTCCCTCATCAACCAGCTTTTGATACTGCTTATCAAAAGCTGCAGAGATATAACGCAGGAAAATTAATCCAATAATAACCTTTCTGTATTCTGCCGCCGGAATATGTCCCCACAATACACAGGCCGCATCCCATAATTGTTTTTCAAAGCCAATATTGGCATTTGTCTTATCCGCCATTTTACGTTCCTCCATGCTGAGTATATATTTAAAACTCTCTCTTCACCCAATACATCCATCTTAATAACTCGTGTGTAGCATTTATAATACCAGCCCATGCACACATCTCTATTTTGAAAAGAATTTGTTTTTTTCATTTTAACATAGCAAAAATCATCTAACAATATTCTATCTCTTTTCTTCCTGCTTTTATTTCAAGTAATAAATCGCCGGCATTCTTTCCATTTTTTCAATCTCGTATTTGACATCAAGTTCATCCAGCACTGCTTTCATAGATGTTATAAAGACATCATCCTTGATCGACTGTCCCATGGTGATCGATATCTCATCCTTGAACGTACTTGTCATAGCCACGATCAAAGGACTTGCTTTTGAAGCGCCGCTAATATAAAAATCCTCGATCTGGGACTCAATATCAGCATCCAGTCCCAGCTTTGTAAGATGTGTATAGATGATGCTTGCTTTTGGGGAATATAGCATCCCATAGAACGCCAGTTTCGCAATGTTAAAAATGATCGGATGCTTTATGAGCATATCTGTCTGTTTTTTTGTTTTCAGACAGGATATAGTCAAAATAGTCCTTGTCAATGATCGCATCCAGCTGGCTTCTGAAAGCGGTCGAAGATAAAAACAGCGGTCGATTCATACATTTTGCAATATCATAATTAAGATTGGCAGTATATGCAAACCCTCTGTCCGTCCCGCCGCCATACATTCCGCGCATATTAACAGGAAGCATGATCGTTATGTTGCCTATCTCTTTTTTTAATGTTTTGGCAAATGTCTTTGCAAGTATGGAAGAAATCACTGCAAACGTAGTTGTTTCTGTCTGATCGGTAAGCCTCTTTATTTCATTCTGGGGGATTTTAAACCGATACAGCGATTTTTTTGCCCCATCTTTTTCAAACATTGTTTTGGATACCCTGCTTGCTTTTTCTGCTTTTCTGACATTATAGGGGACTTTTATTCCTACTCCAGCGTTTTTCTCGAACGAGTCCTCCATCGTTTTTTGAATCGCATCTTCTGAAATATCAATTTTTCTCTTTGAAATGAACCCTTTATTCATGAGATAAATGGTCATGACGGTTTTGAGAAATGAGATTGCACCCATTCCATCGCATAAACAATGTGTACATGTAAAGATCATACGGTTTCCACCTGCCGCAATCAGCCATGGATAACCGTTATACTCCCTGGTTCCGTATGTGATATTTTCTTTCCAGTCACTGATCGCTATTTTTATCGGAGAATCATCCGGCACAAGGTAATATAACCGTTTCTCCTTTTTTAATTTCATCTTAAATACCGGATGATATGCGACCACTTTGTTGACTGCAATTTCAAGTTTCTCCATATCGATGTCACATTTCATTTCAAATACATAATATGGAAACTCATTGTTAATTGCCTCATTGACCTGACCATCAAATGATAACCGGTATTTATCTTGTAATATCATAATTTTAAATCCTGCCTTTCCCATCCGCTGCAAACCTGTTTTATTCCTCTTCATTCCCTCACGAAAAGAATTTTACCAATTCTGCTCTTCATGTTCTTACACCCCGACCAGACTTCGGTCGAAATCGAACCGACTTTTCTTTGCTCTATTCTACCATAATAAAATATAAACCGAAAGTACACAAAAAATCCGATGCAACATGAGACTGACCCACGCCGCACCGGATTTTTCTCAACGATTATTCTCGTGCAAAACAGTACCCTTCACCCCATCATCCTCTCCCGCATCTCCCGCAGGATCTTCTTCTCCAGCCGTGACACCTGAACCTGTGAAATTCCAAGTCGGGATGCGATTGCAGTCTGGGTCTGGTTTTCAAAATAGCGCAGCTTTATGAGCTGCTGTTCCCGCTCTCCGAGGTCAGAGAGAAGCTCTGACAAAACGAGCCTGTCCAGGACGCGGTCGTTCTCTGATGTCTTTTCCGCGATCTTATCGGCCAGGCAGCCGCCGTTCCCGTCCCCGGGATCAAACGGTTCATAGATGGAGCCAACTCTCGCCCCGGCTTCCATGGATGCCGCCACCTCCTCACGGCTCGCCCCCACGGACTTTGCAAGTTCCTCCACGGTCGGCTCTCTCCCGAGATCCGCTTCCAGCTTCTCTCTCGCCGCTCCGACCTTCCCGGCAAGCTCCTTTAATGGCCTGCTGACCTTGATCATGCCGTCGTCGCGGAGAAACCGGCGGATCTCCCCGAGGATCATCGGTACCGCATACGTTGAAAACTGGACGCCAAGCTCTGTGTCAAACCGGTCAATGGCCTTCATGAGCCCGATATTTCCGATCTGGAACAGATCTTCCACTTCCGTTCCACGGCCCGCAAACCTCTTTACAATACTCCAGACAAGTCCTGCATTCTCCATAACGAGCCGGTCTCTCGCCTCTTTATCCCCTGCGTGTGAACGTTTTAAAAGTTCCGCAGTGTCCGCCATCCCGTCACCTGCCGATCTTCTTTTTCATCGTGACGGAGGTTCCCTTTCCCGGCGCGGAGACGACCTCCACCTGGTCCATAAACGCCTCCATGAAGGAAAATCCCATGCCGGACCGACCGTCCTCCGGGCATGTCGTGAACATCGGCTCCATCGCCTGCTCCACATCCGCGATCCCGACGCCCTCGTCCCGGACTGTCACGGAAAACAGCCGCTCTTTCTCCCATGCTGTCGCAGCGAGAGTTATTTTCCCTTTCCCGCCCCGGTATCCGTGGATCACCGCATTCGTTACCGCCTCCGAGACTGCCGTTTTGATGTCATCCAGCTCTTCCAGGGTCGGATCCAGGCGGCTCGCAAAGACAGCCGCGACAACTCTCGCAAACTCCTCATTCTCGGACCGGCTCTCCATCACGAGCTCCATCGTCTCACACGCCGCCGTCTCCTCGCCTTTCCCATTCTGCACATTCTTCACCGTCGTCTCCATACCTATACCTCCCTGCTGTAGATCGCTTCTTCCTTTGACTCATACTGGTGCATCAGTCCCAGGATCCCCGCAACCTTCAGAACGCGCATGACCTGCGGGCAGGCGCCGTAAAAGCTTGTGTGGCCCGCCTTCATCTGCTTGTAGCGGTTTAAGAGGACTCCGATGCCGGAGCTGTCCATAAACCGCGTCCGCGTAAAATCAAAGATGATCCTGGAAACATAATTTTCCGCCATCAGAAGATCCGTCTCATACCGCAGATTCCTGCAGTTATGGTGGTCAAACTCCTTCGGCAGATGAATGATGAGTGTCGGACCTTTCGCCTCGTATACAAATGAATCTTCCATATGTTCTCCCTCTCCTTTTCTATAATCGATTATTTCCGGCCAAACAAAAAGAGACCTCACAGCTTTTCTTCTGTAAAGTCTCTTGATCATTTTTATTTGATTTCTAGTATCCCCGCTCCGTCTTCGCCTTCTCCGCAAACTCCGAATCCGCAAAGTTCATGATGACCTGTCCGAACATCTGGTTCGCATTGTCGGTGTCGCCCTTTGACTTGTACACCATTCCCATGTCGTAGATGACTTCCGGGTTCTTGTCGTCGATCTCCATGTATTTTTCATAATAGTGGAGCGCTGTGTCATAGTCACCGGCAGCTGTGGACTGAGCAGCAGCCGCCATAAGGACCGCCGGGGCATTTGTGTCCATGTCCGCTTTGATCTCATTTAAGATCGCCACAGAACTGTCGTCCGTGATCTTCGACTGATCCATATCCACATAGCTTAAAACAGCTGTGTTCATGTCCCCTTTTCGGTACGCATCGAGGATCTTTGCGAGTGTCGCATACTGGTTTACCGTGCTTCCGGAATCCCCCTTCAGGTCATTTAACTGACCTTCCGCGTCCTCCTTCTGCTTCTGGTAATCCTCAACCTGGAGCTTTAACTTGTCCGTCTCCTGGTTTGCGAGATTCAGCTTATCCGTGTAGGACTGCATCTCCTGATTATGTTCATAATTGAGCGCCCGCTCTCTCGCCGGCATGATGAGGAATACGACCATGACCGCGCCCAGGACAAGACCGATGCCGATATTGATGATCGACTGCCAGCCTGTATTCTCCTTATAAGTCGGCGGCAGGATTACATCATCATCCTGCATTTCCCGGTGGGAGAACGCATTTTTCAGTTTTCTCTTTTCCACCTCCGCCTTTCCGGTATGCTCTTTTACATACTCCATGTACCGGGTGGCCTTCTCGTTGTTGTTGTCGATCTGGAGCACCTTGAACAGGGACTTTCCTGCCTTCACATAATCGCCGTGCTCCATGTAGAGGAGCGCGAGGAGCAGATGTGCCTTCACGAAATTCGGCTTCTCATCGACGATCCTCTTTAACTGCAGGACAGCGAGATCATCGCTGTCATTCTGCGCATAAAACAGCGCCTGGTTGAATTTCTTCACCATCTGGCTCGCGATCTCCAGCTGTCCCGGCTTTCTCTGCACCTCATCAAGGTAATGGTCCGCGCGGTTGTTGTCCGGCTGGAGATTGATGCTGATGACCCACTGGATCAGCGCATCCGACGTCTCCCCCATCTCGTAAAAGATGAGTCCCAGAAGGTTTCTGGCATCCGTGTGGTATTTATTAAACTGCAGGGCGCGCTTTAAAAATCTCGCCGCCCCGGAAAGGTTTCTCTCCTTTGCCATTTCCAGACCGCGGTTATAATAGCTGTTCGCCGCGTACTGGATCTTCTGCATTTCATCCATATATTACTTTTCCTTCTTGATATCCTTCATGATGTCCATCATGATGTCAGCCATATCTGTGAGGTCACTCTTTACGATCGCATCGCTGACCGCCTCGACCTCCAGACTCGGTTTAAAACGCTCGATCTCTTCTTCAAAATTGATCATATCTGTCTCTCCTTTATCGCTGCAGTCCGTTCCATGCACGAGACCGCCGCTCCTGCTGCCGCTTTCGTATCTTCCGCGGCATCCGTTATCACTTTTCTCTGCCTGAGTTCCCGAAACACTCCTTCACTTCCCCTGCCAGATACAGCGATCCGGCGATCAAAGTCAGATCATGTTCCCCGTGAATGCGGAACAGACGGTTTAACGCCTCTTTCACATCCGGACAAACCAGGATTTCCGTTTTTTTCCCGCATTCCTGATCGGCAAGCACTTTTGCCGCCTCCTCCAGTTCCCTGACGGAAAGCGTCCGATGGGACTCCATCTTCGCAAGGATCCAGAAATCCGGCTGCAGACGCTCTCTGATCTCAGCCAGCATCTCCGGGTACTTCTTGTCCGCGGAGACCGCAAACAGGATCCTCACATGATCCGGATCCCGCAATTCCTTCAGCCTGCAGGCCGCATCCAAGAACGCCCGGATTCCATCCTCATTGTGCGCCCCGTCGAGGTACACACCCGGACAGATCTGTTCCATCCGCGCGGGCCATTTTGCTTTCCGAACCCCTGCCTTCGCCTGCTCCGGTGTCACAGGAAGTCCCGAGACATCTAACGCCCGGATCGCCAGCGCCGCGTTCATAAACTGGTAAGGCGCCTCAAACGGGATCTCAAACAGCACTTCTCTTCCGCGGTAAGACAACTCCAGCAGATTTCTGTCCAGCCGGGCAGCCGTATCAGCCTCCATACCCGCGAGACGGGTTCGGATCCCGCGACCTGCCGTCTCCGGCGTCACAGGAAACTTTTGTACTCCCAGCTCCTCAGCCTTCGCAGAAATCACCGCTGCCGCCTCCGGAGAACTGCAGTCATATACCACAGGATGGCCTCGCTTTATGATCCCCGCCTTGTGCGCCGCGATCTCCGCGATCGTCGATCCCAGAAACGCCGTGTGATCGATGCTGATGGACGTGATGACCGAAACAAGCGGATCCTCCACCACGTTCGTCACATCATATGTACCTCCCATCCCGGTCTCCAGGACCAGAACCCTCACACCGGCATTCCGGAAAATACAAAGTCCCATGTAAAACAAAAACTCAAAGTAGGTAGGATGAAGCTCTTCCCGCGCAGTCCATTTCTCACAGACAGCCTGCACCTCCAGAAACGCCCTTACAAAATCCGTCTCCGGGACCATCACCCCGCCGATCAGAAACCGCTCCCGGATATCCACCAGATGCGGCGAAACAAACGTTCCGCACGGGATTCCCGCTTCGCAGAGCATCGATGTCAAAAAAGCACAAACCGAACCCTTTCCGTTCGTCCCGGCAACATGGATCACCTGAAACTCCCGGTCCGGATCGCCCAAAAGCCCGAGAAACTCCCGTATCTTCGGGATCCCGCTCTTCTTCCTCGCATACCCCGGAATAGCCTCGATCTGATCCCACGCGTCCTGCATCGTTATGTACTCCAAGAAAACTCCTCCTCGTCGTGACCTGCTTCTCCCACATATGATACCCGTTTCTCATCAAATTTGCAACCTGAACCTGTCGGAACAATTCGACGCATTCCAGCAAAACTCACCACCAAGCAAAGCGTCTGCGAGCGCTCCACCTACAATCTCCAACCACCACCAGGCAAAGCGTCAGCGAGCGCCCCACATATAATGCCAGCCACCAGCGGTGAGCATCCGGACAGGAGTGCCCTTGATCCGGGGATCTGGCTTCCTCTTAGCTCGCGGGTGAATGCGTTGGAAAAAAGATGACACTTGTTTGAGCGAAGCGAGTTGTGTCATCTTTTTTCCGCCTTTAGCAGTCGCCCGGGAGCTTAGAGGAACCATCCCCGCATCCCCGGGCACTCCTGTCCGGATGCTCACCGCGTACTTCCGCCAACCTCTCAGGCAACCTTCCCTTCAAAACAGAACAGCCACAGGTAATAAACACCTGCGGCTGCCCCCTATATCATCAGCACTTTCGCGCTATCACTTACTTTCCAAGCTGCGCCAACCGAGTCTTCACCTGCTCCATCATCTCTGTATACTTCTGAAGCTTCGCTCTCTCCTCATCGATCTTCGCCTGCGGCGCCTTGCTCACAAACTTCTCATTCGCAAGCATTCCGTTTACACGCGCAAGCTCCTTCGTAAGACGCTCCTCTTCCTTCTTCAGGCGCTCCGTCTCCTTCTCGATATCAACAAGCTCCGCAAACGGCATATAGATCGCTGCCTTCGGGATCACTGCGGATACAGCGTCCTCACCGATTCCTGTCTTATCCTTCTGGATCACTACCTCGCTGGCGGAAGCAAGGGTACTGAAGAATACGCGGCTGTTCTCGAAGATATCTGTGAGATCGGCATCCTCAGTTACAACAAATACTTTTGCCTTTCTGCTCGGCGGAACGTTCATGGATGTGCGCACATTACGGATCGCGCGGACAGCCTCTTTGATGACCTCTACCGCGTGCTCGTCTGCCGCGAAGTTCCACTCTTCCTTATATACCGGCCAGGAGGAGATCATGATGGACGGCTCCTCGTCCTGTAAATTGCAGAAGATCTCTTCTGTGATAAACGGCATAAACGGATGTAAGAGCTTTAAGGAATTGATCAGAACCGTCTTTAAGGTCCAGATCGCAGCCGCCTTCGTCCGGTCCTCATCGTTCCAGAGACGCGGTTTTACCATCTCGATGTACCAGTCACAGAATTCCTCCCATACGAAGTCGTAGACCTTCTGGAGAGCGATTCCGAGCTCGTACTTGTCCATGTTTTCCGTAACTTCCTTCGCAAGATCATTGACCTTGGAGAGGATCCATTTATCTGCTGCCGTAAGGTCACTGAGCTTCGCCTCGCCTGCCGGTGCCTTCTCGATATTCATCATGATGAAACGGCTCGCGTTCCATACCTTGTTTGCGAAGTTTCTGCTCGCCTCGACTCTCTCCCAGTAGAAACGCATATCGTTTCCAGGAGCATTTCCTGTCATAAGAGTCATACGGAGAGCATCTGCACCGTACTTGTCGATGACTTCCAGCGGATCGATCCCGTTTCCTAAGGACTTACTCATCTTGCGTCCCTGGGAATCGCGGACAAGACCGTGGATCAGGACGGTGTTGAACGGGCACTCGCCTGTCTGCTCAAGTCCGGAGAATACCATACGGATAACCCAGAAGAAGATGATGTCGTATCCGGTAACGAGAACGTCTGTCGGATAGAAATACTTCATCTCGTCGGTCTCCTTCGGCCAGCCCAGTGTGGAGAACGGCCATAATGCGGAGGAGAACCAGGTATCGAGGGTGTCCTCATCCTGCTTTAAGTGTGTGCAGCCGCATTTCGGGCACTTCTCCGGCATCATCTTTGCAACCGTCATCTCACCGCACTCTTCGCAGTAGTAAGCCGGGATCCTGTGTCCCCACCAGAGCTGTCTGGAGATACACCAGTCGCGGATCCCCTCAAGCCAGTGGAGATATGTCTTACCGAAACTCTCCGGAACGAATCTTAATTTGCCGCTCTTTAATGCCTCGATGGCCGGTTTTGCCATCTCATCCATCTTTACAAACCACTGCGGTTTTACCATCGGCTCTACGGTTGTGCCGCAGCGGTCGTGGGTACCAACGTTGTGGCTGTGCGGAACGATTTTTACGAGAAGGCCCATTTCCTTTAAGTCCTCGACCATGGCTTTTCTCGCCTCGTAGCGGTCCATGCCGAAGTACTTGCCCGGAACATTGATGGTCGCGTCATCGTTCATGATGCAGATCTCTTCCAGGTTGTGGCGTTTTCCGACCTCGAAGTCGTTCGGGTCGTGGGCCGGTGTGATCTTTACGCAGCCGGTTCCGAATTCCTTATCAACATACTCATCTGCGATCACCGGGATCTCGCGGTCTGTGAGCGGAAGCTTTAACATCTTTCCGATGATGTCTTTGTAGCGCTCGTCCTCCGGATTTACGGCAACGGCTGTATCGCCAAGCAGTGTCTCCGGTCTTGTCGTCGCAATCTCAACGAATCTTCCCTCTTCGCCTACGATCGGGTAGTTGATGTGCCAGAAGAAGCCGTCCTGCTCCTTGTGCTCAACCTCAGCGTCGGAGATGGATGTCTTGCAGACCGGGCACCAGTTGATAATCCTGGATCCTTTATAGATATATCCTTTCTCATAGAGGCGTGTAAATACCTCTAAAACAGCCTCGGAGCAGCCTGCGTCCATCGTGAAGCGCTCTCTGTCCCAATCCGCGGAGGAACCGAGTTTGTGGAGCTGCTTGATGATCCTTGTGCCGTACTCCTCTTTCCACTTCCAGGCCTCTTTTAAGAATCCCTCACGTCCGAGGTCGTTCTTATTGATGCCCTCTTTCTTTAACTTGTCGATGACCTTGACCTCGGTAGCGATGGCTGCGTGGTCAGTACCCGGCTGCCAGAGTGCCTCGTAGCCCTGCATTCTCTTGTAACGGATCAGGATATCCTGCATCGTGTTGTCAAGAGCGTGGCCCATATGAAGCTGTCCTGTGATGTTTGGCGGCGGCATTACGATCGTGAACGGCTTCTTGCCCTCACGTCTTCCTCTCTCCGCATCTGCATGGAAATACTTGTTGTCCAGCCATTTCTGGTACAGGCGGTCTTCAATGTCCGCCGGATTGTAGGTCTTTTCCAGTTCTTTCATGGTCTTCTCCTTATTCTTTTCTACATCTGTTTTCTTACGATGGCATATTCATCATCAAGCTGGTAGAACCCGCAGGAAAAATCACTTCCCCGAAGGAACGCAGACATCTCGTCCTCGTCCAGATCCGCCTCGCAGACGTAGTAGCCATACTCTTCATCATATGTGTAAAAGGCGCAGGTCTCGCAGTTTGTGATCTGTACTTTTTTCTGTTTGGAATCTTTCTTTGTCATCGTTTTGTACTCCTGTTGCCGGTGTCTTTTGTTTTTCCAGAAATCCTGCCGGACTTTCCTGCTAAAACAAAAAACGCCCTCTGCACATTCATGCAAAGGGCGAATCACCGCGTTACCACCTTTATTCACCATCCCCAGGACCTTCCGATCCTTCAGACAGTATCTCATTTGTTCTTAACGAGGTTTCTCCCCGGGAACAGCTACTTTCCGTTCACTGCTCCGGCTCCGAAGCTACCTTCCATTTCCGCATTCCCAAACCGTCTTCCAGCCAATGGACAGTTCTCTCTGGAGGCGCAAAAAATGTACTCCTCTTCTTCCCAGCTTTTCACTTGTTTCCCAGACCGGCTCTTTCTTTCATCCGGTTCGCTTCACAGCCGCAAATATTTTCCGACTGCTCTTTCCTAATATAGTAGAATCCTGATAAATTGTCAAGGAAAAAGTCAGCAAAATCCACCACTGTCCCTGTATCACACAGGATTTTCCGGTCCAAAAACTTCTGCCCGTGAAAATGATCTTACAGCATTCTCCTGTATTCCATCTTCCAGCGGTTCAGCACATCCCCCGCCGCCGCGATCCGGCCGGCCGGGTCTTTCTCGAACACAGCGGCAAGTTTTAAGGTCTCCGGCGCTTTTTCCGCCTCTTCCCTTGCCTCCTTCACTTCCTGATCCCAGACTTCCTTGTCGTCCTCCCCGATCATCTCCTGGAACTTATCTTTTAATTTGAGCTCCGGATTCAGCGCCGTGAGGAAGTACATGCGCTTCACATACTCCGCCTCCGCCTTTGCATTCCAGGCGTTCTCGTAGGCATGCATCGCCTTCTGGTAGCAGAAAAGCTTCGCATAGCAGGCTGCAATGTTGTTCCAGACTTTCCCGCGGAAATCCCCGGAGAGATGGCGTCCTGCCCCGTCTAAGATCTGCTCGTAGATCGTGACTGCTTTTCCGAAGAGATCAAGACCGTAAAAATAATCCGCACGGCGTTTCTTGTATTCTTCCTCCGTGAGCTTCTTTAATCCGTTTACCGTCTGACGGTAAGCAGCCTGCTCCTTCGGGGAATAATAGTTGCACTCCTGAAGGATCAGATACAGGATCTCCTCCGTCGCACTGCGGCTCTCCATCCATTTTTCGATCTTCTCCGCGAGGAACGGCATGCGCAGCTCACTCCGGAGGAACTCCGTGAGGCGACTGTCGATAAAGTCCTCCAGAACCAGCAGCGGGTTATTGTAGATCACATAGCAGAGCTCCTGGGAAGAATAGATATGGATCCCAAGATCTTCGATATAAAGAGGAATCTTCACAGGCTCCTGTCTGCAGAGAATCAGACTCATAACGTCACCTCCTGACGGACCACCGCGTCCGTCCTCGGGAACAGCTCCCCGAATCCCTGGTCTGTGAGCTTGACCACCATCGTCTTCTCATCGAGGAAGCCGACAGCCACCCGGATCTTCGTCGTCTTATTCGGACGCTCCGGGAATCCGTCAAGGGCAACCTTCACCTGGCGTTTCTTTTTCGGCTCCTGCTGCGGCGTGATCGTAAACGTGATCGCACGCTCCCCGTCCGGGATCACTTCGACCACACTTCTCGCCTCATACCAGCTCTCACCGGCAGATGCCAGGACGAGCTCCGACTTCGCGTCCCGCTTCATGACCTCCATGGAGACCGTGGACCATAATTTGCCCTCACAGAGGCAGACAAATGACGGGGAATCGCTCTCATTTAAGTATTCCTCCGCCTTCATGGCAGCGCCCTTCGCAAAGAGAGCCGTCTCCACAAAGACTCTTCTCCTGTTGCAGATCTGTTTCATGAATTCCGGCGCCCAGTCTGTTCTCGCAAAGCCTTTTCCCGTCAGGAAGATCGAGGAAAAGATCTTTTTCTGCAGAAAACGCTCCCCGCAGGCGCAGAGGATCTTATCCGCCATCTTTGCCCCGGAGCCTGTATCCAGGACGCTCAGGCTAAAGCCCTCTTCCAGCTCCTCGTGCTCCGCCATGGCCGTCATCTGGCGGGGTCCTCTCGTGACCTTCAGTTCATAGTAGCGCAGATCTTCATCCGACAGGGAGAACATCCCCACCTGGCCTCCCCAGACGTCTCTCCTCTGGTTTAACACATAGTGGACAAAACATTCCGTGTGGCTTGCGATATGAATGCATCCCTTCGGAACGCCGAGGGCCTCCACGCTGGCCGTAAGACCTTCTAAAAGCTTCATCTCCATGTTTTTCAGGCTGATGACCAGCTCGTCGATCTTCTGCCCGCCGTACTCTGCCCGGACCATGGCGAGGATGCTGCCCAGGAATCTCTGCAGCAGCTCCATTCCGCCGTATTTCACGCCTCCGATAGTGGACGTTCCTTCTTTTGCCGCCAGGCTAAGGAGCTTGTCAACGATGACTCCCTCGCCCACCAGCGTATATTTGTACGCATCTTCCCCCACATACCACTCTTCCGCAGCCTTCTTTCTGCAGATGACGGTCGGGAGCATCCACGCATCCTCACGCCCCAGGACAGCTGCCTGGGTGTAGTTATCGCAGAGGTCGATGCCAATGATCAGTTTCTCCATTCCTTTGTCCTCGTTACGCCAGACGGAACAGCTTTTTCGCGATCTGACTGTCCGTCACATATTCTGTCATGCTTTCTTTCAATTTTCGGTCATCCTTCATTCCGAGATAGAGATTCATGGAATTCAGAGCCGTAAAGCGGTTGCCTTTGTCCCCGGTCGCCGGTTCGCTGCAGGTCACTTCGCCCTCCGCCTTCTTCACCATCGTTCCGTCCTCATTCTCCCAGATCTCGTATTCCATGATCTCGCCGTCAAATAAGAGCTTCTGACGCACATAAATCCCCTTATAGACCATGTTCATCTCTTCCTCATGGAACTCTTCCTCATCCGGCAGGATCCGGATCTTTAAGATCGGTCTTCCGTCCGGCCGTCCATGGTACTCAATGATCTCCTTGTCCATGACTTCGCCCGGCATTTCCACATATCTCGCCAGATCCTTATACCACGCAAATACCATGCCGCGTGCGGAGAGAATATCCATCATCCGGGAGAGAAGCTCTTTCTGCTCCTCGGAGATGGATGCCTGGGCAGAGTAGAATTTTGCCAGCGCCAGAAGATAGATTTCCGGGACTTTCCGAAGCTCCATCCCATGGATCGCGCCTTCCAGGTACGCAAACACTTTATCCCCCGGGACGACATCCCGCAGGAAATACTCCGTACACTTCACCGTAAAGTACGCCTTCACGATCACATCGCTGGTCTCTTTTCTCGACGCATAGAGATCAAATACCGTGTCCATATGTTTCTCGCAGCCGGAGAACAGGTACTGGGCAAGCAGGCGCTCCTCCAGATCGTATGTCTCCACATGGGTCTTCACAGCCTCCGCAAGGATCCGGTACATGGATTCGCCGCTGCCGTTATAATGTTCACAGAGATAATCAAGGATCACGCTGTCTCCGTGACCGTCCGCGAATACGCGGCCCGCGAGGTGGAGAAGCAGCTCATCCTCCTCGAACATCCGGTCCAGGATCAGCTGGGATACAAGGGCCGCAAGCCGTTTCACGCGGATCTGCTCCTCGCCGAACTCTTTGATCATCTCGTAGGCCTGGACCATGTAACTCTGGACGATCAGCGTCTCGCAGACATCCACACGCTCCGGTCTGGAGAGTGTCTTTTTATCAAGTTTTAAGAGGTACGCACCGCCCTCCGCGTCCATCACCTCATCATCGCCTGAGAGAGCCGCGCGGTAATAGGAAATGATCCTCGTCAGCATCTTCTGCTGATAGGCAGGTTTCACCGGGAGGTTGTCCAGAGCCGTCTCGAGCTCAGTCACATCCTCTTTATCGAGATCTTTTTTCTTCATGATCTCCAGGCACGCCTTCATCTTTAACATCGGGTGCTCCGGATACATCTCAAAGCATTTTTCTTCCAGTTCTTTCTCGTCGAGAACCGGTTCTTTCGTATATTCCACGTCCAGATACCTGTTTCCGAAGGTATCCTGGAACATGATCACACTGTCCTCAAAAAACAGCGGCACATAGGCCGTCTGGTCCTGCAGTGGGTAAGCGTCCTCGCCGGTCAGGATCTCGTTGGAGACGATCACATATTTCATCGCCGAATCTTTGACCCGGATCCGGTTCGCCTTTAAGATCCCCGGTAAGACCCGCGCCACCTGTTCATCGATGATGTCCCGGTAGATGATATGTTTGTAGATCACCGCGAGTCTCTTATTGATCCGGGACTCGAACAGCTGCTCCATGGCAAACTTTTCCATCTCGCGCTCGTATTTTTTATAGAGCGGATCATCCTGAGGAATATAGGCAGCCACGTTCGCGTAGAGAGCCGCCCGGCTCTTCTGGTCCAGGTGGGCGCTCTCGTAGGAGAAGTATAAAAGGACCTGGCGCGGCATCATCTGCTCGTAGGAATCCGGAAGCGCATAGAGGAAATATTCATAGATCCTCGTGAGACTGATCTCCTGGCTGATCCCCTTTTCATACCACGAAAAGCTCTCTTTTCCGCGGACATTTCCCTTGATCAGGAGACAGCATACCGCAGTCAGCATCTCCTTCGTCGGATACTTTTCATAAAGCTTTGCGAGCAGTCTGTAATACAGGCGGTGAAAGAATTTCGCCCCCGGCGCCAGCGCACAGATCCGCTCCGCCAGTTCCTCCCCCACAAGTCCGTTCATCGCCCCGTAGTAGAGAGCGTGGATCTCAAAGACATCCATCGTCTTTAAAAGCTCCGGGTTCTTCCCGAAAAGCCGGATCGTCTCGATATAGAGGAACGGGCTGCGGCAGCCGTTCTTATACTGCATCTTAAAGCTCTCCGCGAGCGCTTCCTCCTCCTCATACATCTCCGGCATCATTTTCAGCTGTAAAAGCTGCAGATAAAATCTTCCGTTGGCATCCTCCAGTTTCTTCCGGAACAGGCGGATCACCGCGTCCTTTTTCTCCTCATCCGGCTCCAACCGGTACTGAAGGTACTGATAGTAGCAGTAAAGTGTTCCGAGACGGTCTCTCAGAGCCGCGACCGTCTCCCAGGAATCATCCAGGCATAACGCTGCCTGATCCGGTCTTCCCGCATCCAGATACGTCTCCGCCTGGAGTAAGGACAGGATCACGGAACCGCCGTTTGCGCCGCGGATCGCATCCAGCTCATTCTGGATCTTTCCGAGAACGAGTTTTTTGTCGTAAAGTCCGCTCTCATAAGCTTCGCGGAGTTTCATATACCGGCAGACACCGGCCTTGCTGATCTCGCCCTCGGCGCGCTTTTTCTCCGGTTCTTCTCCCATCGCCTCGATCCGGATCACCGTATCTCCGTGGACCGTGAGAAGACGGATCGCACCCAGGTTCTTTCCGCGGTGCATCCGCTCCGGATGGATCCGGAAGCGGAGATCCAGACGGTCATCCTCAAAATCCGCCTGAGTGATGACTTTTTTCGGGATCTCGATGAAATCGCCGTCAGCGCGGACTTCCATATAGATATATCCCCAGGTGTTCTTCCGGAGGACTACTTTATCGCTCACGATATCCTTCGGTCTGTCGTAGACCTTTTTCGCCGTCGAAAGAGTCAGTTCGATCGGCTCCTTCACGCCTGCTGCCAGGAAGAACTCTTCCAATGCATTCTGGCGGTTTCCATGTCCCTTCAATCCCTCATAGATCGTGCGGATCTTCAGGTCCTTAAAGAACGGCGCTTCCGTAAAATCCCGGTACTCCATAAGTCGCAGCGCCAGATCCATATCTCTTTTCGCCAGCTCCACAAAGTCTTCCATCGTCTTCAGGGTTGACAGGACACGGACGGACTCGATCATCTCGACACGAAAAAGAAAAGGAACCTCCAGTTCTCCGCTGTTCGTGACAAGCGTGAAGTTTCCCCTGATCAGGTCTCCGTTCTCGCACCAGGAGGTGTCGACCTCGTAGACAACATGGTTTCTTAAGCCTCCGAAGGCACTCTTTAAGATCCTTACACGGCTGTGGCTTGAGTAGGCAAGACCTTTGATATACAAATTATTCTCGCTTGCCAGGTATAGTTCTCTTTTATAAACTGTATCGCTCCCCAGAGTCTCCTCGACCTTCGCAGGTTCAAGGAACAGCTTCGGCGTCTCCGCGTCCACGATTCCTCTGGAAAGGCGCATGATCCGTTCTCTCATATATTCATTCACCTTAAATTCATTATCCGATACCCGATCGCTCTGCGCCCCGCGCTTTTGCGATCTGCTGAAATATTCGTGGTATCATCATAGCACATTTTCCGTTCAAATTCACTACAATTTTCGACCTTTTTCATGGGAAGCCGGAAAAAGGACTTGAATCCGTTCAGTGAAACCTGTAAAATAGATATATTCGCAAAGATTTTTACAGACTCTAAAATAAAGGAGCAACCCCTATGTTATCTGATCCGATCACGCTCTACAAACTGATGATCTTATATATGCTGGACCATGTCAACTTTCCGCTGACAAACTCCCAGCTCACGGATTTTTTCCTGGATCATGAATATACAACGTATTTTACGCTCCAGCAGGCATTAAATGAACTGAAAGAGGCGGGGCTGATCCGGATGGAATCCACCCACAATTCCTCCCGCTATGAGATCACAAAAGAGGGGGACGACACGCTCTCCTTCTTCGGAAACAATATCTCCCCCGCGATCATCGAGGATATCGACAGCTACTTAAAAGAGAACAAATTCCGCCTCCGCAACGAGGTTGGCGTCATCTCCGACTTCTATAAATCAACAAACCAGGACTACATCGTTCACTGCGAAGTCCGGGAGGGAAAATCCATCCTCATCGGCTTCGATCTCTCCGTCCCCGACAAAGACCAGGCCGAGACGATGGCCAGCCACTGGAAGGAGCGGAGCCAGGAGATCTACTCCTATGTGATGAAAACGCTGATGAAGGGATGATATTCAAAAGCGGCATTGCCACAGATCATGTTCTGTGGCAATGCCGCTTTTTTGTTTACATTCTCTTATTCCTGTTCCTTCTTTGCGTTTTCCGCTTCCTTCGCAGCCTTTTTCGCAGCCCATTCCGCGGCTTTCTCCGCCTGGATCTCCTCCTCGGCGGTCAGAAGATCTTCTCCGGCAGCCATCTTGTCGATGAGCGTCCAGATATCCTCTCTTCCCTGCTTGGTCTCAGCGGAGAACGGGATCAGGATATCCTGTTTCTCCATTCCGAGACCGGTCCGGATGAGTTTTACCTGTTTCTGGATCTGGCTCCGCTTGATCTTGTCAAGCTTCGTCGCAATGATGACCGGGCGGAAGCCGTTGTAAACGATCCAGTCGTACATAGTCTTATCGTTGGCAGACGGCTCATGGCGGATGTCCACGAGAAGGAAGACGCATTTTAACATCTGGGACTTATGGAGATAATTCTCGATCATCTTGCCCCATTTTACCTTCTCAGACTGCGGAACTTTCGCGTAACCGTAGCCGGGGAGATCCACGTAATAGAGATCTCCGTTGATGTTATAAAAGTTGATCGTCTGGGTCTTTCCCGGCTGGGAGGACGTTCTCGCCAACGCTTTCCGGTTCATGAGTGCGTTGATCAGGGAAGATTTTCCCACGTTTGATTTTCCCGCGAACGCGAACTCCGGCAGCGTATTCTCCGGCAGTGTGCTCGTCACACCGCAGACGGTCTCAAGTTCCACATTTCTGATAACCATTCCTATTCTCCTTCTATCTGGCTGGTGCAGCTTTCCTGGATCACGCGAACGCTTCGCGCACCACGTCGTCCATGGTCTTCACGAACACGATCTCCATGCCCTTCGTGATCTCCTTCGAGATCTCCGCCATATCCGGCCGGTTCTTGTCCGGCACGAGCACCTTCTTCATATGTGCCATTCTCGCCGCTAGTGTCTTTTCCTTTAAGCCTCCGATCGGCAGTACACGCCCCCGCAGAGTGATCTCGCCGGTCATTGCAACGCTGGCGAGGACCTTTTTGCCGGTCACTGCGGAGAGCATCGCAGTCGCCATCGTGATGCCCGCGGACGGGCCATCCTTCGGCACCGCACCTTCCGGAATATGAAGATGCAGATCATGTTCCTTAAAATATTTGCTTTCCACACCGTACCGGTCAGCCACAGATCTCACATACGTCAGTGCGATCTGCGCGGATTCCTTCATGACATCGCCCATCTGGCCTGTCATCTGGAGTTTTCCGTCGCCCGGCATCACATTCACTTCGATCTGGAGAGTATCCCCGCCAACGCTGGTCCATGCGAGACCTCTCACGATCCCGACTTCATCCTCCTCGTTGGCATTCTCGAAAGTGATCTTTTCTTTTCCGAGATACTTCTGAAGATTTCCCTCTGTGATATGCACGGATTTCCGTTTTTTCTCAAGGAATTCTCTTGCCGCCTTCCGGCAGATCTCGCCGATCCGGCGCTCTAAGTTCCTGACTCCGGCTTCCCTCGTGTAGTTGTGGATGATCTTTTCCAGCGCTTTATCGCTGAAGGAGAGCATTTCCCCTGTGAGTCCGTTTCTCTCTAACTGCTTCGGAACGAGATATTTCTTCGCAATATGGAACTTCTCATTCTCCGTGTAACTGGACACTTCAATCACTTCCATACGGTCAAGGAGCGGTCTCGGGATCGTGGACACATCGTTGGCCGTCGCGATAAAGAGGACTCCGGAAAGGTCTAACGGGATTTCCAGATAGTGGTCGCGGAATTTCCCATTCTGCTCTCCGTCAAGGACCTCAAGGAGCGCAGACGAGACATCTCCCCTGTAGTCCGCGGAGACCTTATCGATCTCGTCCAGGAGCATCAGCGGGTTCGCCACGCCTGCCTGGCGCATCGCATCGGCGATCCGGCCCGGCATCGCGCCGACATACGTCTTTCTGTGGCCGCGGATCTCCGCCTCATCGTGAATGCCGCCGAGGCTGATCCTTACATACTTCTTTCCGAGCACGCGGGCCACGGATCTCGCAATGGAGGTCTTACCTGTTCCCGGCGGTCCTACAAGGCAGAGGATCGGGCTTGTGCCTTTCTTTGTGAGGGCGCGGACCGCAAGGAATTCCAGAACGCGGTCTTTTACCTGCTCCAGACCATAGTGATCTTCCTCCAGCACTTCCTTCGCATGGATGATGTCCTGATTGTCCCTGGACGTCTTCTTCCACGGCATCTCAAGGACCGTCTCGATATAGGTGCGCAGGACATTTGCCTCCTGGCTTCCGCCCGGCATGCCTTTGAAACGCTGGATCTCTTTTTTGATCTTCTCCTTTGTCTCCTTATCCGCATTCAGCTTTTCAAGCTGTTCCAGATACCCGTCAGCGTCCTCCGCCCCGGCATCATCTCCCAGCTCCTCGCGGATGACCTTCAGCTCTTCCCTCAGGATGTAGTCGCGCTGGTTCTTATCGATATGTTCCTTTACTTTTCCCTGATAATCACGCTTGATCATTAAGATCTCGATCTCACGCATCAAATAATACACGATCCGGTCGTAGAGGTGGCTTACATAGTCACATTCCAGAAGCTCCTGCTTTACAGCAAAATCCCACGGGAATTCGTTCGCCGTCTGGGTCAGGAGCGGCTCCAGGTCTGTGATCACGAGGAGACTTCCGATAAAGTCCTTCACCGCCTTCGGGTTCGCGTTTCCAAACTCCTCAAGTTTTTCCTTGACGATCCGGCTCATCGCTTCCTTCACGGTATCCGAGAGCTGCTCCTCCTGCATCGGAGCGTCCTCGATCTCCGCCTCCAGATACTGTCCGTCTTCGAACAGTGTGAGAAGAGCCGCTCTCTCTAATCCTTCCACCATCACGCGCAGGATCCCGTTCGGCATTTTCACGATCTGTTTGATCTGGGATACCGTTCCCATCTGATACAGATCTGCGGCCGTCGGCACCTCCTGCTGTGGATTCCGCTGCGTCACAAGGTAGACCTTCTGGTCTCCCATCATGGCTGTCTCCACCGCGCGGACAGATTTTTCCCGGCTGATATCAAAATGCTGCACCATTCCCGGGAGGATCGTAAGTCCCCGGAGTGCCACAGCCGGCATCGTAATTTTCTTATCTTCCATTCATTTCTCCTGAGCGGAAATCCGTTTCCGACATTCCGATCGTCGTGATTTCCGCCTTTTTCTATGAGACAGTTTCAGACAGGTCAGCGCATCCCATCGGATAATGCGGCTGCCCTGTCGATCGTATTTGTAAAAAACGTCTCCGGCAGTTTCCGGATACATTGCGTCAAAAAGGCTGCCGTGACATTTCTGTGCGCAGCAGCCCCTCTTATCTGCGGGATACGGGTCCTGCAGGTTCATTTTGTAAGGAGAGCCGTTCTCTTACGCGATCTCCCCGTTTCCATCTTTTCTGGATCTTCCGGACAACGCCTTTTTCGGCACCGTCACATCGCGGTATACGACTTCCGGCTTTTCCTTTCCGTCCACCGCATCCTTCGTAACGGTACAGATACCCACGTTGGAATCGGACGGAACCTCGTACATCGTATCCATCATGACAGATTCCATGATCGCACGGAGTCCTCTTGCTCCCGTCTTTCTCTCCACCGCCATATGGGCGATCTCGTGGACAGCCTCCGGAGTGAACTCCAGCTTCACGTCATCCAGCTCAAATAACTTCTGATACTGTTTTACGAGCGCGTTCTTCGGCTCCGTGAGGATCCGCACAAGGGCATCCTCATCCAGAAGATCTAAGGATACCATCACCGGGACTCTTCCGACAAACTCCGGGATCAGACCGAATTTCGTGAGATCCTGCGGCATCGCCTGCTTTAACAGCTTGCTGATATCCGTATTCTTCTTGTCGACGATCTTCGCACCGAAACCGATGGAACTTGTCTCCAGCCTGGACTCGATAATTCTCTCAAGGCCGTCAAAAGCTCCTCCGCAGATGAACAGGATATTTGTCGTATCGATCTGGATCAGCTCCTGCTGCGGATGCTTTCTTCCACCCTGCGGCGGAACGCTTGCGACAGTTCCCTCCAGGATCTTTAAGAGTGCCTGCTGAACACCTTCTCCGGAAACATCACGGGTGATGGAGACATTTTCGGATTTCTTTGTGATCTTATCGATCTCATCGATGTAAATGATCCCGTACTCCGCACGGCTCACATCGTTGTCTGCTGCCTGAATCAGTTTTAAGAGGATATTTTCCACGTCCTCGCCGACATAACCGGCCTCGGTCAGTGTCGTCGCGTCTGCGATCGCGAATGGAACACCCAGAAGCTTTGCAAGTGTCTGTGCCAGATAGGTCTTACCGGATCCGGTCGGACCGAGCATCAGGATATTGCTCTTCTGAAGATCAACATCACTTTCCTTCTTCGATGTGATTCTCTTATAATGATTGTAAACAGCCACGGAAAGAACTTTCTTCGCCTCATCCTGTCCGATCACATAGTCGTCCAGAAATTCTTTGATCTCCTTCGGTTTTAAGAGGTTGATTCCGGAGAAATCCGGTCTTTCCTCCTCCTCGTTTCCGAGTTCTTCCTCAAGGATCTCGCTGCAGAGTTCGATACACTCGTCACAGATATAGACGCCGTTGGTACCGGCGATCATTTTTCTGACCTGGTCCTGATTCTTTCCGCAGAAGGAACATCTGATCTTTTCCTCTGGTCTTACTGGCATGTTCGCACCTCAATTCTAAATTCTTTATGTCTCGCTGCGCTCCGGCACTGTTCTCCACCTTCGCGCCGTCCGGTCCTAATGGCCGGAGATCACGCGGTCGATCAGACCGTATGCGGCAGCTTCCTCAGCCGTCATATAATTGTCTCTCTCTGTGTCGCGGGCGATCACATCAAGCGGCTGACCTGTGTTTGCAGCCAGGATCTTGTTGAGCTTCTCTTTTGTCTTTAAGATCTGCTCTGCAACGATCTTGATCTCTGTCGCCTGCCCCTGGGCTCCGCCGGACGGCTGATGGATCATGACCTCAGCGTTCGGAAGTGCGAAACGTTTGCCCTTCGCACCGCTGGAGAGCAGGAATGCGCCCATGCTTGCAGCCATGCCGATGCAGGTGGTGCATACGTCGCATTTGATGTAGTTCATCGTATCATAGATCGCCATGCCGGCCGTTACGGAACCACCCGGGCTGTTGATGTAAAGGTTGATGTCCTTATTCGGATCCTCGGACTCCAGGAAAAGAAGCTGTGCAACAACAAGGCTTGCGCTCACATCGTTTACTTCCTCACCGAGGAAAATAATACGGTCTTTTAATAATCTGGAATAGATATCGTAGGAACGCTCTCCTCTGCTTGTAGATTCAAGCACATAAGGTACTAAGCTCATATTTTTTCCTCCATCTTTTCTTTTATATCTGTTACCAGAGTATTCCTTTTTATGCATTTTCCGGTGAAGCTGTCACCTGTGTCTGAGACCAGACCGGCAAAAAATCCACCTTTTTCCACATATTTTGGAACTATCCCTGTATAACCGATTAGGGATTGCCGCAGGAAAACTCTCCGCAGCAACCCCCTCTGTATGTGGTTTCTGATCCACTGCCGGACCGTTCCCCACCATGTTTTCTGTGCAGATTAGTCGTAAAGTATGTTGCTTTACTTAGTCAACGAACTTTGCCTCAGCTACAAGGAAGTCGATCGCTTTCTGTACAGCAAGGTCTTCTTTTAACTGTGCCATCTGCTCTTCACCGAACATACCCTTGATCTGTTCTTTATCCATCTTGAAGTCTGCAGCCATCTTGTCGAACTGCTCCTCAACTGCAGCATCGTCAGCCTGGATGTTCTCAGCCTTTACAACTGCCTCGAGAACAAGTCTTGTCTGGATTCTCTTGATCGCCTGCGGCTTCATCTGCTCGCCGATCTTCTCAGCTGTCATGCCTGTGATCTCAACATACTGCTTGAAAGAGATACCCTGGCTCTCAAGTCTGCGCGCATAGTCGTTGACCATACCGTTAACCTGCTCCTCAACCATCTGATCCGGGATCTCCATTGTTGCGTTCTCGATTACCTTAGCAACGACCTTATCCTCGTCTGCTGTCTTAGCTGCTTCAATCTTCTCAGCCTGTAATTTCTCTGTAAGGTCTTTCTTGTACTCTTCCATTGTATCGAAATCAGATACTTCGCTTGCGAACTCATCGTTTGCTTCCGGAAGCTCTTTTCTCTGGATCTCTTTTACTTTTACTTTGAATACAGCCGGTTTGTTCTTTAACTCTTCTACATGGTACTCAGCCGGGAATGTTACGTTTACTTCGCACTCTTCGCCGGTCTTCTTGCCGATGAGCTGCTCCTCAAAGTTGTCGATGAATGTATGGGAACCGATCGTAAGCGGATAGTCCTCAGCCTTGCCGCCCTCGAATCTCTTTCCGTCTACGGAACCATCGAAGTCGATCGTTACCTGATCGCCATCCTCAACGCCTCTGTCCTCAACTGTGATCAGGCGGGAGTTTTTCTCTCTTGCGCGCTTGATCTCTGTCTCGATATCTTCCTCTGTAACGTCAGATTTTGTCTTCTGAACCTCTACGCCCTTGTACTGACCAAGAGTAACTTCCGGCTTAACAGCAACCTTTGCTGTGTAGATGAAGGACTTTCCTTCCTCGATCTGCTCAATGGAAACAGCCGGACGGGAAACGATCTCAAGTCCGCTCTCCTTTGCAGCATCCGGATAGCTTGCGTCGATCACTTCATCAACGGCATCCTCGTAGAATACGCCAACACCATACATCTTCTTGATCATGTTGAACGGAGCTTTTCCTTTTCTGAAGCCCGGGATATTGAATTTACCCTTATTCTTATTATAGGAATGCTGTACAGCCTCCTCAAACTTTTCTGCCGGCACTTCGATTGTAAGTTTTGCCGTATTCTTCTCTAAATTCTCAACCTGTACGCTCATTTTATGAGTTCCTCCTTAAATATATCGATAGCGGGGATCGGATGGTCCCGCCCGTATGATCTCGTAACTGCCGCTTTTTGGGCGTTACACGTTTTCCGGCATTATGATGGCCGCTCAGCGAAAAATCCGCCCGCAGGCATCACTTCTCCGTCACGCGCACATAGCGCCGCATGAAATTATAACATAAGACGCATAAAAAGACCAGACCTAAATTACAAAAAATCCAGAAAATACGGGATATTCTTGCTGCAAATACCTGCATTCTCTCCCCACGCCTGCCAGTCCATACCATTCCCGGCACACCACGCTCACATAACGCGCCTGCCCCACAGCGGTGAGTATCCGGGCAGGCGCACCTTGATCCGGGGATCTGGTTCCTCTTAGCTCGCGGGTGACTGCGTTGGAACACAGATGCCGCACTGTCTGAGCGCAGCGAGTCTATTTATCTCTCATACTGGATCGCTTTCCTGATCCTCTCCGCCTCATCCTCACTCACCAGAACCCGGATCAGCTCCAGCCCAAGGTCGATCGCCCATCCCATTCCGCGTCCGGTACTGATCAGCCGGTCCGTCACCACGCCGTCGCCGCGGCAGTCCGCACCCTTCATCTGATTCTCAAACCCCGGATAGCAGGTCGCACGATGGCCTTCGACAAGACCGAGCTCCCCTAAAACACTCGGAGCCGCACAGATCGCCGCAAGCCGCTTTCCTGCTGCAGCATGGGCCTTCAGCATCTCTGCCAGACCTCTGTGCGCCTTCAGGTTATTCGTTCCGACAAGTCCGCCCGGGAGGAACAGCACATCTGCGTCATCCCCGATCTCCTCGAACAGACAGTCCGCCTCAATCTTAAAACCGTGGGATCCCGTCACCATCTTTCTTCCCATGATGGAGACCAGTTTCACATCCACTTTCGCTCTTCTCAGGCAGTCACACACCGCGAGGCACTCCACCTCTTCCATTCCGTCTGCCACAAACGCATATACTCTTGCCATTTTTATTTACGCACCTTTCTGATCGCAGCGCGGGGGAAATCCCTGCTTTATAACGCAGTAGAAATCCCCCGCAAATCTCATTTTTTCGTAACTGTTCAGTACCCTCACAGTTACGAGCAAAAATCCATTCCAGATCGGCTTCGCCGATGGGATTTTTGCCTCCAGACCTGTGCTTTATTACGGTCAGCGCAGCAAGTGCGCAGACCTACTGAATAGTTACATTTTTTCAACATCACTGTCCGTCTTTCTCATCATCCGTATACGGATAAAATTTCCCGTTCAGATAATATCCGCGTCCAGGTCCGCCCTCCGACCGTTTTACTTCTGTTCCGCGATCCTCTGCATCCGCCTGCTGCTGTGCGGAAGAATCCACGGTCTGCTCTGGTCCATGATACTGATACGGCTCCTGCGGCATATCATTCCAGCTGTCCGAGGCGCTGTTCTGTCCCTGTCCGTACGAATAACCGGTTCCGCCATTCTGTCCATAGCCGCCGTTCATATTTCCGGTTCCATACGCACCGTATCCGCCGCCCGGGTTTTCATTCCCACCGACATCTCTCACACTGTCCGGTTCCACATACTGTCCGCCATAGCGCGCGTTATTCTGTACAAACGGTTCCCCTCCGAATCCATTCAGGCGTCCCGAATATGGTCCGCGAAGCACTGCGTAAAGCTCCGCAAAGGTTGCATCCACATACGGCTGGACGAAGAAGGTTCCGATACCGCAGAGCAGGGTTCCTAAAAGCTGCCATCCAAGGAAGGAAAGGCCGAGTACAAAGGCGTTCCATTTCTGTCCATCCATCATCTCTTTCGAGAGTCTTAAAACTTCCATCGTCTTCATATCCGGGTTTTCAGCAAGAATATATGGAACCATCAGATAGCAGTACTGGAAATAAACAGAAACAAAAGCTCCTATCGTAGCGCATATCATTACTGCCCAAAATACACTACCGGTCCATTCAACACCATTAAACAAGATCACAAGAAATCCCAACAGACTGGCCAGGATCACAACACTCTCTGTGATCAGTCCCCGAAGGAACTGGGTTCCCACGATCTTTAAATATCCATTGGAAAATCCCCAGAAGATCTTTCCGACACCCGCCGACTGCCCCGTCACACGGCTTTCCAGATAGAACCGGTTCCGTCCGACTTCAAACAATGGCTGTACAAAAATTCCGATCACGACAGAGACGATCACAATAACGACCACCGCTCCCGCGAAAAGACGGTAAAACAGGTTGCTCGCAACCATGGATCCGGCATTTCCGGCTCCCGGTCCGTAAGCGTCGCCAAGTCCAGGGACAAGCTCGATCCCGCTGGCAAGACCACTCTGGGTACTTCCACTGAGGCTGCCGTCGCCTCCTAATTCACCGATCAAAAGACCGCTCTGGTCATCCCGGCTGCTTCCCGTCGCATTCTGCTCCAGGTAGCTTGTAACTCTCTGCGTGTTTGCATTCGATCCGCCGAATCCGCTGAGGATCGCAAAGATCAGGCTCACCGCAAATGCCGCCCAGTAATATCTGCTCAGACACATTTTTGCACGGTTCTTTAACTCTGCCCTTGTCCACATACGCACTTCCTCCTTTTTTCATGAACGGTGTTGACCGATATGCAAAAACAGGACATTCTCCCGGATTCCGCATACTGGAACCGCTGAACTTTCATCTACATTTGTTTACTGATATTGTAACATGTTTTTTTACAAAAGACCTTACTTTTTCCTTGCGATATGATATGATTTATTACAGTTTGTTTCAATCACTGGCGGTAATTTCATAAGAACTGGCGATCAAATCTTCTGACGCAACCGCCGGCATCCCAGAAAGGATATTTATCATGGAAATCGAACGCAAATTTCTCGTCACGACACCTCCTGAAAACTATGGGGCCTTCCCTCTTCATGAGATCGAACAGGCATACCTCTGCACCGAACCTGTGGTGAGGATCCGGAAGGAAGATGACAACTACTACCTCACCTACAAATCCAAAGGACTTCTCGCGAGGGAAGAATATAATCTTCCGCTCACAAAAGAGGCCTACGCCCACCTGCTCACAAAAGCGGACGGGAACGTCCTCACGAAAAAACGCTACCTGCTCCCTGTCCCGGGACGCGAGGATCTCACCGTGGAATTCGATGTCTTTGAAGGAAAATTCGCCGGGCTCATGCTCGCGGAGATTGAGTTTTCCTCCGAGGAGGACGCAAAAGCCTTTCCTCCGCTCCCCTGGTTTGACCGGGATGTGACCTGGTCCGGAGAATACCAGAACAGCAAGCTTTCAAAAATGCCGTAACTTGTAAAAAAAGACCACCGACGGCCCAAAGAACCGCCGATGGTCTTATTTATTTTCATTCAGATTGCACGGATCCGGAAGAAATTACATCATTCCGCCCATTCCGCCTGCGCCTGCCGGCATTGCCGGAGTCTCTTCTTTGATGTTTGCAACAACAGACTCTGTTGTAAGGAGTGTGGAAGCAACACTTGTTGCGTTCTGTAATGCACTTCTTGTAACCTTAGCCGGATCAAGGATACCAGCTTTGATCATATCAACAAACTCTTCGTTGTAAGCATCGAAGCCCTGGCCAACCGGAAGCTCTTTTACTTTATTTACGATCACAGCACCCTCAAGACCTGCGTTGGATACGATGTGGAATAACGGAGCTTCGAGAGCCTTTAAGATGATCTTTCCGCCGGTCTTCTCATCGCCTTCCATGCCGTTTACAAGAGCTGCAACCTTCTCTGCTGCATGAACATAAGCAGATCCGCCGCCTGCGATGATACCTTCTTCAACAGCTGCCTTTGTAGCTGCAAGAGCATCTTCCATACGAAGCTTTGCTTCTTTCATCTCTGTCTCAGTAGCAGCACCTACACGGATAACAGCTACGCCGCCAGCGAGTTTTGCAAGTCTCTCCTGAAGTTTCTCTCTGTCAAAGTCGGATTTTGTCTCTTCGATCTGACCTTTGATCTGGGCAACTCTGTCAGCGATGGCTTTCTTGTCGCCGAGACCGTCAACGATGATCGTGTTCTCTTTCTGGACCTTAACGGATTTTGCACGTCCAAGCTGCTCCATTGTAGCATCCTTGAGGTCAAGGCCGAGTTCATCGGAGATCACGGTACCGCCTGTTAAGATCGCGATATCCTTTAACATCTCTTTTCTTCTGTCGCCGTAGCCCGGTGCCTTAACGCCAACTACGCTGAATGTACCTCTTAACTTGTTGACGATAAGAGTTGTAAGAGCCTCGCCCTCGATATCCTCAGCGATGATGAGAAGCTTTGCACCTGTCTTAACGATCTGCTCGAGTAATGGAAGAATATCGTTGATGTTTGCGATCTTCTTATCTGTGATCAAGATATACGGGTCATCAAGAGTTGCCTCCATCTTCTCCATATCTGTGCACATATATGCGGAAATGTATCCACGGTCGAACTGCATACCTTCTACAAGGTCAAGCTCTGTCTTCATGGTCTTGGACTCTTCGATGGTGATAACGCCGTCGTTTGTAACTTTCTCCATTGCGTCTGCAACCATCTCGCCGACCTCATCGCTCGCTGCGGAGATTGCAGCTACTCTTGCGATCTGGTCCTTGCTGCTGATCGGCTCACTCATCTCTGCGATCGCCTTAACAGCTTCGTCGGTAGCTTTCTTCATACCTTTTCTTAATACGATCGGGTTTGCACCTGCTGCCAGGTTCTTCATACCTTCGTTTACCATAGCCTGTGCAAGAACGGTAGCGGTTGTTGTACCATCACCGGCAACATCGTTTGTCTTTGTTGCAACTTCTTTTAACAGCTGTGCGCCCATGTTCTCAAACGGGTCTTCCAGTTCGATCTCTTTTGCGATCGTAACACCATCGTTTGTGATGAGCGGAGCACCGAAGGATTTGTCGAGAACAACGTTTCTTCCTTTCGGTCCGATCGTTACGCGAACGGTATCAGCAAGTTTATTTACACCAGCTTCAAGAGCTTTTCTGGCCTCAACGCCATATTTAATTTCCTTAGCCATGTTAAGATTCCTCCAATCAATAATAAGTGATTATTCGATCACTGCAAGAATATCATTCTGTTTTACGATGATGTAATCTTCTTCCTCAACTTTTACTTCTGTTCCGGAGTATTTGGAGTAGATGACCTTATCGCCCGGTTTTACCTGCATCTTGATCTCTTTTCCGTCAACAACTCCGCCAGGGCCAACAGCGATCACTTCTGCCTGCTGCGGTTTTTCCTTTGCCTGACCCGGAAGAACGATACCGGATTTTGTGGTCTCTTCTGCAACTAACTGTTTTAAAACAACTCTGTCAAATAATGGTACTAATTTCATTACTGACTCCTCCTTGTCATTTTACAAGCTCTTGTGACCGCTCTGTAATTTTCAGTCACAATTCTTTTTTTCTTTTATCTTATTCAGTCTGACTAAGGTCTTTTCCCTGACCCCTCGTCACAAATCATGTTATAGCACATGTTGTTAGCACTGTCAAGTCATGAGTGCTAATTATTTTATGAAAAATTTGTGACCTATAAATTTTCTGCATTTTCCTCCGTCAATCGTTCAATATATATCAATTTACGCGGAGAATCTTCATACAGACAAGCCTTCCGGGAATCTTCCTGTTACAGTAGGCGGGCATGGAATGCCCGTATACTGTAAAAACTTTTCATTGGTTTTATACATTTTTTTAACTTTTTTCATAATTATCTCTTTCTTTTTCCCATGAATTCGATTATGATTATAAATAGCAGACTGGCGGCTGCAGGCAGGATCTTCGATCCTCTGGATGCAGCGGAAAGGAGAATGAACCATGTCAAAAAAGAAATCAGGCCTTCTTATCGCATTTGGCGCGATGCTCGGCGGCGCAGTTGCGGCCGGTATCTCCTACTATCTGAAATTAAAATCCTTCAATGATGAGCTCGATCAGGATTTTCACGAATACGAGGAAGAAGATTCCCCTTCTGATGAAAATGAAGAGAAAGTGGAAAATGCTCCGGAAAGAACTTATATTACGATCAACTCCGGAAAAGACGCAGAGACCGCCGATGATCCTGCAGCAGAAAAAAAAGAAGATCCCGATACAGCAGAATGTTCAGCAGCAGAGGGAACCTGCGAAACAGCAGCAGACAGCAGCTCTGCGGCAGAGGGATCTGCAGCAAATGAAAAAACATCCTCCGTTGTAGTTGAGGACGATACGGAGGAAGGAAAAACTGAATGATACAAAGTCTTCTCCGCTCCATGGAGCTATTAGAAGTTTTGAAAGAAAAAAACCGCAATTTCTCGATCGCGGAACTGGCGGAAGCGATGGAGCTTCCCCCAAGTACGGTACACCGGATCCTTCAGACATTCTGTGAGAAAAAGTATGTGATCCGCGATGACAGATCCCACACCTACCGGCTCGGTCCGGCACTTATTCCTTTAGGAAAGGCTGCCGCCAGAGGGATCCGTCTTCAGGATGCTGCCCACAGTATCCTGACGCAGCTCGCAAAGCAGACAAAGGAGGACGCTTATCTCGTGATCCCGGTCGGCAATAAGGGCCTTGTGATCGAGAAAGTCGATGGTCCGAGCCACTTAAAGGTCGTCGAGGAATTCGGCTACGAGATGTATATGCACTGCGGAGCGATCCGAAAGGTCCTCCTTGCATGGCAGACTCCGACCTTCATCGACGAATATTTCCGAACCATCATCATCCACGACCAGGCGTTCCCGCATGTCCGCCCGGATGATCTGCGCGAAGAGTTAAAAAAGATCCGCCAGGACGGCTACGCCATTACCCGCGGAGAATATGTCAACGATGCTGTCGGGATCGGTGCCCCGGTCTTCAACTCTGAGGGCGAGCTTGCAGGTTCCATCGGCATTATTGCCCCGGAGATCCGGATCGGCTCTCCGGAACTTCTTGAGACCCAGAGAGATCTTGTCCAGTTTTATGCATCTGCCCTCTCCTCCGACCTCGGATACGAGAAGCACGATGTATTTCAATAGTCACTTTTGAATCTTCGGGATATACATTTTCAAATGTATATCCCTTTTTGTATCTTTTCCTCTATCCTTTTTTCACTCCAGCGCTTCGCGCAAAAGTTCCACGCCCTTCCGGATCTCCTCTTCTGCAAGTCCTGCATACCCAAGAACGATCGTGTGGGATTCCTTTGCCCGCCTTTCTTCCATACAAAATCCGGACAGACCGTAGACGCGGACCTTTTTTTCTTCTGCCTTCGCTAAAAGCGCCTGTTCCGCTTCACCCTTTCTGTCGGTCAGAAGAACATGAAGTCCCGCGTATTCCCCCTTGATCTCGAACCGTTTTTCCAATGGTTTTAATGCACCAAGGAGTACATCATGCTTTCCCTTGTAGATCTCGCGCATCCTGTTCAGATGGCGCTCGAAATATCCCCCGGAAATAAAATTCGCCAGGATCCTCTGATCGACTCTGGATACCGTCGAGGAATAAAATCTTCCCTTTTTGCGGTATACGGAAAGCAGACTCTCCGGAAGCACCATGTATCCCACACGGATCGCAGGGGCGATAGCCTTCGAAAAGGTTCCCATATACACGACCGAACCCGTCTGATCCATCCCCTGGAGCGCCGGGATCGGTTTTCCCTTATACCGGAATTCACTGTCATAGTCATCCTCGATCAGATACCTTCCGGGCAGCTCCCCCGCCCAGGATAAAAGCTCCTGCCTCCGCTTTACCGGCATCACGATCCCTGTCGGGAACTGGTGGGACGGCATCACATACGCGGCCTGTGCAGTCTGATCCTCAAGCTCCTTTACACAGAATCCATTCTTATCGATCCCCACCGGCAGGACTTTATGCCCCACGCCGGATAATACCCGGTACGCTTGTCGGTAAGTGGGATCTTCCATTGCGATCACTGCATCTTTTCCGAGCAGCTGGGAGAGCAGCATCAGAAGATATTCGTTTCCCGCTCCGATGATGATCTGGGATGCATCGCAGTTCACGCCGCGCGCCGCATGGAGATATTCCCGGATCGCCTCCCTGAGGATCAGGTCTCCCTGCGGATCCCCCTTCAAAAAAAGATCCCGGTCCTCCTCCTTCAGGACAGCACGGCTGATCTTTCTCCAGGTCGCATAGGGAAAGCCCTCCAGGTCGATCCCGCGCGGGGAAAAATCCACTTCCATTTTTTCCGAAAAGAGCTGCTCCCCGGCATTTTCCTGTTCCATGCCGGAGGACAGCTCTTTTTTCTGATCCGTTCTGGCAGCGGCAGACCGCGCCACCGGAGGAAAAATTCCGTCCAGTGACGCCGCAAAATAGCCCTTTCGCGGAACTGCCTCAAGATAACCTTCCGACACCAGCTGCTCATACGCAAGCTGCGTCGTACTCCTGCTGACCTTAAGGCTCTTCGCAAGATCCCTGGATGAAGGGAGCTGCTTTTCCGGTCTTATATTGCCTTTTCGGATCTCATCTTTGATATATTGATAGATCTGTTCATACAGAGGCCTGTCCCCCTGTACATTTAACGGTACGATCAATTCCATAAATCTTTATTTCGGAAGCTTGAAGGAGCTCTTTAAGGAAACGATACGGTTGTATACCGGCTTTCCTTCCTCGCTGTCCTTGCAGTCTACACAGTAATAACCGTTTCTCATAAACTGGAAGCTGTCGTAAGCCTTTGCCTCCATGAGCTTCGGCTCTACATATGCGGTCGTGACGGTCTTGGAGTTCGGATTTAAGTTCAGGGTTCCGTCTGCGTTCAGCTTTCCTTTTTCCTCATCCACGATATTCTCATAGAGACGGCACTCGACTTTTCCGGCTGTCGGAACAGATACCCAGTGGATCGTTCCTTTTACCTTTCTTCCGGTAAATCCGGAACCGCTCTTTGTCTCCGGATCGTATGTGCAGTGGATCACTGTCACATTTCCGTTTTCATCCTTCTCAACACCGGTGCATGTCACGAAGTAAGCTCCCATGAGACGCACTTCATTGCCCGGGAAGAGGCGGAAATACTTCTTCGGCGGATTCTCCATGAAGTCCTCGCGCTCGATGTAGAGTTCTCTTGAGAACGGAACCTCACGCTCGCCCATCTCCGGATTTTCAAGGTTGTTCGGGATACTTAACATCTCGGTCTGTCCTTCCGGATAGTTGTCGATCACGAGTTTGACCGGATCAAGAACAGCCATCATTCTCGGGCGTTTTAACTTCAGGTCCTCACGGATGCAGTACTCCAGCATTGCATAGTCGACGGAGCTGTTTGCCTTGGAAACACCGACGAGATCCACGAACATTCTTAAAGATTCCGGTGTATATCCTCTTCTTCTGAGAGCAGCAATCGTAACAAGACGCGGGTCATCCCAGCCGTCCACGATCCCGTCCTCAACGAGTTTTTTAATGTAACGTTTTCCGGTTACAACGTTTGTCAGGTACATCTTTGCGAACTCGATCTGACGAGGCGGATTCTCAAATTCACATTCTCTTACGACCCAGTCGTAGAGAGGTCTGTGATCCTCAAATTCCAGAGTACAGATGGAGTGTGTGATGTGCTCGACTGCGTCCTCGATCGGATGAGCGAAGTCGTACATCGGGTAGATGCACCACTTGTCTCCCGTGTTGTGGTGTGTCATATGGGCAACACGATAGAGGACCGGATCACGCATGTTGATGTTCGGGGATGCCATATCGATCTTCGCACGGAGAACCTTCTCACCGTCCTTGTACATACCGTTCTTCATGTTTTCGAATAACTGGAGGTTCTCCTCGATCGAACGGTCACGGTACGGGCTGTTTTTACCCGGTGTTGTGAAGTCACCGCGGTACTCCTTGATCTGGTCAGCAGAAAGATCGCAGACAAACGCTTTTCCCTTTTTGATCAGCTTTACTGCACACTCATACATTGTGTCGAAGTAGTTGGAAGCAAAGAACAATCTGTCCTCAAAGTCAGCGCCAAGCCACTTTACATCCTCTGTGATCGATTGTACAAACTCCGTTTTTTCCTTCGTCGGGTTTGTATCATCGAAACGAAGATTAAACTTTCCGCCATACTCTTTTGCGAGACCGGAGTTTAAGATGATCGATTTTGCATGTCCGATATGAAGGTAGCCGTTCGGCTCCGGTGGGAACCGGGTCTGGACATGGTCATATACTCCTTCCGCAAGATCTTTATCAATTTCCTGCTCGATAAAGTTTTTGGAAACTACTTCTTTTGTTTCCTCAGCCGGTGTCATATTCTCAGCCATATCAATTTCCTCCATTTCGTTTTTTCAATAACATGCCCGTACATCCTTCTATTTTCAATTTCCGCCGTATTTCCTTTTCCGGCAGGATCAGATATCGAACTGTTATAGATATAATACTAAATATTAGCACACTTTATCAAAGAATTAAAGGGGAAATTTTACAGGATTTACATCCTTGACTATGTTATCTTTCCTTTTTACCGGCAGGAATCTTCTGAACCGAAATTTCTGCCAATGAAAAAGGGTGAAAATTATTGACTGAAAATGTAGAAAATCCTTTGACGAATCTGTATTCAGGGATTATACTGTCCATATAGCCTGCTAAATTTTTCACAATATATAAAATCCGGAGGAAATGATATGGACAAGAATTCTTTCGATCTGATAACATTTGGTGAGATCATGCTGCGCCTTTCCCCGCCGCGTCATGCCCGCATCGTCGATGGCGATATCTTCGAAAAGCGTGCCGGCGGAGCGGAACTCAATGTTGCTTCCGGCGTTGCCCTTTTAGGACTTCGTACCGGTATCGTTTCCAAACTTCCGCAGAATGAGCTCGGAACCTTCATTAAAAACAGGATCCGTTTTGTCGGCGTATCCGATGACTATCTCGTCTATGACGACACACCGGACGCAAGACTAGGACTCTACTATTACGAGATGGGCGCTGCCCCGAGAAAGCCTACGATCGTCTATGACCGCCATCAGGCTTCCGTCACGAGGATCAAAATGAGCGAGATCCCGGATGACATCTACCACTGCGCGAGAATGTTCCACACGAGCGGAATTTCGTTAGCGCTCTGTCAGAACATGCAGAATGTTGCTGTGGAGCTGATCCGCCGATTCAAGGCCGCTGGAGCAACGATCTCCTTCGATGTCAACTACCGCGCGAACCTCTGGAGTGAGGAAGATGCCAGAAAGACGATCGAGGAGATCCTTCCGCTCGTCGATGTGCTCTTTGTCTCCGAGGAGACAAGCCGCCGGATGTTCAAAAAGACCGGTGACCTGAAGGAGATCATGAAGAGCTATGCCACTGATTATGGCGTAAAGATCGTTGCCACCACCCAGCGCACGGTCATCAGCCCGAGAAAACACAACTTCACTTCGATCGTCTACGACGCACGCTCTGATAAATTTTACACAGAGGCGCCTTACAACGACATCGATGTCATCGACCGGATCGGTTCCGGTGACGCCTATGTGGCCGGTGTCCTCTTTGGACTCTTAAAATACGGCGACCCTGAAAAGGCCATGCAGTTCGGAAATGCCACATCGAGCGTCAAAAACACGGTACCCGGCGATCTTCCGTCCTCCGATTTCAAAGAGATCGACCGGATCATCCGCGAACATCATTCCACAGGTCCGGTAAGTGAGATGAACCGGTAAGAAACAGCTGATTTTATCACATAAAACTTTTTGCACAAAAAGGTCTGAGTCTTTAATGCTGCTCAGACCTTTTTTATTCTATCATTCTCCATGTACGCAACGTTTAAGCCGATCAGACAAGTGAAAACACGCTTCGCGAGTTTCCCCTTGTTATCGCGACAGTCGCCAAGGTCTCGCGCAAGCGCGGACTTTGGCTCGTTGTTTTTTACATTTCTTTACAGATCCAGATCGATGAACTCGAAGTCATCATCATTCTCTGTCTTCTTATCAGGAGCTGATTTCGCGGCTTCCGCTTCCTTCGCAAGATTTCTCGACAGATCCTTTTCCACATCTGCGACATTCTTTCTGACAGGTCTTGCCGGTCTCTCCGGTGCTGCTGTTCCGGTTTCTGCGGAAGGTCTTTCCGGTCTTACCGTTTCACGGGTTTGTACCGCCGGACGGCGTGTCTGTGCAGCCGGCTGTCTTCTGCGCGGCGCTTCTTCCTCTTCCTCATACGGAAGTGTTTCTGTGCGTGCAGCCGGTCTCGCGGCCGGTCTTCTCTCCGGTGCTTTCGCTGTCATTCCGGACTTTTTCGCTGTCTGCTTCCCGGACTTTCTGTTTTTCCGTCCGTCTTCGTAGTCATCATATTCGTCATCGTATCTGTTGCGGCCCGGGTTCTTCGGTGCCTTCGGCTTTCTGAGCAGAAGAACGACCACAATGATCACTAAAATAATGCAGAGTGCAAAGAGTCCGATCACAAAGAATCCGCGGATCTCGTAGTCCTTTAACAGACTGTTGTAATCCTCCGCAACCTTTAAGTACTTGCTGCGCGCATCTGCTGCATCCGGATCCTGGAAATAACGCTGGAGCGTCATCTCTTTCTGATCATAGCGGTAGAAGCCTTCATCGCCATTCTCATTCCGTCCGTAAACCACACAGTATTCCGGAGCAGAATCTCCGCTGTCCTTCCAGATCCAGCCATGAACCGTGTGATCTCCGATATCGATGGTGCACTCGGCAAATCCGTCCGGAAGAGCTGTTCCCTCAGGGATGCACTCAGGAGGAAGAACGACAACCGTCTTCTCCGCCATCTTGACGACCACATATGCGGATAATGTTCCGGTCTCACTGTTGTATACAAAGAAATCTCCCTTGCCGGTATCATCGGTCATGTAAAGCAGGGTCATTCCAGAATCATCTGTCGCTGCCTTTACGGTTCTTCCCTCATACTCGATCTCCGTCGCAGTAAAGCCGGACGGGAGTTCCGAATCATCAAAGGTATCCGCAACCGTCCAGTTGCCTTCCTCGCCGACAACACCGCCGCTTGTCTCAGTGGAATCCGCAGTTGTCTCCTCATCGGAAGATGCCGCCTCGTCAGACTTTGTCACAACGATCGTGTACGTCTTTGTTGTCTCCCCGTCTTCCGCCGTAACGGTACAGGTGATCGTGTTCTCCCCGTCCTGGAGATCATCATTTCCGCTGATGGCAACCTTTGCAGCTCCATCTTTTGCAGGTGCACTGACCGTTATGGAAGTCACATCGCTGGAAACCGCAGCCGTGTACTCCGTAACATCAGCGGAGAACTCCGGTTTCAGCGTACCAGGTGAGATTTCAAGGGATGACAGGGACGCATCTTTGGAGGAAGACGCCGCCGCATTGATCTTCACGGAAGCACTTCCGACATGGTCAAGTGTTACAGCCTTGGAATCTGCATCATAAACCTCCTGGGATGTCACCGTGATGGAGGAAGTTCCCGCCTTTAAGGCATTAAATTTCAGTGTAAAACTGAATACCTTCTGGTCTGCGGCTTCCGCAGAACCGGTCACGCGGACCGAACCGGCGCCGCCGTTTGCATTTGTTCCGCTGACAAATTCAAGGGCATCCGCATCATACTGGAGCATCACGTCCGAGGAACCGAGAGCTCCGTCCGAAGTGATCTTCATCGTGACAGATACCTGATCTCCCACCGAAGCGGTCGGGTCGGAAAATGAGAGTTTCCCGGAGGCCGCAAAAGAGACCATGGATCCTGCCGGCAGCAGCATGACCATCAGCGCGAACGCCAGCAGTCCTGCCGCCAGTTTTTTCATACATTGTTTCATATTCTTCTCCTATTCCAGCTCATTCAGACAAATACCGGATCTCCTGCCTGCAAAGGCAATGGGTAAATCACGGTCCCTGTCAGAATAAGCTCCTATATCATCTTGATCCAGGCATAGTCTTTCCAGAAACAGACCTGTAATACCTTTTGTTCTATCTTGACGCTGTCACAAGTTTTCCGCTGCCGGAGGCGCCTTCCGGGTACGAACCTGCACTTCCCGGATTCGTACTTCCGGAGGTACCGGTCGTGCCCGAAGATGTCGTCACGAGCTTTCCGGAGCCGGAAGCACCTTCCGGATAGGAACTCTGTGTCCCGGAAGTGCTGCTTCCCGGACCGGAAGTTCCGGAACTACTGCCGGAAGTGCTTCCGGAGCTTGATGTACCTGTCGAACCGCCAGGTCCCACCGTTGATCCGGACTGACTTCCCGCCGAGCTGCCCGTTGACGGGGAGACAACAGTTGTACTGCCGTTTCCGTTTCCTTTTGCAATGGAAACCTGGTATGTTCTCGTATCACCGTTTTCTGCCTTCACTACGATCTTAACGATTGTCGTTCCGCTGCCGAGACTGATCGTACCGGCTCCGCTGACAGTTGCCTTGGAGTCGATCGCCGTCGCGCGGATATTGACGGAGGAAACGGAAGAATCAACAACAAGGTCATATTTCTCCGTATCCTTGCTGAAAGTCGGTGTCAGGGAATATCCGTCGATCATGATTCCGGACAGCTTATTGTTCGGGCTTCCGTTCACGGTCGGTTTCGCGCACGCTGTTTCCGGCATGTTATTGAACACCGGGATCTTAAAGACAAGTGCCTGTTTCTTCATCGCATCCGTATATGCTCTTGCGAGCTTCGCGCCCTCTCCGGCCGCGCCCTCCACGTTGGTCATATACTGGTGCTTGTACAGATTGCTGCCCTGCACATTAAACTTTTTTAAATAGAAGGTATCCTGTCCGTTTTTCAGGAAATTCTCGCTGTAGTAGGTCGCTCCGCCAATGATGGACTTCTCAATGGAATTCCATGGTCTGCCGTAACTTCCCGACTGGGATGCATACCAGAGTCCTCTTGTAATTGCAGACATGGATCCCGACGCAAAAGCGCCGACATTAAAGAAGTTATAATATCCTTCATAGCCTGCGGTCTTTCCTGAAATACTTCCCGACTTTCCGGTTCCCTGCTCCTGAAGGATCATCGCTCCGAGAACGTAAGGATTGACACCGGTCTGCGCAGCCGCCTTCATGATGATATCCACATAAGTCTGCCCGGTCGGTACCGGAGATGTGTTTGACGCACCGGTATTGTCATCGGTGATCGAGGATGCATCCATTCCCGGGCCGTACTCGACCTCCGGGAGTGCCGTCGTGATCACTTTCCTCTGGCTGATCGTGGAGCTCACTGTGGAACCAGGGCCCTCAAGACTCACGCCCTGACTGCCGGTACTGCCGGAGCTGCTTCCCGAAGAAGTTCCTCCGGATGTGCCCGTGCTCATTCCCGGTCCATAGCTCTCTCCCTGCTGGAGCGAGCCGGAAGTCCCTGTGCTTCCGCTGTTATTGACGACCGGAGAGCTTCCGGAACCGGTGGTCTCCTGCACGCTCTGGGTCGCCGCGGTTGTCGACTCCGGTGTCTTTTCCAGGAATGTTCCGGTGATCAGGCTTGTAAGTCCCTCTCTCGTCTGCGCATTGCTGTCGTAAGCATGATGCAGGAACTGGAACACGTAAGTATCATTCAAAAAGTTTCTCGGATCCATATAGTAGGCGACAATATCTTTTGATGCCGCCACCCAGGACGATCCGTCAAAGCCTGTCCAGGTTCCGGTATTCCAGTCATAGGCACCGTACTCTGTGGATTTCCAGGAAGAAATGCTGGATTTTGATACCAGATTCGTTCCGACAGCTCCCTCCGCCGCCATCACGTCGCTCCAGTTCAGCCCCGTCTTCTGAGCCTGAAAGACCCAGGTCGGATGCTCCGTGTGAAGTGTCCGCAGAGACACCTTATAGCTTTCCGGGAATCCCTGGCTGTTCAGATAATTCTCAAACGTGGAGTCATAGCTGTAGGACACCGGGAATTTAATATAATCTGACCGGACGTAGCCTTCCTGCGTCCCGGATCCGGAAGAAAACTGGATCTTATACCAGGTTTTTCCATCCGATCCGGCTGTCTCGGAGACCACCGTGACGGCCGCCCCGTAGGCCAGCTTTTTTACGACGGATCCCGTTGTCCCCGGTGTGCTTCTCACATTCAGGGTAGTCGCATTTACCGTCGCCGAACCTGTCGCCGCATACGCCAGAGACAGTCCGGATATCATCGTTCCGGTCCGAGCCGCGCAGTCCCCCAAAAGGACCGCTCCCAGCATCAGCGCCAGAATTCTTTTTTGTTTTTTTGTCATGTTTTTCTTCTCTCCCACTGCCGGTTTCGTGATTTTTTGCATAAAACCGACATCATACCCATTATAATGACAAAGGCACTTTTCTGTCAACCGCGCAGGGAAAACTTCACACAAATTCCAAATATTGCCGCATTTTCTTAAGGGTTTTGTAAAAGTTTGGTTAAATAGAATGTGCCTCGGCACATTCGTGCGCCTCGCGCGGTCGCATGCGACAATCTTCATCTTCGCGCGAGTGTGCATCTTGGGCACGCAGTGCCTTTTTTTAACAGGAAGTTCCATCGGAATTTCCTGTTAAAAAAATCCGGCACCTCCTCTCGGAAATGCCGGATTTTTTTTTCGTCAATTGATATTCAGATTTACTGCAAAATTATACCGGATAAGCTTTATTCGCTTTGTCAGCAGTCTTCTGGTCAACCTTCGTCTGCTGTGCTTCGCGGTACTCGAAGAAGTCTTTCGCTACAGCCGGGAACAGAGCGTAGGATAATACATCCTCATCCTGCTGCTTCCACTGTGCGCATTCCTTCTCGAATTTCGGCAGCTGCGGCTCGATCAGATCTGCTGGACGACAGGTGATCGGAGTTGCATCGCCGATGATCTTCTTCTGGACTTCTTTGTTGAACGGTTTCACCGTCTTACCAAATTCGCCCATCATTATCTTCTTAGATTCCTTCGGAACCATTTTGTATCTCTCGCCGGACAGAACGTTCATAACAGCCTGTGTACCAACGATCTGGGAGGACGGAGTTACAAGCGGCGGTTCGCCGAAGTCTTTTCTTACTCTCGGGATTTCCTCAAGCACTGCGCGGTACTTGTCTTCCTGTCCTGCTTCCTTTAACTGGGAAACAAGGTTGGAAAGCATTCCGCCCGGTACCTGGTACTGGAGAGTCTTGATGTTGACACCGAGAACCTTCGGATTCAGGAGTCCGCTCTTTAAAGCTTCCTCACGGATCGGAGTGAAGTAATCGGTGATCTCTGCAAGCAGATTCTGGTCATAACCAGTATCATACTTGGTTCCGCGGAATGTCTCGACCATAACTTCTGTTGCCGGCTGGGATGTACCGAGAGCCAGCGGAGACATTGCGCAGTCAATGATATCGCAGCCTGCTTCCACAGCCTTTAAGTATGTCATGGAAGCAACACCGGAGGTATAGTGCGTGTGCAGGTCGATCGGCAGTTTAGTGCCCTGCTTTAATGCCGTAACGAGCTCGGAAGCCGCATACGGAGTTAAAAGACCAGCCATATCCTTGATGCAGAGGGAGTCAGCGCCCATGCTCTCGATCTCGGAAGCGATATTCTTCCAGTAATCAAGTGTATACGCATCGCCTAATGTGTAGCAAAGGGCGATCTGGGCATGTCCGCCTTCCTTCTTTGTCGCCTTAACGGCAGTCTCAAGGTTTCTGATATCATTCAGGCAGTCGAAAATACGGATAATATCAATTCCGTTTGCGATGGATTTCTGTACGAAGTACTCAACCACATCGTCCGCGTAATGATTGTATCCAAGGATGTTCTGACCACGAAACAGCATCTGGAGCTTTGTGTTCTTAAAACCGGCTCTCAGCTTTCTGAGTCTCTCCCACGGATCTTCTTTCAGGAAACGCAGGCAGGCATCAAAAGTAGCGCCGCCCCAGCATTCTACTGCGTGGTAGCCAACTTTATCCATTTTGTAAACGATCGGAAGCATCTGCTCAGTCGTCATTCTTGTTGCAAGGAGAGACTGATGCGCATCACGAAGAACGGTCTCAACGATTTTAACCGGCTTTTTCTGAACTTCTGCCATTTTATTATCCTCCTACCGGGAGATCTGCCTGAGCAGACCTCCCCTATATCAAAAGTTTCGGTTTCAATTAAACTCCGAAGATAGCCATGAAGGTACCGGCAGCAACCGCTGTACCGATAACACCTGCTACGTTCGGACCCATTGCATGCATCAGAAGGAAGTTTGTCGGATCTGCCTCAGAACCAACCTTCTGGGATACACGGGCTGCCATCGGAACTGCGGATACACCTGCGGAACCGATCAGCGGGTTAACCTTACCACCTGTTACCTTGCACATGATCTTACCGAAGATAACACCGGCAGCTGTACCGAATGCGAATGCGATCAGACCAAGGATAACGATCTTGATGGTTGTAACTTTTAAGAATCTCTCAGCACTTGTTGTAGCACCTACAGAAAGACCGAGTACGATAACAACGATGTACATAAGAGCGTTGGAAGCTGTCTCCTGTAACTGTTTAACAACGCCGGACTCACGGAAGAGGTTACCAACCATAAGCATACCAACGAGCGGTGCAGTTGTCGGAAGGATCATACAAACAACGATCGTAACGATAACCGGGAAGAGGATCTTCTCAAGTTTGGATACCGGACGAAGCTGTTCCATCTTGATCTTTCTCTCTTCTTCTGTTGTTAAGAGTTTCATGATCGGCGGCTGGATGATCGGAACGAGCGCCATGTAGGAGTAAGCTGCTACAGCGATCGGTCCCATGAACTCTGTCTGTCCAAGCTTACCGGCAAGGAAGATGGAAGTCGGGCCGTCTGCACCACCGATGATGGAGATCGCAGCTGCTGCCTTGTCGTTGAAGCCCATGAAAATAGCCATAAAGTAAGCGGCGTAGATACCGAACTGAGCGGCAGCGCCTAAAAGGAAGCTCTTCGGGTTAGCGATCAGCGGACCGAAGTCTGTCATAGCGCCGACACCCATGAAGATCAGGGACGGGAGAATACTCCACTCGTCCAGTAAATAGAAGTAGTGAAGAAGTCCTCCAACACCGTTGGAAGAATCTTCAATGCTCAGCATAATATCTGGATAGATATTTACGAGCAGCATACCAAAGGAAATCGGCACAAGAAGAAGCGGCTCGAACCCTTTACCGATTGCAAGGTAAAGGAAGATACACGCAACTAAGATCATGATCAGGTTTCCTACGCTTAAGTTCAGGAATGCTGTCTGCTGAAGAAGATTCAAAAGTGTATTTTGAATGTATTCCATGTTAATCCCTCCATGTGGAATCTGCAGTCAGCAGAAAATTAGTTTAATGTAGCGAGTGTAGCACCCGGCTCTACGGAATCACCAACAGCAACGTTGATTGTTGCAACAGTGCCGTCCTGCGGAGCAACGATCTCGTTCTCCATCTTCATAGCTTCAAGGATCAGGAGGACCTGACCTCTCTTAACAGCCTGACCTGCAGATGCCTTAACGCCAAGGATCTTACCCGGCATCGGAGCTGTAACTGCTACTGCGCCTGCTGCGCCAGCCGGAGCTGCCGGAGCTGCTGCCGGTGCCGGTGCTGCCTTCGGTGCTGCTGCCGGTGCTGCCGCTGCCTTCGGTGCCGGTGCTGCTGCCTTCGGTGTGGAAGCTGCGCCTGTGAAGCCCTCTTCTACTGTTACTTCATATACATTACCGTTTACTGTGATTGTATAATTTTTCATTGTGATTTCCTCCTGATAATATTAATTCCAGTTTCTGTTAGAAACACGTTTGATGGAGCGGACTACAAGTCCGTTGTCAACAGTCTCTTTTCCCTCGTAAGCTGCAATCGCTGCTGTAATCACGGAAACGAGCTCTGTGTCGTCGGTGAGGTTCTCCTCCTCAGCCGGTGCTGCTGCCGGTGCCGGAGCCGGAGCTGCCGGTGCTGCCTGCGGTGCTGCCGCCGGTGCCGGTGCTGCTGCAGCCTTCTTTGCCTTCATCTTTGCCTCAAATACGTTGATGTATTTGAACATGCTGATCAGCCAGCTGATGAAGATCAGAACTACGAATACAACGCCCATACCCATTAAGGTATTCATTCCGGCTTTCGCCATCTTCTCGCCTGTTGTGTAAACCGGGGAGAAGGAAATTGTCTCAACTTTGCTGAGATCTTCGTCTGCGATCAGAGTGAATTCCATCGCTCTCTTCTCGTAAACAGTGTTCATTCTTGCGACATAGCCGTCATCACTTTTTGTAACGACTGCTGTCTCGCTGGAAACGAACGCGCCAAGGTCATCCTTAATGGAATCCCAGGATTTTAACGCATTCTCCATAACAGTATCTTTGTTCTTTACGCTTGTTGCAAGGGCCTGTTCGATGGAAGCGTCATCCATCTGGTTGAACAGATCCAGGTACTGCTGGGAGCCGGACTGCATCGCCATCTCGATCTGCGGATCGATTGTTTCAGCGGTGTCAGCGGCTGCAGAGCATCCTGCAAGCGCGAAGAGGCAAACTGCCATGCAGAGTGCAAGCCAGATTTTTCTAATTCTCTGTTTCATATTTCAGCCACCTCATATTAGATCGTTCCGTGCTTTTTGGACGGACGATCCTCTCTTTTTGTGAACAGCATCTCAAATGCAGCAGCTACACGCTGTCTTGTCTCGGAAGCTTCGATGATATCATCTACATATCCTCTCTTTGCCGCCGCAAGAGCGCTTGCCTGCATCTCATTATACTGTGCTGCTTTTTCGTTGATCACTACGGCCGCGTTATCAGCCTTCGCGATCTCATCGGCATACATGATCTTCACAGCCGGTACTGCTTCCATGACGCCGATCTTCGCGTTCTTCCATGCGTATACAATGTCAGAACCGATGGATTTGCTGTTCATAGTAAGTCCTGCTGTTCCGTTTGCCTTGCCGACAACGACAGTTACCTTCGGAACATCCGCGTTGGCAAACGCGTACGTCAGGCGTGCTGCCGCTTTTGCGATCTTCTTCTCGTTGCATTTGCAGTTCTTATAACCGTCTACATTGACGAGTGTAAGTACCGGGATCTCAAAAGCATTGCAGAAATTAACAAATGCTGCCGCTTTCTCACATCCTGCCGCGGTAAGAGCCGCGTCATAGGAAGCAGTCTTCTCACCGTCTGTATAAACTTCACTGCGGTTTGCAACACAGCCAACGGTAGCTCCGTTTAAACGGATAAATGCCGTTACCATCTCCGGAGCATAGTCTTTCTTCAATTCCATATAGAAATTGTCGTCGGAGATCATGGACAGAGCGATAGATGTATCGCCTGCGCAATTTTCGATGTCTGTGCAGATTCTGTTTAAGTCATCTTCACATTCGCTGTAAGACATGTCATCCTCATTGTTTGCCGGGAGGATGGAAACAAGGTTTCTGATCTCTGTGAAAATTTCTTTCTCGGAGCCAGTCGCGCATACGTTTCCTGTCTCTTTTGCCTGATACTCAGCGCTGGAATTATCAGCATCGTTCTCAGCGATTACAAACGGAGCATTCACAAACATTTTTGCTTCCTGTTCCATAAATGTAAAATCAGCCATTTCAGATGCCACCGCCATTCCGCCGCCGCAGTTTCCAAACACAGCCTGGATCTGCGGGATCACACCGGATGCCATTGCCTGGCAGACATAAAGTTTGCCGAAACCGTCCAGAGCATCCATGCTCTCCTGGAGTCTTAAACCTGCACAGTCAACAAGCCCGATAATGGGAGCACCCATTTTCATAGCCATACTATAGAGCTGCTCGATCTTTTTTGCGTGCATTTCACCGATGGATCCGCCCATAACAGACGCGTCCTGGCTGTACACATAGACGAGAGCGCCATTGATCGTGCCATAACCGGTAACAACACCATCTGCAGGGGTTTCCTGAGACTGCATGTTGTAATCAGTGCTTCTGGCAGTAATATAAGCACCAACTTCAACAAAGCTGTTGTCATCAAGCAAATCATGAATTCTGTTGATTGCCGACGTTTTTGTCATTTTGCTTTCCTCCATTATTCCTTAAATTGACGAAAATCAAATTTCTGCCTAGTGTAATAATAAACGGATTTGATGCAAAATTCAAGGAGTTTTTCCCCGCCTTAGCAACATTTTTATCCCTTTTCGTCAGAAAAATTTAAGAAACTTTTTTTCTAATGCCTGTCTCGTAATGCAGTTAATTTTTTAAACCTCCTGCTTCCAGATGACGTTTCATCTCCGTAAAGCCCCGCCCACGGACTTCTCCGACCTGATGGACCACCATGAATGCTTCCTGATCGATATCCATGACGATCCGGTTCAATTTCTGGAGCTCCCGTCCGGAAACAACGGTGACAACAGCCATGGACGGCTTTCTCAGATGACCGCCCTCGACCTTGAACAGGGTCGTCCCGCGGTCAAGCTGCTGCTGTACTGCAAGGTTGATCGCCTCATATTTTTCACTGATGATCTTCGCCTGCACCTGCTTTTTGCCCATCATGAGCATCTTGTCGAGGATCACCGTGTAGATCATGACCATGATGATCCCGTAAAGGATCTTTTCCCGGTCACGGAAAAGAAGCTGGGACAGTAAGATCGCCACGTCGAACACGTACATGGACACGGAAACCGGGATCTTAAGCCGCTTCTGGAGCACGAGCGGCGGAATGTCCATACCGCCGGTGGATGCTCCGGAGCGGATCACGATCCCCAACGAAAATCCGATCATCACTCCTGCAAAGATCGCGCAGAGCATGGGATCTTTTGTGAAAACGAAGTTTCCCGCCAGCGCGCTTAACCTGTTCAGGATAAATGGATAATAAAAAGTCGCGATCAGTGTTGTCGCCGCAAATTTCTTTCCGAGTTCCAGCCATCCGAGTCCGAACATGGCGATATTAAAGATCGCCACAAAGCCGGAGAGCGGGATCCCGAAGTAGTGTTCCGCAAAAAGTCCCAGGCCCGTGGCCCCCGCCGCGATCATGTCCGACGGAAGGATGAAGAGAACGACTCCTGCGGCATAGACCGTGAGGCAGAACAGGATGATCGCGGTCTGGGTGACGGCGGATGCCGCCTTATTTTTCTTTATTTCTGGTGTTTCCATGTTTTTCTTTGTCACCTTTCTTTTTAAATTGTCTATATTATATGTATTCTTTGTTCTTTTTTGTTTTTATAAACTATTCTGATCTGTTTTATGATCCGGTAAAGCTTTTACCGGTTAACACAGTACACATCTCCCAATGTCCTGATCTCTCTTATCAGTAAAGCGGACATTCGCAATCCGCTTCGCTACTTGCTCATGAACGCAGTCGCTTCGCGATCTGTCAGTGGGAGCTTTCAACTCCCACTGACATAAGCATCCCACTCACCCACCGCTTAGTGCTCCGCGCACTTGAAGCGGGGGAATGCTTATCTGCGTTCAAAATCTGCTTTTCTGTGTCTTTACTGTTCTTCCCTCTACCTCTTTATCACAAAAAAGCGCGCAAAAAAAGGACGCCCGAAGGCGTCCTCATGAATTTTTCTTATTTACCAAAAACTGCTTCATAGTCTTTGCGGAATTTCTCAATTCCCTGGTCAGTTAACGGGTGATGCGTCATCTGCTCGATTACTTTATACGGAACCGTCGCGATATCAGCGCCTGCAAGTGCACACTCTGTTACATGCATCGTGTGGCGGACACTTGCTGCGATGATCTCTGTCTCGATATCATGAAGTGCGAAGATCTCGGCAACAGTTTCGATGAGGTCGATACCCGGCTGGGAGATATCATCAAGACGGCCTACGAACGGAGATACATAAGCTGCACCTGCTCTCGCTGCGAGAAGTGCCTGGTTTGCAGAAAAGATCAGGGTAACATTTACTTTGATTCCTTCCGATGCAAGGACCTTTGTTGCTTTTAATCCCTCAACGGTCATCGGGATCTTTACGACCATATTCGGATGGATCTTCGCGATCTCACGTCCCTCTGCGATCATTCCTTCCGCGTCCGTTGTCGTTGCCTTTACCTCGCCGCTGATCGGTCCGTCTACGATCGACGCGATCTCTTTCAGGGTCTCAACATAATCTTTTCCCTCTTTTGCGATCAGGGACGGATTTGTCGTAACTCCGCAGATCACTCCCATATCGTTTGCTTTGCGGATCTCCTCCACATTGGCTGTGTCAATGAAAAATTTCATTGGTTCCCCCTCCTGTTATCTCTCATAATCATGTTCTGCTGCCGTCTCCGCGCATGCGGGCGCCAGCTCTGTATAAGTCCATTTTAGCATGAGGATATGGTTTGTCAAGCAAATCATCATCCCGCATACGGAACAAACTCGAAGCACTCCTCCTCGGAGACACCATCGATCAGGAATCCCCAGCCATCGCCGGACTGTCTGACCGCGATCCGGCATTTTCTTCCGTCTTCCAGTTCCATGTCCACAAACGACTCTTCATCCGTCTCTCTCACATAGAATTTAGTCCCGACCGGCATAGTTGCCTCCGTCTCGCTTCCGTCAGCTCCGAAAAGTGTTACCGGCAGCGCTCTCGTCGATACGAGCGGCATTTCGTCTTCATGGGAATCGGAAGTGCGGATCTTTGTATACACATTTCCGTCCGCCTCCGGCATACCGTCCGCTCCCACATGGAATTTCCGGTACGCACTGTATGTTCCGAGCGCATCGATCCGTCTTGTGAGATAAAAAGCATCCGGAGTCTGGATCGGCGCGCCGTTTACGCTGTCTGTGGAGCTGCCGGCTTTCGCCACCTTCTCACCGCTCAGATCATACACCTCCATGGTCTTCCAGTCATTTTCACTGGAAAGCTCCATGTAGAGATAGGAACGTCCGTCATCCGTCATGACGAGCCAGGTATCCCCGATCTTTCCGTAAACATCTTCGGTAAACGTATCCTTTTTCCCGTTCTGTTCCCGCTCGATCGTGAGTTTTCTTGTAAAGTCATCTTCCGTCTCCGGCTCTTCATATGTATAGCAGACGCTTGCGTCCACATCCCCTGAACGATAAGTCACGGTATCCCACGGATCCACTTTTTTTGCCCATCCATCCGTGGAAGCACCCATATAGGCTTCCTCAAACATCGACTCATGGTCCTTAAACGGGACAGCGATCTCGATCTCGCCCGCCGCATACGGTCCGATCTCGTATGGAGCGAAGTAAACGCTCACCCCATTTTCCGTGATGGCCCACTCCAGGCTGGAATCTGCGTTCGTTCCATCAAACAGCGTGTCCACCGTATCTTCATAGCCATCGAACAGCTCTCCGTCCGCCGCGCGTCCCGCAAGTTCTTCCTTTACATAGCTCCGGAATCCGTCCATATCTTTCACCATATCAGAAAGCTCCAGCTGTTTTCCGGTCTGTGTATCAAAATTGTAATAATCGTTGTAGGCGGTCGGATGCGCACCGCCCATATCATAATACTTCAGCCAGGACATGCTGGCAACCGCCCCGTCAAAACGGATCGGCTGGAATTCATAATTGCAGGCATACGTGAACTTTGCGTCTGTAAACTCTTTCCGCATGTCTATCGCTTCCACTTTATACTCCTCGTATTCCTTTTTGTGCGCAGCCGCCATCTCATCATTTTTTGCCGAGAGTGCACTCTTTAACGCCTCATATCCGTCTCCCTGGACAAAGACCCTGTCACACCGGGACGTGATGATCGGAGTCTGGCTGTCGTCCCACTCCCCATCGTACTCGCCTGTCACCGCGATCGGGATCGGATCCAGCTTTCCTGTGCTTTCCAGCTCCTTTGCATCTGTCTCACCGGATGTTTTTGATTCTTCCGGTACCGTCACTTTTGCACTTTCTGTTGTCTTTGTCTCTTCCGCAGAAGTCTGTGCAGTCGTCGTATCCATCGCCGTATATTTTTTCTGGCAGCCCGCAAGAAGACCAACCGCGATCAAAAGATATAATCCATACTTTCTCATACTTTTCTTCTCCAAATCCTGTTTTATTCGTCGTTATCCGCCGGAACGCCGACGCAGATCGGGATCCGCGTTTTCCGGATCGTTCCGTTTTCTATATCCTACCGCAGATCTTCCCCGGAATCCATTCATTTTCCCTTACGAATTCTTAAAAACAGCGCACAGTACACGGGCACTCCATGCCCGCGTACTGTAACAGGATTTTGCCGATGCTTCGCATTCCGAATCGGCAAAATCTGCTGCCACAACTGTATTGTACGGAATTTTCAGTTCAGAAAATTCCTACTGCGTACAGCAGCGCACGGACTTCTCCAGTCCGTGCGCTGCCCGTGTTTTCCTTATTTTAACATCCAGTCCTTCAGAACATCATGATCTCTCAGAAGCTTTCCTACGATCGTCCTGTCGATTTTCTTAAGAAGTGGTTTCTTCATCATCTCAAACGGCATCGGAAGTTTCATCTCGAGCGGAGACTTTCCGTCCATCAGCTTCACGGTGCTGTCCAGAAGTTCTCTCACATCGTAAACGCTGCCCCAGACCTCCGGCACACCGCGGTCCACGCCGCAAAGTCCGTAAACAGCTTCCATGGCCGTGCGGACAGAATATTCGGTCGTGAAGATCGTATCTCTCGGTGTCTCTGCGAACTGTCCAAGGAAGGCCGCGTTCACAGATCCGTCCGGGATCACATCCGGGCGGTCGCCGGCTCTTCTCGGCATGAAGAATGCTGTGATATACGGCATCATCGTCGGTGTGCAGTTGCATGCTTCCCCGGCAAGCCGGTCGATGTCCTCCACCGGGATCCCGAGATGGTACAGCCACTCAGCTGTGATCTCCTTACCGGTGCACTCTTTCATCGGTTTCTTCACATGATCTCCCGGAACATCGGTGAACAGGCTGTATACCCAGACGCAAACCTCATCCTTTTTCTGGTTTTTAAACTGTCCCTGACGGTTGATCGTCCAGCTTAAGAGCCAGCTGGAATCCCGGCAGCTCACGATGCCTCCGGTGACGACCTTTCCTGTTCTCGGATCACGTCTGCAGATCTTTTTGATCTGGTCGATGATCTCCTCATTCGAGGTTGTGACAGTCGCGGACTCCCAGTTTGTCTTCTCGATATCGGAGCAGAATTTTTCCGGATGTCCAAAAGCCGGATCCTGGGCCGCGATCTTTTTCCAGAGGCTCCAGCAGCCGCTGCTGCGGACTTCCGCATCTCCTAACGGTGCATGATCCTGATCCCCGTAGATCGTTCCTTCCGTGCAGCTTCCGTTTGTGATGAATACCAGGTCTTTCTCCGTCAGCGGGATCTCCATCTCCCCGTTCTTTGTGCGGCACTCGATGGCGCGGGCCGTCTTCTTTCCGTCTTTGATCTCAAAGCGGACGTTTGTGACTTCCGTGCCGAACCGGAATTCCACGCCTGCTGCCTCCAGATATTTCTGCATCGGCAGGATCAGGGATTCATACTGGTTGTATCGGGTGAATTTCAGTGCGGAGAAGTCCGGGAGTCCTCCGATATGATGGATGAATCTCTGGAAGTACCGCTTCATCTCCAGGGCGCTGTGCCAGTTTTCAAAGGCAAACATGGTCCGCCAGTAAAGCCAGAAATCGGAACGGAACACCTCATCGTCAAATACATCTTCAATCGTCTTGTCGTAGAGATCCTCATCCTTCGTGAAGAAGAGCTTCATGATCTCCATGCTGCCTTTCTGGCTCAGCCGGAATTTCCCGTCCGTGTGGGCATCTTCCCCGCGGTGTTCCGTCGCCCGGCAGAGGGAATAGTTCGGATCATGTTTATTTAGCCAGTAATATTCGTCGAGAACGGACGCACCCGGGATCTCCAGGGACGGGATGCTGTGGAACAGATCCCAGAGACACTCGAAATGGTCTTCCATCTCACGGCCGCCGCGCATGACATATCCTCTCGTCGGATCGTCGATCCCGTCGCAGGCACCGCCGGCAATGTCCATCGCCTCTAAAATGTGGATGTTCTTTCCCGGCATCTGCGCATCACGGACAAGGAAGCAGGCCGCCGCCAGGGACGCAAGACCGCTTCCCACAAGGTACGCCGACTTCTCCTCGATCCCCGCCGGTTTTTCCGGGCGGGCGAACGCCTCATAGTTTCCGTTTGTGTAGTAGATCCCCTTGCTGTTCTTATCATGCTTTCCGAGTTCCGTGTTGCGGTAGTCAGACCTGCTTCCCGCAAAAGACCTGTCTGTCTTTTCTGCATTTCTGTTTCCCCGTTTCTTCGCCGCAAGTACCGCTGTGATCCCTGCTCCCGCCGCCAGGACTGCGCCGGCCTTCCATCCTTTTTTGCTCATCGTTTTTGCATTCCTTTCCCATTGATTTTGTTTTATATCCTATATGATGTAGTTTTTATAACCATATTATTAATTCTGATAGTAATCCTTTGTATATGCTTTGTCAAGCTTTTCCATTCAAATATTTTGAATATAACTTTTTACGTTGTATTCCTCCTCATTTTTCAAAAAATACCTCACCCGCTGCACCAGGCAAACGGGCAAGGTATTAAAAAGGGGAGGATAAGTATTAATCTTTTTCTTTGGTACTGATCATAGGATTGCCTGTTTTTCCTGTTTTATACACCTCTAAAAAAATTTCTCCGCAGCAAAATCTGCGACCGCAGTTGTATCATACGAACTTTATCGAACCAGCTCAAAAGATGATTGATTTTCCATTCACCTTTTTCTATAATAAATACAGAAACGAATCCTGAACTTCCATCCCGAAAGATCCGGGAGGAAGTTCATCTGCTGCGAGACTGGTCAGTTCTCAGACGGATCGCTGCAAATTTACTCAGATTGGAGAATCTTATGAAAAACCTTGTAATCGGACAGTCCGGCGGACCGACCGCCGTCATCAATGCAAGTCTTTACGGAGCAGTCAAAGCATTTAAGGAATCCGGTACGGACGGACATGTACTTGGAATGATCAACGGGATCGAAGGTTTCCTCGCAGACCATGTGATGGATCTTTCCACAGATCTTTCCGATGAAGAACTGGAGCTCTTAAAGCTGACTCCGGCCGCATACCTCGGCTCCTGCCGCTATAAGCTTCCGGCAGACCTCGAGAGTGAAGTCTATCCGGCGATCTTTGACAATTTCCGTGAGATGAACATCGGTTACTTCCTCTATGTCGGCGGAAACGACTCCATGGATACCGTCGACAAGCTCTCCCGCTACGCGGAGAAGATCGGCAGTGACGTGAAATTCATCGGAATTCCGAAGACGATCGACAACGATCTGGTCCTCACCGACCATACACCGGGATTCGGAAGTGCTGCAAAATATGTCGCTTCCACGGTCCGCGAGATCGTCCTCGACGCCTCTGTCTACCAGCAGAAATCCGTCACGATCGTCGAGATCATGGGACGCCACGCAGGCTGGCTCACCGCGGCTTCCAGACTGGCAAGAAAATACGAAGGTGACAATCCATATCTGATCTACCTTCCGGAGGCTCCGTTCTCCTTAGAGCAGTTCTATAAAGACCTGGAGGAAGCGTTCAAAAAGTCTCCGAACCTCGTCGTATGCGTCTCTGAGGGAATCGCCGATGAGGGCGGCACATTCATCTGTGAATACTCCGACGCCGCAAAACTCGACTCTTTCGGTCACAAGATGCTCACCGGATGCGGCGAAGTCTTAGAGAGCTTTGTGCGCGATAAATTCGGTGTCAAAGTCCGCTCGATCGAGCTGAATGTCAACCAGCGCTGCAGCGGAATGATGGTATCCGAGACTGATATCGAGGAAGCTGCCATGGCCGGTGCTGCCGGTGTGAAGGCTGTCCTCGCTGGAGAGACAAAAAAGATGATCGCCTTCAAGCGTGACTCCGATGTTCCGTACACAATGCACTGTGCAGCGGAGGATGTGAGCCTGATCTGCAACCAGGAGAAAAAATTCCCAAAGGAATGGATCTCCGCAGCAGGAAATGATATCACCGACGATTTCCTCGCTTACGCTCTCCCGCTGATCCAGGGCGAGCCAAAGCGCGTGATGGAAAACGGCGTGCCGAAATATCTGTACCGGAAATAGTTTTACAGCACCATTCTTCTTTGTTTAATAAAAAAAGTTTGTTTAGCAGGAAGTTCCATCTGAATTTCCTGTCAGACAAAAAAGGTCCATGAAAGTGATCATTCGTTACTTTTCACGGACCTTTTTTCAATATTCAATTCGATCAATTCACTTCACTGATATCCATCAGCCCGCATCCATCATAGAAGAACTTCAGGATCTCCTGGCAGGTCTTTCCCTGCTTTGCCATGCCCTGGGCGCCGTTCTGGCTCATGCCGACTCCATGCCCGAAGCCGCCTCCATAGATCGTAAACGTCGTCACCTGGTTTTCATCGGTGCCGTTATTCTCGATGTAAATAAAGCCGCTCGGAAATGTATCCCATCCCGTGGATGTTGATCCGTCTTTTCTGTTGTATACAAGCGATGAATTTCCAAGAACGCTGCGGATCTTGCTCTGTCCGGAGAATGTCTTGGAACCTTCCGTTCCCACGACCTTTAGGGTCTTTGCGTATCCGCCGGCCCCTCTCGACGTGATCGTAAGTCCTGTGATCCGGCCGACACCGCCGATCTTCTCATCCAGGATCGTGCTGGTCGTCTTTGTGTTCCAGCGGAACATCGGGAAATCGGAATCGTAAGCATCTGTATTCTCATCTTTGATAAAGTTCTCAAACGCTTCATTCGAAGTCAGATCCAGCTTTTTCGCCTTGTCGTTGATCGTCACTGCTCTGAGATACGGCGTGTTGGACGCATCCGCTCCCCACACACTTCCGTCGGTTCCATGTCCGTCGGATGTGGAGTAATAGAACGCCTCGATCGGGTCCCCGTTGTATTCCAGAAGCTGCCCGAACGTCTCATTCACAGCAGCATCCGTGGAATCATACGTCAATGTATTGTTGTATACCTGGAAATTCGTGCTGTCATCCACATGGGCGCCGTAAGTGGAATAGGCGTTGCCCTGAATCTGGCGCCATGCGTAAGTTCTCGCACAGATCGCCTGAGCCTTCAGTGCCTCCAGCTCATAAGTCGGCGGCATCTCGCTCGGCGTTACCCGTTTTAAGTATTCCTCGAGATCCACCTCGTTTAAGAGCAGCAGTCCGTCGCGCTCCTCCGTGATCTCCATATGTCCCGGATAGACCGGAGTTCCCTGGGCACGCTCTAAGCTGTGCACCGTGATCATCCCGCCATCGTTGGCGGATTTGAAGGTGAGACGTCCGCTTGCCAGTCTGGAGTCGCCCGGCTTGATCGTCACCGTCTCTCCTGCCGCGATGGATTCTGTCTTCGCATCCTTCTCATCCCCGTATTCCAGGACCGCCATCGAATCACAGGAAAGCGTGATCGAGTCGTGGAACAGAGACTTAAAACCATTTGTCATGATCAGGACACGGATCGCGTCGATATCCGGTTTCTCCGTCGTGAGTGCCGCACAGATCTCCCCGTCTGCGACCACAAACTCCTGCATATGGTAACCGACAAGAATGTCCTTTTTCTGCTGCTCCCTCAGGACCCCGTATGTGCGGTAGATCTTAAACTGATCCGCCAGCGGCACACTGCCGTAGCCATCGATCTCGATCTCCGTATCTCGGACCGCAAGAACGGTTCCGGTGATCTTTTCTTTTTTCAGCACCAGCCGCTTTGGCTGACCGCCCTTTAAATACAGATCCCCGATCTGGCCAGAGATCTCACTCTCATCCTTTAATACTCCCTTTACCGGAAATTCCCTCTGGATATTTCCGATAAAGACGGTCACAGTCCGCCCGGAAAATCCAGAGATCCAGGCGTTCTCGTAGACGATCTCGTCAGAGACCATCGTCTCCACCTTTAAGATCTCATCGTCTCTCGCCAGGAACCGGATCTTCCGGTCAATATAGTTATCCAGATAAAGTCCCTCAAACTGGAAGGTCCCGTCCCTTGTGTATGCCGTCCATGCCGGAGCTCCGTCCACATTGTCCGGAGTCCCGTAAAGATCCGTCTCGACCTCGGCAACCGCCCCTTCCGGATCTGCGGCTGCACGGAACGCATCATAAAATTTCCAGAAATTTTCGCTGGAAACTGCTTTTTTTGCGCGGTCCCCGGCATCCACATAGGAAAGGAGTGCATCGGTTTCCCCGTTTCCCTCCTCTGATGCCTTCTTCGCCCAGTCCGAAAGGACTGCGTATGTAACTGCGGATGTCGCACTCCTCTCATCCGCCTGGATCACCCCGCTGTCAAGATATCCCTGCCCATACAGGTAATCCATATATTTTACATACCACTGATCAGAAAGTTTTTCGTCAAAGTTCGATGTCTCCGGCGCATTTTCCAGGATCCCGCTCTCCGACTCCAGCGTCAGAGCGACTGTTCTGGACGCTGCCGCCAGAGAAACTCCATCCTGTTCCGTGTCCAGAAGTACGATCACGATGAGCAGTGCCACGACAAATGTCGTGACCCCTGCCATCCAGTTTATCATTTTCCTACTCTCGTTCATAATTCCTTTCCCGGGCAAACCCGGCCCGGTCACTGTACACGGGTTCTTCCCGCGCGAAAACATCCGGACTTACTGTTTGTCCGTGCGCCTGATATACTCACCGCTCTTCTCGTCAATGCGGTCCAGTTTTACATAGTCGTTTTCTTCCTGACTCAGATTCTTTTTCGCAAGAAAATGATCCTGGATCTGTCTGTAAACGTGGATGATGACCGCCATCAGCGGAACTGCAATGATCATTCCCACAAATCCGAACAGTCCGCCAAACAGCAGGATCGAGAACAGGACTCCGAAGCTGGAAACACCCGTGGAGTTTCCAAGGATCTTCGGTCCTAAAATATTTCCGTCAAACTGCTGGAGTACAAGGATCAGACCGATAAAATACAGACACTGTTTCGGACTGATGAGGAATACGAGGATCGCACACGGTACAGCCCCGATAAAAGGTCCAAAAAACGGGATAATGTTCGTCACTCCGATGATCACGCTGATCAGCAGCTCATACGGGAGTTTGAACAGGTTCATCAGGATAAAGCAGAGGATTCCGATGATCAGGGAATCGATCAGCTTTCCGATGATAAAGCCGGAAAACGCTTTTTTGATAAAACGAAACTCTCCGACTACAATGTTCGCAGCCTTCAGAGGCAGGATCGAATAGATAAATTTCTTTCCCTGTGCCGAGAGCGATTCCTTGATGTTTAACAGGTAGATCATGACGATCAGCCCAATCAGCAGATTTTTTGTCAGGGTGATCAGATTCATGACACCGCTGGAAACACCGCCGAGGATCTTCTCGATATTCTGGAAATTCTGGAAGTTCGAGAGATTCGACATCAGGTCTGTCTCCATCCAGTTCTGGAAATACTGGGCCGACTGCTCATAAATATTTAAGATTGCCTGCTCCACCGGAGGATTGTTCACGAAGAAATCCGTCAGCCAGTCATACACATTCTGGAAATATTCCGGCATCATATTGATGATCCCTACGATACTGGAATACAGCTGCGGGATGATCATACTGGAAAGGCTGACGATCACCGCCAAAAGAAATACAAGGCTGACAGCTGTTCCCACGCTTCTTCCGAAAAAAGCACCCAGTTTTTCATTTTTAAATCTTGCCTTTGGCTCCCCGGACTTTCCTGTATACACAGTCAGCCGGTAGCACCAGTTGTAGACCGGGGACATTAAAAATGCCAGAACCGCTCCATAGATCACTGGTGCGAGCACAAAACGAACCTTTCCCAGAAAGGCAAACACCGCCGACCTTTCCAGAAACAGAAACACGACGAACACCGCCGCGATCAATACCAGGATCGCCGTCACACCTGTATAAATGTACCGTTCGAACCGTTCATTTTTCATATAAAAGTTTCTCCTTTGCAGTTACTTCTCTTTTTCCGTCTATCGAAACCATTTTGTACCGTCGACCATGGCATCATCATACCATACTTCTCATATTTAGAAAAGAGCCTTAGCAAAATCTGAACGAATGCAGAGCATCGGCAAATTTCCTGTTAAACGAAAAGAAGCAGCGATCTCTCGCTGCTTTTTTATCTTTCGCAATCCCAAAATGCCGTTTCCTGAATAATTGACGCCTAGCAGTGCTAGGTGGGCATCCGCACTTAAACATCTGCCTTCCACTCGATGGAGGCCTGGCATCCGTTCAAGGATGTAGGAATCCCGTATGTCAAAATGTAGGTTCAAAATAGACAGGAGTGTCGAACATCCCAGGAATCACATTCCCTTTCACTGACAACTATTATAGCGCATCATCGATCATTTTTCAAGTTCCATTTCATGGTACCGTACAATTTTGTTACAGTACACGGGCACTCCATGCCCGCGAAAAGTAACCAATTTTCTTACTGTCGGATCCGTACACTTTTCTGCCCGTAAAAACGTCCGGTTTCTGAAACTGAAACACGATCCTGCCGCTGCTTCGCATTCCGGACCGTCAGGATCGCAGCCGCTGTATGATACAGAATTTTCAGTTCAGGGAATTTCCATCTGCAAAAGCCAGCGATCTTAACAGCTCTGCAACCTCTCTTGGAGTTTCACAGAGATAATCTGCCCCGGCATCCTGAAGCTCTTCCCTGCTGCCGTATCCGTAAAGCACGCCTACCACGGAAAGTCCCGTCTTCTTCGCGCCTTCCACGTCATGTTTCCGGTCGCCCACCATGATCACGGATTTCTTTTCTTCCTCGCCGATCCCGTTTTCTTCCAGCACATACCGGATCACGTCATCCTTGTTCACGCGCTTTTCATCCAGGGACGCGCCGCCGATGAATTTAAAGTAGTTTGTCAGATGAAAATATTCCAGCACGCGCTTTGCGGTCACCTCCGGCTTGGAAGTTGCCACATAGAGTTCGAGTCCTGCGTCCTTTAAGGACTTTAACATCTCCTCAACTCCGGCAAACGGTGCGTTGTCCTTCCATCCTTCCACATCGTAATATTCCCGGAACACGTAGATCGCATCCTCCGCGTCCTTCTCGGAGAAATTGTAATACTCCTTAAAACTGTCGGAGAGCGGCGGACCGACAAACGGTTTTAAAACATTCAGGTCATCCACCTGGATCCCATAATGCTTCAATGCATACTGAACGCCTTTCGTGATCCCCGGCATGGAATCCGTCAGTGTCCCGTCAAGGTCGAAAAAAACTTTTTTTAACTTCATTCTGTTTCCTCTTTCATGTATTCCAATATCATCATTCCGCTGCATATATTTTCTCCTACTCACAGCGAAACCGTTTTTCCATATTTCAATTTCACAGGTATTTCTGCGATACCAGTGTCTTATTATCCCATGGCGGAGTATAAATGTCAATTGTAAAAAGCGGCATGCCCCAAAACGATCTTCACCGCCTGTCGCATGCCGCTTTTCCCTTATCCTTTTTTATTCTAATCCTTTTATCTGACCCGGAGTTTTTACCGGAAAAACTCGTGATTTCCATGTTTAAACAGGAATTCCAGATGTCTGTCAAACCAGCTCGCGTTCTTCCTGGAAGATGCCCGCCGGTTCATGAAATACAGGGCGCCGTCTGTCAGATCTTCACCCGAAAGTGCCCTCTCGACTGCCTCTACGGTCTCGGCCGTGACCTTGCAACGCTTGATGGATCCGTTTCCCACAGGGGAAAACTGGTGCTTCTGGTAAACGACTTTCGTGATCGTGTTCGGGAATGCATCGTCCTCCACACGGTTTAAGATCACGTTTGCCACCATGACACGTCCTTCGATGTCGCAGTTTCCGGCTTCCGCCTGAACGATCCGGAGAAGAACATTGTAGTCGCTTTCGGAATACCCCGTGAACGCTTCTCTTGCAGGTTCCTCTGCCACGACGGTCTCTTCTGCTGCCGCCTGTACCCTGGCTTCCCCGGACACCTCTGTTTCCGGCTCTGCCTGCGTGATCCCGCTCACTTCATCCGCCGCAGCCGCAGTTTCTGTTTCTACAGCTTCTTCCGGACCATGATCCGTGTCCGCATTTTCCGATCCTGCAGCAGGCTCTGTGATGCTCTCCTCTTTCGTCTCTGTATTTTCTGTTTCTGTCCTGATATCTGCTTCCGTCTCCGCGGATGATGCCTCATCCGCCGTCGTCTCATCCTCTAAAACATTTCCGTCTGTTTCCGGAAGAGCAGTATCTTCTGTCTCCTCCAGACTGTCTTCATCCGAACCTCCCTGCGTCTCGGCATACGCGACGATCGCGTTTTTGCCTCCGCCCTGGAAGTCCACCGCTGTAAATGGAATCACTGCGATCAGTGTTGCGCCCATCGTGAGGACTGCCGCATTCCGGTGCATCTTCTTTGTCACACCGCCGAAGAGTGATTTCACAAACTGAAAGACTGTCTGAAGAAATGAGTTCCATGGATTCATTTGAATACCCTCTTTCTCCGTCCTGTCGCCGGTTGTTCATTCCGACCGTTTTCCGGCCGGTGTCTGTGATTATAGGAGAATGAGGGGGCGAATGTCAATAAGTCCTGCACAACTTTGTTACATTTTACAGCCTGTTTTTTAAATATTGTTACATTTTTTTAATAGTTTTTCCAAATATAATCCGCACAAAATCTGGATTTTTGGTAGTATTGGCAAGTATAAAATATTGCAAATATTACAATTTTGTTAAATATTGAGTTCCCATTTTTGAGTGGTTTCCCATAACGTTTTCAGTTATGTCAACTAATTTTGCTGAAGATCCAGAAGTTTTGCCCCGACATAGTCCGCAAGAGCCTGCGGGGAAAGCAGGACCTGAAAGCCTCTCTGGCCGGCGCTGACCGCGATCGTTTCATAATTTAAAGCCGCTTCATCGATAAATGTCGGGAATTTTTTCTTCATGCCGATCGGGGAACAGCCGCCGCGGATATAGCCTGTTGTGGCCAAAAGATCCTTCATCGGAAGCATCTCCACCTTCTTATCTCCTGCCGCTTTTGCTGCCTTTTTTAAGTCCACCTCGCCATCCACCGGGATACAGCAGACGAGAAATCCTGTGCGCTCTCCTTTCAGCACGAGAGTCTTAAACACACTCCCATGGTCCACTCCCAGCATGTCAGCCGCATGGCTCCCGGAGAGGTCATGTTCATCCACCGGGTACTCCTTTGACTCATACGGGATCTTTGCGGCATCTAAAAGCCGCATCACATTTGTCTTTGTTTTATCATTTTTTGCAGATTTGCTCATAAATTTTTCCTCCTGAAAGCGACATTCTCTCTGCCGCCTTTGACTGCAGCCGGCTGCACATCCTCTCGACCGCATCTTCTTTATACAACGTCTTTGTAAAAAAATCCAGTCTTTTCTATAAAAGAATGTCTGCCCACATATTTGTACCTTTAAGCCTGTATTTTATTACAGTCAATGCAGCAAGTGTGCAGACCTGCTGAACAGTTACCATTTTTCGCTGCATTTACTGCCGCATAAAAAAAGACAGCCGGTCCCGCATTTTTGCAAAATCGACTGCCTCTTTCCATCTTCTGATCTGTTTCTTCTATATAATATATCGCTTCTGATTCCGCATCTCAAAAGCCTATGAGAGGATCATCCGGTCGTTCGCGAGCGCGCCGCCCGCGGCTTCCTCAAACTTCGCGAGAAGATCCTGGACCGTCAGGTGCTTCTTCTCCTCACCTGCCACATCGTAGATCACATGGCCCGCGTTCATCATGATCAGGCGGTTTCCATGTGCGATGGCGTCACGCATGTTGTGAGTGATCATCAGAGTGGTCAGATGTTCACTGTTTACGATCTTATCCGTCGTCTCGAGGACTTTCGCCGCCGTCTTCGGGTCGAGAGCCGCCGTGTGCTCATCTAAGAGAAGAAGTCTCGGCTTCTTTAAGGTTGCCATGAGAAGTGTCAGCGCCTGTCTCTGTCCGCCGGAGAGAAGACCGACCTTCGATGTAAGGCGGTCCTCCAGGCCAAGTCCCAGGATCTTTAACTGTTCTCTGTAGAATTCTCTCTCTTTCGCGGTGATCCCCGGTCTCAGGGAGCGCGTCATTCCTCTTCTCGCCGCCAGGGCCATGTTCTCCTCGATCTGCATGGTGGCAGCCGTTCCTGTCATCGGGTCCTGAAATACGCGTCCAAGATACTTCGCACGTTTATGCTCCGGGAGTTTTGTCACGTCGATATCATCGATGGTGATTTTTCCTTCGTCCACAAGCCACGTTCCTGCGACCGCATTTAACATGGTAGATTTTCCTGCTCCGTTTCCGCCGATGACGGTGACAAAATCGCCTTCGTTTAAATGAAGATTTAATCCGTTTAACGCAGTCTTTTCATTGACGGTTCCTGCATTGAAGGTTTTATAAATATTGTGAAGATCAAGCACGAGGTGCACCTCCTCTTTTTACCGGTTTAGAGAAATATTTGCCTTTCATGTACGGGATCGCAAGAAATACCGCAACGACAAGAGCTGACAGGAGTTTTAAATCGTTGGAATTTAATCCCATCCAGAGTACGACCTGAAGGACCAGATAATAAATGATTGCACCGAAGGCAACGGAGAACAGCTTGAAACCGAAGTTCTGGCTGATCTTTCCGAATACGACCTCACCGATGATAACGGCTGCGAGACCGATCACGATGGCGCCACGGCCTGCGTTGACATCCGCAAAGCCCTGATACTGGGCATATAAGCCGCTCGCAAAGGCAACGATCCCGTTGGAGATCATAAGACCTAAGATCTTTGTGAAATCGGTATTGATTCCCTGGGCACGTGACATGTTCTGATTGGAACCTGTGGCACGGATGGAGCATCCGATCTCTGTTCCGAAGAACCAGTAGAGGACCGCGATCAAGATCACAATGATCAATGCCGTCACGAAGATCGTGTTCCTGTAAAATGCGACTCCCTTTACATAACGGAGAGACACTAAAAGATCATACTTATCCACACTGATGGCCTGATTTGCCTTACCGCCCATAATGCGGAGGTTGATGGAGTAGAGACCAAGCTGGGTCAGGATTCCCGCAAGGATCGCCGGGATCCCCATCGCCGTGTGAAAGATTCCGGTCACAAGGCCCGCGATCATTCCCGCGATAAACGCCGCAAACAGGGACACTCCCACAGAATGTCCGTTTAACATGAAAATGATGCAGACAGCACCTCCCGTACACATGGTTCCGTCCACGGTAAGGTCTGCAAGATCGAGGATCTTATATGTAATATAAACGCCGATCGCCATGATGCCCCAGATGAGTCCCTGTGCACAGGCACCCGGCAATGCATTAAACAATGTTGCAAAATTCACGTTTCTTTCCTCCTATGGCTAATGATAACAAACAGGGTGACAAAAGTTTTTGCTGTTTGCCACCCTGATGTCCTCATAATTTCAAGTCGTTATTATTCTTCGATCACAACGTAGTCATCCGGAATCGTGATTCCAAGTGCCTCACAGTTTGCCTTATTGTATTTCTTTGTTACCTCCGGTGCAAACTCGATCGGCATTTCCTTTACATCTTTGCCGTCCATCAGGATCTCTGCGCCCATCTCACCGGCTTTGTATCCGATATCGTAGTAGTCGATGGAAAGAGTTGCAACGCCGCATCCGGAGCAGATTCCTTCTTCACCTGCAATTACCGGAACTTTCGCCGGAAGGCAGATATTGTTTATGATCTCTGCATTGGAAGCAGCCGTATTGTCAGTCGGGACATAGAGAACATCGTTCTCGCCTGCTGCTGTTGTTGTTACGGAAGCGATATCGTTGGAGTCTGCGAAGGTGTATTCCTTACAGGTATATCCGAGATCCTCAAGATATCCTTTTACGGTTGTTGCCTGGTATTTGGAGTTCGGCTCTGCGGAGCAGTATAATAAGCCGACATTCTTTGCATCCGGGAACAGCTCATTTAACATTGCTGCCTGCTGGTCGAGCGGAGCAAGGTCGGAGGTACCGGAGATGTTGAGACCTGTCGTACCTGTCCAGTTGTCGATATCAAGCGCTGTCGCGTAATCTGTGATGGAAGTTCCGAGAATCGGAATCTCGCTGGTTCCTGCCGCTGCGGCCTGAAGAGCTGCAGTCGCGTTTGCAAGGATCAGATCTACATCGTTGGAAACGAACTGGTTGATGATCGTTGCGCATGTCGCGGAATCGCCGGATGCGTTCTGAAGATCAAATTTTACATTGTCACCGAGTTTATCTTTTAATGCAGCCTCGAAGCCTTCTGTCGCCGCATCAAGTGCCGGGTGCTGTACTAACTGGCAGATTCCCACATTGTAGGTCTTTCCGTCTTCTTTTGCTGCTTCTGTGGAATCGGCCGCTGCTGCTGTCGTTGTCTCTGCTGCAGCTGCTGTTGTCTCTGCTGTGGAACTGGATCCACATCCGGTTAATGCGGAAGCCGTTACAACGGCCGCCATTGCAAGTGCTGTTACTTTTTTCATAATATCGATCTCCCCTCAGTTTTTCTTTTTTGTAACATCCCGCTGTCATTTTCAGGATCTATAGATCCTCCCCTTCAGACGTGATCTCACATTCTCAAATGCGTTGTTGCGTTACGCTTTAACGCATGTAAGTGAAACTGTCCTTATCATACACCTATACGCCGGATTCGTCAAGCTTGATTTTTCTGTTTTTACCTTTTCTTGTTACAGTACACGGGCACTCTATGCCCGCGCACTGTAGCAGGATTTTGCCGATGCTTCGCATTCCGAATCGGCAAAATCCACGACCACAACGTTATCATACGGAATTTTCAGTTCAGAAAATTCCTATCCGTGAAAAGTAACCTTTTCTCAATATCCCACAATAATTGTAGGTTTTCCACAATTTGTCAGACGATTTTTGTCAGGAAACGGAATCCGTTTTATCCGCAAAAACTTTCAGGAATCTCTCCCCATACTTCGCATACTTAAATTCCCCGACTCCGGAGACCGTCAGCATTTCTTCCTTATTCTTCGGTCTGATCAGACACATATGCACCAGAGTCTTATCAGAAAATACGATATACGGTGGAACCTTCTCCTCCCGCGCGATCTCACGGCGCAGTTCTTTTAACCGGTCAAACAGTGTCGTCTCCGCCTCCGTAAACGACTCGGTACCGGCTGCCATCTTTGTCTTCTTCGCGCCGCCGGAGATCTTCCCCGTCTTCACTCTCTCCTGCTCCTTCGGAAGCTTCATCATGACCGTCTCACCGTCGTTTAAAAGCGCTTCCGCATTCTTTCCCGGCTTCACGATCGCGTACTCGTCAGAGGTCACCACCAGATATTCTTTTATCTGCAGAAAATTTAAAACCTGTCTTAACCGGTAGACCGGGACTTTTGCCAGTTTTCCGTAAAAGGAATTCTCATCCATGTGATAATTCCTGACCTTCGCCGTCGAAGCTCCGTGCACCGTATCGAGGATCACCGTTGTCCCGTACCGCCCGCGGCACTCCGCGACGCAGCCGACGATGGCTCTCGCGATCTCCGTCACATCCGTCTCCTCAAACTGTGTCTTACAATTAGAACAGTTTCCGCAGTATCCGCTTCCGTACTCCCCGAAATACCGGAGAATATACTCCCTGAGGCAGTCGTTCGTAAAGCAGTAGAATGTCATCTTTTTTAACCGTTCCCGGTCGCGGTCCGCAACGATCTGCCTTGTCACATCGTCGAGCTCTTCGTTGTCACGGTTGTTGTCGATAAACATCTGGTTCGTCACGACATCCCGCCCGCCGTACAGGAGCAGACAGTCCGCCGGTTCCCCGTCACGCCCTGCGCGCCCGGCTTCCTGATAGTAACTCTCCATATTTTTCGGCATGTTGTAGTGGATCACAAAGCGGACATTCGATTTGTCGATCCCCATTCCAAACGCGTTTGTCGCCACCATGATCTGGGCGCGATCGAAGATAAAATCTTCCTGATTCTGCTTTCTCTCGCTGTCGGAAAGTCCCGCATGGTATCTCGTCACGGAGAATCCGTCCTTCATCAGCTTCTCCGTCACTTCCTCCACGAGTTTTCTCGTCAGGCAGTAGACGATGCCGCACTGTCCTGCATGTTCTTCGATATACGTTTTTACCGCCGCATATTTATCTTTCGGGCTCTGAACCTCAAAGTAGAGATTCGGGCGGTCAAATCCCGTCGTCGTCACGACCGGATCCTGCAGCTTTAAGAGATCGATAATGTCATCCCGGACTTCCGCCGTCGCGGTCGCCGTAAAGGCGCTGACGACCGGGCGCTCCGGAAGTGCCCGCAGGAATTCCTCGATCTTTAAGTATCCCGGCCGGAAATCCTGGCCCCACTGGGAGACGCAGTGCGCCTCATCGACCGCCACCATGGCGATCTTCGCATGGACGGCAAAATCAAGAAATTCCGGAGTCAGAAGCCGCTCAGGAGCGACGTAGATGATCGGATACCGTCCCTCTCTCGCATATCCGAGCGCCTTATAATACTGTCCCGCCGTCAGAGAACTGTTCAGGTACGCAGCATGAACGCCCGCCTGGTTCAGGGCGCTGACCTGGTCTTTCATAAGTGAGATCAGGGGCGAGATCACCAGCGTGATCCCCCCGTTTGCCCCCGCCATCAGAGCCGGGATCTGATAACACAGGGACTTTCCTGCGCCCGTCGGCATGATCCCCAGCACATCCCTGCCGGAAGTGATCGCATCGATCATCTTCTCCTGCCCGTCCCGGAACGTGTCATAACCGAAATATTGTTTGAGAACCTCATATTTATCCATAAAAGTAATGATCCCTTTCCACACCCGCCAATTGCTGCCGGGAACCTTTTTATCGTTGATCTGTTGGCTGCAGCTGGTGAACCGCTTTCCAGTTGTCTGTCCATGATATCACTCTCCCACCGCCCCCGCAAGTATGACCGGCATTAAAATTTCATAAACAAATCGGTAACCGTTACAGTACACGGGCACTCTATGCCCGCGCACTGTAACAGGATTTTGCCGATGCTCCGCATTCCGAATCGGCAAAATCTGCGACCATAACTGTATCATACGGAATTTTCAGTTCAGAAAATTCCTACCCGTGAAAAGTAACCGGCAACCACTACTGTATGATACAGAATTTTCAATTCAGAAAATTCCTGCCTGCGAAAAATAACTTTTTATCTCATCCACGGCCCGCCGCTTTTTATCTTGTAATCTCTCCCCGATATTGCTATAATTGGATACAATACAAAGATACTCAAAAAGAGTGATTGACGGAGGAGAAAACATGAACTTTTTAGAAGAGCGCATCGCAAAAGACGGTGTGGTAAAAGAAGGAAACGTATTAAAGGTTGACAGCTTTTTAAACCATCAGATGGATATCGAGCTTTTTGACGAGATGGGTGCGGAATTCAAGCGCCGTTTTGCCAATGAAAATATCAACAAGATCCTGACGATCGAGGCATCCGGTATCGGTATCGCCTGTATCGCGGCAATGCACTTCCATGTGCCGGTCGTATTTGCAAAGAAATCCCAGAGCATCAACCTAGACGGCGAAATGTATGTGGCGGAAGTGGAATCCTTCACCCATAAATGCAAGAACCAGGTTATCGTCTCCAAAAAGTTCCTTTCCCCGGACGATCATGTTCTGATCATCGACGACTTCCTTGCGAACGGCTACGCGCTTCAGGGACTGATCTCGATCGTCCATGACGCAGGCGCTACCGTTGAGGGAATCGGCATCGCGATCGAGAAAGGATTCCAGATCGGCGGACAGGTCATCCGAAATCTCGGCTACCACTTAGAGTCCCTGGCGATCGTAGATTCCATGGATCCGACCACCGGAACCGTTAACTTCCGAAGCCAGGAATAAAACAGAATGTGCCTCGGCACATTCTCGCGCCGAGCGCGGTCGCTTGCGACAACCATCATCTTCGCGCGAGTGCGCATCTTAGGCACGCAGTGCCTTTTTATTTAACAGGAAGTTCCATCGGAATTTCCTGTTGAATAAAAAAGAACATCCTGCAGTCAGTACCCAATGTACCGGCCGCAGGATGTTTTTTTATTTTTTCCTGTCAGTTTTCTCATTCATCTCGTTCCCGTTTTTCGCTTCTGTTCCGCTCTTCTCCTTCGGAAGCGGGATCGCGAGAACGGTCTGGATCACCTTGTTCTCCACCTTCATGATCTTTAAGAGGTAATCCCCGATCCTGACACTTCCCTTCTCTCCAACCTTCGGGATATGTCCGATCCTCGATACCATAAAACCGTTCAGGGTATCAAAATTGTCCTTATCTTCCTTATCAAATTCCACTCCGAGCGTCTCTTCCACATCGTCCAAAAGTGTGAGACCCGTGAGCTCATATGTACCGTTCTTCCGGGATACGATATCCGGCTCTTCCTTGTCGTACTCGTCGAGGATATTTCCGACGATCTCCTCGAGAATGTCCTCCATCGTGACGATGCCGGCAAGCTGACCATACTCATCCACCACAAGTTCGATGTGGATCTTCTGGGACTGCATCTCCTTAAAAAGAGCGTTGATATTTTTCGTCTCGGGGATGAAATGAGGGCTTCTCAAAAGTCCCTTGATCTTTGCGATCGGCGTGTTCAGATGGTCCTTGGAATCCGTATAGTGGAGCATGTCGCGCATGTGAAGGATGCCGATGATATTGTCGATATCTTCGGAATAAACAGGAAATCTCGAATAATTTGCTTCCTTCACAACGAAATCGAGCGCTTCCTTCAGAGTCATCTCCCCGTCGAGTGCGATGACCGCGGTCCTGTGTGTCATGATATCCGCCGCCACCTTATCGTCAAACTCAAAGATGTTCGTGATCATCTCCGCCTCGCTGGCCTCCAGAACGCCCTGTTCATGGCCTTCATTGACCATGTACATGATATCTTCCTCAGTCACGTTGTCATCCTTCTCGCGGATATCGATCCCAACCGTCTTTAAGGAAATATAGGCAAACTGGTCCATCAGCCACGCAAACGGAAAGAGACATTTTGTCACAAGTTCCACGAGCGGCAGAACTTTATAACAGAAGCGGATCGGGCTCTTTGCCGCGATGCGCTTCGGGATCACGATCCCGAGCCCCGTGAGCAGAAATGCGATCCCGACGAGTCCCGCAATGTAGGCGATCCCCACCGCTGCCGGATGCGGGATCTGTGTATGCGTCCCGATTAAAGCCATGAGTTTTTTTACCACAAACGCCAGCGAGGACGCGCCCATCGCAAGCGTCAGGATGCTCGTCGCGAGCTGGTTCGTGCGGATGAAGAGATACGGGTCTTCCTGTATCTTTAAAAGTTTTTCCGCCCGCTTGTTTCCTTCGTCGCGCTCATCCTCCAGCGCACTGGTGTTCAGGGCCTGAACGGCCGCACCGAATCCGTACATCACCGCAAACAGGATCACTGATGCGGCAAACAGAACAATTCCTATCCATGAATTGCCATCGTCCATGAGATTTTCCAACACTCCTTTATCTTTCCATAACTATCCTATTTTTTCAGTTACTTTTTTCCGTATTTCGTCCACTATAACATCTATTTCCATGCCCGTCAAGGAATCATTCCGCCGTATCACTTTTCACGTTACAGTACACGGGTCCTCCATGCCCGCGCACTGCAGCGCCAAACTGCGATTATGTAGCAGTTTTTTCTCCCTGCACGGTCCTCAAAAACCGCCAAGTTCCAGACTCACCTTCAATGCGTCATTTACCTGGTCCAGCAGGTCCCCGTCAAGATGGCAGATCTTTTCCCTTAATCGCTGCTTGTCGATGGTCCTCAACTGTTCCAGGAGGATCACCGAATCCTTCATCATGTCGCAGTCCCTCGCGGATAGCTCCACATGAGTTGGAAGCTTCGCCTTATTCATCCTCGATGTGATCGCCGCACAGATCACAGTCGGACTGTGTTTGTTTCCCACATCGTTCTGGATGATGAGCACAGGGCGCACACCTCCCTGCTCAGAACCTACCACCGGTCTTAGATCCGCATAATAAATATCGCCCCGTCTGATGATCACAAGTCTCACGCTCCGTCTGAATTTCTGCGGAGAGTCCGGGGCTGCTGTCAAAGCCATAACGGTATCTTTTTTGACAGCTTCCCCGACATTTCCGTATTCAGAGTGTTCCCCACTTATGATATTTTATTCAGAAATCGCGGCGGCGTGCCGGTCAGAATCCGACATACTCCTCATCCGGGCAGTTCATGATCCCGAGGACCTTTCCGTTCTTCACATACACACGCGGAACCCGCTTTCCGATCAGACACGGGATCTCGTAATGGAAGCCGCCGGAAATCTCTGCGATCTCCTCCATCGTGATCTCTTCCTCCCCGTCTCTTCCGATCAGGGTCACAAGATCTCCCTCTTTGGCCTCCGGAATCCCGGTAAGATCCACCATGAACTGATCCATACAGACGCGGCCGAGGATCTTCGCGCGCTTTCCGTGGATCAGCACTTCCCCGCGGCCGGACAGGTTTCTCGGATATCCGTCCCCGTAACCGGCGGAGACTGTCGCAATCCGCATCGTCCGGTCTGCCTTGAACGTTCCTCCGTAGCCGACTTCAGTTCCAGGCCCGATCTCCTTGATATACGTGATAAAGCTCTTCAGTGCCATCGCCGGCTTCATCGTGAGGATATCCTTTCTCACCTCATCCGACGGGTACAGACCGTAGACCGTGATCCCGGCGCGGACTGCATCCATGTTCATCTCCTGCATCTCCACGATCCCGGCACTGTTGGAGCAATGGCAGACCGGAACCTCCACGCCTGCTGCCTTCACAGCATCACAGAAGTTCTTAAACCGGTCATACTGCTGTCTCGCACCAGTCTTATCCGCCTCATCCGCTCTCGCAAAATGCGTGAACATGCCGTCGATCTTCACTCCCGGAAGCGCCGCGATCTTTTTTACCATCTCTACGGACGCCGTGTCCGGTCTGAGTCCGATCCGGCTCATTCCGGTATCCACCGCGATATGGACGTGGACTGTCTTTTCCAGCTTTTCTGCAGCTTCTGACATTCCCTCTGCCTTATCCAGTTCAAAGACCGGCATGCAGAGCTCCTGCCGGATGCACTCCTCGTATCTCGGAGCAGCGACCGGACCGAGGATCAGGATCTCCTTCGTGATCCCGTGTTTCCGCAGCTGCACACCTTCCTCAACGGTCGCGACCGCATATCCGCATACAAAGCGGTCGATCGTCTTCGCGACCGGAACGGCGCCGTGTCCGTAAGCATCCGTCTTCACGACTCCGTACATTTTTGTCCCCGGGCGAAGATTTTTCTCCATCGCCTCCATGTTTTCCTCTATATGACCCAGATCGATCTCTGTATAAATTCTGTCAAATTCCATTTTCTCTATCCTCCGAAAGGCAATCCGCGATCTCCCCGGCAAGGACTGCGTGAACGCCAAAGCGCTTCGCCGCCTTTTCCCCTGCCAGACCGTGCACATAGACTCCGAGGGAAGCCGCATCGCTCTCCTCAAGCCCCAGCGCGATCAGTCCCGCGATCACACCGGTCAGCACATCCCCGGAACCTCCCTTTGCCATAGCGGGCGTCCCACTTCCATTGACAAAGGTCTTTCCGTCTCTTCCCGCGATCACGGTCGCCGCGTCCTTTAAGACGCAGACCACTCCGTACTGATCTGCAAACTCTCTCGCTGCACGGATCGGATTTTCCTTGATCTCCTCTATCTGAATTCCTGTGAGCCGCGACATTTCCTTCATATGCGGCGTCACGATGATATTTTCTGTAAAATAACCGGTGAGTTCCCGGTACTCCGCGGCGAGATTCAGCGCGTCCGCGTCAAGAATGATCGGCACATACGCGTCCTTTAAGACGTTTTCCACCATGAGCCGCGCATGATCCTCCATGCCGATCCCCGGCCCCAGAACGATCACATCCGCCCATTCTGTCTCCCTTGCGATCTTTCTCGCAAAGCTCTCCGGATCTTTTCCGGCTTCTCTCGCATCGTAGGTGGAAAGGATCGCCTCCGGGAGTTTTTCCTGGACGATGATCCTGTTTTCCTCCGGTGTAAAGATCTTCACGAGTCCGGCTCCCATCCGGTATGCCGCTCTCGCTGAGAGGCAGGCTGCTCCCGCCATGTTCTTTGCCCCCGCCATCACGAGGACTTTTCCGTATGTTCCCTTGTTGGAATCCGGCGTCCTTTCCGGGATCCTCAAAAGATCTTCCCGATCAAGCATCTGCACGTGTTTTTCCTGCTCCGCGCTGTTCTCCGGCACAAAACCGACGTCCCTGACCAGAAGCTCTCCGCAGTATTCTCTTCCCGGGAACAGAACCTGTCCGAGCTTTTTCATTCCGAAAGTGACCGTCACATCCGCGCGGACCGCGTCCCCCATGACTTCTCCTGTGTCGGAGCTGATGCCGGAGGGAATGTCCACAGCGATCGTCTTCATATCCTCATTGCGGTTGATCCAGTCAATGAGCTTTTTGTATGCACCTTCCACATTTCTCGAAAGACCGATCCCGAAGACCGCATCCAGGATCACGCCGCGGCATGCGTTCGCCTTTGTCACCGTCTTTGCAAACGGATGCGCCGGGGATCGTTTTTCTTCTGCATCCGGCAGTTCTTCCGCCGTCATCACCGGGATCCCCAGCCGTTTCACGATATTTAACTGGGCTTCCAGCTCTTCGCTCCCTTTTCCGTCCCGTCCCGGGAACAGGATCTTCACATCATATCCCTTTAAGAACAGCATCCTGGCGGCGGCCACTCCGTCTGCCCCGTTATTTCCAAAACCGCAGACGGACCAGACTGTCTCTGCCTGTTCTCTCTTAAGGATCTCTTCCGCTTTCTCCGCAACGGCAAGAGCCGCCCGCTCCATCAGCACCAGGGACGGGATCCCGTACCCCCTGATGGACCTGGTGTCAAACGCTTTCATTTCTTTTCCGCTCAGAACTGCTTTCATCCGGCATCCCCCTCTCCGACGGCAAACGCCATCGCATGGTCCTTCGTGTCAGAGATCGACACTTCGATCGTCCTGATCCCGAGCTCCTCCGCCTTCATCTCTGCTCCCGCATGAAGTTCGACATACGGCTTTCCAAGCGGGTCCCTTAAGACCTCCACATGGACCGGCATAAAGTCCCGGAATCCCGTTCCAAACACCTTCGCTACTGCTTCTTTAACCGCAAAAGTGCCGGCAAGGACCCGGGGATCACCCTTTGCCTGCCGGCGCTCGCGCTCGGTATAAATACGCGTCAAAAAAGCCTCTTTTTCACAGGCTTTTTTCACACGCTCAATTTCGATCAAATCACAGCCAACTCCAATCAACATGTCTCATTGGTTCCCGTCTGTTCTGCTTTTTCCTTTGCTTTCCGCTCCCGCTCATCCTGCATGCTGCAGACACGGTAGGAAAGACGCATCAGGCTCTCGGAAAGATGCACATTCTCAACGACTACATCATCCGGCACATTTAAGTCTGTATGGGCAAAATTCCAGATCGCCTTGATCCCGGCTTTTACCAGGCGCTCCGCGATCTCCGGTGCTTTGGACTTCGGGATCGTGAGAGCCGCGATCTGTACTTCATTGTCGACAATAAACTGCTCCAGGTCATCGATCCCACGGATCTCGACTCCGCGGACCACAAGACCGATCAGGCGCGGGTTGATATCGAACATTCCCTTGATCATAAAGCCGCGCTTCTCAAAATTTGTATAGTTGGCGATCGCCTGACCCAAGTTTCCGGCGCCGATGATAATGAGGTTGTGCTGTCTGTCAATCCCCAGGATCCTTGCGATCTCAGTGTAGAGATATTTCACATTGTATCCGTATCCCTGCTGTCCAAAGCCGCCGAAATTGTTAAGATCCTGACGGATCTGGGACGCTGTCACCTTCATTCTGGCACTCAGTTCGTTGGAAGAGATCCTCTCGATCCCCTCCTCCATCAGTTCGCCCAGATATCTGTAATAACGCGGAAGTCTTGAGATTACCGCCTTTGAGATCTGTCTCTCGTCTGTCATTTTCTAGTTCCACCTTCTCAGTATAACGCTGTCTTTTATTATACCTATATCTATATTATTTGTCAAATCTTTGTCAGTAAAATACGCAAACTGCCCAGACGGAAAAATGCCCCGCCCGAAATCTCCCCAGACCGAACGAAGCATTTTTCAAATGAGTATATCTGAATAAAAAGAAAGTTGTCTAGATAAAAACTACTGTTATGCGTACTGAACGAAATATCCGAAGATCAGGATCGCGGATCCCAGAAGCATCCAGATTCCGAACAGTTTTCCCATAAACTTCATCCAGCGGTCATAGCCGATTCCGGTAGCGCCAAGGAATCCCATGAGTGCGGATGCATGCGGAAGAACGTAGTTGCAGAAGCCATCACCAAACTTATATGCGAGAACTGCAGTCTGTCTTGTCACACCTGCGACATCTGCGAGCGGAACCATAACCGGCATGACAACTGCTGCCTGTCCGGTACCGGATGTTACGAAACCGTTGACGATCACGTTCATGATGAGCATGACTGCCGGTTTTAAGAAGTTCGGGAACAGGGACAGCATATTGGCAAGTCCGTAAACAACGGTATCAAGAACTTTTGCAGACTGAAGGATCAGGGCAACCGTTGCGCCGAGACCTACGATCAGAGCCGCAGAAGTCATATTTTTCGCACCTTTTACAAAGTTTGTAGCGATCGTGCTCGGGTTGTAGCCATAGACAAGTCCGCCGATAAATGCCATCCAGAACAGGCATACTGCGGTTTCCACAAGACCCCAGCCGCGTGTGATGCAGCCGTACATTAAAATACCGAAGGAAACAAGAAATACTGCCAGGACCAGCGAATGCGGCATTTTAATTTTTTTTTCATAGTAATATCCCCCGTTCCCAGGTTCCGGCAGACAGGGATCCTTTTGGGAGATCCCTTCCGGCCGGTGTTTTCTTTCCAGTTTCTCTGAAACTTTTAAACTTCCGAATTCTCTTTTGCCAGATTTTCCTTGAACTCTGTTTTCACACGGTTTAAAAGTTCCGGATCTTCGATCAGCTCCAGCGCGGTTCCTGCAAGGATCTTGGCTCCGTAGACTACGGCATCGTGAGCTGCATCGGTCTTTCCGGCCGCAATATATTCCTGGGAATGCGCTGCCGCTCCCGGATCCACAAAGGCAATTCTCGCGCAGGTCCCTGGAACCCGTCTCATGACGTTTCCAAAATCTGTGGAACCGGTTTTTTCTCTTGCCGGGGCAAGCTGCGGTGCGTGAAGCTCTTCTGCCTGTTTCATGACGAGATCGTTCAGAGTGAGAACCGGGATCTTGTTATCCACCTTCTTCTCCTCGATGATCTCCACCTCGGTCTCCGTCATCATGGCCGCGCCCTTCAGTACCTTCTCAAAACGCCTGCACACGGTGTCAAGGTAGGCCCGGTTGTAGGAGCGGACATAGACGCTCGCCTCCGCGTACGCCGGAACCACATTGGCCGGTGTCCCGCCGCAGTTGACCACTGTATAGTGGATCTTCACATCGGAATTGACATGTTCTCTCAAAAACTCGATTCCCTGGAATGCCAGGATCAGTCCGTCAAGAGCACTTCTTCCTTTTTCCGGACGGATCGCCGCATGAGAGCTCACTCCATGGAAGATCACCTTGTATTTGGAGTTCGCGAGAGATTTTACGTCCACCTGGGTCGCCGGTCCCCCGTGCATCATCAGTGCGACATCGAGTTCCTCGAATGTACATCCGTTCTGGATCATCCGGATCTTTCCGCTGACGCTCTCCTCCGCCGGTGTTCCGTAAACCGTGATCGTATACGGTTCTTTGATGTCGGCATCCTTTAATGCCTTTGCTGCTGCCAGGATCGATGGGCCCTGCATGTGATGTCCGCAGGCATGTCCGATCCCGGGCAATGCGTCATACTCACAGAGAAGGCCGATATTCGGTCCACCTGTTCCATGACTGTAAACGGCCTTAAATGCGGTCTCGACTCCGACAACTCCCCGTTCTACCTGAAAGCCTTCCTTCTCGAGCCAGTCTGTCAGGACCTTCTGGGCATGGAACTCTTCCATTCCGATCTCCGGATGGTCGAAGATGTCATCCGCCATCGCCGTCATCTCGTTCCGGATCTCATCGATCTCCCGGAACATGACTTCCTTCAACATAAAAAAGCACCTCCGTCGTTTGATACCTGAATGATACCAGACAGACGTGGTGCCTGTGAAATATATAAAATTTAAGATGACTATTTGCTGAGAAATTCGCTCCCATGCTTTTTCAGGATTTCCACCATTCCTCTCATGTAGGCAGGAAGCTCACTTCCGTTCTTAAAAGCCACGACAACATCGCGTCTGTGGCGCTCAATGTCCAGAATATAATAGTTGACCGGTTTCCGATAGTGAAAATTTGCCGCATACGCTTCCCGGATAAACGTGATCCCCAGTCCCTCCGCCGCCATCTGGACTGCCGTCTCCATGCTGCGGATCACTCGGACTTTTTTCGGTACTACTCCGTAATGTTTCAAGATTGCATCCTCGATCCCGCGGCTGCTCTGCCACGCCGTGTGAAGGATCAGAGTCTCCCCGTTGAGATGTTCCGGTTTGAGTTTCCGATACCTGCTGCCCGGAACATATTCCGCCTTCTCATTAATCTCGTGACAGGCCGGAACCGCCACAAGGAATTCTTCCTGAAACAGAAGCTCCGTATCCATATCACCTTTTACATCCGATCGGTTCAGGACGACCATATCAAGCTCTCCGTTTTTTAACAGTTCTCCCAGGTCTGTGAGATTCCCCTCCCGGATCACCAGGTCGATCTCCGGCCATGTTTTCTCGTACTCCGCGATCACCGGAGGTAAAAAGAAACAGCCGCGTCTCTGGGAAATTCCCAACCGGATCCGCCCAGCTGTTTCCCGGGTGATCTTTTCAATATCTTCACAAAATTCCCGCTCCAGCTCCAGCATTTTCTTTGCCTTTTCTAAATACTGTTCTCCGGCATATGTCAATGTGAACTTTTTACCGCTCCGGTCAAACAGTGGGATTCCCAGATTTTTTTCAAGATTCGTGATATAGATGCTGAGTGCTGGCTGGGAGATATAGAGGCGTTCCGCCGCTCTCGTAAGATTTCCCAATTCTGCCAGTGTACAGACATATTTTTGTTCCCGAAGATCCATGAGTTGTCTCTCCTCCTCCGTATTGTCTCTATTCCTCTGATCACCACAGATTCGCGATGTGTTTTTATATTCATTATTGTATCATCTTAACGAAAAATTGACAAACCTTCTCCCTTTTGTCCGGACATATAAATAACTTAATCTGATCATTTATTCTTCTTATGGTTCACTCTGCAAAAAGAAAAATGCCCCGTCCGAAATTTCCCCAGACCGGACGAAGCATTTTCCTTTGAGTATGTCTGTATTCGTAAGCATTCAATCCTGCATTCCCACAGGGCCGAGAGCTCACTCTGTATAAAAGCCTGCCCCTTTTGCAGTGTGGGCTGTTAGACAGTCATGATCATTCTGCAAGTTCTTCCCACTTTTCATAGAGAACTTCCAGTTTTCCTGCGATCTCCTCTTTTTCCTTGTTTAACTCCATGAGTTTCGCAACGTCGGAGAATACGCTCTCATCGCAGAGGAGGCCGTCGATCTCCCCGTCTCTTGTCTCCAGCTTGTGGATCTCATCCTCGACCTTCTTTAAATCGTTCTGGCGTTTTCTCTGGCGGGCCTGTTCTTCCTTCTGGGCCTTCCAGTCGAGCTTTCCGCCGGCATCCGCTGCGCTGCTCTCCGCAGGCTTTCCGGCAGTCTCCGCCGCCGCTCCTGTCTTCGACGCGCCGAATACGACGATCCCGCCGGCACTCTCCGGCGCCTCGTTTCCGAAATGGGCCGTCATCATCGCGTCATGTTTTTCCAGATAATAATCGTAATTTCCGATATAATTCATCATCCGCTTTCCGGTGAGATCCAGGATCCTCGTTGCGGTCTTGTTGATAAAATAACGGTCATGGGAGACATAGAGCACAGTTCCGCCGTAGTGGCTCAGCGCGTTCTCCAGAATCTCCTTCGATGTGATATCCAGATGGTTTGTCGGCTCATCGAGGATCAGGAAGTTCGCCTCGGAGAGCATGAGCTTTGCAAGCGACACACGTCCTCTCTCACCGCCGCTCAGATCCCCGATCCGTTTAAACACGTCATCCCCGGTGAACAGGAACGCCGCCAGCGTACTTCTGATCTGTGTGTTGGACATTCCCGGATATGCGTCGGAGATCTCCTCAAACAGCGTCTTTTCCATGTGCAGGACCTGATGATCCTGATCATAATAGCCGATGTGGACTCTGGAACCCAGAATGATCTCACCGGCATCCGGCTCGACAAGACCATTGATAATCTTTAAGATCGTCGTCTTTCCCGTTCCGTTATCCCCGATAATCGCCACGCGCTCGCCGCGCTTGACATCAAAGCTGAGGTCCGTAAACAAGGTCTGGGTGCCAAAGGACTTCGCAAGTCCTTTGACCGTCAGCACATCATTTCCGCTCAGGATATTCGGCTCCAGGCGGATGTCCATTGCATCGTTGACCTCCGACGGCTTTTCCAGGACCTCGATCTTGTCGAGCATCTTTTCGCGGCTCTCCGCCCGCTTGATGGACTTCTCCCGGTTGAAGGACTTCAATTTCTCGATGACCGCTTCCTGATGTTTGATCTCCTGCTGCTGGTTTAAGTACGCCTTCATCTGGATCGCGCGCATCTGCGCCCGCTTCTCACTGTAGGCCGTATAGTTTCCGGAGTACACGATCGCATGTCCGTTGTCCAGCTCGATGACCTTTGTTACGATCTTATCGAGGAAATACCGGTCATGGGCAACGATCAGGACCGCTCCGCGGTAATTTAAGAGATATGTCTCCAGCCATGCGATGGAGGACATATCCAGGTGGTTCGTCGGCTCATCGAGGAGAATGATGTCCGGATTTGTGAGAAGAAGTTTACCCAGAGAAACTCTTGTCTTCTGTCCGCCGGACAGTGTGGAGATCTGTTTGGAAAACTCTTCCTCCGTAAATCCGAGTCCCTTTAAGACTCCGACGATCTCACTCTTCCAGGCATAGCCGTTGATGAGCTCAAATTCGTGGCTCAAGCGGCTGTACTGGTTCATCATGGTCTCCAGCGCTTCCCCGGAGGCCGTTTTCATCGAATTTTCCAGATCTCTCAGCCGGTTTTCCATCTCGATGACCGACTTTTTCGCATCGAGCATCTCCTCATAGATCGTCCGGTGACTTAAAAGATCCTGATTCTGTGCCAGATACCCCAGTGTCTTTCCGCTTCCCAGCACGACCTCGCCGGAATCCGGTGCCAGCTCACCCACGATGATCTTTAACAATGTTGATTTTCCGGCGCCGTTGATGCCGACGATCGCCGCTTTTTCATGATCTTCAATATGAAAGGAAGCGTTCTTGATAATATCGTCGCTTCCGAACGATTTGCAGATATTGCTGCAGGATAATATCATAAAATCCTCCTGTTTCTTGTTGTACAGCCGCTATTTCCTTCGTTCATACGGCTTCTGTATTTTTCCAGACGACGTTTTTCTTCCTCGCACAACGGTTCCGTTCCTGCACCGTCATGCATAAAAATCTGTCGTTAATCTTTTCATTGTTGTCCTGAAAAAAGGATTACTCTTTTTCACAGAATTTCTGCCTTTTCTCAACTTCTGCGTTACGCCCACGGGAAATACGGCCACACCGCCGCAAGAAAGATCGCCGGCAGCAGATTCGCCACCTTGACCTTCTTTCCCCAGATCAGGTTCACTCCGACGCAGAAGATCAGGACCGATCCTGTCAGGGACATGTCCGCCAGTCCCTCATCCGTCAGGAACGGCTCGATCACCTTCGCAAGGAGCGTCATCGCCCCCTGGAACATCCCGACCGGGATCGCCGAGAAAATACAGCCTTTTCCCATGGACGCCGTCATGATCGCGACGATGATCATATCGAGAACAGCTTTTGCCGTGAGGATCGAATAGTCGCCGTAAATTCCGTCCCGGATCGATCCGACAACCGCCATCGCTCCGATACAGACGGTCAGGGAAGCCGTCACAAATGCATCCACGAACGCATTGTCGCCGTCACTTTTCGTCTTCTCCTTCAGCCATTCCCCGAACCGTTCCATTTTCGTGTCGAGATCGATCCACTCGCCGAGAACCGCCCCGACAGCAAAACAGGCGATCATCATCATGGATCCCGATGAAGAAAGCCCGTTTTCCGTCAGTTTTAACATCTGCTCCATACAGCCGGAGACTCCGATAAACAATACGCAGAGCGCCGACGCCATCATCAGGTTGCTCTGATAACGCTCCGTCAGTTTCTTTCCAAATAATAACCCCATCACGCCGCCCGCGACGATCGCAGTGACATTGATGATCGTTCCAAGCCCGAACATAGTTGTCTCTTTTCTTCTGTCATGATATCACGATCCGAAGTTTTCACACTTTTGGCTGCTTATCCGGTGATCGTGATCCGCATTTGCTGTTTTCCGGCAATCTGCAGGCTTTTTCCCTCTCCTGCGCTCGTGATCGCCTGTATACATGCAAATTGAAGTATAGCACAAAATCATATTTTCGTCTATCTCCAAGTTTTCCGGTCTCGGCATTCCCCGACATTCTGCCAGACGAATGACACCGGCAATGGAAAGGCGATTCGTCCCACTTTCCCTGCCTGTTCATAGCAAAACAACTGGAAATTCCACCCATTATTTAAAACGACCTCAGGTCAAGCCCTTATGATTTTCATCAGGATCCTGACACAGAGGTCGTTTTCTGCGTTTATACTGATTTTTTAATCTTCTTTTACCTTTTCTTCCCATCTGCTCCTTCTGTAATACAGGAAGGAAAGGATCGCGCATACGATCCAGCCGACCGGATATCCCATTCCGACCGTATACTCGTTGAATGCGATCTTTGTCACGAAGAAGAGATAGATCTGTCTGCAGACAACGAAGCTGAAGAGCATGATGCACATCGGTCCCTTTGCATCCCCGGATCCTCTCAAGGAACCCGCAAGGATCTGGTTGAAGGAACTACAGAAGCGGAACGGGACCGTCATCAGGATAAATAAGGTTCCATAGTGCAGCACATCCGGATCCTGATTGAAAAGAGATACCAGGAATCTTGCGGAAAGTGCCATCGCGCCGGAAATGCAGATCAACACGCCAACACCCATGAACACTGCCTGTTTGACGCCGTCTCTCGCACGCTCCACGTTCTTTGCGCCGAGATTCTGTCCCACGAACGTTGTCGCAGCCTGTCCCATACTCTGGGCAGGCAGGATCGCGAACTGATCGATCTTTGAATGGCAGCTCCATCCCGCCATGATAACAGAAGAGCCAAGTCCATTCACATACGACTGCACAAGCGCATTGGAAAACGCAGTAAGTCCCTGCTGGATTCCCGCCGGAAGACCGATCCGGAAGATCTCACCGAGGCAGGATTTATTGATGTGAAGGTCCCGAAGAACAAGGCGATGTGCTTCCTTCGTCCTCATAAGAGTCGAGCACGCAAGAGCAGCGGAAACTGCCTCGGCGATCACCGTAGCGATCGCGACACCGCTGATCCCCCAGCCAAATTTCGCAACAAAGAGAATATCCAGAGCGATATTTAAACAGCTGCTGATGATCAGGAAATTTAACGGGCGCTTCGTGTCGCCCACAGCCCTTAAGATCGCACTGCTCATATTGTAAAGAAAGAGGACCGGAACTCCGGTAAAATAGATCTTTAAATACTCTCCCGCCGGTCCGATCACATCATCCGGCGTTGACATCCACTTTAACATCAGCGGGACAACCCAGACCGAGATCAGGGAGACAAAACATCCGACGATCACTGCAAACAGGATCGTCGTCTCGACCGCCTCGTGGAGCTTTTCATGATTCCGGGAACCGAAACACGTGCTGATCACAACTCCGGCACCGATCGAGATCCCATTAAAGAAGTTTACCAGCGTATTGCAGATCGCCGTCGTCGCGCCGACCGCAGCCAGGGCCGATGTTCCGAGATAGTTTCCCACGACAATGCTGTCCACTGTGTTGTAGAGCTGCTGGAAGATATTTCCCATGATCAGCGGGATTGCAAAAAGAACCAGCTGTTTCCAGATCACGCCCTGTGTCATATCGATATTGCTTTTTCTGCCGGATGTAATTTTTGACATTCTTTTGTCCCTTTCTGCGATCGCATGTGTACGAAATATGTAAAATCTGCCGTCATTCTGTAATATCTATGTAAATCATACGGGATTTTCCGTTAAAAAGCAAGCTGTTCTCTTTTGTTGATCCCACAGGAAATTTTTGTATCCGGCACATGATTTTTTTGTACCCCGTTCTTCTGGTCTGCCCGGGCATTCTTTTCTCCTTCAGAAGCTTTCTCTGGCTTTTTCTCTCTTGTTCAAAAGAATGTGCCTCGGCACATTCTCGCGCCGAGCGCGGTCGCTTGCGACAATCTTCATCTTCGCGCGAGTGTGCATCTTAGGCACGTAGTGCCTTTTTGTTTAACAGGAAGTTCCTTCGGAATTTCCTGTTAAACAAGAAAAGGACAGGATCCCTTTTCGGTACCCTGTCCTGTCTTTCCCATCTTTTTATTTTATGGCCGTGATTTCAGGAGTTACTCCCATGCCGGGATGTAAGCTCCCTTGTAAGTGTCCTCGATCACTTTTGCAACTTCCGGTGTACGGAAATAATCGACTACTTTCTTGTAAAGCTCGTTGTCCTTATCAGCTGTTCTTGCAACGATGATGTTGACGTACGGGTTGTCAGATCCCTCTTCCACGCTCTCAAGGAAGATCGCATCTTCCTTCGGGTTTAAACCGTTGTCAACTGCGTGACCGCCGTTGATGACTGCTGCTGCAACGTCCGGAAGAAGGCTTGCTGTATTTGCTGCCTCAACCTCTTTGATGTCAAGGTTTAACGGGTTCTCTGTGATGTCTTTCTTTGTCGGTGTGTAGCCTGCTGCCGGATCAACCTTGATCAGACCTGCGGACTCAAGAAGTTTTAATGCACGGCCGCCGTTTGTAGCGTCATTCGGGATCGCGATGATATCACCGTCCTTGATCTCGGATACGTCCTTGATCTTGTTGGAGTAGAGGCCTAACGGAGCCATGATGGTCTCACCGATGATAGAAAGATCATAACCGTTGTTCTTGCAGTCATCCTCAAAGTAAGCGATGTGCTGGAAAGAGTTCAGATCGATCTCACCGTCATTTAATGCACGGTTCGGAAGCGGATAATCTGCAAATTTTACAAGCTCAAGGTCGATGTTCTCTTCAGCAAGCTTGTCGATGACCGGCTGCCACTGCTCGTTGTTCTCACCTACAACACCGAGTTTGATGACTGTCTTCTCGCCGGAGGCTGCTGTTGTATCAGCTGCTGCCTCAGAACCGGCTGCGGTTGTATCGGCTGCTGCCGCTGTTGTCTCTGTCTTCTGGCTGCTGCCGCATGCGGTTAAGGATAATGCTAAAACTGCTGCTGCGCCAAGTGCTAAAACTCTTTTCTTCATAATTTTTCTCCTCCTGAACTTTCTTTGTCGCCGCCCGGTTTCATCCGCATTCGCTGTGCAGACCGGACAGTTCCTTTTATTGATACGGTCCGGAAATAGTTCCGCTCCGTTTCAAGCAATTTTAATCTGAAACCACCGTTCTAGTGAGTCGTCTTTTTAATCACATAGGAACCGGTACTCTGGATCAGACTTACCATGATCAGAATGATGATGACGGTCACATAGGTGACATCGGTCTGCCCTCTGGAATGACCGTAACGGATCGCGAAATCGCCGAGTCCACCGCCGCCGACCGCACCGGCCATCGCGGTAAGGCCGACCAGGCTGACAAATGTGATCTGCATTGCACGGACGATCCCCGGGACACTCTCCTTTAAGTATACCCGAAAGATGATCTCCCACGGGCTGTTTCCCATGCTCTCCGCCGCTTCGATCAGACCGTAGTCAACTTCTGCGAGCGCACTCTCGATCTGTCTCGTAAAGAACGGGACCGTTCCGAAAATAAGCGGTAAGATCGCACCCTTTGTACCGATCGCTGTTCCGACGACCATACGGGTCAGCGGGATCAGCGCTGTCAGAAGGATTACGAACGGGATCGAACGGAAAATGTTGACCAGCTTATCCAAAATATTGAAGATCACCTTGTTTTTCAGGACACCCTTCGGAGCTGTCGCAGTGAGGATGATCCCAAAGAAAAGTCCGAACACCATGGAGATCGCACCTGATACGATGACCATATAAATCGTCTGACCGAAGCTTTCGAAAAGCTCATCCGGCTTTGACATGACATTCGGGATAATCGCATTTAAGAAATCAAGCATTCTCGATCACCTCCACTCCAACGTTCTTCTCCTTCAGATATTCGATCGCGGCTTCGATATTCTCCTTCGTTCCGCTTGCGATCGCCACTGTTCCGCCGATCGGGGCGTCCTGAACGATCTCGATATCAGCGAAGATGATATTCAGATCCACGCTGAATCTTCTGGAAGCTTCGGAGATCAATGCCTCCGACGTATTCTTCTTAATGTAATTCAGACGCAGAATCTTTTCACCCGGCTTTAACGCAACAAGCGGTGACTTCTCCTCGACCAGCTTTTCGATCTTCTGAAGGTTTGATGTCGTGCGGATGAAGTCTCTCGTGATCCCGGCCTTCGGTGCTGCAAAGATCGAGTAGACATCGCCTTCCTCCACGACATTACCGTGTTCCATGACGGCTACGCGGTCACAGATCTCTTTGACGACCGCCATCTCATGGGTGATGATCACGATGGTAATGCCGAGCTTTTCATTTAAGTGTTTTAAGAGCTGTAAGATCGCCCCCGTCGTCTGCGGATCCAGGGCGCTCGTCGCCTCATCGCAGAGGAGAACTTTCGGATCATTCGCAAGCGCTCTCGCGATCGCGACTCTCTGTTTCTGTCCGCCGGAAAGCTGACTCGGATACGCATTCTCTTTTTCTGCGATATCGACAAGCGCTAAAAGCTCCCGCACTTTCGCCTTGATCTGTGCTTTGGAAAGTCCGCTTCCCTTTAACGGGTAAGCGACATTCTCTCCGACTGTTCTGGATCTCATCAGGTTGAAATGCTGGAAGATCATTCCGATCTTCTTTCTCGCTTCCCTGAGTTCTTTCGCCGGAAGATCCGTGAGAACTTTTCCGTCAACCGTGACGGTTCCGCTCGTCGGTCGTTCCAGTAAGTTGATACATCGCACCAGTGTGGATTTTCCGGCACCGGAGAATCCGATGATACCGAAGATCTCACCACTCCTGATATGGAGTGTGACATCAGAGACCGCATGGACTTTTTCCGCACCGGTATCAAACGTCTTTGTAATATGGTCTAACTGAATCAATTTTATCCTCCCATGTACGTGCCAGCCGTACATTTTCTAATCTCTGTGTGTGCTAATAAGATACCACGTTTTAACCTATTCGTCCAATATAGATAAGAAATAAGTTATTATAGGTTTTTTCTATAGCAAAGCCTTTTTTATCAATTTTTCCGGCTGTGGCATTCATCTGTCTTTACCAGGTGAACATTCATGGCCGATCGCCACCTTTTTGTGCGCCGTAGGAATTACTCCAAATTTTTCCGACACGCCAAAAGACTGTGCCTCAGCACATTCAGGCACCTCGCGAGGTCAATTCCCGCCACACAAAAAAGTACGGGGCAGCTACCATGTTCGCCGCCCTGTACTTCGTGTTCTGATCTATTTCTCTTTTCTTACGCTTCTTCCACAGCCTTCACAGCCTGATCAAGGAAATCCGCCTTCACATACTCGACCGTTCCCTCATCGACAGCCTTTGCGATCTCAGGACGGATCGGGATCTGCGCGAGAACCGGAATTCCGTATTCTTTCGCAACTTCCTCGATACGGCTCTCTCCGAATACTGCGATCTTCTTTCCGCAGTCCGGACATTCGAGATAGCTCATATTTTCAACAAGTCCGAGGATCGGAACGTTCATCTTTTTCGCCATGTTGACGGCCTTCTCAACGATCATGGAGACAAGCTCCTGCGGGGATGTCACGATGATGATCCCGTTGACCGGAAGTGACTGGAATACAGTAAGCGGCACATCGCCGGTTCCCGGAGGCATATCAACGAACATGTAGTCGATATCCTGCCAGAGTGTCTCACTCCAGAACTGTTTTACCGCACCGGCGATCACCGGACCACGCCAGATCACCGGATCTGTCTCATTCTCCAGAAGCATATTGGAGGAGATCACATCGATCCCGGTGGAGGATGTCGCCGGAACAAGGAGTTTTCCGTCCGGTGTCACGGTCACGCCGTCATGGATCCCAAATGCATTCGGGATCGACGGTCCTGTGATATCGGCATCAAGGATTCCGACTTTCGCACCTGTCGCGCGCATCCGGCATGCCATTAAGGATGTAACTAAAGACTTTCCGACGCCGCCTTTACCGCTGACTACGCCGATCACTTTCTTTACGGAACTCGCCGGATTTAACTTCTCAAGGAAGCTCTGCGGCTCGCTCGTTCTGCTTCCGCAGTTTGCGGAGCAGGTTCCGCAGTTATGGGTACAATTTTCTGCTGTTTCGCTCATTACTATCTCACTTTCTAACTGTTATTCAGGCGTAACTGTTCAGTACCCTCACAGTTACGAGCAAAAATCCATTCCAGATCGGCTTCGCCGATGGGATTTTTGCCTCCAGACCTGTGCTTTATTACGGTCAGCGCAGCAAGTGCGCAGACCTACTGAATAGTTACATTCAAGCATACATTCTGCCTTGCATTTTATGTACAGAGCATAACCTGATCGTCCTGTACTGCTCTCCGGATCTTATTCCTTGAGTCCTGTCTCGATCAGATTGCAGACTGCTTCAATGGCCTCTTTCTCGTCCGGTCCGTCACAGTGGACGGTGATCTCATCGCCGCAGCGGATCCCGGATGCCATTACGTTTAATACGCTCTTCGCGTTGATTTCCTTTTCTTTATAAAAAATCATCACTTTAGAATCGAACTTCATGGATGTCTGGCAGAGCAGTCCCGCCGGGCGAAGATGAAGACCGGTCGGGTTTACGACTGTAACTTTTCTTTCTACCATTACCTAATTCCTCCTATTCTGATTGTAAGTTCATAAACAAGTAAAAACCGCCCCAAATGACCATTCCTCATTTACGACGTTTTTATTCATGACCAGGCAGTTTCATTGTATACTACAATTTCCCTAATGTCAACGGAGCATCCCCCGGAATCGTTTGACATTTTCCCCTCACCGGGCTACAATCAAAACAATATCGTGCACAAGCAACGTGTCCGGCCAGCCTTCACGATCCTGTCCCGACTGGAATGCCGGCACGTCCAAATATCCAACGAGGAGTTTTCCCCAATGAAAATACTTGCCCCAAACTTATATAAGATCATCCTGACGAACAAAAACATGAGGACTTCATCCAGAAACCTCTATATTATAAAAGGCAGTGAACGAAGCCTCATGATCGACACCTCCTGGAACGTGCCGGAGTGTCTGTCGGAGATGGAACAAGCCCTGAACGAGCTCTCCATCGACTGCAGGGATCTCGACATCTTCGTGACCCACAATCATGTAGACCACAGCGGCTATGTCTCCTTTTTCACCGACCGCGGCGCCCGGGCGTTCATGAATCCGGTAGAGATCGCAGCCTCTTCCGACCGCTACCATCGTTTTTATGAGGACAATGATATGCGCCGCTCCTACACGAGTGAGGTCGGAGTCACAAAAGAACGGACTCCGGACGCATGGCAGGAGATCAAGGCAGGCGCCGACCAGCTCGCCAGGGATAACAACGTGAATTTCGACTTTCCGTTCACTCCCATCGCCCCCGGAGACCGTCTTTCTTATGGCGGTTACGACTTCGAAGTCGTCTCCCTTGCCGGGCACACCTCCGGTCAGTGCGGTCTTGTTGACCGAAATGCGAAGTTATTCTTCTGCGCCGACCAGGTGATCCTCGGCCTTGTTCCCATCGTCATCACCTCAGGAAAGGATCAGCATCTCCTCACCGAATACTTCGCTTCCCTCAGGGAACTCGCATCTGATTACAGCGGATACCGTTTTCTCCCGGGGCACTACGGTGAATTCACAGAGATCAAAGAAGAGGCCGACCGGATCATCGCCGGATACGGGGAGCGCTGCACACAGCTCCGTCAGGCACTGGCAGAGAGTAATCGCCCGATGACTCTCCTGGAACTCGACCAGGCGCTCTACATCCAGCGCATGCAGACATACCGCTACTCCTTCCTGTTCTCCTATCTTCACACCTGGCCAAAGCTCTTTTCCTGCCTGGACTGGCTTTTCGAGACCGGTGTGATCGACCGCACGGAACAGGACGGAGTTTTGTACTGGTCTCTCCGGTGACGCCTATTCGCTGCGCCCGGTCCTCTCCTCCGCCTCTCTCTTCGAGAACACGCACCCACAGTAATTCTGCCGGTACAGCGCGTGTTCTCTGGAGAGCTCCGTGGATCGCTTATATCCGTTTTTCTTCTTGAAATCCGACGGCAGAAATTCGATGCCGTACTCTTTTCCCATCTCTTCCCCGATCCGGTTCAGCCGCTCCGCATCTTTTAACGGGCTGATCGTGAGGGTCGTTGTAAAGAAATCGAACCCGCCGGCTTTTGCCTCCCTCGCAGCCTCGGAAAGGCGGAGTTTAAAGCATTCCGTACACCGTGCGCCGCCTTCCGGCTCCTGTTCCAGGCCTTTTGCCGCCGCGTAGAAATCGTCCGGCACATACGTTCCCGCCACGAAATGGATCGGATGGCGGTCCGCCTCGTTTTCCCACTCTCCGTTGAATTCCCGGATCAGGCGCTCCTGCTCCGAAGTCCGTTCCTCGTACTCAGAAGGCGGATAGATATTCGGATTATAATAAAAGACCGTGATCTCAAAATACCGGGAGAGGTATTCCAGGACATAACTGCTGCAAGGTGCACAGCAGCTATGGAGAAACAGCGTCGGCACCCCTCCCCTGCTCTGAAGTTCCTCCAGTTTTTTTTCTAATTCTTTCTGATAATTTCGTTTATTCATAAATTCTCCAATGATAACAAGCGAAAACACGCTTCGCGAGTTTCCCCTTGTTATCGTGACAGTCGCCAAAGTCTTGCGCAAGCGCAGACTTTGGCTCGTTGTTCGCGTAAATAAAGGAAGAGAAAAAAGGCAGCCGGATCTTCTCCTGCTGCCTGTATCTCTTTTTCGGATCCACCAGACACATCCGCACCTGCGATCCGCTTTCATCTTTTTTGAAACGAGTTTCTACAGGAAATCCCTGATCCGTTTGCTGCGGACCGGATTTCTGAGTTTCCGGAGCGCCTTCGCCTCGATCTGGCGAATACGTTCTCTCGTTACGTTGAACTCTTTTCCTACCTCTTCAAGTGTTCTCGGATGTCCGTCCTCAAGACCAAATCGAAGCACGATGACCTGACGCTCTCTCTCTTTGAGATCGCCTAATAATGCATCGATGTGCTCTCTCAGCATTACAGACTCTACATTTCCCTCCGGGGTAACTGCGTTGCTGTCCGCAACGAAATCGCCCAGGTTGGAGTCATCCTCCTCACCGATCGGAGTCTCCAGGGATGCAGGTTCTCTCGCGATCTGCATGATCTCCATGACCTTGTCCTCTGACATATCAAGCGCTTCCGCAAGCTCTGTCACGGACGGCTCATAGCCAAGTTCCAGGGTCAGCTTTCTCTGCATCTTTGACATCTTGTTGATCGTCTCTACCATATGAACCGGAACACGGATCGTTCTCGCCTGATCTGCAAGCGCTCTCGTCACGGACTGACGGATCCACCAGGTTGCATATGTACTTAACTTATATCCTTTTGTATAGTCGAACTTCTCAACGCCCTTAATAAGACCAAGGTTTCCTTCCTGAACAAGATCCAGGAAACTCATTCCACGTCCTGTATAACGCTTTGCGATACTTACAACAAGACGCAGGTTTGCCTCGATCAGGCGCTCTTTCGCAGACTCATCTCCCTCTGCCTTTCTCTTCGCGAGACGAAGCTCCTCATCCGCGGAAAGAAGCGGCACAGTACCGATCTCCTTTAAATACATGCGGACCGGATCTTCTGTTCCGATACCTTCCAGAAGGTCGATGGCGTCTAAGTCAATGTCCTCTCCGTCCTTGTCTTCACGGTAGTCATCATCCAGATCGTCCAGAAGCATGGAATCATCCGCAAGCATTGCGTCATCGATTACCGGCACAACATCAATATTGTTATGCTCCAGGTAATTATAAATTTCGTCCATCTGCTCCGGTCCGAGGTTATCTCCGGCAAAAAAGTCGTTGATCTCCGTCGCGTCAAGGGCATTCTGTTTTGACTTGCCGAGTGCGACAAGTTTCTTAAGTTTGTCTAAAAATACTTCTTTTTCCACTGAATAACGTCCTTTCAGGTTGGGGCTTGCTCAAACTGCTCCACGATAGTTCATTATATACCATCCAGCGACATTTTTCAACTTTTTTCCTTGAATTTTTCACTGATTTTTAGCATATTCGAAACATCTCATGCCGCTTTGCGATCAGTTTTCCGTCTTCTCTTCCTTTTTTTCCGGTTCCGGGCTGCAGCTCAGAGTGACTGCTTCCTTTACATTCTCGATCTTCGCCTCTTTTACCGCCCCGCCGAACTCACCGTCGAGGACCCACGGGACATCCTCATCTGCAGTCACCGTGAATTTTGATGACTTGAACCGGATCATATCCTTATTTTCCTGTTCCGGGAACAGGAGGAGTCCGCTTAAGATGTTTGGAAGGTCCACCGGTGACTTCGGTGTCCGGATAAACAAGCCCTCAAACAGACCGTCATGGAACGAAACATCCTTAGGAGCGAGTCCGCTGAATCCGCCGACACTCGTGGTATTTGTCACCATTCCGAAGATAAATTCCCCGTCTGCCTCGCCGTCATCCCATGCAATATGCATTTTATAAGACTTCAGCTTTCCCAGCGCCTTGATTGATTCCAGGATATACGCCTGATGTCCGAGAACATTTTTGACATCCTGCGGCGTACTGTAGGAAACCTCAGTAAACGCTCCGAACGCTGCGATATACACAAAATACCTCTGATCCCCGAATTTTCCGATATCGACACCGTAGGATTTACCGCTCACCACATCCCGCGCTGCCTCCGTGAGGTTTGCAGGGATCTTTAAACTTCTTGCAAAATCGTTCGTGGAACCGGACGGAAGATACCCGATCTCCGGTCGTTTTTTTAACTTCATGATGCCGGAGATCACGCTGTTTAATGTGCCGTCCCCGCCGCTGCAGACAAAAAGCTCTACCTCACTGCCATACTCCTCAGCGATCTTTGCCGCATCTCCCGGCTCCTGGGTCACATAGACGGACGGCAGATAACCTGCCCTGCAGAAGATCCCGAGGATATCGGATAACTGATTTTTAATAGCTTCCTTCCCTGAACGGGGATTAAAAAGAAATATCATTTTTTTCATCATGATCACGCTCCATACTTTCAACTAGCTCTCGCAGCTGTCCATTGTCTGCGCAGCTGCAATCTTTCTATAAGCCGCAAACGCATTCGGGATCGGATACTTTTCCTTCAGCTCTTCCCGATCTGCAAACAGCAGTCCCGGAATTTCTTCTGTTACACGGATCAGATATCCGCTCATATGCCATTCCACATGGCTGAAAATATGCTTTGCCGTCGGGAGTTCTTTCTCGATCACAGCTCTGCATTTCATCTGTTCCAGCACTTCTTTCCCGGAAAGTTTTCCCTCCAGGTTCGGGAACTCATAGAGGGATGCCAGAAGCCCTGTGTCATCCCGCTTTCTAATGGCTATTTTATCCCCGTATTCCACTAATAATACGGTCTTTTCCTCTATTTTCCTTTTCTTTTTCGGTGTTTTCACCGGGATCTCTGCGGTCAGAGCCTTTTTTCTCGCCTCACAGACGGTATAGAACGGGCACGGTGCTCCGCAGAGCGGCGCTCCGTTCGGCACACAGACGATCGCTCCCGTCTCGATGAGAGCCTGGTTGAAGTCCCCGGCTTCTCCTTCTTTTAAAGTTTTCAGGGTCTCCTCCACCGCCAGTTCCATCTTCTTTTTCACTGCCTGCTTTAAGATATCCTCATAGCTTCCCGCCACTCTTGACAGGACCCGCATAACATTTCCGTCAACTGCAGGGACAGGAATACCAAACGCGATGGAGCCGATCGCTCCCGCCGTGTAACTTCCAATCCCGGGAAGTGAGAGAAGCGCCGCGTGGTCTGCCGGAAGCGCTCCTCCGTATTCGGAGACGATGATCTCTGCCGCTTTTTTCAGATTTCTCGCTCTGCTGTAATAGCCAAGACCTTCCCAGCACTTGAAAAGTTCCTCTTCCTCACAATCCGCCAGCGCCTGAACGGTCGGAAAATGTTCCATGAAGCGGGCAAAGTACGGTTTTACTGCCTCGACTCTCGTCTGCTGCAGCATAATCTCCGAGATCCAGATCCGGTAGGCATCCCGGTTCTCACGCCATGGGAGATCTCTCCTGTTTTCCCGATACCACGAAAGGAGCGGTCCTCTCGCGGCATCCAGACGTTCCGTCAGGGTGAGGTTCTTCTCATCCGGAAAGATTTTCTGGAGGCCGGAATAGAGATCCGCCCCCGAAACATTCATTTCATCCTTATACATATCCATAGACTCCGCGGACTGAAACTTCCCCGGAGATGATCTCCTTTAACGTGCCGTCAGCGAGACGTACCAACAATGCGCCTTCCTTGTTGATCCCCTCGGAAACGCCGCGGAACTCGCCCGCCGGGTCCAGGACACACACCTCATTGCCGAGATTTACGAGATTCGCATTGTACTCCTCGATGAGTCCCGACATATCCTGAGTCTCGATAAACGTGTCATAGTATCCCTCAAAGGCCTCCATGATCGCTGCGATGATCTCGCTTCTCTTCTGGATCTTTCCGCTCTCTATGTAGAGGGAAGTTGCGGTAGCCTTAATGTCGTCCGGGAAATCCTTCTGGTTTACGTTAATGCCGATTCCCGGGATCACATACTGGATCTCCATGAGTTCCGTGCTCATCTCCGTCAGGATCCCGCAGATCTTCTTCTTATTCAATACAAGATCGTTCGGCCATTTGATCTCCGATTTCAGTCCCGTCGATATTTCAATTCCCTTTTTCGCCGCAAGAGCCATGACCAGCGTCAGCATCGACGCAGCCAGCGGATCGATCTGAGGTCTCAACAGCATGCTCATCCAGATCCCGACTCCCGCAGGGGATGTCCAGACACGGCCCCGTCTTCCCTTTCCGCCAAGCTGCTGTTCCGCAACTGCCAGAGTCCCGTGGGGCGCGCCCTGTTCCGCAAGGCTCCGGATCTCGTTGTTTGTGGAGACTGTCTCCTCAAAGAATACGACATTCGCTCCTGCCCACTTCGTATGGATCGTACTTTCCAACTCTTCCTTCGAGAGCACATCCGCAGATCCTTTCAGAATATATCCTTTATTCCGGACCGCTTCGATCTCATAGCCCTCTTCTTTCAGCTGATTGATCACCTTCCAGATTGCTGTCCTCGATACACCGAACTTCTCACAGAGCTCCTGTCCGGAAATATAGCCGTCTGTCTCTTTTAATAATTTCAGGATTTCTCCCTTCATCTCATTACCTCCAACAGTTCCTACCAAATGCTAACCGCGCTTAAGATCGTGAAGATCAGCAGGACCGTTCCGAATCCCATCTGGAACACCGCCGCAGTTCTTCTCCGCCGCTCCCGCTTTGTCCGGGAGAGCCAGTATTTTCCTGTGGCGAGATTTAAAACCGCCGCCAGGAAAAAGATCACCGGAAAGAGGAACATGTACCTCTCCGTGTCAAGAAACGAAATGACGGACATGACCACCACGGCGATCCCGATGATGATATGCATGGCATCAAGCGCCATGGATTCGCTCCTGACCTTTCTTCTTTTATTGTTTTCCGCCATATTTCAGCGTTCTCCTCATATCTCTATCCTACCGTCAGCTTATCCGAAAGCAGTTCATGGATCTTCCCAACGATCTCATCCGGCGTGTATACACGGTAGACTTCCAACTGCATCTTTTTTGCGAACAGCTCAAGGACCGCACCGTAAAGATCCCTGTAGTCCCACTCGGTGCAAAGCCTCAGCTTCTTTGCGAGAAACGGAAAGATCTTTTCCGTGTAGACACGGTAACCCGTGAGCTTCGCGAATTCGTCCTCTTTCACATACGGTTTCAGCCAGATCTTAAAGAGGTCAAGCTCCGACATGATCCTGCCAAAATAATACGCCTCGGAATATGGCATGTCAAGATAATATTTCCGCCCACAGAGTCCGTAAAGAAATCTCAGCCCGTCGAAATAGCCGAGCTTCATGTTTTTCTTCGTCCTTGCGCTGTCAAACTCCAGTATCCCGCCAAGATTTCTCCCCGGTGCGATCTCATGGATCGTCACGTCCGCCGGAATCTCCATAAACTTTCTCCGGTCCACGCCGATCCCGTAAAGGCGGATCACGATGATATCTTTATATCCCCGGTCCGTCAGAAGATCGACCGGGACATTGTTGACGCTGCCGCCGTCCAGATACGTCTTTCCGCCGATTTTTTCCTGCTTAAAGCCCGGAAAGTAAGCGCTGGCCATCATCATGTCCTTCATGGTTCCCGGCGGCGCTTCCTTCACATCAAAGTCCTCTTCCTTCCGGTCCGTGACTGAAAATGACGCGGCACAGAAATCACGTGGTGAGCGCCTGATCCGCTCCTCATCCACCGTCTCTTCCAGAAGTTTTTTGAGTGGGGCGATATCAAGCCCCCTGTCTGAAAACAGCCGTTTGAATTCTGCCGCCGCGTCGGTCATTTTCATGGATCGAACGCCGAATTTCTTTAGTTTTGCGATCATGGGATCATCCACCCGGAATACCGTGGAGTAGGTCATATTCCTCCAGATCTCCTCCGCTTTTTCCAGGTCATCCATACAGATCAGTGCGCCGTTCAACGCCCCTACTGACGTTCCCGCGACTCCCCTGATCTTCATGCCGGCTTCCCGGAGCGCTTTCCAGACGCCGATCTGGTACGCACCCCGGGCTCCGCCGCCCTCTAAGACGATCCCATATTCTTTTTCAAGATCAATTCTCAGTTTCACTCTTCTTTGCAATCTCCGTTACACTTGTCACAAGGCCGGCCAGGGACTGGATTTCGGACGGAATAATGATCTTTGTCGCCTTTCCGTCCGCCGCCTTTGCGAATGCCTCAAGACTCTTGAGCTGTAAAACTGCCTGGTCCGCTCCTGCTTCCTTGATCATGCGGATACCGTCGGCATTCGCCTGCTGGATCTTTAAGATCGCCTCCGCCTGACCTTCCGCCTCGCGAATCCGTTTTTCCTTCTCCGCCTCAGCGTGGAGGATCGCTGCCTGCTTATCCGCCTCCGCATCGAGGATCGCGGACTGTTTCTTACCTTCCGCAACGAGGATCGTGGACTTCTTCTCACCTTCCGCACGGAGGATCGCCTCACGGCGCTCACGCTCCGCCTTCATCTGTTTCTCCATCGCATCCTGGATCGCTGCCGGAGGGATAATGTTCTTTAACTCCACACGGTTGACCTTGATGCCCCACGGGTCCGTCGCAACGTCCAGTGCGGAACGCATCTTTGTGTTGATCGTCTCACGGGAAGTCAGGGTCTGGTCAAGTTCCAGGTCACCGATGATGTTCCGGAGTGTGGTTGCTGTCAGGTTCTCGATCGCCATGATCGGATTCTCAACGCCGTAAGCGTAGAGCTTCGGATCCGTGATCTGGAAGAACACGACCGTGTCGATCTTCATGGTAACGTTATCCTTTGTGATCACCGGCTGCGGTGCAAAGTCAACGACCTGCTCTTTTAAGAGAACCCGTTTTGCCACGCGGTCGATAAACGGCATTTTGAAATGGACGCCCACGTTCCATGTCTCAAGATACGCGCCGAGTCTCTCCACTACCATCGCCTGTGCCTGCGGCACGATGCGGATACAGGAGACGAAGATCAGCAGAATGATGAAGATCAGTACTAATACTAATAATGCCGGCATATTTATTCCTCCTTTTTTCATTGGGGGATCATCATGATCCCTTTTTTATCCCAGAATGCCCGGATATCACCGACCGTTCTGATGTTTTCCGGGTCGATAACCGTTCAGCATCCTCACAGTTACCTGGGTCGTTCTTATTTTTCCGTATCGGGGATCGGCTCCACGATAAGTTTTACGCCCCGGACCTCTTTGATCCGGACATGAGTCCCGACCGGGATCGTCACCGCGTCATCCGCGGATCTCGCCGTCCACTCCTGTCCGTCTATCACGGCGGCTCCGGACGGCTCATTATTATCGATCTTTGCGATCACTTTCGCTCTCCGCCCGATCAGCCCGTTTACGTTCGTCTTCACGGTCTCCCGGTTGACAAACCGCATAGCGAGCGGTCTCGTAAAGAGCAGAAGGATAAACGATACGATCAGGAACACCACAAGCTGTACCTGCACGGAAGCACCCAGCACCGCGGCTAAAAATGCGGCCACCGCACCTCCCGCAAACCAGATCGTCGTGAGCGCCATCGTTGCCGCCTCAATTCCGATCAGGACTACAAAAGCTGCCAGCCATCCGATCATATCCATAAAATCACTCCTTTTACGCGCGCCGCTGTCTTGCCGTCTCAAACATCAGGATCGACGCCGCGATCGCGGCATTCAATGACTCCACTTTTCCGGCCATGGGGATCTTTACCCAGGTATCCGCCATGGACGAAAGTTTTTCTGTCAGTCCGTTTCCCTCATTTCCGATCAGGAATGCCGTATTACCAGTATAGTCTTCCTGCTCGTAATTATTCTTCCCGGCGAGATGCGCCGCGAATACCCGGATCCCCCGTGCCTTCAGATCCAGCACGGTCTGCTCCAGATCATCCGTATAGAAGAACGGAACGCGGAAGACCGATCCCATCGTGGAGCGGATCACTTTCGGATTATAGATATCCACGGTATCACGGCTCATGATGAGACCCGTGATCCCCGCTCCCTCTCCGGCTCTTAAGATCGTTCCGAGATTTCCGGGATCCTGAAGATTTTCCAGGACCATCAGGTGGGCCGGACGGTCGCTCTTTAAGATCTCGTCCATCCCGTAGGAGAACTGTCTGACAAGTGCCAGCACTCCCTGGGGCGTCTGGGTATCAGACATCGCAGCGAATACCTGGTCACTGACCAGCTCATATCCCGGATATTCCGCAAGGAACGCGGCATTTGCCGGATCTTTCGCGAAGGTTTCAGAAACATAGACACTTTTCACCTGGTCTTTCGGGAGCTCCGCGGCCATCCGCACACCTTCCACAACGAAAAGTCCCTGCTCATTCCTCGCTCTCGCCTTCTTTTTTAACTCAATGACCGCCTTTACCTGGTCATTTTTTGTGCTTGTGATCATTTTCCTGCCTCCGGATCAAGTTTCTCTACTTCCTCCATCCAGATCCGTCTCGCAGCGTCACTCGGCATTCTCAGATCGCCTCTCGGGGAGACAGCCACGGAACCGACCTTCGGGCCGTCCGGCAGGCAGGAGCGCTTAAACTGCTGTGCAAAGAACCGGCGGTAGAAGGGATTTAACCACTTGTAGATCACCTTGTCCTCGTAAACTCCCGCAAATGCGATCTTTGCAAGGCGGTAGATCTTCGCCGGATGATAGCCGCAGCGGAGAATATAGTAGAGAAAGAAGTCGTGGAGCTCGTAAGGTCCCACAAGGTCCTCCGTCTTCTGTGAGATTTTTCCATCCTCCGGCGGCAGGAGCTCCGGGCTTACCGGTGTGTCGAGAACGTCATAGAGGACGTCCGCAAGTGCCTTGTCACCGCAGGTATCCGCGTAGTAGCGGACCAGATGGCGCACCAGAGTCTTCGGGACAGAGGCATTCACTCCGTACATGGACATGTGATCACCGTTGTAGGTTGCCCAGCCGAGCGCCAGCTCGGACATATCTCCTGTTCCGATAACCATGCCGTTTGTCTTGTTCGCGAGGTCCATGAGGATCAGGGTGCGGTATCTCGCCTGTCCGTTCTCATAAGTCACATCGTGGATCGCCGGATCATGTCCGATATCCTCAAAGTGGATGGAGACCGCTTTCCGGATGTTTACTTCTTTTAATGTCGCACCTAACTTCTTTGTAAGGGTGACCGCATTGTTGTAGGTGCGGTCTGTCGTTCCGAAGCACGGCATCGTGACGGAGAGGATGTTCTCTCTCGGGATCCCCAGCATGTCGAATGCTCTCGCTGTAACGAGAAGAGCAAGTGTAGAGTCAAGTCCGCCGGAAATTCCGACCACCGCACTCTTTGCGCCGGTATGGGCAAGACGTTTCTTTAAGCCCATCGCCTGGATCGTCAGGATCTCCTCGCACCGTGCTGTTCTCTCCCGCTCATCCGACGGAACGAACGGTGCCGGATCGATATAACGGTTTAACGTGAGGTCTGTCCGTTCCAGGGTAAAGTCCATATAATCATATCCATCCGCCTCAGTTCCCGGCTGGCAGGTCGTCATTCTTCTTCTCTCGTTTTTCAGTCTGACAAGGTCGATATCCGCCGTGATCATTCCGTTTTTGAAGCGCTCGGACTCCGCGAGGATATTTCCGTTTTCTGCGATAATGTCATGTCCTCCGAAGACAAGATCCTGGGTGGACTCGCCCTCCCCTGCGTTCGCGTAAATATACGCGCAGACAAGGCGGGCAGACTGTCCTGCGATCAGCATCTCACGGTATCCGGCCTTTCCGGTCGTCTCGTCGCTTGCAGAACAGTTTGCGATCACGGTCGCTCCCGCTTTTGCGTGGGAAACGCTCGGCGGATCCATCGTCCAGACGTCCTCACAGAGCTCCGCGGCAACCACGAGTTCCGGGATATTTGTACAGCGGAACAGCACCTTGCTTCCAAACGGGATCAGGCGCTCTCCCCACTCTACCACATCCGGTTTTACCGGCCCCGGATTGAAATGGCGGAGCTCATAGAATTCAGAATAGTTCGGGAGATGTCTCTTCGGAACGAGACCCAAAAGCTCACCGCTCTTGATGACAGCCGCCACATTGTAGAGCTTTCCGTCCTTCATCCACGGAAGTCCGATGAAGGTCAGCATGTCCATATCTTTTGAGGCGTCCAGGAGCCATAAAAGTTCTTCCTTTGCCTGGTCGATCAGCGTATCCTGCAAAAACAGGTCACTGCATGTATATCCGGTAAGGCCGAGTTCCGGGAATACGAGGATCTTCACGTCCCTGGCCGCCGCTTCCTGCATCATCTTCCAGGTCTGTTCCCGGTTAAATACCGGATCCGCAACCTTTAAATCTGGGGTGGCCGCCGCCACCCGGATAAATCCGTCTTTCATCTCTTTTCTCCTTATACAACAATTCAGTCATAGACGGTCTCTCCCTATTTTGAAAATTTCCGCATGGCTGAATGATCATTTTTTGTTACGCGCAAAAATCCATTCCAGATCGGCTGCGCCGATGGGAGTTTTGCCTTCAAGCCGATATTTTCTTACGGTCAGCGCAGTAAATGCGCAGACCTACCGGGCAGTTATTTTTATTATACACTTTTTCTCTGAAAAGAGCTATTCTTTTCGCCCGTTTTATATATATTTCATCTTTATATTATTTTTGAAAAGGCGAAAGGCTGTGCTCCCCCACTGAGCACAGCCTTTCATTCACGTACAATTTCCTTGCATTATACAGTTCCTCGAAATTGATACCCCTTCAATTTCAATGCTCATGCAGTATAGCAAAATATTGTGGGAAATGCTATGGTAAATATAGTTAAATTTGCACAATTTTATTGTATATATTTACTATCTTCTGCACAAATGTCCGCGCTGAAAATGCAATTCCGTTGTTTTTACAAAAAAACAATCCTGTCTGTCGTGATTCTGCTGGATGAAATCCGCATTTTGTATACAGTACGCATTTTTTCATTCTGAATATCCTTCCGGTATAATTTCCTGTTTCCATGAAATACTATCTGGGACATCCGGATCATGTATTTCCATCACTCACGAAAGGACAGGCGATCCATGAATATTTCATCAGACTTCGACCGGAATCTCTCCCATTTTCACGAACTTCTCGATGTTCAGAAAAATTTCGATATCGTATATCACACACTCACCATCGGCGGCAGGGATGCCTGCCTGTACTTTGTGGACGGGTTCACAAAAGATGAGATTCTTCTGCGGCTGATGCAGGATTTCTCCTCCGTAAAAGCGGACGCATTCCCGGAGTCCGCCCATGATTTTGCCAGGCAGTACGTCCACTACGGCGAGACCAGCGTCGAGACCGATGACCGGAATATCTTTATCCAGCTCCTCTCCGGTCTCTCCTGCCTCCTGATCGACGGATACGACCGGGCGATCCTCATCGACTGCCGGACTTATCCCGCCCGCAGCGTCTCAGAACCGGAAAAAGACAAGGTGCTCCGCGGGTCCCGTGACGGCTTTGTGGAGACCCTGATCTTCAACACCGCCCTGATCCGCCGCAGGATCCGGGACATCAATTTCACGGTGGAGATCATGCAGACCGGTGAGAGTTCCCACACGGACATTGCGATCTGCTATATGAAGCGGCGGGTAGATGAGGAACTTCTGAAAAAGATCAAAGGGCGGATCGAGGATCTCCATGTGGACGCTCTCACCATGAACCAGGAGAGTCTTGCGGAGTGCATTTTTCCCCACAAATGGTTCAACCCGTTCCCGAAATTCCGTTTTTCCGAGCGGCCGGACACAGCGGCGGCCTCCATTCTTGAGGGAAATATCGTGATCCTTGTGGACAACTCCCCCGCCTGCATGATCCTGCCGTCCTCAGTCTTCGACATCATCGAGGAGGCGGATGACTACTATTTCCCGCCGGTGACCGGGACCTACCTGCGGCTCTCCAGAATGACCGTCTCCTTCCTCACCCTGTTTCTCACCCCGGTCTGGCTCCTCTTTATGCAGAATCAGGAGTGGATCCCGGGCTGGCTGGAGTTTATTAAACTGGCGGACGATATGTATGTGCCGCTGATCTTCCAGCTTCTGATCCTGGAATTCGCGATCGACGGCCTGCGCCTCGCAGCCGTCAACACGCCGAGCATGCTGACAACGCCTCTGAGCGTCATCGCCGGGATCGTTCTCGGCGAATACTCCGTAAAATCCGGCTGGTTTAATTCGGAGACGATGCTCTACATGGCCTTCGTCACGATCGCCAACTACTCCCAGGCAAGCTTTGAGATGGGCTACGCGCTGAAATTCATGCGGGTGATCCTACTGATCCTGACCTCCCTTTTGAACGTCTGGGGCTTCGTCCTCGGGACCGCCATCGCCGTCTGCTCCATCGTATTCAACCGGACGATCGCTGGAAAGAGTTACATCTATCCTCTGATCCCGTTTTCCTGGTCAGAGGTCAAAAAACGATTTCTGCGCGGACGGCTTCCGCATACGGAGAAACGTCAAAACTAAATTTGAATCCGGCTTCTTTCCTTTACAGGCTCACACCGCAAATATCCCTTTCTCAGGAAGATATAACGGTTTTATCAGATCTTTAACGACCACTTACTGAGATCCCAGACCTTCGACACCAGTCCGTCATAGAACTCCGGCTCATGGCAGATGAGAAGGACCGCACCTTTGTACTCCTGAAGCGCTCTCTTTAACTCATCCTTCGCATCTACATCGAGATGGTTCGTCGGCTCGTCGAGGAGCAGCACGTTTGTCTCCCGGTTCATGAGCTTGCAGAGGCGGACCTTCGCCTGCTCACCACCGGAGAGGACGCGGACCTGGCTCTCGATGTTCTTCGTTGTAAGGCCGCACTTTGCAAGGGCAGAGCGGACTTCGTACTGGGTGTAGGACGGAAATTCCTTCCAGATCTCCTCGATACAGGTCGTCGTATTTCCCGGTGCCATCTCCTGCTCGAAATAACCCGGGAACTGATAGTCACCGACCTCAACGGTTCCGGAGATCGCCGGGATCAACCCCTGAATGCTCTTTAAAAAGGTAGTTTTCCCGATACCATTCGCACCGATGACCGCGATCTTCTCGCCGCGCTCCATGAGGAAATTAAGCGGTTTTGAAAGCGGTTCATCATAACCGATCACAAGATCCTTCGTCTCAAAGATCAGTTTTCCGGTGGCCCTCGCATTCAGAAAATGGAACTCCGGCTTCGGTTTCTCCTTCGCAAGCTCGATGACTTCCATCTTATCAAGTTTCTTCTGTCTCGACATCGCCATATTTCTCGTCGCCACGCGGGCCTTATTTCTCGCAACGAAGTCCTGGAGCTTCGCGATCTCCGCCTGCTGCCGGTTGTAAGCCGCCTCTAACTGGCTCTTTTTCATCTCATAGACTTCCATAAACCGGTCATAGTCACCAACATAACGGTCAAGCTTCTGGTTCTCCATATGATAGATCAAGTTTACCACGCTGTTTAAGAACGGGATATCATGGGAGATCAGGATAAAGGCATTTTCATAGTCCTGGAGATACCGTTTCAGCCACTCGATATGCTGCACATCCAGATAGTTTGTCGGCTCGTCGAGGAGCAGGATATCCGGCTTTTCAAGGAGAAGTTTTCCGAGAAGGACCTTTGTTCTCTGTCCTCCGGAGAGCTCGTCGACATCCTTGTCAAGTCCGATCTCATCGAGACCGAAGGCGCGTCCGATCTCCTCTACTTTGGAGTCGATAATATAGAAATCATGCGCCATCAGAAGGTCCTGGATCGTCCCCAGCTCCTCCATCATGGCGTTCATCTCGTCCTCAGAAGCGTCCCCCATCTTCGCACAGATGTCGTTCATCTTCTCTTCCATCTCAAAAAGGAAGGAGAATGCGCTCTTTAATACGTCGCGGATCGTCATCCCCTTTTCAAGCACCGTGTGCTGGTCTAAATAGCCCACGCGGACATTCTTCGACCACTCGACCTTTCCCTCATCCGGCATCATCTTCCCGGTGATGATATTCATAAATGTGGATTTTCCCTCACCGTTTGCTCCGATGAGACCGATATGTTCCCCCTTTAACAGGCGGAAAGAAACGTCCGTAAAGATAGCCCGGTCTCCGAAACCATGGCTCAGGTGTTCTACATTTAAAATACTCATAAAACTTCTTTTATTCCGGCTTTTCCTTAAAATTCAGCCGTTTTCCCTTTCTCCTGGAATCCCAGGTAAACCTATATAAATGATGTTGAGGGCAAAAAGTCTTTTGACCTCCCTGATACCGGATTGCTCCGCACTACGTGCTCCCGCATCTACGCTCCGCTTCGGTCAGTGCTGGACATGTGCCACCGGCACATAGCACCCTCATATAAATAATGTCATGATCGGAATCGTGATCAGAGAGAACAGTGTATTGGTCAGCAGACATTTCGACGCATACACCGGATCTGATCCATATTTCTCCGCCAGAAGCGCCGTCGTGCTTCCCGCAGGCATCGCTGTAAGAATCACTGCGCATCCTGTCATGATCGGATCTGCATTTAACAGGCGCATGATAAAGAGCGCCAGAAACGGCAACGCCACAAGACGCATAAACGCCAGGTACACCGTACTCCAGTCCTTAAAGGATGCCGGCGTCAGTTCCGTCATCATCGTTCCGATCAGGACCATGGAGAGCGGAGTTGTACAGTTTCCAAGTCCTGTGACAGACTTTGCCAGAAATTCCGGCAGAGTAAAGTCTGTGAAGCTTCTGAAAAGTCCGATAAAGATCACGATCACGCACGGATTCAGCATGACCTTCTTAAACGCCGCCTTTTTATCCGCCTCCGCCGTAAAAATCGACACTCCCGCCGTCCACATAAAGATACGGTTCGGGATAATAAAGATCGACGCTAGGAACATTCCCGCCTCGCCGAGCACCGCCTTCACGATCGGCAGCCCCAAAAACGCCGCATTATTGACGAGTGTGGCATACTGTAAGACGGATTTTTTCTCCTTCGGATACATGTTGTAGACAACTTTTCCACCTATCCATGCCGCGAAGCAGATAAAAAATGCCACTCCGAGACACAGGGCCGCCTGTTTTAACATGTCCAATGTGATATGCATGCTGAAGGAGTTAAAGATCATACAGGGCAGCGTGATCCTGAGAACAAAATCCGTGAGCTTTCCCTGCATCTTTTTTTCAATAATTCCACGCTTTCTGCAGTAAAATCCCACCGCCATGTACACGAGCAGGATCGCCTGGGTCGAAAGCATCTTCATAAAATTTTCCATCTGGTCCCTTATTTCTAAATACACACAGTCCGAAAAAAGGCTGTGCAGGGAACAGCGTTTCCGCCGCCTGCACAGCCCTTTGCTGCCCTCTCGGGATTAAAATTATTCGTCTACGCTGTAGTTCGGAGCCTCTTTTGTGATGTGGATATCATGCGGATGGCTCTCGCGGAGTGCGGCTGCGGAGATCTTAACAAAATGACTGTTCTCCTGAAGCTCTTTGATATCATGAGCACCGCAATATCCCATACCGGCACGAAGACCGCCCAGCATCTGGAATACCGTATCCTCAACGAATCCCTTGTAAGCAACACGTCCTTCAACGCCTTCCGGAACAAGCTTCTTCGCGTTCGACTGGAAGTAACGGTCCTTACTGCCGTTCTCCATAGCAGAAATAGATCCCATTCCACGGTAAACTTTATATTTTCTTCCCTGATAAAGTTCGAAGTCTCCCGGGCTCTCATCGCAGCCCGCGAACATGGATCCCATCATGCAGACATTACCGCCGGCTGCGAGAGCCTTTGTAACATCTCCGGAATATTTGATACCGCCGTCGGCGATGATCGGAATACCGTACTCCTTAGCAACTGCATAGCAGTCCATAACAGCAGTGATCTGCGGAACACCGATACCTGCAACGACACGTGTCGTACAGATCGATCCCGGTCCGATACCAACCTTGACAGCGTCAACGCCGGCCTCGATCAGGGCTCTTGTAGCCTCACCCGTTGCAACGTTACCAGCGATTACCTGAAGATCCGGATATTTCTCCTTGATCATCTTTACGCAGTTGAGAACGTTCGCAGAGTGTCCGTGCGCAGAATCGAGAACAACAACATCGACCTTTGCATTTACAAGGGCTTCCGTTCTCTCAAGAACATTTGCTGTGATTCCGATTGCAGCACCGCAGAGAAGTCTTCCGTGGTCATCCTTTGCGGAGTTCGGATATTTGATCTGTTTCTCGATATCTTTGATCGTAATGAGTCCTTTTAAGTTAAAGTTTTCATCGACGATCGGAAGCTTCTCGACTCTTGCCTTTGCAAGAATGCGCTTTGCTTCTTCCATAGTTACGCCTTCTTTAGCTGTAACCAGATGCTCGGAAGTCATGCACTCCTTGATCTTCTTGGAATAATCTTCCTCAAATTTCAGATCACGGTTTGTGATGATTCCGACGAGCTTTTTACCCTCAGTGATCGGAACACCGGAAATGCGGAATTTTGCCATCAGCTCATCTGCATCTTTTAATGTATGTTCCGGGGACAAATAAAATGGGTCTGTGATTACTCCGTTTTCAGAACGTTTTACCTTATCTACCTCTTCAGCCTGCGCCTCGATCGACATGTTTTTGTGAATGATACCGATTCCGCCCTGTCGCGCCATAGCGATCGCCATGCGGTGCTCAGTAACGGTATCCATGCCGGCACTCATAAATGGAATATTGAGCTTGACTTTCTTTGTCAGGTGTGTTGAAACATCAACCTGATTCGGGATTACTTCAGAATATGCAGGTACGAGGAGCACATCATCAAATGTAATACCTTCACCAATGATCTTACCCATTTTATGGTTCCCTCTCTTTCTTCTGTTTTATTATTTTTAAAAAAAATATAACTAAAAACTGTCGTTGCGTCAGTTCCAGTTATTATCCTAGAGTATAACAGCTTTGTCGAATTTTAGCAACCGTCAATTCATATAATTTTTTTCACTTTTTTATTATTTTTGCTTATAAATTTCCGAAAATTTTTCAGCCCGGCAGTTCCAGCCTCGCCATACGGAATTACCGGTACTCTTTCAGGATCTCCAGAAACTCAAGATTTTCCTCGTGCGTCCGGACGCAGATCCTGTAAAATCTCGAATCGAGTTCCCTGTAGTTTTTGCAGGGCCGGATCAGGATCCCGTGTTCCAGGAAAAACTCGTACAGCCACGATTCCTGCTCCGTCTTAAAATCCTTAAACAGCAGGAAATTCGCCTCCGAATGGAACACTGTAAATCCCGCCTTTGTGAGTCCGTCCGAGAGAACCTTTCTCTCCTTTTCCACCAGCTCCCGCATTTTTTTCAGGAACGGGATCCGCTCATCCGAAAGAGCCGCCAGCCCAGCTTCCTGGGCCGGGATCGATACGCTCCACGGCTGCCAGTTTTCTTCCATCTGCTCGACAAGTCCCGGATCCGTGCAGAATCCATAGCCGATCCGCAGTCCCGCCATCGCGTATGTCTTCGTAAATGCCCTGAGGAGAAATAACGTTCCCCCATTTTCCGGCATTCCTTCCTTCCACGCCAGAAATTCCCGGATACAGCCATCCGCCTTTTCTTCATTTAAGAATTCGATAAAGCATTCATCGATCACGGCAACGATCCCCGCTCTTTTGCAGTAGTTGAGGATCTTTAAGAGATCCGCTTTTCTCATCATCGCACCGGTCGGATTTGCCGGTGTACACAAAAAGATCATATCGGGGCGTTCTTTTTTCAGAAATTCCAGATATTCAGAAATGTTCAGAAAAAAGGATTCCGATTCTTTTAAGTAAAAAAAGGAAACTTCCGTCCCACATGCTTTCAGTGCGGTCTCATATTCCATAAAAGACGGGGCGGGGATCGCGGCTTTCTTCGGGCATAACGTCTGCACCAGCCGGAAGATCAGCTCCGCAGCGCCGTTCCCGAAGATCATCATCTCCCCCGGGATCCCGGTAAGTTCCGACATTCTCGCGCGGAGTGCTCCGCAGGTACTGTCCGGGTATCTGGTGCTGAGTGCGATGCTCTTCATCGCCGCCTCCCACACAAAATTCGGCATCCCCAGTGGATTTACATTGATCGAAAAATCAAGCTCCACGTTCCGGTTCCGGTAAACATCACCGCCGTGTCCGTATTCCATCACTGCTCACCGCCTTTTAACAGCACCGGGATCCCGCAGACAACGCGAAAGACCGTTCCCGCGCGTGCTGCCAGATACTGGCACGCGTCCCCGGTCATCTCACGCCAGAGGCGGTCATCCGCGTCCGCCGGGACGATCCCGCAGCCGATCTCATCACAGGTGATGACTGCTGCCGGATTTTTTTCCAGAATTTCATCCAGAAAGCGGTACATGCACGCTTCCGCCCTGTCCCCGCAATTTTCCTCATTTCCAGCCGGATATTCCGTCCGCAGTCCCGACTCGTCCGGATCCTTGATCATTCTTCTTATATATATATGAAGATTTAAGATCACCTCCGCGTTGAACGCATCGGCAAATCGCATTTTTTCTCCGTCCGCCGCACAGATAAAGCGGTCTTCTCTGTTCTCCGCCGCCCTTTTCATGGCAAATTCCGCTTTTCCCTGATGCGCTCCCCCTGTGATCAGCGTGATCCCGTCTGTCATATGCTCCATTTTCTCCTTGTCCTCTCTCTGAGCCGTGTTCTTCTCCGCAGTTTTTATCTTTACCGGAATTCCGCAGAGGACCTCATACACTTCATCGGCCTCCCCGGCCAGCGCAATATTGATCTCTCCCAGAAGGTTCCGGTACTCTTCCGTCTCCTCCGAGTATGCCCCCTGATCTCCGGAGACATCATTTGTCACGATCACGAAAAAGCCGGACTTCCTCCTGACCTTTTCGATTCCGGCAAGGATCCTCTCTTTTGCATGTTCCGCCGGATTCTTCATATCTCCCCGGTACATCTCATTCGCCGCAAGGTTTGAAACGCATTCCAGAAGACAGCGGCTCCCAGCCGGGATCTCCGCCGTTTCAAGATCCACCGGACATTCGATCGTCCTGAAATTCTTCTCCGCCCGCATATTCCGGTGTTTCCGGATCCGCTCCCTGCACTCCTCATCCCAGGCGATCATCGTCGCCAGATACCAGGATGGGCAGGTCTTATTTTCTTCCGCCCGTTCTCTTTTATCCTGTTCAAGGATCAGCGATTCCGCAAATGCCGATTTTCCGCTCGAACTGCCTCCGTTTACAAGAATCATCATGGTCTCTTCTCTCCTATTATCCGTGTACATCACAAGCGCTGCCGCATAGCATCTTTTTACAGCCCGGGATCATACGCCGCCGCCACCGTCACGCCGTCTCCCGCTTCCTTTTTAAATAAGATCCGGCAGTCTCTGACTCCCATCCGGCAGGCTGCCACCGCAGATCTCTCGCAGACATTTCCGGTCCCCGTTGTCTTTTTGACAAATTCCGACTCTGTAAACGCTCCCGGCTGGCTATTCAGCTCCTCACTGGAAAAGGTGAGAAACGGGACCTGCAGCGTATTTGCAAAATCGATGATCCCCTGTTCCTGCTTTTTGATATCGATACTCGCGACCGCAAAGACACTTCTGAGGTCGATCCCGTTCCGCCTCATAGCATCCTCCACCGTCTCTCGGATCTTCTCCGCCGGAGTTCCCCGTTTACATCCGATCCCCAGTGCCACACACCTCGGTACGAGGCGCAGGACACGGTCTGACAGGATCCCGTCCTTCTCCCGGTCCGACACCGTGATCCGGATATTCCGTTTACAGAGCCGGTCGCGAAACAGTCCTTCCGGTATTTTTTTCCATCCTGAAAAGCCGAAATCCGAGAACACGCCAACCGGTTCCTCCGCAAGAATATCCGCCGAGATCCTTTTTGCAAGTACCCGGTCTGTGATCACAAGCCCGTGATCCGTCGCAAAGACATCCACTGCGAATTTCCGTTCCACATCCGTCGCCGTCGTGACGACAGGGACCGCCCCGATCCCACCGGCCACAAACTCCGCCAGGCGGTTTGCTCCTCCGACATGACCGGAAAGGAGCGGGATCACGAATGTTCCCGCCTCATCCACGCAGAGAACGGCCGGATCATGGAATTTATCCTGCACGAACGGGGCGATGGCGCGGACAGTGATCCCGCAGGCGCCGACAAAAATAAGCGCATCCGAGCGCTGAAACTCCGCCCCGGTCCACGCGGAAAGTCCGCCCTCCGCGATCGCCTGATAAGGAAGACCGGCATCTTCCCTGGCAAGCCGGAGCGCGTAACGCCCTGCGACCCACAGCGACGTGTCCCATTTTTCCTCATTTCCGCCGGCACTCCCCGTCCCGGCGATCTTTTTCATCGTTTCAAATCCCATTCTCGTAAAGCAGACGAGCGATACCTTCATCATCTTCCATCCTCTCCGGATCAAGTCTCACTTGCATTCAGCCAAACTCTTTCTTCCTCATTATAAAAGAAAACTGCCGGTTGTTCAACGGCAGTTTTCCTGTTACTTTTTGCGGGTAGGAATTTTCGGTCCGAAAATTTCCCTTTTTCTCCTCATCAGTTGTGTTCTTCCCCCGCAGACAGCTCTCTTTTCTTTTTTGTCATAAGACCGCCGATCCGTCCGCTCTCCTTTGCAGTGAGTGACCTCCACCCGCCGGCTACAACCTTGTCGGCAAGTCCCAGTTCCTTCGCGATCTCAAATTTCATCCGATCCTCCGGCTTTATATGCTCCGGATCGATCGGTTCCCTTTTCTTTTTAGACAATGGTCCACACTCCTTCCGTAAAGGAAGTATGCCCGGATCCTGTCTTTTTATTCCCTTAGTTTCCGCTCTGGAAGATCACGATCTTCTCTGTCTTTGCGGCATCATCTGCAGATGTCCAGACGAGGATATCGGTTCCCTCTGTGAGATCTTCCTCGGAAACGATATTTTTAGTCAGATACGGAAGAAGTCTTGTCTCAGCCGTGATCGTGTATTCGCTGCCATCCACGGTTGTTAAAACGAACTCTCCGTCTGCACTTCCCTGATCAAGGCTCTCTACCTGGGTATATTTCGGGAACGCCGCGTCCTCCGGAACATCCGTGATGATCATGATCCCGTTCGCGATCGGCGGCAGACTCATTGTCATCGCCGGTCCCACATAAACGTTCACTGCTTTTCCTTCCGTCAGAGTATCTGTTTCAACCGGGTAACCGTTGACGCCGTCGAGGATCTTTGTATCATCAGAGATCGTGATGATCACTTCCTCGGTGGAATCCCCGACCTGGCGGTTCATCGTAAGCTCACCGTTTTCCATGGAAACAACGGTGCCGACAAACGGAGCGTATTCACTCTCTGCCTCCGCTCCTGTGCCCTCCGGGTTTTCGCCGCCTGGAAGCATTGTCGCCTCATTTTCTGTCGTTGCGGAAGTTTCCGTTCCTGCCGGAGTCTCAACGACAACAGCTTTTGTCTCTTCCTTTGTCTGTCCGTCCGCCTTTGCACATCCGGTAATTCCCATAGATGCCATCATCATCGCTGCACATGCCAGCGCAGTCATTTTTTTCATATTCTTCATAATATCAGTTCCTCCTCAAATTTTCCAGATTTCAAAAAAGTTGTCGCAGCTGTTTTCTTTTTTGTAGGCATATCTTAGCATATAATTCTTGAAAATATACTAGGATTTCATTTACAAATCCCTTACGCATTTTTGTAGAAAGGATCCGGATTGCGGCATTTCTGCGGCAATCCGGGCACTTTGGAGTGCGCACCCCGGGCAGGCAATGCCCTTTTGCTTAACAGGGAGTTCCGTTGAAATTTCCCGTTAAACCAAAAAAGGGACATCACAACTGTGATGTCCCAAAAAATTCATTTCAGATCAAAGACTTCCGGATTACTCCTCTGTCTGCTCCTGTGCGTTGTCAGCCTCAAGAGCCTTCATGCTTAAGCTGATCTTTCTGTCTGCCTCGTTGAAGTCAACGATCTTTGCAGTGATCTCCTGACCGATGGAAAGTACATCAGCCGGTTTTGCAACGTGCTCTCTGGAGATCTGGGATACGTGAAGCAGAGCGTCTACGCCCGGCTCAAGCTCAACAAATGCACCAAAGTCAGTCATACGAGCTACTTTACCAGTAACTACGTTGCCTACTGCGTACTTCTCAGCAGCGTTTGCCCACGGATTTGTCTCCGGGAACTTCATGGAAAGGGCAATCTTCTCACCGTTGATGTCTTTGATGAGAGCTGTTACCTTATCGCCAACCTTAAATACTTTCTTCGGGTTCTCGATTCTGCCCCAGGACATCTCGGAGATGTGGAGTAAACCGTCAGCACCGCCGAGATCGATGAATGCACCGAAATCAGTTACGTTCTTAACAGTTCCTTCTACCTTGTCGCCTACAGCGATCTTCTCGAAGAGAGCTTTCTGCATCTCAGCCTTCTTAGCAACGATAAGCTGCTTGCGGTCACCGATGACTCTTCTTCTTCTCGGATTGAATTCTGTGATCACGAATTCGATCTCTTTATCAGCATATTTGGATAAATCTTTCTCATATACGTCGGATACAAGGCTTGCCGGGATGAAGATTCTTGCTTCGTCCACGATCACGCTTAAACCGCCGTCAAGAACCTGGGAAACCTTTGCAGTAAGAACTTCATGGTTCTCAAATGCTTCCTCAAGTCTCTTATTTCCTCTGTCTGCAGCCAGTCTCTTGTAAGAAAGAGCAACCTGACCTTCACCGTCGTTCACCTTTACGACTTTGGCTTCCATCTCGTCACCAACATGTACAAGATTTCTTAAGTCTACATTGGACTCGTTTGTGTATTCACTGCGGGTAATGATGCCATCAGACTTGTAACCAATATTTAAAACGATTTCGTCTTCTTTTACGTCAATGACCTTACCGGTGACAACCTCTCCTGTACGTATTGTTTTTAATGATTCTTCTAACATTTGTTCAAAACTTAATTCTGACATTTAGTATGAACCTCCTCGATAATATTGTTTGGGGTTGACGCCCCGGCCGTAATACCTACACTGCGCACAGAACTAATACATTCAGGATTAAAGTCGCCCAGAGTCTGGATGTAATAGGTGTTTTTACATTCCTTCCGGCAGATATCGTATAGCTTCTGGGTATTCGAGCTGTGTTTCCCGCCGATAACCAGCATCACGTCCACCTGCGAGGCTATCCTCATCGCTTCCACTTGTCTTTCCTGTGTTGCATTGCAAATCGTATTTAAAACAGTTATATCATACCGCGTTTTAGAAATTTTTTCAACTAGATCTTGAAATTTCTTGTAATTAAATGTCGTCTGGGATACGATACAAAGCTTTTCGTCCTCCGGTAATTCCAGTCTGCGGAAATCATCCATGTTTTCGATGACTTTTGTCCTCTCATCACCCCAGCCCTTGATGCCCTGCACTTCCGGATGGTCCTCACTGCCGACGATCAGGACTCTTCTTCCCTCTGCGGTCTGTTTTTCCACGATCCGGTGGATCTTTTTTACATACGGACATGTGGCGTCGACGATCTCCACTCCGTTTTCTTTTAAAATATCATAGACGTCTTTTCCGACACCGTGGGAACGGATCACAACAACAGCATCGCGGATCGTCTTCAGCTCTTCCAGAGTGTCGATGACCTCCACTCCTTTTTCCTGAAGATCCCCCACGACCTGTTCATTGTGGATGATCGGACCGTAGGTGTAGATCGGTTTTTCCGTCTTTCCGATCTGCTCATATACTTTTTCCACAGCACGCTTCACGCCAAAGCAGAAGCCCGCTGTCTTTGCCACTGTTACTTCCATGTCACGCACCCTGCTTTTTCTCGATCATCGCAACGATCGCGTCCACAACTTCCTTCAGAGTCATGTCGGAGCTGTCAAGAAGCACCGCATCCTCCGCCTGCTTTAACGGAGAATTCTCCCGGTGCATATCCCGGTAGTCCCGGTCGATGATGTCCTTCTCGATCTCGTCGAGATCACAGTCAGTCCCTTTCTCTTTGAGCTCATTGTAGCGGCGTTTTGCACGGACTGCGGAGCTTGCAGTCAGATACACCTTCACGTCGGCATCCGGAAGGACGCAGGTTCCGATATCGCGGCCGTCCATGATGACGTCCGCCTGTCTTGCCAGCTCCTTCTGGAGTTCTACAAGCTTCTCCCGGACCTTTTTATAGACAGAAGTCGCAGACGCCATATTTCCTACCTCCTCGGTGCGGATCAGACCGGACACATTCTCACCGTTTAAGATCACCTGCTGCGCACCGTTCTCATAGCGGATCGTGATCTCCACCTGCCCCAGCGCGGCGTTGATCGCACTCTCGTCCGTTTTGTCGATGCCTTTTCGAAGAAAATAGAGTGCCATGGCCCGGTACATCGCTCCGGTGTCCACATAGATAAAGTTTTTCAGTGCCGCGACAGATTTTGCCACGGTACTCTTTCCGGCCCCTGCCGGGCCGTCGATCGCTACATTAAAAGACATGTCATTCTCCCCTTAGTTTATTTCAAGTTTTTTTATTTATTCGTGACTGTTCATTTATTCCGCACTTCTTCCGGCCAGCATTCCCGTCGACCAGGCGATCTGCAGGTTGAATCCGCCGGTGACGCCGTCCAGGTCAAGGACCTCTCCGGCGAAGTAGAGACCTTTTAACTTCTTCGACTCCATCGTGGACGGATTCACTTCCTTCACGTTCACGCCGCCCTGGGTCACGATCGCCTCATTATATCCGCGAAGTCCTGTGAGCGTTACCGTGAATGCCTTCGTGAGGTCGACCAGGCGCTTCCGCTCCTCAGCCGTCACCTCATTGACCTGTTTTTCCGGATCGATCCCGCTTCTTTTGATCATCACAGGGATCAGTTTTGCCGGGAAGAGATGGTTCAGCGCGTTCTTGAACTGCTTATTCTTCGCCTCATCGAAATCCCGCAGGATCCTGGCGTCCAGCTGCTCTTTCGAGAGCGCCGGTTTCAGGTCGATATCCATCTTAAGAGGCGTTTTTCTGATGATCTTCGCAGCATAGCTGCTGGCGCTTAAAACGACCGGTCCGCTGACGCCAAAATGGGTAAACAGCATTTCCCCGAATTCTTTCCAGAGAACCTTCTTTCCGTTCCAGACCGTCACCTCTATATTTCTCAGGGAAAGTCCCTGAAGCTCTTTCACATCGTCCTCCGCACACACGAACGGGACAAGCGCCGGTGACAGCGGTGTCACCGTATGGCCTGCCTCCTTTGCAAACCGGTATCCGTCCCCGGTAGACCCTGTAGACGGGTAGGAAAGTCCGCCTGTGGCGATCACCACCGCGTCGGCCTCTACGGTCTTTCCTGATTTTTCCAGGATGATCCCGGCTGCCTTTTCCTCGCGGATCACGATATCCTTTACCGGCTCATTCAGAAAGATCTTTACGCCGAGGGATCTCATCTTCCGCTCCAGAGCCCCTGTCACATCGGATGCATGATCCGATACCGGGAACATCCTTGCGCCGCGCTCTTCCTTTACCGGACAGCCATTTGCCTCCACGAGATCCACGATATCGAAATTCGTGAACCCGTAGATCGCACTGTAGAGGAATTTTCCGTTGGAGACCATGTGTCTGAACAGGTCCTCCGTATCGCAGCCGTTTGTCAGGTTGCATCTTCCTTTTCCTGTAATATAGATCTTTTTTCCAAGCTTTTCATTTTTTTCATAGACGGAGACGTCATGTCCGCACTCCGCGGCGCCGATGGCAGCAGCCATTCCCGCTGCCCCGCCGCCGATAATCACAACTTTACTCATTTCTTCTTATCTTTTTCCACTTCTTTTATCTTTTTCTCCATGGCATCCGCCACAGTCTCGAGGACCTTGATCCTCGCATACCATTTGGAATTTCCTTCCACGACGATCCAGGGTGCGTCCTTCGTGGAGGTCTTTTCCAGCATTTCATTCACTGCAAGGACATAGGAATCCCACTTCTCCCGGTTTCTCCAGTCCTCGTCCGTGATCTTCCACTGTTTCTCCGGATTTTTCATCCTGTCATTGAAGCGCCGTTCCTGCTCATCTTTGTCGATCTGGATCCAGAATTTCAGGACAAGTGCTCCGGAATTGACGAAATGCGTTTCCATCTCGTTGATCTCCCGGTAGGCATGATGCCAGTCTGCCTCGGAGCAGAATCCCTCGATCCTCTCCACCATGACTCTTCCGTACCAGGTCCGGTCGAAGATCGCGATATGTCCGGCCTTCGGCACATTGTTCCAGAATCTCCAGAGATAGTGGTGGGATTTTTCCAGGTCATTCGGGGATGCCGTCGGGCAGACCTTGTAACCTCTCGGGTCGAGGTGGCTTGTCAGACGCTTGATCGCGCCGCCTTTTCCAGCCGCATCCCATCCCTCGAATCCCAGGATCACCGGGATCCGCAGACGATAGAGTTCCCCGTGGAGCGTCTCCAGGCGTTTCTGGATCTTTGCCAGTTTTTTCCGGTACTCTGCCTCCTTGAGGCTCTTCGTAAGATCCGCTTTCGCAAGAACCCCTTTTTCATACCGGTCCGGCGGGAGCGGAGCTTCAAAAAGTTCCGGCTCTTTTCCTGCCCGTTTTTTCTCAAGCGCCTTTTCCAGAACATCCGCCACCGTCTTTATCACTGTAAGGGCCGTTTCCGTCTTATCCTTCGCATCGATCACATACCAAGGTGCGTAAGGCATATCGGTCCGGCGGATCATCTCGTCGCTGATCTTTTTGTATTTTCCGTAGTGGGCGTTCCTCTCACGCTCTTTTTCTGTCACGCGCCATGCGGTATCCTTTGATCCCAGGAGTTTTTCAAACCGTTTTGCCTGTTCTTTTTCCGATATTTCGAGGAACAGCTTCACGATGACTGTTCCGCCGTCCACGAGACAGCGTTCAAATGCAAGAATATCCTCAAACGCTGCATCCACCTGTTTCTCCTTCAGGATCCCCTCAAAGCGGTCCGCCTGGACTCTCCGGTACCAGCTCGTGTCATAGATCGCGATCCGCCCCGCTGCCGGAGCATGAACCGCAAACCTCCAGAGGAACGGGCGGAGTGCCTCCTCCTCGGTATCCTTGTCTCCGGTGTAAACGTCAAATCCTCTCGGATCAAGCGCCTGCATGAGACGCCCGATCTGAACGCCCTTTCCGGCGCCATCATACCCGTCAAACAGGATATAGACCGGGATCTTTTCCTCCTTACATTCCCGCTGCAGGCTTCCGAGTCTTTCCATCTCTTTTTTCAGGACTTCTTTTTTCTGCTTTTTTTCATCTTTCATCGGCTGATTCCTCCACTCTATGGTCCGATCAGACATTCTTAACCATTTTTGTTTCCCATGCCTATTTGCAGCTTTTCCGCCCTGGCACGATTTGTCATCAGTTTCTTCCAATTCCCGTCCGGGTATGCTTTTTACTGATTCATCCGCGCGTGCTCTCCCGCAAGCTCTTCATACAATTTCAGCGCATTCCAGTTCTGGTTCGTCGGTGTGAGCACTGCCTTGTAGTCGATTCGTCCGGCTCCTGCCTTTCTGAGCGCCAGGATCACCCGGTCCACCTGTCCGGACGTGAGACCTGCCATCACCATCATCTCTTTTTCAAAGTCCTCTCCGTCGTAGATCTCGCCGCAGGAAGCGATCTCCTTCACTCCTGCGAGATATCCCACCGGTTCCAGATACTCTTCCTTCTTCACTGCGCGAAGCTTCATTCCAAGCGGAAACAGCGCTTTTTTGATCTTTAACAGTCTCTCGCCCTCTGGCAGATGGTATAAAAGGATCGTAGGTTTCATATATTTTTCTGATTCCTTCCTGTTTTCATGTATTTCATTATATCAATTCCCGTGCAGCTTTGCAACGGCACAGAAAGATCCATGATTTTTTTGTTGATTTTTCCCTGGATTCTGATATAATAAATTTACTTCCGGGGTATGGCGTAGCTTGGTAGCGCGCTCGGCTGGGGGCCGAGAGGTCGCAGGTTCAAATCCTGTTGCCCCGATTTTTATAAGAGCAGAGGCTGAAAAAGCCTCTGCTCTTTTTGTTTTTCTTCTCTATTCTTCTTTCAGCACCCCGTTTATCCCGCGGATCACAAGCATCGTGATCACCATCAGCGCGATCGCGATCGGAAGTGCGATCCAGGCGGACTGGACGAAGCCTGCGATGATGTAGGAGATAAAGGATACCACCGCAGCCACGATCGCATACGGAAGCTGGGTCGTCACATGGTTTACATGCTCACACTGGGCACCGGCAGACGCCATGATCGTCGTGTCAGAGATCGGGGAACAGTGATCCCCGCAGACAGCTCCTGCCATGCAGGCGGAGATGGAGATGATCATGAGATCCGGATTGCTGTTCTCAAATACCGCAACAACGATCGGGATCAGGATTCCGAAGGTTCCCCAGGATGTTCCCGTCGCAAATGCCAGGAAACAGCCCACAACGAAGATGATCGCCGGAAGGAAATTTAAGAAGGAACGGGCGCTGGACGCAACCACAGTCGCCACATAGACATCTGCGCCGAGGCTGTCCGTCATCGCCTTTAATGTCCAGGCAAATGACAGGATCATGATCGCCGGGACCATGGACTTAAAGCCTTCTGGGATACATGCCATGCACTCGGAGAATTTCAGGACCCGGCGCACCTGATAGAGAGCGATCGTGATCAAAAGTCCAAAAAAGCTTCCCATCGTAAGTCCCAGGGACGCGTCACTCTGGGAGAAGGCTGTCACAAAATCCTCTCCTGAGAAAAATCCACCCGTATAGAGCATGCCGATCATGCAGCAGATGATCAGGGATATGATCGGGATCAGAAGATCCAGAACAGTTCCCCTGACAGAGACCTCCGGCTGTTTCTCCGTGTCATACGGACGTCCCGGCGTGGTATAAAGGTCCCCCTTGAGCGCATTCTTCTCATGAAATTTCATAGAGCCGAATTCTGTCCGTAAGAGTACCATTCCGATCATCATCACGATCGTCAGGATCGCGTAAAAGTTGTATGGGATCGCCCGCACGAAGATAGAAAATCCGTCCTCGCCCTCAACAAATCCGGTAACCGCGGCCGCCCAGGAAGAGATCGGCGCGATAATGCAGATCGGAGCTGCCGTCGCATCGATCAGGTACGCGAGTTTTGCTCTTGAGACTTTAAATTTGTCTGTCACAGGGCGCATCACGCTTCCCACAGTCAGGCAGTTAAAATAATCATCGATAAAGATCAGACAGCCCAACAGGATCGTCGCAAGCTCCGCGCCCACGCGTCCCTTAATATGATCCGCCGCAAACTGGCCGAATGCTGCCGACCCGCCGGCCCGGTTCATCAGGCACACCATCGTTCCAAGGATCACAAGGAAGATCAGGATTCCCACATTGTAGCTGTCAGAGAGAACGCTGATCATTCCGTCCTCAAAAATATGGGTGATCGTTCCCTCAAAGCTGAAACCGGAATACAGGATTCCACCCATGAGAACACCAACGAACAGAGAACTGTACACCTCTTTTGTGACAAGTGCCAGCCCGATCGCCACGACCGGCGGAACGAGCGCCCAGAACGTCGCGTAGACCGCCGGCACATACTCTTCCGTCTGCTCCGCGCCAAATACGGTTGTCGCGAACACCAGGATCAGCACCACGGAAAGCACTGCTGTCCTTTTTATATTTTTCTTCATATCCGTCATAACGGACTCCTCCCTCCTGCCTCCGGAGAGTTCCACGCTCTCCGCTTTTCCTGCAGTTCTATGTTTTATGTGACTGTCCGGTGCCTTCCGGCTGCCGGATTATTTTTATGTAACAGAGAATTCCCCGGAATTTCCTGTTACATGAAGAAATCCCCTCTCATCAGTACAATTCTGGTGAAAGGGGATCACAACATACACAATTACGATTCTTTATTCATCCCAGTTGTGGTATACAGCCTGTACGTCATCATCCTCGTCAAGGAGATCAAGGATTCTCTGCATCTTCTTGATCGCTTCCTCGTCGGTAAGTTCTACCCAGTTCTGCGGGATCATAGTAATATCAGCCTCTACCATCGGGATTCCGGCTTTCTCGAGAGCCTCGCGGACTGCACTGAAGTTGTCCGGATCTGTGATAACCTCGTAGCTGTCCTCTTCCTCGGAGAAATCCTCAGCGCCTGCATCAAGCGCTGCCATCATGAGCTCGTCGGCATCCATATCACACTCTTCTTTGTCGATCACGATCTGGCCCTTGCGGTCGAACATGAAGGAAACGCTTCCCTGAGCACCTACGTTTCCGCCGCCCTTTGTGAAGGCGCTTCTAACATTAGCTGCAGTACGGTTCTTGTTGTCAGTCAGTGTGTCAACGATAATCGCTACACCGCTCGGGCCGTATCCTTCGTATGTTAAGTTCTCGTAGTTTACAGAGTTTAAGTCACCAGCAGCTTTTTTGATACCGCGGTCGATGGTATCGTTCGGCATGTTGTTTGCTTTCGCTTTTGCAATTACATCACGCAGTTTGCTGTTGTTAGCCGGATCAGCGCCGCCCTCTTTAACTGCGACAGCGATCTCTCTTCCGATTACGGTAAAGATTTTACCCTTTGCTGCGTCGTTTTTCTCTTTCTTGTGTTTGATGTTGGAAAACTTATTATGTCCTGACATCGATTTATCTTCCTTTCTCTTCGCATCTCGCTCTTTTTTATCTCTCGTGCACCGGTCTCGGGGACCTTTTCGTGCGCATTATACATAGTCTAAAACATTTTAACATCATTTTTCCGATATGGCAAGCGCTTTTTCCGGATACCCCTGCTCCACTTTTCCTTGACACATTCCACTCTGAGTATTTATACTCATTTCATAACGATCCAGTGCCTTCCGGCCTATGATCTTCCGGGGTCAGCCCGGCAGATTCTGTGGATGGATGCATCTGACCTGCATTTTTGCGCAAGTGCGCATCATTGGCACATTAGTGCCTGTTTGTATAATAGGGAATTCCTCGGATTTCCTATTACAAAATATTAATTATGGAGGACATGACGATGAAGAAGCTTGAAATCGACACATTCCTGAAGTTCCGTTTTTTAAGCAACCCACATTTCTCACCCGATGGAACGAAGATCGCCTTCACGATATCCGTACCGGACCGGGAGACCAATGGCTATCTGTCTGACCTGTACCTGTATGATCTCGGGAAGAAGACTGTCTCCCGTGTCACCTGCGCCGGTGACGCGAAGATCTGGTCCTGGACAGCAGAAAATACGCTGATCTTTACTGCGGCCCGGACTGCGGCCCTTAAAAAGGAAAAAGAAACCGGCACTTCTTTCTTTTATGAAATCTCCCCGTCCGGCGGCGAAGCCTCATGCCGCGCATCGGTTCCGGCTTCCGTCACAGGGATCCGTCTTCTCCCGGACGGGCGTTACCTCCTGACGATCCGCCATGATAATTACAAGGATACAAGGAAGAAATCTTACGAGGTCTTCGACGAGCTTCCGTTCTGGGGCAATGGCCAGGGATACACGAACGCGAAGAGAAACCGTTACGCTGTCTATGATATGGGATCCGATAAGCTCACTTACGTGGCGGACGAATGGACTGACTGCTCCCAGCATTCTGTCCTTGGAAGCCTCCTGCTCTACAAGGCCTATCCGTGGAAACAGAGTGTCATGGGGATCCGTCCGGGCGTTTATCTCTATAACCTCTCCACCGGAGAGACGAAAACCTTGATCGCGCCGGATTCCATGCGCACCGGAGTTGTCTCCCTCTTAGACGAAAAGACTGCACTCCTTGCGGCAACGGATGACTCCTATAAAGATACGACGAAATACTGTGACTTCTACCATATGGATCTCGCGGATGGATCCATGAAGCTGATCCATCCTTATGAGTCCTCCATCGGCGGCTCCTCCGTAGGCTCCGATTCCAGATTTGGCGCAGGACAGACATTTAAGGCTGTGGACGGAGAATTTTACTATATCTCCACCGTAGGAGATTTTTCCCATCTCTATAAGATCTCCCGGGGCGGCACCGTCTCCGAGCCGCTGACGGCAGGAAGCTCCTGCGACAGCTTCGATCTCGCGGGCGGACACATCGCCTCCATGGAATTCCACGGACTCCACATTGCGGAACTATTTGTAGACGGCGAGCAGGTGACCCACATGAATGACTGGCTCACCGACGAGTACGATGTCCAGACTCCGGAATCCTTCACATTCACTGCCAGCGATGGGTACGAGATCCACGGATGGGTATTAAAACCGGCAGGTTTCGAGGAAGGTAAGTCCTATCCTGGAATCTTAAATATCCACGGCGGTCCTAGAACCGTTTATTCAGATGTCTACTATCATGAGATGCAGATGTGGGCAAACCGCGGATATTTTGTGTTCTTCTGCAACCCGAGAGGATCTGACGGACGGGGTACGGACTTTGGAAATATCAACGGAATCTACGGAACTGTGGACTATCAGAACCTGATGGATTTCACGGATGAAGTCCTGAAGCGGTACCCAATGATCGATCCGGAACATCTCGGTGTCGCAGGCGGTTCCTACGGCGGATTCATGACAAACTGGATCATCGGACATACAGACCGGGTCCATGCCGCCGCTTCCCAGCGTTCCATCTCTAACTGGGTATCCTTTGAGCACAACTCCGATATCGGACACACCTTCATCTTAAACAACCAGGGAGCCAATACGAGGACCGATGTGGAGCTTCTCTGGAAGCAGTCTCCGCTCCAGTTTGCGCCGAACTGCAAGACACCGACACTCTTTATCCACTCTGATGAGGACTACCGCTGCTATATGGCAGAAGGACTCGCCATGTTCAGCGCCATCAAGCGGAACGGCTGTCCGTCGAAGCTTTGCCTGTTCCATGGAGAAAACCATGAGCTGTCCAGAGGCGGAAAGCCGGAGAACAGGATTGACCGGATGACGGAGATCATGAACTGGATGGATGAATATTTAAAATAAAGGAAACGATCCTACCGTTCTTTTTTATATGTGCCACAAGGTTTCCTGTTAATAAAAAATGGCTGCAGGGTCGTATTCCCTGCAGCCGCAGATCTTATCATTATCGATTTACATAATTCAGCACCAATGCAAGAATCAGCATATGGACCGGATAAAACGCATAACAGCTATACTGGAAGACTTTCGTATGGCAGCCCTGCCGTCCACGATACAGCCAGATCGGAAGCAGTGAAAGCAATGCAAGTCCCTGCTGGCAGAGTTCAAAGTCCATCCCAAAAAGCCGGATGGGGTACATCAGACCTCCCAGCAGCTCTACATTGACCCAATAGAGCGCCAGAAGCTGTCCGGAAAAACACCACCATTTTCTTCCCCGGAAAAAGTAAAAAATAAACAGTGTCAATACACCGGCACCGTAGTAATCTGCCATTCCTACCGTCCCAAGTGCACTTCCAACCAACACGGCCAGAACCGCCGTCGGCAGAAAGATCGTAAGCTTCTGTTTTTTTCGAGCTTTTTCCATCAAATGGATTCCAGCGAGTCCTATCAACAGCGTCCAGATCACATTCTGATGAAACGGATAAAACCAGGTTCCACCATACATCAGATCAAAGGGTATCTCCGACAGCACCGCAAACAGCAGCAGCCTGAGAATGTACTTTTTAAAGCTGTGCGTGTAAAAATATCCTTCCACTGCCATAAATGCAAAGATGGGAAACGCGAGCCTTCCTACGCAAGTCAGCCAGTCCTGAGCCGGAAGAAGCGTAGCCCAGAGATGATCCATCAGCATAAATGTCATGGCGATGATATGGAGCATTGCCGCACTGATGTCAAAGGTTCCTGACCGAGATGAATGTACTTGATTTTTTACCATATTGTCACTCCTGTTGTTTTCTCTCAGTCCAATTATACTTCCATTTACCGTCTCTGGTCAAATCCTTATCAGTGACAATGATTCTTCTGCCTGCCATCTCACGTTCACGCCTGTCAAAATCGAATCCATCAGCTGGGAGGAATTTCTGTATGCCCTAAAGAGTTTGAAGCCTTATTAGCCGCCGGGCTCACGAAACAAAAGCAGTTCTATCACACAATACATGCGTGGTAGAACTGCTTTCTTTTATTGAATTGCAGCATCGGACAAGCTCTGCAAAACCTGTCCAATATCTGCATTCATGCAGATTGATCGTTGCTCGATTTCTTGAGAGCAAACCTCCTGTCCCTGATTGATACAGGCGTAGGTAGCGCCTGAGTTCTTGGCGGTCATCTGCCTGACGGGATATTTGATGATGACGGGGGCTTCTCAAAAGGCCTCCCTCTAAATCTGGAACTTGTTTAGATTTGTGCAATCAGAAACGCTTGCGCCGCACTGCAATCCTGAAAGTTCATGGGTTTCCCCAACAAATAGGCGATTCTGTCATTCCAGTCAAACAGGGAAAATTGCCGACAATCTAAATTTTCTATCATGTACTTCATTGATTCTCGGTATGTATTCTTGTGTAAATCAGAAACATAAGCGAGGTTTAATTCTTTCGCCAAGTAATCCAGGAGACTTTCTGCCAATGCGTATCACCACCTGTGTTTAGTACCGAATCACCACATTCAGCGCATGATCTACATCTGCTGCACGCTCAATGGCCTGCGTGATCTGCTCTTGCGGGAACTCATCCGTGATGATGGATTCAATGTCCCACTTTTTTTGCACCATCACCGCAATGACATCCTCCACATCCTGCGGATTATAACCTCCGGAGCCAATGAGTGCGTGCTGGGAATAGGTCATTTCCAGCACATCCACCGGGCGTTTGCCTGCACGAACGGCAACTACCACCATGCGGCTCTCAATTTTGCCCATGGATTGATACAGCTCCAGAATCGGCTCGGCTCCGGCAGCGTCAATGTAAATGGACGCATTTGCTGTCGGGCCGAAACGGGAGGGGGCTGTGCCAAACACTGCCATTGCCGCTTCCTTCAAATCCTCACGGCTATTGTTGCAGGTGGCAAAGCCCAGATGCTTTGCTTTTTCCAGCCGAAAATCCGAGTGGTCGCAAATCATAACTTCCTTGCAGCCGAAGTATTTCAGACCGATGGCTGCGGCAATGCCAATCGTACCGGCACCAAATACGATGGCATTTTCTCCCGGTTTTGGCTCGGCACGGCGAGCGGCGCGGAAGCCCACCGTGAACGGCTCAATCAGGCAGGCTTCCCGCACAGGGATTTTTGCAGGAATATCATATACCTGCTTGTCCAACTCTGCGTTGGGGATCAGGACATACTCAGAGAAGCCGCCCACTGTTCCTGCCCGCTTTGGGTCACCCTTGGCAAGCCGGGGGTAGGGATAGACGATCATACCTGGCTCAATGTCTTTTACATTCTTACCAACCTGCACAACTTCGGAGATCATCTCATGACCGAATTCGCTGCCTACTGTGATCCGGTGCCCGGTATGAGGGCCATGCGTGTAAACCGCTACATCTGTACCGCAGATGCTGGCATAGAGGTTCTTCACCACAATATCATTGTCACCGGCTACCGGCGTTTCCAATTCTTCCAGACGGACATCCTTCTGTCCATAATAAATCGCAGCTTTCATTGCGTTTTCCTCACAAGATTAGACTCGGCATTTTTCAGCCTGCACGGTAATTATATATCCGGAAGATTGTCCGCGTGTTTCAGTTTTGTTTGAGAAATATTAAACATAGCTGCCCACGGCAAAAACCATGGGCAGCTATGGAATAATCACTTGTGGCTCTTAACGATTGCCGCGATCACGCCAATTACGGCAATAACGATCACTGCAACAATGATGACAGCTTTCATTCTTACCAAATTGCTTTCGTTGTTTTTGGCTCTTTTCATTATCTGCGATGCTTAAAGAAAGCAGCCACTGCGCCAACGGCGGCGATAACGACAGCACCGATACCGATGATCCATTTCAGCATTGCGAAGCTCCTCCTTTCAGTTTGAAACGCCATAAACCACGTTGGCTTCTGGACATTTTTGATGATTGAATCATACAATAGGATTGTTTGCCGAATGCTTGAATCCTGTTTGCAATTTATTAAATGGTTTGCGATGATACGGTATTCCGAAACGACATAGCAAAAGGTCGAAAATATTGAAATGATATTGGTCTGCATTTGCCATAATGGAAGCGACCTCCTTGCGGGCTGCTTCGTAGGCATCGTTTTCGACCTTCAGTTCATACACAGCGCAGGGAATATGATGATAGTTTCCGACCGCGTCAGCATAATATAAATCGATTTCATGGGCGATTCTCCTGAGAATTATTTTCGTTTTATAGAATACCCAATCAATTTTTGCGTTTTATTGGCGTTGTGTTTCTATAATCTTAAAAATAAAAGGGAACGGCAGGCACATTTGAACTGTACCTGCCGTTCTTTGCTTGGCATTACTTCTTTTCCTCAGAATCCTTGGATTCTGGCTCATCCACTTTCTCAAGGAACGCATCCACGAAGGCGTTTTCCACCTTCTTATATCCACCGACCACGGTATCTTCGACCTTATGGTAGGCTGCGGTTGCTTTTTCTGCCATGCCGCCGGTTTTCAGCGAACCATCTTCCTCCAGAAATTTGTCTACGAACTTGTCCTCAATGCCCTGATAGGTATCCATGATCTTCTTGCCCAGCTTACCGGGCTTCAGTTTATACTCGCTCATAATGATAGCCTCCTGTTTGTTATAAACATATTTCTTGTTGCTTTTCTTACAGCAGCACGGTCAGAAATCCCCAAATATGTTGGAGCGTGCAGCCAATGAGCGGAAACACGAACTTCCAAATCAAAAGCGCGCCTACAATCACACCGACTCCGCAGCCGGTAGTCAATACTGCTTTTTTCATAGGCTTCTCCTTTCGCCTTAACTATGAGCTTATTATAGAACGCCATTGTTTTCTGAATGCTTCTGTTCTGTTTGCGAATTATTAAAAAGAAGATGCCGGTGCTTTTTGAAGCAGCATCGGCATCTTCACTTTACAGCAAGTTGTGTCCCTTCTCGCAAAGCTCATAGATTTCCTCCTGCTTTGCTTCGATCATTGGCTGGATCTTTGTGGTATGCCTGACCTCTATGGAGCGATAGAGGAAGTATGGTGTAATCCAGCCGATGAAGGCCGGAATCGCCAGCAAAATGCACAGCCAGATAATTGGCGGTTCATGGGTTACGGCAAATACGGAGCCTGCCATAAAAGCCGTTCCAATTACGCCAACGATCAGTGCCCACATGGTTGCCGCACTCTGGCGCGAACGCTCCAGATGGTTGATTTCTGCAACGCAGGCTTCAAAGTTTCGCTGCAAGCGGGTCAGCTCCGCCTTATTGATGATCTTACGATCGCGCTTCAAAGAAAGTGTCACGGTATGACCGCCGATTGCGGCTGGTACATGGTCATCCTGCTCCCAGCCAAAAGATTCATAGCAGTCCAGATACCAGGATGCATTTTCCTCGGAAACAGTGATTTTTTTATATTCATAACCCACATAGGGACGCTTTTCCTGCTCCATCATGATTGACCTCCCTGTTTTTTAGGCAGCACCACGGTAAAGGTAGAACCCTCTCCGGGTTTACTCTGCACGGAGATGGTACCGTCTGAAAGCTGCAAGATGCGCTGCACCAGCGGCAGCCCCAAGCCGTTTCCCTCCGTGGCATGAGAGGTATCGCCCTGATAGAATTTATCGAAGATATGCTTCATGGTTTCCGGCGTCATTCCGCAGCCGGTATCGGACACACAGACTGTCACATTTGTGTCATCTAAGGACTGAGACAGTCGGATCGTGCCGCCCTCCGGAGTAAATTTCAGGGCATTGGACAGGAGGTTTGTCCAGACCAGCTCCAACAGTCCGGCATCGGCTTCCAGCATAACGCAATCCTCCAGATCCGCTTCAAAGTTGATACCCTTTTTCTCCCACAGTTCTTCAAACTGCACGGCGCACTCGCAAATCTGCGCCGTCACATCGTAGCGTTCAGGCACCGGCTTGATGACCTGCTTTTCCAGTTTGTTCAGCTTCAGCATATTACGCACCAGCTCGGACAGGCGATGCACAGCAGAGAGAATGGTCTGGGAATACTCCAGCCGCTTTTCCTCGGTCAAATTTGGCTTGTTCAGCAACTCTGCATTGTTGTAAATAATCGCCAGCGGCGTTTTGATCTCATGCGATACATTGGAAACAAAGTCTGTTTTCAGAGTATCAATGCTGCCCAGCTCCTCCACCATCTTGTTGAAATCCAGAAACAGCACATCCAGATAATCCAGCTTATCCTCACTGTGCCGGGGAGCAAGATAAACGGAAAAGTCTCCGGCGGCTACTTTACGGGCAGCCTCCGCAAATTCCTCGATGGGCTTCTGATACCGTTTTCGGATCTGGTAGCTTGTGAAGATGGTAAAAGTTGCAGCTACCAACAGCCAGAGAATTAGAACCAATATCACATGAACAGGTGCGATCTGGGAGACATCAATATAATTCCCAAGAATTTTCATCTGTATAGTCGTAATGACGCCAAAGGTAATCAGCGAAATCAGAAAACCGCTGACCGGGAAAATGTCCGCTTTTACTCTTGCATCCTGCTCTTTCATTTCAGCACCGCCTTATAGCCAAGTCCCCGGACAGTTTTGATCTCAAAGCCGTCACAGGCGGAAAATTTGTCCCGCAGCTTGGTGATATAAACATCCACCGCCCGCAGACTGGTATCCGTATCGACACCCCAGAACTCATCCATGAGTTGAGCGCGGGAAAAGGTCTTTTTCGGGTAGGACAGGAGCTTATAGAGAATATTGAACTCCCGCGTTGTGACGGGAATTTCCTCGCCGTCAATGGCAGCGCTCATGCCATCCGCATCCAGCTCCAGATTACCGACCACCACTTTGCGCTCCATCTCAATATTGGCACGCCGCAGAAGCGCCCGCACCCGCAGCAGCAGTTCGTCCAGTTGGATCGGCTTGACCATATAATCGTCAATGCCGAGCTGGAATCCACGCTGTTTGGATGGTAAGTCATCCTTTGCTGACATAAAGAGAATGGGAATGTGCTTGTTGACCCGGCGCACATTTTCCGCAAATTCAAAGCCGTCAATATCCGGCATCATAATATCCGAGATAATGAGGTCGTAGAGACTGTTATACATCTCGTCGTAAGCGTCGTTTGCGTGCAGGCAGCCTTTGGCCTGAAAACCACTGTCATTCAGATAGGTGCAAACCATCTGATTCAGTTTTGCGTCATCCTCCAAAACAAGAATACGAATCATTTTGCTTCCTCCATTCGTGCGCATTTCAATTCCCGTGTTGCATGATAAATCATATAAACCGCCATTGCCAAAATAATCGTGCAGACACCGGCTCCTGTGCAGGCCGTCATGATCCTACGGGACATTTCCGAGTCGGTGCTGCCGAACTGTGTCAGCATGGCCGTTTCCAGCGACAGCATAGATACCAGTGCAGCAGCGAGACTCACCACCTTGGCCGCAGACATGACCGGACTGCGGTATTTTCGGTATTTCACTACATTCATGACCATTAAAATCATACCACATAAGCGATAGCTTTGCAGCTCACCGCTTCTGTCTGTGCCAAAGCCTTTCCGGTTCGCATGATGCAGCAGAAGAAAGCGCATGACGGCCAACAGGAAGTAATAAACTGCCAGCGTTCCGAACCATACGGAATGATACCGGAGGCCGAACGTAAATTTCATCACGGCATATATCACATTAAGGCCGAGGGAAAGTTTGAATTGTTCCATCCTTTTTGCTCCCTCTGCTTATAATGATTATATCATACAAAAGCAGCATTGCCGAAATGTTTGAGAATTGTTTGAGAATTGTTAATTTGCTCGGGAAATAAAAAATCGGGCAGCGGCTTTTCAGTTTCTGCCCACCAAACAGAATGGATTTATTTGATGCCCTTGACCAACGGAATCAGGCACAGCAGCAGGACGATACCTACAAGACCGACCACAATACCCCAGACCAGATTGTTCCATACCATAACCAGGCACATACCGACGCCCAGCGTAATGGCTCCGACAACACCCAGCACGACTGTACCGACAGTCTTGGCGCTCAGGGGAACGAGAATGGGCTTGCCCTCCATTTTACGGCGCACGGTCAGCATGATCAGCAGCACAACCAGACCTATGCAGCCGACTACGATGCCCTGCTTGAAGGCACCCCACTCGGCGATCATTGCCATGCACATACCCAGTGCAAACAGGATACCACCAACCGTACCAAAGATCAGGGAAACAAAATTTTTCTTAGACATTTGAAAGACCTCCATGTATTTTTCCTCATCGGATGGCTGTATGATACATCAGCTTTGTTGGCTGGATGTTTGAGTTTTGTTTGCGAAATATCAAAATGATACAGTGAGACAACTTTCATCTTTAAGACTACTTCGACACATACACAACTCCAAATGCGCTTGGTCCAATGTGGATGACACCGGTTTCCAAACCGCGTATCTCTTTGGCAATCTCCTGCATCGCAAGATATTGCGATACCGATTTTTGAATGGCTGGGAAAATATGCTCTCCCTCCAGCGTCAGGCAGACCCGGTGACTGGTACGGTACAGCAGTTTGATATTCAGTTTCCGTTCCAGCGAGGCGATCATCTGACTGAGGGCAGGCTGCGTATATCCCAGCAGTTCCGCCGCCTTGGTGAAACTGCCGACTTCCACGACTTTTTGCAGCGCAATATAACGATCCAGATTTAGAATAACATTTCTGCATACTAAATATCACAAACATCTATTTTACTGATTCTATGATACAGTATATACTACCATTAAAAGAAGATATTTTTTGAACGGGAGGTCGAAACAGTATGAAAAAATTAGGTTTAATCGGCGGCGTAGGACCGGAATCCACCATTCCCTATTACAGAAGCATCGTAAACGGCGTGAAAGACAGGGTGGGAAGACCCTATCTGCCGCCTATGACCATCGAAAGTCTGAGCTGCTTCGAGGTCATCCGCATGAGCAGTGAGGGCGATACAGAGGGGCTGACTGCCTATCTGCTGGCGGGCATCCGCAATCTGGCTGCGGCGGGGGCAGAGGTGGGCGCGCTGGCCTGCAATACGGGGCATCTGGTGTTTGACGAGCTGCAAAAAACATCTCCCATTCCACTTGTCAGCATCGTGGAGGCTACCTGCGCCGAGGCGGTACGGCGAGGATACAAAAAAGTCGGATTGATAGGAACATCCGCCACCATGGAAGCAGACTTTTTCAAAGCAGTCCGCCAGTCTTTCCGGATCAAGATTACGGGAAAAATGCGGGGTCGCGATCAGATCGGTCACTCCCTGATTCCATGACATTTTCAGAAGTTTTTCTGTTTCTTTCAGATTTGGGGATCCATCATCCACGCCTGGGATGATATGGCTATGAATATCAATCATTCTGTCTCCGTATGCTCTTCTGTTTATTTTCCGATTCTGTAAAATTCCGACATTCAGAACAACTATACCATTGATTTTTATAATTGTTAACTCTGTTTTCACACCGTGATGTTAAGAAGTTGCAAAGAAGTTTGTAATTTTTTTAACCTCAGGTTAAATACGACAAGCTCTGTCACTTTACGCTTTTTTCCGGCTGAAAACACCTGCATCCCGCAGCACATCCCGTCTCGGTGTTGCCGGAGGTTCCTACGGCGGATTTATGACGAACTGGATCATCGGACATACCGACCGGTTCCATGCCGCCGCATCCCAGCGCTCCATCTCCAACTGGGTGTCCTTTGAACATAACTCCGATATCGGACACACCTTCATCTTAAACAACCAGGGCGGAAATACGAGGACCGATGTGGAACTTCTCTGGAAGCAGTCCCCGCTTCAGTTTGCACCGAACTGCAAGACGCCGACGCTCTTTATCCACTCCGATGAAGACTACCGCTGCTATATGGCCGAAGGGCTCGCCATGTTCAGCGCCATCAAGCGGAACGGCTGCCCTGCAAAGCTCTGCCTGTTCCACGGGGAAAATCATGAACTCTCAAGGAGCGGAAAGCCGGAAAACAGGCTCGACCGGATGAGGGAGATTATTGAGTGGATGGATACATATCTGAGATAATTATTTAACTGGATTACCAACATCCCCTGGGACATAAAAAGCCTGGAATTTTCATTGCTGTTTTTGCGTTTTGTGCAATCGCAGCAGTGAACTCTTCACAAAAAATGCGCACCTGACTCGCCGCTCAAGCGGCGGGAATATGGTGCGCATTTCTTTCATCATATCAAATTGTTTTTTCTATCCTGCCTATCTCTCTTCCCTGAAGTACGGCTGTCCGAGTCCTGCCGGCGGCTGGTTCTCTCTCTTTCTCCGGAAGCTTGTAAAGATCAGGACAATGATCGTTACCAGGTACGGAAGCATCTTGAAGATCTCCTGTGCACTTCTTCCAACACCCGGAAGATAGAGATACAGGATGTAGAGTCCTCCAAAGAGGATGGATCCCCAGATCGCATTTAACGGTTTCCATAAGGAGAAGATGACAAGGGCAACCGCAAGCCATCCACGGTCACCGAACCCATTGTTGGTCCAGGTTCCGCCGGAATACTCCATGACAAAGTACAGTCCGCCGAGACCGCTGATCCCGCAGCCGATGCATGTCGCGAGATACTTATACAATGTAACATTGATGCCCGCCGCATCCGCAGTCGCCGGATTCTCACCGACTGCGCGGAGATTCAGGCCTTTTCTCGTCTTTGCGAGGAAAAACGCGAGCACACATGCCAGGATAATGCAGAGGTATGTCATAAATCCGTAGGAAAACAGCACCGGTCCGATCACCGGGATCTGGCTCAGCACCGGGATCGACTTTGTATAAGCTGCACCAGTTGAGGCGACGGAGATCTGACCGACACCGCCCGCAAGAGCGGAAAGGGAACCGCCGAAGAAGTTTCCGAAGCCTGTTCCGAAGGTGGTCAGTGCAAGCCCCGTCACGTTCTGGTTTGCGCGCAGAGTGATCGTCAGGATACTGTAGATCAGTCCGCCGATGATGCCCGCAAGAAACGCGCAGAGGAAGGAAATGATAAGTCCCACAAGTCCGTTCGGAGCCGGATTTCCGTTCTCATAGAAGAACGCGCCCATGAGGCCTGCAATGCCGCCCATGTACATGACACCCGGAACACCGAGGTTTAAGTTACCGGATTTCTCCGTCACGATCTCGCCGAGTGCACCATAGAGCATTCCAATACCCTGTGCGATCGCTTTCTGAAGGAAAATGATGATCACGCTCATTTTGTATGTCCTCCTTCCTCTTTCTTCTTGAACTGGATCTTATAGTTTACAAAGAATTCGCTGCCGAGGATGAAGAACAGGATGATCCCCGTGATGACCTCGGAGGCGTTCTCATTTAAGTTGAACTGGGAGGCGATCTGACCTGCGCCCTGCTCCATGAAAACCAGGAAGAAGGAGATCACGACCATTGTAAACGTGTTGAATTTTGAGAGCCATGCGACGATGATCGCAGTAAATCCGCGTCCGCCCGCCGTGCTCGTGGAGATCGTATGGCTGGAACCGCTGACGATGATAAAGCCTGCGAGACCACAGATCGCACCGGAGATCGCCATCGTGCGCATGATGACCTTCTTTACGTTGATGCCGACGTACTTCGCCGTATTCTCACTCTCGCCGACAACCGAGATCTCGTAGCCCTGTTTGCTGTACTTTAAGTAACCGAACATGGCAACGGTAAGCACGAGGACGATCACGACGATCCAGCCGTAAGTCAGTCCGGAGAGTGCCGGGAGCCAGCCGAGCTTTGTCTTGGAGTTGATGATGCCGACGGTATTGGAACCTGCCGGATTCTCCCAGAAAACGATACAGAACGTGATGATCTGCATCGCAACGTAGTTCATCATCAGGGTAAACAGCGTTTCGTTCGTGTTCCAGTGCGCTTTAAAGAATGCCGGGATCAGTCCCCAGATCATTCCTGCAACGATACTGCCGACCACCATCATCGGGATCAGCTGCGCCGTTCCGAAATGGTCAGCCCCGTAGATCATGATCGCCGCGGAGACGCAGCCGCCCATGAGGACCTGTCCCTCCGCACCGATGTTCCAGAACCGCATCTTGAACGCCGGTGTCAGACCAATCGCCACGCAGAGCAGGATCAGCGCGTCACGGATCGTCACCCAGGCACGTCTCGATGTTCCGACAGCTCCGGAAAAGATCGCCTTATAGACTTCCACCGGATTTAATTTTGTGAGTGCAACGATCACCACCGCGCACACGACCAGGGATAACAGGACGCCGATCAGCCGGATCATGAGCGCTTTCGCGAAAGGCATTCCGTCCCTTTTGGAAATATGGATACTACTCATCTTTCTTCTCCTTTCCGGTCTTTGTCATAAGAAGTCCGATCTCCTCTTTCGTTGTAGTTCTCGCATCCACGATCCCCGAGATGGAACCGCCGCAGAGAACGAGGATCCGGTCACAGAGTTCCAGGAGAACGTCCAGGTCCTCTCCGACACAGATGACTGCAACGCCTTTCTCCTTCTGTTCATTGAGCAGGTTGTAGATCGTGTAGGAGGAGTTGATATCAAGTCCGCGGACCGGATATGCAACCATGAGGACAGTCGGATTTGAGGAGATTGCACGTCCGACAAGGACTTTCTGGACATTTCCTCCGGAAAGTCGTCTTACCGGTGTCGTCGTTCCCGGCGTCACGATCTCCAGACGGCGGATCAGATCTTCCGCCAGCTTTTTCGGTGTATTCCGGTCAACAAAGAAGTTATGTCCGTTGTTGTATCCGCGGAGCATCATGTTGTCAGTGATGTCCATGGAGCCGACAAGTCCCATTCCGAGACGGTCCTCCGGAACGAAGGACAGGTGGATCCCGAGATTCCGGATCTCTGTCGCATCCCTTGTCGCAAGGTCGATCCCGATGCCGTCCGGCGGGTAGTACATAACGGAACCTTCAGATGTCTTTTCAAGTCCCGCGATCGCCTCTAAAAGTTCCTTCTGTCCGCTTCCCGCAACACCGGCGATTCCAAGGATCTCGCCGCCGTATGCACTGAAGGTCGCATGATTTAAGGTCATGACGTTCTCCGGATTTACGCATGTCAGATCCTGCACGAGAAGACGTCTTGTGAGATCTTTCGGTGCGGAGCGTTTGATGTCAAGGTCCACTTTCTGGCCTACCATCATTTCGGTAAGAGATTCGGAAGTCGCATCCTTTGTCTCGACGGTTCCGATATATTTTCCTTTTCGCAGGATCGCCACGCGGTCGGATAAGGACAACACTTCATGAAGTTTGTGCGTGATAATGATGATGGAACGTCCATCCACTCTCATATTTCTGAGGACCGCAAAGAGTTTCTCTGTCTCCTGCGGGGTCAGAACGGCTGTCGGCTCATCAAGGATCAGGATGTTTGCTCCGCGGTATAAGACTTTGATGATCTCGACCGTCTGTTTCTGGGAAACGGACATCTCGTAGATCTTCTGATCCGGATCCAGGTCAAATCCGTACTTGTCCACAAGACCTTTGATCTTTTTCCGCACCTCATCCATCTTTAAAACTTCTTTTCCCGGAAGTCCGAGGATGATATTCTCCGCTGCTGTGAGAACGTCAACCAGCTTGAAATGCTGATGGATCATGCCGATGCCCAGGGCAAACGAGTCTTTCGGAGATGCGATCGTCACTTCTTTTCCATCGACATAGATCTCCCCTTCATCCGGAAAATAGATTCCGGACAGCATATTCATCAGTGTCGTCTTTCCGCTTCCGTTCTCACCGAGAATGGAAAGGATCTCTCCTTTTTTGACGGTCAGACATACCTTGTCGTTCGCCACGACGCTGCCAAACCGCTTCGTGATGTTTTTTAATTCAATTGCGTTATCCTGTGCTGCCACGAACAGACCTCCCACGTAATTTTTTCTGGTCCTTTCCGCCCGGACCATTAGGCGAAAAATAGCGAAACTGTCGTATTCCAGCAGTTTCGCCTGTATCTCTTTTTGAGATTGGAACCGGCACCCGGGTTCTGTATTTTACAGTCCTCCGGATGCCGCTCCTCTCACACAGACAGGAATTTCCATCGACTTCCTGCCGTTTCATTCATATTACGCCTGGCTCTCGATGCCGTCGATGATGATATCGAAGGACGGAGCGGAAGCTTTCTCGGACTCGTGGAAGTAACCGTCATAGATGTAATCTTTGTACTTGTCCATGAGCTCTGCGTCATCCTCGGCTTTCTTGCCGTTTACAGTCCAGGTGTCAGTAGCGAATACCTTGAGGTCGCCGCTTGCGATGGAGTCCTCAACCTCTTTGACCTTCTCTGCTGTTCCTGCTGCAACTGCGTTCTCATTTAACTCTGTGAGCTTGTCTGCACCGTCTGCGAATCCGCGGCACCAGTCAGCCGGGATCTCTGTTCCGTCAACTACGCTCTGTGCTGCGAATGTGTAGTAGATGCCCCAGTCCATGGATGCGGATGTAAGAGCCTGTGTCGGAGCTGTCGCGATCATGGAGATGTTGTAGCCTACGCACGGAACGCCAGCTGCCTCACATGCGGTCGGAGCGCCTGTTGTATCCGCGTGCTGGGAGATCAGAACACAGCCGTCCGCGATCAGAGCCTCAGCTGCCTCTTTCTCAAGATCGAAGCTTCCCCAGCTGTTTGTGTAAGTTACTTCCATATGAGCTTCCGGGCAAACGGAACGTGCGCCGAGGAAGAAGGAAGTGAATCCGCTGATCACCTCTGCGTACGGGTAAGCGCCGACATAACCGATCTTGAGATCCATAGACGGATCTTTTTCTTTCATCTCGTTTAATTTCATTCCTGCGACAACGCCGGAAACGTAACGGGACTCATAAATATTTGTAAAGAAGTTGTGGAAGTTGGAAAGTCCGCTGGATGCAGCCTGGTAACCGGTTGCATGGCAGAACTGGACGTCCGGGAATTCCTCTGCTGCCTGTTTTACATAGTCTTCCTGACCGAAGCTGTTTGCAAATACAAGCTGGCATCCCTGATCCGCAAGATCGACAGCTGCGTCATAAGCAGTCTCGTCCTCCGGTGTGTTCCACTTTACAATTAACTGGTCATCCTTGAGACCTAATGCTTCCTGCATCTTCTTGGCACCTGCGTAATGAGCTGCGGTGTAGCCTTCGTTCTCATCGCCGATAAAGATGAAGCCGACTTTCAGATCCGCCGGATCCACGCCCTCGCCGGTCGTCTCGGCTGCCGCCGCTGTCTGATCCGCTGCTGCCGCTGCGGTCGTATCTGCCGCTGCTGCTGTTGTCTCTGCTGTCTGGCTGCTGCCTCCGCAGGCTGTCATGGAAAGAACCATGGATGCTGCAAGAATGACACTTAACTGTTTCTTCATAATGATCCTCCTCGTTATAAGGTTGTTTAATAAACAAGCACAGAAACATTATCGCACCTTATAATGTTTTTTTCAACTGTTTTTGACAAAATTTTTAGATTATCTTTTTGATGATCCCTGAGTATGACAAAGAAGACTTTTTCAGCAGCTGACATGTGAACTGAACAACAACTGAAAAGAGCCGGAACTTACATCCCGACCCTTCAACTTTTTTATCTTATTCTTCGAACACTCTATTCGTCCGCACTTTTCTGCTTTTCCAATAAGCACACGGTCTCGATCCCGGTTGTTGCAGGGAACATGTCCACACAGCAGATCCGTTTTGCCGTGTATCCGCCTGCCTGGAGAACAACAAGATCTCTCGCAAGACTCGTCGGTTTGCAGGAAATGTAGACCATGTGATCAACGCCGTATTTGATAATCTTCGGCAGCGCCTTCGGATGGATCCCGTCTCTCGGTGGATCCAGGACGATGAGGTCCGGGCGCTCTTCCAGCGTATCCAGCACCTTCAGGACATCTCCGGCGATAAAGTCGCAGTTTGTAAGTCCGTTCCTCTGTGCATTGATCTTTGCAGCCTCAACTGCCTCCTCAACGATCTCCACGCCCGTCACATGTTCTGCCGCCGGGGCCAGGATCTGTGCGATCGTACCAGTACCGCTGTAAAGGTCGAATACCTTTCTTCCTTTCGTGTCACCGATATACTCGCGGGCTGTCTCGTAGAGAACTTCCGCACCCAGGGAATTCGTCTGGAAGAAGGAAAACGGTGTGATCTTGAATTTCAGCCCAAGAAGCTCTTCCATAAAGAAATCCTGTCCGTAAAGAATCACCGTGCGGTCACTCTGTACCACATCCGCAAGACTGTCATTCTCCGTATGGAGAATTCCGGCAAAGGCTCCTTCCAGATCAAGCGCAAGGAGTTCCTCTTTCCAGCCTTCAAGTAATTCTTCCTCGTTCGCTTCACTCTTCCAGGTTCCTTCCGTCTGTGTGGAAGTCACAAGGTCCACAAGGATCTCCCCTGTCTTCACACCGCGGCGGACGAGAAGATGTCTCAGATATCCCACATGCGCCATTTTTTTATAAAATGTCGCACCCTGCTCCGTAAAATAGTCCAGAGTTGCCTTTAAGATCTTACAGCAGTCCGGATGCACCAGAACACACTGATCTACCGTCACGATATCATAAAAGCTGCCGCGTTTGTGCATACCGAGTGTCATCGGACCATCCTTGAATTCATCTCCGAAGGAAAATTCCATCTTGTTGCGGTACGCTCTCGTCAGCGGACTTCCCTTGATCCCCTCAAAGTTGTAGCCTTCCGGGAGAACCGGATCCAGGAGTGCACGGACCTGTCTCTCCTTGATCTTTAACTGCTCTTCATACGGCACGGTCTGGTATGTACATCCGCCGCAGTCTGCGCGATGCGGACATGCACCCTCGGCCTTTTCGTAATCTGCCGGTGTTACCACTTTAAGAAGCCGTCCCTCACATTTTCCCTTTCTCTGCTTCGAGATCGCGATCTCCACAGTCTGACCCGGAAGCGCGTTCTTTACAACCACTTTCTCCTCACCGATGTGGAGAACTCCCTTGTTCGGGTAATCCATCTTTTCCACCACTCCGGTGTAAATCTCACCTTTTTTCATCTCTTCTCCTTCTGTCTATATAAAAAAGAATTTTCTGTTAAAAAAAAATGTGCCTCGGCACATTCTCGCGCCGAGCGCGGTCGCTTGCGACAACCTTCATCTTCGCGCGAGTGTGCATCTTAGGCACGTAGTGCCTTTTTGTTTAACAGGAAGTTCCTGTTAAACAAAAGAGGCCGGGCAAGCGTACTCCCTGCCACAGCCTCTTTTCTGTCATGAGCACAAGACTTTTCACACTGCCATCCCGGCAGTCCGCGAACTTTTAAGCCTCTGTCTCCTCGTCCTCATCTTTTTTCTCTGCTGCTTTTTCCACTTTCTTCGGAGCTTCCTCCTCATCCTCGAAAAAGTCGTCATCGAAATCATCGTCGAAATCGTCCTCAAAGTCTTCCAGATAATCCGGAGTGAAGAAACGATAAACCGCATACGCGATCGCTGCTACTGCAGCCACTGCACCGATGATCGCAAGAATCCAGAGAATACAGGTCTTTTTCTTATCTTCTTCTTCTTTTTTATGAAGCAGTTCGTTCAGTTTGGACGCGTTCATAAGTTCTTCCATTTTACTGAGTGCGTCTTTACTCATCATATCGAATTTGTTCATTCTCGCACATCCTTTCTGTTTTTGCAGCTGTTTCGCTCTCCCGGAGCTCTCCCGGAGCTTTCACGGCTGCCGCTCTCCTGGTCGAACATTTCCATTCAAAGCGATATTTTTTAATAGTATACCATGCTTTTCTGATTTTTACTATCCTAAATTTTTGATCTCTTCATTCCAGCCACAGGATAACTGAAAAAACTGTTACCTGTAACAGGATTTTGCCGATGCTTCGCATTCCAAATCGGCAAAATCTGCGACCGCAACTGCATTATACGGAATTTTCAATTCAGAAAATTCCTATCCGTAAAAAGTAACCAAAAATCACCTGTTCTTTTCTACATCCTACGCATGGAGCCCTCCCCAAAAATATGGTAAAATTAAGTTGCTGTCGACCTCCAGCAGAAAGGAGGTGGTAGTATGGAATACATAACTGGATTCCTTGTTTCTGTCATGGCAAGTTTAGTTGGCTACTATGTTTGCAAATGGCTGGACAGAAACAACAGACAGTGACAGCCTGAACAGTTCAGCTCGCTGTAAAGAGCGAGAAAACCCCCGGAGCTAGCACCTCCGGGGGTTTTCGGGTAGTTGTGGAAATATAACTGGATTCCTTAGCTGTTATCTAGTATATGCGATTTCTCCGAAAAAATCAATCGCTAACTCAAATTTTTTTCAGCTTCGCAAACGACGCAAACATCTTTCTCGTTCCGACTGTCTCCCGGTCAAATTCGACCGTCACCTCGAAGTCTTTTCCGCCGTCCGTGATCGCTTTTACGGTTCCATCTCCGAACCGCATGTGATGAACCCGGTCGCCTTCGGAATAGTCAAGATTCTTTGGTTTTTCCACCGTAAACGCCTTTCCGAAGGCCGGCGTTGATGACGGTGTTCCCGATGTTTTTGACACATACGGACTCTTGTATGCATCTGACTTCTGTCCGAACAGGCTCACACCGGACGGACGGTCCTTACATCTTCCGCCGTGTCCTCCTATGGCAGTTTTCGCAGTTTCCGCAGATTTCTCCCACAGAAGTCCGGCCTTCGCAATCGCCTCATCAAAGTCGGCCGCGGTCTTCCTCCACCCGCTCTTTGAATCATCCTGATCCGGCCGCTCCAGGCAGACATCCGGGATCTCATTGATAAACCGGCTCGTTCTCGCATACTGCATTTCGCCCTTCACCATCCGGCTCTTTGCCGCCGTCAGGGTCAGCCGCTTCTCCGCTCTCGTGATACCGACATAGCAGAGACGGCGCTCTTCCTCTAACGCCTCCGGTCCCTCCATGAGCGACATCATGCTCGGGAAAAGTCCGTCTTCCATTCCGACAAGGTATACATACGGAAACTCCAGGCCTTTCGCAGAATGAAGCGTCATAAGGATGATCCGGTCCTCCGACTCATCCATACTGTCGATATCCGCAACCAAGGCAACCTCTTCCAGGAACTCAGAGAGACTCGGCTCATCCGCGCTCTCCCAGTAGGAGACAGCCTTATTGATCAATTCCTCGATATTTTCCAGTCTGGACTCGGCTTCCACCTCGCCCTCTTCCTTCAGCTCTTCCCGGTATCCGGTCTTTTCAAGAACCGCCTCGATCACATCTTTGATCGTTTTCTCTTCCCGCAGCATCTTTCGGAATTCACCGATCTGATCCGTAAACACGCCGATCTTTAACGCCGCTTTTCCGATCCCCGGAACCGCCTGAACCCGCTCCAGCGCCTCGTAGAAACTCATGTCGTTCTCCATCGCGAACATGTTCACGCGGGCAACGCTCATCGCACCGATCCCGCGTTTCGGGACATTGATGATCCTCTGGACAGCCAGATCATCCCGGCCGTTTGCGATCGTCTTTAAGTAGCAGAGGATATCCTTGATCTCTTTTCTCTGATAGAAGTTCACGCCGCCCACAAGATGGTACGGCAGGTTATATGCGATACATTTCTCCTCAAACAGACGGGACTGGGCATTTGTACGGTAGAGGATCGCGTAGTCCTTCCACGGACCGCCTTTTTTTACAATATCCCGTACCACCCATTCTGCCTCATCAAAGGAGGAGCCAAACTCCCGGAATACCGGTCTCTCGCCCACCTCGTTCTCCGTCCAGAGTGTCTTATCTTTACGCCCGGAGTTGTTCTTGATCACCTCGTTCGCGGAATCCAGGATCATCTTCGTGGAACGGTAATTCTGCTCCAGCTTGATCACCTTTGCGCCCGGGAATGTCTCCTCAAAACTCAGAATATTTTTGATATTGGCGCCGCGGAACCGGTAGATCGACTGGTCATCATCTCCCACGACACAGATGTTGCGGTATTTCGCCGCAAGCAGGCTGACCAGCTTAAACTGCACCGTATTTGTATCCTGGTACTCGTCCACCATGATATATCGGAAGCGGTCCTGATAATACTCCAGGACCTCCTGCTTTGCCTGGAAGAGCTCGACCGTCTTTACGAGGAGATCATCGAAATCCAGGGCATTATTCTTTTTCAGGCGTTTCTGGTATTCCATGTAGAGTTCCCCGATCCGCTGGAGTCTCGAATCGCCGTCAGCCTTTGCGCTTAGCAAAAACTCTTCCGGTGAGATCATCTCATTCTTTGCGGAGGAGATCACACCGAGAACGCCCCGCTCCTTTAGAACCTTCTGGTTCACTTCCAGATCCTTGAATATCTGCTTCATGAGCGTCTTTGTGTCATCGGAATCGTAGATCGAGAAATCTGTCGTATATCCGAGATTTTCGATAAATCTTCTTAAGATCCGCACACAGAGGGAGTGGAACGTGCTGACCCATACGCTGTCCGCACCGAAATCCACGAGTTGGTTGACGCGTTCCCGCATCTCACCCGCCGCCTTGTTCGTGAAGGTGATCGCGAGGATATTCCACGGTTTTACTCCTTTTTCTTCTATTAAATAAGCAACCCGGTGCGTCAGGGCTCTCGTCTTTCCGGATCCGGCTCCCGCCAGCACTAAGAGCGGACCTTCCGTGGTAAAGACAGCTTCCCTCTGCATCGGATTTAATGTATCATAATTGTTCATCCTGTTCCCCTTTCATGTTCCCGGATCCGGTCAGATCCGGACGTAATCTTTCCTTCCCGACCTCTCCCGCAACCGGAAGCATATATATGAATATTTTACCACAGGAACACTCGTTCGTGCAATCCCCTATTCCAAAACCTGAAGCAAAAATCCGGGAACCGCGTTTTGCATGTCTCCATGCAGCCGCGTTCCCGGACTTTCCTTTTTTCCCTGCAGACACAGTTTTCGGTTACTGCAGGGGATTTATGATCTTCTCTTCCAGAAAATATTTTTTAAAACTCCAGATAAGCACCTTTCATCGGGCTTGCCGCATGCTCGCTGAACATGCGAAGCACGCCGCTCTTGTAACGGAGCTCTCTCGGTTTCCAGTTTTTCTTTCTCTCAGCAAGGACTGCATCGATCTCCTCCGGAGTCTTTCTCTCGCCCTTGATGCCGATGATATTTAACTTTCTCTCCATAACATCGATCTCGATCAGATCGCCTTCCTCAACGAGGGCGATCGGGCCGCCGTCTGCCGCCTCCGGACTGCAGTGTCCGATGACCGGACCTGTGGACGCACCGGAGAATCTTCCGTCTGTGATGAGGGCGATGGAACGTCCGAGTTCCTTGTCGCTGCTGATCGCCTCGGATGTGTAGAACATCTCCGGCATGCCGCTTCCCTTCGGGCCCTCATAGCGGATGAAGACTGCATCGCCTTTCTGTACTTTATGTTTCAGGACTGCATCGAGGCACTCTTCCTCGCTGTCGAACGGTCTCGCCTTGAGGACTGCTTTGAACATTTCCTTCGGGCACGCGGTATGCTTGATGACAGCGCCTTCCGGAGCAAGGTTTCCGCGGAGAACTGCGATACTTCCATCTGTTCCGATCGCCTTGTCAGCCGGACGGATGATGTCCTGGCGTGTCACGGATGTTCCATAGCGCTCGTTGAACTTCTGAAGCCACTTCTCACAGCGCTCATAAAATCCGTTCTCTCTTAATTCCTTTAAGTTCTCACCGAGTGTCTTTCCGGTCACGGTCATGACATCCAGGTGAAGCTGATCCTTGATCTCCTCCATGATCGCCGGAACACCGCCCGCATAGTAGAAGCACTCTGCCGGCCACTTTCCTGCCGGGCGGATATCGAGGAGATATTTCGCACCGCGGTGGAGTCTGTCGAAGGTGTCGCCTGTAATCTCGATCCCGAGTTCATGGGCGATCGCCGGAAGATGGAGCAGGCAGTTCGTACTTCCGGAGATTGCCGCATGTACCAGGATCGCGTTCTCAAAGCTTTCCATGGTCACGATATCGCTCGGACGCATATTGTCCATCTTTGCGAGCTTTACGGCCTGTTTTCCGGCCTCTCTCGCATAGTTTAAGAGATCCGGGCTTGTCGCCGGCATCAGGGCACTTCCCGGAAGTGCAAGACCGAGAGCCTCTGCCATGATCTGCATCGTGGATGCAGTTCCGATGAAGGAACATGCACCGCAGCTCGGACATGCATTGTGTTTTGCCCAGTTTAAACGGTTCTCATCGATCTCTCCGCGCTCGAACTGTGCGCTGTACATTCCAAGCTGCTCAAGTGTCAGCATCTCCGGACCTGCGTTCATGGTTCCGCCCGGAACAACGACTGCCGGGATATTCACGCGGAATAATCCCATCAGGTTTGCCGGCATTCCCTTATCGCAGCTTGCGAGATAAACGCCCGCATCAAACGGAGTCGCGTTCGCGTGGATCTCGATCATGTTTGCGATCATCTCACGGCTTGCAAGGCTGTAGTTGATGCCGTCTGTTCCCTGGCTCTCGCCGTCACAGATATCGGTGCAGAAATACTTTGCGCCGCGGCCGCCTGCCTCTGCGATCCCTTTCTTTACTTCATCTACTAAAATATGGAGATGTCCGCTTCCCGGATGGCTGTCGCCCGCGGTGCTCTCGATGATGATCTGCGGCATTGCAAGCTCTTCCGGTTTCCAGCCGGTACCGATCCTTAACGGATCAAGCTCCGGTGCAAGTTTTCTCATTTCCTGGCTTTTCAGACATTTCATGATAGTTCCTTCTTTCTTTGTGTGGTGGGTATTATTGTGTATCTCATCCGGGCTGTCAACGTAAAATCTTACGCGAAGAATGAGATGATCAGCGCTACGATAAATCCTGTTCCGCCGACTAATGTCTCCATGATGGTCCATGTCTTTAAAGTCGTCTTCTCATCGATTCCGACAAGGGATCTTACCAGCCAGAAACCGGAGTCATTAAAGTGGGAGCAGACAGTCGCACCGCCTGCTACCGCTGCTACGGTACATGCGAGGTATAACGGGGAAAGCTCGCTGATTCCCGGAAGTGCTGCAACGATACCGGCCGCCATGGTCATCGCAACGGTTGCAGAACCAACGCTGATGCGGACAAGGACCGCAATGATGAATGCCAGTACAACGATCGGGAGATTCATGGACGCAACTGCGTTTCCGATCACATCTCCGAGTCCGGAATACTGAAGTACATATCTGAGCACGCCGCCGCACGCTGTCACAAGAAGGATCAGACCGGTCGGCTCCAGGGACTTTGTCATGACCTTCTCAAGCTCTTTCATCGTGTATCCATGTCTTAATCCAAGACCGAACATTGCGGCAAGTGTCGCGATCAGAAGCGCTACAAACGGCTCACCGAGGAACTCGAAGATCGGAGCAACACCTGCAAGAGCCGGTACAACACCGCAGATGGAGTCCAGGATGATCAGCACTAACGGGATCAGGATAATTCCGACGATCAGTCCGAAGCTCGGAAGTTTGGATTCGTCGATCTCTTCCTGGTTCGCTACGCTCTCCGGAACCGGAACAAAATATTTCTTTCCGCAGATGGATCCCCATACCGGACCGGCAACGATCATCGCGAAGATTCCGCAGAAGATTCCGACTAAGATGACCCAGCCGAGGTCTACATTCAGCATTGTCGCTACAAGGACCGGACCCGGTGTCGGCGGAATGAACGCATGTCCGACCGCAAGTCCTGCGAGAAGCGGAATAACATAATGAAGGGAGGAACGCTTTGTCTTCTTCGCGAGTGAGAACGCAAGCGGGATCAGAATGATCAGTCCTGCATCGAAGAATACCGGCATCGCGATCACGAGACCTGTGATACCGAGCGCCCAGGCGGCCTTCTCATCACCGAACTTCTTTACCATCGTGACAGCGATGGTCTGCGCGCCGCCCGATACCTCTAAGATCGCACCGAACATGGATCCCAGACCTACAAGCAGGGCAATTCCTTTTAACGTGTTTCCAATTCCATCATTTACTGCCGAAATAATGTCCTGTGTCGGCATTCCCGCGAGAAGTCCGATACAGATCGCACCGATCAGGATCGCGATCATCGCCTGAACATTAAACTTGATGATCAGGACAAGCAGGATCACCAGACCGATCAGGGCTGCCAGGACAAGGCGGGTCGGGTTGAGTACAACTCCTTCAGACATAGTGGATTTACCTCCCAATATATTTGTGTTTTTTGACGCGCGGCATCCGCATGATACCCCAGGACGGGACCGCGCTTGTGATGCATACCGTGAAAACCAGATGAGTACTGGAGCTTTCCGGCATTTTCATCAGACATCTCCGGGGATTCCGGCGCTTATTTTTTGTATTCGTCTGATGTCTTATGTCTATGTGCATAATCTAACATTTTTCTATACTTTTTGCAATACATGTCTGATGTATTTTGGCTTTTCTCTTTTTCGCACAAAAAAAGCAGGGGAAAATTGTGCATTATTTTCCCCTGCAATCCTGCTTTTTATTCCATTATCACCATGATCCGGTCATTTCCCTGACGGAATCATCAGACTGATGATTCCGGTGTAGATGTACCTGACCCTGATTTTTTATTTTCCCAAACAATCTGCTGCATTCTGTCCCGATTTTGCCGCCTCATCGTTACAGTACACGGGCACTCCATGCCCGCGCACTGTAACGGGATTTTGCCGATGCTTCGCATTCCGAATCGGCAAAATCCGCGACCACAACGGTATCATACGGAATTTTCAGTTCTGAAAATTCCTACCCGTGAAAAGTCACGCCTCGTCTCCCATCTGCTCGTAGGCCGTCCGCCGTCTTAAAAGCTCCTGCCGGTTATACGTCAGGTGCATCACCATCGCGCATCGCGCCCCCGTGGAATCGTGGGAAGCGATCGCCTCCGTGATCGCGCGGTGAGTCACGATCGTCTCCGTCCGCAGCGCACGTCTTGTCAGGTTCACGAACGTATTGATCCCCGAATTGATGATCGGGATCAGGGATTCCATGACCTGGTTTTTGCTGCAGCGGGCGATCCAGGTATGGAACTCGATGTCCTTCGGCATATGGTCCTTGTCCGCGAGATAGAGTTCCTCCGTCTCCTTACACAGCCTTTTTAGAGTCTCGATATCCTCATCCGTCGCATAGACAGCCGCCTTCGCCGCGATCTCCGGCTCCAGGATCAGGCGGACATCGAAGAGATCAAGCGCCAGCTTAAATTTATCGTGAAGTTTTGCGGTAAGTCCCAGCGGATCATCCTCGACCGGTGTCAGGCTTTGCACATAAGTTCCGGCGCCTCTTCTCACCTGAAGGACCCCTTTTGTCACCAGGCCCTTCACCGCCTCACGGATCGTACTTCGCCCCACCTCGAACATTTCCGCAAGTTCAAACTCGTTTGGCAGACGATCCCCCACCGCCAGCGGTTTCTTTTCTATATACTCCAGGATCCGGTCTTCGATCTGGCTTCCCAGGAGTTTCCGGTCTTCTTTTTTCTTTGTTTCCATATATTTTCCCCACATTTATTTCAAGTTGTCTGATGTCTTTATTATACGGGAGTTAAGAAAAACTGGCAAGGTAAAAATCATAAAAAGAATGTGCTTCGGCACATTCGGCGTCTCGCGCGGTCGCTTGCGACAATCTTCATCTTCGCGCGAGTGCGCATCTTAGGCACGCAGTGCCTTTTTATTTAACAGGAAGTTCTGTTAAATAAAAAAGATCCCGTATACAACCGGTACGTTCACCGGGATCTGTATACAGGATCCTGATCTTATCAAAGTTATTCCACTCTTACAGCTCATCTTTCACATATCCGGCCACATTGTAAGCATGGTCAGAGATACGTTCCAGGTTGCTTAAGATATCCAGGAATACAACGCCTGCGGACGGGTTGCACTCGTTCTTGGAGAGACGTTCGATATGCTTGTCGCGCATCTCTTCTTCCAGAGTATCCACGCGGTCCTCGAGCTTGCTGACCTGTCGGATATCTTCCATATTGCCATCATTTCTGGCTGCGACTGCATGATCCACCGCACCGATGGCCGCTACGGAGATTTCTTTAAGGTCCTCGATACCCGTCTCAGAAAAAGCAAGCTGATGTTCCTTCAGATACTGAGCTGCCTCTGCGAGGTTTTCCGCATGGTCGCCAACGCGCTCTAAGTCGCTGATGCTGTAAAACAGATTGCTGACCTGCACCTTCTGCTTCTCGTTTAAAGAGAGATTGTTGACCTTGATGAGATATTCGGTCAGCTTCTTATTTAAAATATCGATCTCTGTCTCATTCTTAAAGACCTCATCCAGATGTTCATACTTTCCCTCGACAAGAACACTCGTTGCAAGTTTTAAATTTGCAAGCGCCATCTTACCCATATGAACAACTTCCATCACGCCGACTTCCAGTGCAAATGTCGGAGACTTGAAGATACGTTCGTCGAGAACCGGAAGCTCGTCTTCCTTTTTCTCCTCTTTCTTCTCGTCCTCCTCTGTCTCACGCACGATCAGACCGGAGAACGCAACGAGCTGTTTTGCAAACGGGAATAGCATCAGGGTGTTCGTCAGGTTGAAAAACGTGTGGAAGATCGAGATCTGCAACGCATTGATACTTCCCTGAGCAATATCCGGGCGCATCATGGAGATCACATACATTCCGATCCCGAAGACGATCGCACCGAAACTGTTGAACGTCAGGTGGATCACCGAAGCGCGCTTCGCATTCCGGCTTGCGCCTGCACTCGATAAGATCGCAGTCAGACAGGAACCGATATTCTGTCCGAGTGTGATATAGATCGCAGCGTTCGTTGTCACGACTCCGCTTGCCGCCAGCGTCTGAAGAATTCCGACAGAGGCGGTGGAGCTCTGGATGATCGCAGTTACAAGCGCTCCGACCATGATTCCCAGGATCGGATTTCTTCCGAGAACCGCAAATGCCTTCGCAAAGATCGGAGCATCCGTGTACGGAGCAACGGAACTTGACATAAACGTCAATCCCACAAACAGGAGTCCGACACCGATACAGACCTCACCGACCAGACTTTCTTTCTTCTTCTTTGAAAACATCAGACAGAAAGAACCGATTGCAACAACAAGCGGTGCAAAGAAGGACGGCTGCAGCACTTTCATCGCATCACCGAGAGAGTTTAAGGAAACCATCCATGCGGTGATCGTCGTACCGATGTTCGCGCCCATGATGACGCCGACCGCCTGGGTCAGATTCAGGATCCCGGCGTTTACAAAGCCGACGACCATGACAGTTGTCGCTCCGCTGCTGTGCAGGATCGCGGTGATCAGGGCGCCAAGTCCGACCGCAAGGAGCCGGTTGTCCGTCACCATTCTCAGGAACTTGTTCAGCTTACTTCCGGCCGATTTCTGCATGCCGTCGCCCATAATGCTCATGCCGTACAGGAACATACCGAGACCGCCCAGGAAACTGAAGATACTTTCCAGATATCCGATATTCATAATGTCTTCTCCATTCTCTTTTGTCGCCGCCCGGAGTTTCGCGAGCAGCGGGCAAAATGCCGCCGTTTTCGACTTCTTCCGACGGATTTTCTCCCTGTGCTCCATCATATCATAGAGCACAGTATTTTTTCAATTCTAAATATAATATTTGTAAATTTTAGGTAAAGAATTCAAAATGAATTTCGGATTTTTAGTGATTGTCCCATTATTTTTTCCGGATTCTGATCGCATTTTTTACATCTTTGTGAAATGTTTCCCATTCTTCCGGATGGTCCACAAAATACTTCGGACAGATCTTACCCGTCACATCATAATGACGGATGATATCGTCCGGCTTCAGATCAAACTCAACACAGAGGTACGCGCACAGATTCACCAGTGTCTGATATGTACTGTCATAAAATTTTCCGGTCTCGTCCGGATGACAGCACTCGATGGAGATCGTGTCGCTGTTCCTGTTGTTGGAGGCGTAGGCGACCTCATCGAGCGGAATACACTGTACCACTTCTCCCTCAAGTCCGATCACAAAATGGCTGCTGGCTGATGTCGTCTTCGAACCCGTCTGATCTTTCAGACCTTCAAAATAGTTCCGGTTCTCCAGCGCGGTGCTGCAGGGATTCGCAACGTAATGGACCACGATCCCGTTTACTTTCTCCAGAGGAGTCTGCGGTCTGGAATACTTATTCGGAGTCAGAAGATCCACTTTTACATACTCCGGCACCTTTACATCTGCCGGGTTCACCTGTTTTCTCCCGGTAAGTTTCTTCGTCACGAGCACCGCTGTCGTGATCACGGCGATCACGACCACGGCCGCCAGACCCCCTAAGATCATACGGCGGATCCGCTCCTGTTTTCTTCGTTTTCTCCGGTTCTGTTCCCGCCGGAGTCTGCGCTCCTCGATCTCATCTCTGTTTGTCATCATGTTTTTTGTGGCTGTCACCGGTCGGTACTCTCATGCCCGCATGATCTGGCATTGTCCGGCCGGACAGTTTTTCCTTTCTTCTATTCTTCTAATGCCGGGCAGACTTTTTTTCCTGTCGATCGGTCTGCATCGGATTTCTGACCTTTTGACCCTGATATCATACTATAACTGAAAACAGTTCTTCTCAAACCGGATCAGCCCGTCCTTTTTCATCCTGGAAAGTTCCGCAGACAAGGCACTTCGGTCCACCGCAAGGTAATCGGCGAGCTGCTGACGGTTGTAGGGGATCGTAAACGTCTGCTTTTTCTGTCTCTCCGATTCGAAGGAGAGATACGCCATCACCTTTTCCCGGATGGACCGCTGTCCCATGTGATCGATCTTTCTCGTCAGCATGAGATTTTTCTTCGCCATAATATATAGAAGATTGTGGATCAGGCGATTGTGGTGGGAACAGGTCGGCGTGCAGACATTCAAAATCTTCCCGACATTCAGGAACAGGATCCGGCTTTTCTCCGCCGCCTCCACGTTCACCATCAGAGCTTCCCCCGGCATGCAAGCATAGGCCTCACCGAAGAGTTCTCCGCTCCCCGCATGTCCAAGGACCTGACGGTTTCCCCAGAAATCATCTCTGGAGATCTCGACACTGCCCGAGAGTACAAAGCCCATCGAATGGATCTCGGTCCCTGCGAGAAAGACAGCGTCGCCTTTTTCATATTTTTTTTCTACTGCGGAGAGACACTTTAAGATGCTCTCCTTTTCTTCGGGCTGGATTCCTGCAAAGAGCGGGGAATCCGGGATTGTTTCGTTTGTGAACATGGGAAGCTCCTTTTTTTGTGGAGGCAAGCTTTTGGCCAGGTGTGGTTCTCTTGCCACGTGCGGTCTTCTTGTTTTCATTTCATGAAAACAAGAAGCTTCGGGCGTCCGCCCTATGGAGATTTATGGCGAAAAAATTTCTTATGCAAGTGAACTTGCAACTGCTATCTCTTTTGGAAGTGCGGTCTTCTTGTTTTCATTTCATGAAAACAAGAAGCTTCGGGCGTCCGCCCTATGGAGATTACTGACGACAAATTTTCTTATGCAAATAAATTTGCAACGAAAATTTTTCGTCAGTAATCTCCGCACTTCAAACGTTTTCGTTGGAAATACAACATACATTTTTATGTTATTGTAGTATACTTACCCCACGAAAGTCAATCCATGACACAAAGTTACCACAAATTGATACCACGAATAATAACCGGAAATGCGGCTGAATGTTTGTCCGCATTCCGGCATGATACGAAAATCTGAAAGGGGAAACCATTATGAAAAGAACCATCGTAAAAATTGATGAAAAGAAATGCAACGGCTGCGGCGCATGTGCGGCTGCCTGTCAGGAAGGTGCGATCGCAATGATCGACGGAAAAGCAAAGCTGATCCGCGACGATTACTGCGATGGACTTGGAAACTGTCTTCCGGCCTGTCCGGCGGATGCGATCAGCTTTGAGGAACGTGAGGCTGCCGCTTACGACCATGAGGCTGTCTTAGCACATATGGCCGCGAGAAAGGCTGCTTCCCTGGCGCCTTCTGATGCCCCGGCCCCAAAGCCGGAATTTACCGGTTGTCCGGGTTCCATGAGCCGCACGATCTCCCACGCTGCGGCATCCCACAGTGCAACGATCCCGGGGCACTCCACACCGGTCTCCATGGAGAGCAGACTCTCCCAGTGGCCGGTCCAGATTAAGCTTGCCCCGGTCCGCGCCCCGTATTTTGACGGTGCGAAGCTCCTCGTTGCCGCAGACTGCACTGCCTACGCATACGGAAATTTCCACAACGATTTCATCGACGGTCATGTAACACTCATCGGATGTCCGAAACTTGATTCCGTAGACTACTCAGAAAAGCTCACCGAGATCATCAAAAACAACGAGATCCAGAGTGTGACCGTTGTCCGCATGGAAGTTCCGTGCTGCGGCGGGATCGAAGCTGCTGTAAAGAATGCCCTGATGGCGAGCGGAAAGTTCATTCCGTGGCAGGTCTACACGATCGGGACGGATGGACGGATCATGAAGTAACTGGATTTTGCCGATGTTTCACATCCTGAATCAGCAAAATCGGCTGCCGCAACTGTATCGTACAGAATTTTCAGTCCAGAAAATTCCTACTCGTGTACAGTAACATTACAATCATTATAAAGGAAACATCTTATGTCAATATCAACTTCACAGACTCCGTCCGGCCGTACCCCGGAACAGGATGCAGTCATCTGCGCCCTCATCGGTCTTGCCCGCGCCACAGAAGCAAAGGAGATCCCGGCAGGAACTGCCCCGGTCCTCTTCGCCTCCCTGGCCGCTGCAATGCCAAGAAACACACTCTCCGCTTCCGCTGCGAACGATCTCATCTCGCAGATACACGAGCAGAAAGCCATCATCGCCCCCGACTGTGCCGCCTGCCCGTCTCCCTGCGGACGGACTGCGGACTTCCTGCCGGAGGACTTAAACAGGACCGACGACAGTCTCTTTGAGGAGCGGAACAGGCTCCTCAAAAAGCTCAGCGAACAGGCCAGGACGGAATGGACACGGATCCTTGCCGATCAGGAAGATCCGGAAATCACAAGACTCTTTATGGACTGCGTGTTCATGGCAGGATACGCGTACGAAAAGGAACTGTTTGCGCCGTACTTTGAAAAACTGGAGAGTTACAGTACACGGTCACTCCATTCCCGCGCACTGTAGCGGGATTTTGCCGCAGTAACGCTGGAGAATCTTATTTTTTAGTATTTCCTGTCCAGTGCATCGATAATCTTGCATTTTTGCTCTATGCGTCCTATAATCTTTTTATGAAGCTGCCAGTTCCGGGAAAGAGTGCGGCATAACAGCTGTATCGGAGGTGTCCGGTCTCACACTGATAATCCCGGGAACACGCTCCGGCTGGCGGACTTCATCTTGATTTTCGACACGATCTCAACAAGTGAAAACCCGCTTCGCGAGTTCCAGTTTTTCTGTCAATCATTCCGGCATAGATGGGAAACATTCTCATATGCAGAGGTTTTCTTTTTGTTTAACAGGAAGTTCCATCGAAATTTCCTGTTAAACGAAAAAAGCAGGGAGTGACTTGTCCACTCCCTGCAGATGATACAGAAATTATTTCATTTTATTCATTGCTATTTCCACTGCATCAAGAAATCGTTCTGCTTCTTCCAATTGCTTCTCCGCTTCTTGTTTACTTGCAATATAAAAGTCATCATAGTCCGATTTTTCTCTTAAAAATGCACTGTTCTTTATTACGATAGATAAATTCCTATCGAGAATATTTTCTTTGAGATACTCCTTATTAAAAAAAGCAATAACTCCCGAATGCTTTGATGAATCAAAACCTTTTAAAATATTCATCGCACGCATCGCATGGAAAATCGCATAATAGGATCGGTTCAACGATGTTTTGTACTGTCCAATCTCAAGATTTTCTCTTGCTGCAACCAGCATTTCCTTTGCACGATCCATCCGGTATCCGGCTAATTCCTTCAGGCTGCCTTCCAAAGAACAATTCCCTCCTTCTGGACATTTTGATAGAACGGAAGGATTTTCCCCCATTTCTGCAGATTTTCTTTTTCAATATCAACAATAGAAAAAACGCGATCATAACGCAGATCCATATCTGCAGCCCAGCAAATAAACCGATCTTTCGTTTCAATATCCATACCTTTTTTCACGATAACCGCTATATCAATATCACTTTCCGGCGTGCTTTCATTCCTTGCAACAGATCCATATAGGATAATTGCTTCAATGTTATTCGCAAAAATATCACGTAATCCCTGAATCAGTTCATCTTTCATCCTATCCGTCAACATCGAATCATCTCCTTTTTTATAGTATATCCGATATTGATATGCAGTGCAAATACTCTTCATAAAAATTTGAATGTATTTTCACCTTTTTTCTCAGATAAACCACTCTGCCTCCGCGCGTCTCGTATAATTCTGTTTCAACATCTCCACATGGGATAAGAATGCTGCATCATCAAAATATTTTGCTCCGGTCGGACATGCCTTGATGCAGGCCTGGCACTTGATGCAGATTCCGGTACAGGTATCCGGCGCGTCCTTCGGGATCGATCCCATCGGACAGACAGTCGCGCAGATTCCGCATTTCGTGCACTTCTCCGGGTCCGTCTTCGGTTTTGCCTTTAAGAATACCGCCGGTTTTCCATCAGTTCCAAGTGGTGTATAATATGCCCCGACCGGATCATCTCCGCGGACCGCGATCTTTTCCGGGATCTCAGTCAATCCAGAAACCTTTTCTGCCACCTTCTCACCAAACTCTGCGATCTTCACAAGATCATCTGCATCCGGACGTCCCGTTGCAAGCTTGCTGCTGAAAACATGTTCCGTCGGAATTCCTGCTCCCGCAACTGTATGGAAGCCGTGTGCCTCAAGCTCATTCCGAAGCTCGATCAGACCATTGTCAAAATTTCTGTTTCCGAAAACAGAAACCGCTACCGCAAGCGCCCCGTTTCCCTCAAACGCAGTCTGCACATACGGGAGCATCTTGTTCGGGATACGGCCCGCATAGACCGGAGTGCTGAAGAATGCAAGGTCTTCCTTATCAAAACTTACAACACCTTCCCTGTTTTCCGGAAGTGTAAAGTCAACCGTTCCCATCGGCACACCCAGGCATTCTGCCGCCCGCTTCGCCATCGTTGTGACTACCTTTTTCGCGTTTCCTGTCGGGCTGAAATAAACCGCCCATACTTTTGTGATCTTCATATTCCTTGTTCCTCCAATCCATAAGTTGTATGGTCAAATGTATCTCTGACCGGAATTTATATGTTTGTTATTTTTGTTAAGCTTATTAACTTCTTTTTGTATCTTAATCCATATGGCATGATTTGTCAATCCCAATGAAGCCACGTTCTTCTGGCTGTCCATATGTTTCAACGGGATTTTGCCGATGCTTCGCATTCCGAAGCGGCAAAGTCCGCGACCACAACGGTATCGTACAGAATTTTCAGTTCTGAAAATTCCTATCCGTGAAAAATAACGAAAGCAACAGCTGTCGTAAAACTTCATATAGAATTTTGCATTCTTTTTTGATATAGTAATGATAGCATAGATTGATGTAATGTGCAAATTAAGATGAAGGACGGACACACAATATGACCGAAAAACCGAACCGGGCTGCCGAGATGGCAGATATCCTCCACCAGGCCTCCATGCTCTACATGGCCTCCAATCTCCCGATCGACTATGGGACCGGGACAAAATACACCCCCGTGGAAGTCCATATGTTAAAATATATCATCGATCATCCGGGAAAAACAGTCACCGAGCTCTCCCGCGAATGGGACCGCACCAAGCCGGCGATCTCCCAGATGTTAAAACGCATGGAACAGAAAGGTCTGATCTCCTGGACGACCGAACCCGGTAATAACAAAAAGCAGCTCTACCATGCCACCGACCAGGGGATCCAGCTTCACAGCGCCCACACCGAATACGATATGAACGTCTTTGGACAGACGCTCGACTATCTTCGGGAAACCTGTTCTGATGAGGAAATCGAGATATGCTTTCATGTACTGAAGGAGTATACGAAGGCGCGGAGACGAAAGCATTATCAGGCGAAGTAAATTTGCATTCCTGTTCTGGTAAAGCGAAAATCTGTGTCACTGTTGTCAAAGAATATTCGCAGTCAGCCTTCAGTATTTGCTTATTCCTTTACGCAGCAGAAGCAAAGGATGTCCCTGACTCAGTTAAAGATCAAAAGTCTTATCTGTTTGGATCATGACATGCTCCGGCATTTGTTATAAAAAAGAAAAGTCCTCCGGATCTTACTTCCGTAGGACTTTTCTTTTTTCATCCAGCAGGCTTTTTTTCTACCCGTATCTGAGTATTTTCTTTACAGCTCTGCTGCCTCTTCCAGTACATTTTCTTCTGCTGCATCCTCTGTGTTCGGTTCAGACTCTGCTGCTGTTTCTGTTTCGTTTTCTGTTTCCGCCTCTTCTGCATCTCCGGAGTTTTCGATATCTTCTGCGTCTTCGGTGCTTTCTTCGCTGTCTTCCTCCTTAGTCTCATCACCGGAAACATTCTTTTCAGAAAGCTCAAAGTCTTTCCCGGAAATATCTTCTGAAACGACCGGCTTCTCTTCCTTAATAGGATCTGCGTTGACAACCGGGATTTCTGTATTCACGATCATTTCCGGAAGTTCGATTGCCATAGTAGATGCTTTCTCGATGACCTGTTTGCCATTTTTATCCAGTACTACTTCCAGATCTTTATATCCTTCTGCGCTGATTACAACAACATTCTCATTTTCTGTAAATCCAGCTTTATCAAGGGAAATCTTTCCGTCTGTCGTGGCCAAAGAGTATGTATTATCTCTATAATATCCTTTTTCGTATGCTTCTCCGTTTACCGTGACACCTGTGATTGCCTTCATCCAATCATCATTTCCCATTCCCACTGTAATCGTATAGCTGCCAAAGAAATAGTCTGTGTCACCCACAAGTGGAGCAGGCTTTTCCTCTGACTCCTCCGGTGCTTTCTCTACGAGATTTCCCTTCTGATCGAGAATTACTTCCAGATCTTTATATCCTTCCGCACTGATTACAACAACATTCTCGTTTTCTGTGAATCCGGCTTTATCAAGAGAAATCTTTCCATCTGTCGTTGACAACGAGTATGTATTATCCCTATAATATCCTTTTTCGTATGTTTCTCCATTTACTGTGACACCTGTGATTGCCTTCATCCAATCATCATTTCCCATTCCCACTGCAATCGTGTAACTGCCAAAGAAATAATCTGTGTCACTTACTGTCGGAGCCTCTTTTAACCGACCATTATCGTCTCCTTTTTCTTCCTCTTTCTTTGTGATCTCAAACTTAACCGTCTCCACGCCATAATACTGCGCCGAGATCTCCACACTGTACTCGCCAGCCTCTTCAAAGAGATCTTTTCCGAGTACCAGACTTGCTCCATCGATCGTATATCCGATCTTTTCGAAAAGGCTCTCCTTTCCATCCGGAGAAAGTGTCTTTTTCGTTCCGTCCGGTCTTGTAAGTACAACGCTCTGGAGATTCTTCCAGATATCACCGGTCTCATCCGCCGTGTTGGTGATCGTCACTTCTGCTCCGGTCTTGAAATCACCGCCAGCTTCCAGTGCTACATCTTTGAGATCCTTTGCAATCGCAATATTGAATACTTTATCCTCATAGCCGTCAACTTTGATGGTCACTTTATTGTCTTTATCGACTGCAAAGAGTGAGCTGTCAAGAACAAGAATATTGTCTTTCAGTCTGTAATGCTTCTGATCAACCGCCTGATAGGAATTGCCGTTCAGGTAGATTTTTCCGTTTTCAACAATCTTCTGTAAGTACGCGGTGTCATCCGACATGATCCGGACATCCTGTCCTTCCGAAATTTCATTGACCTGATCGCCATTCTCATCGACCAGAACAAGCTTTGGTGCAGTCTTTCCAAGATAGGATCCGCTCATCATCGTCCCACCGAGGCGATTATCTTCAAGCACATATTTTACTGCATACGGGCGATTCAAGGTTTCTACTGCGCTCTCATCTGCAATATAGTCTGCAAAGCTTAAATATTCCCCGTTCTCATTTTTCGCTTTCTCAACTGCATCACGGTATTCCGCAAAGGAATAGAATGTTGTCCCATCTTCCCCGATCACCGCATCCCAACCGCTCATATCGTAATTCCAACGATCCGCGATTGCCTGGGCAGATTCATTTTTCACTCCGATATTCTGAAGGAGAAGTGCGTTCGTGAGCAGATCCGCATCGAACATCAGGTCTGCGGACATCGTCGTGCTTCCGCCTTCTGCTGCATTTCCGCTTCCACTTGTGCTTCCGCCGCTGATGGATGCGCTGGACATCGCATCAATTCCATAGATATCTTCTGTAACTACACTGTTCTGCGCAGCTGCACCTGTGCTCACGGTAAATGTGTAGCTCATATCCTTAAATCCGGTAGAATGTACAGTGATCGTATATTTTCCTGCTTCCGGAATATTGTTGCGTCCGTTTTCTGCATTCTCATCATTGTAAAGGACAAACGTGTTTCCGATCAGATACCAGTCACGGATCTTCTCCAGTTCGGTCGTATTTCCATGCGGATCTGTAAGTTCCACCTTGCTGACCGGAATCTCGATTCCATAAGTCATGTTCTTCACTTCAAAGTGAATATTCTTTCCGCTTGTAATCGCTCCAGCCTCTTTTAAGACCATGCTCGGAGCCGTTCCGTTTACAACCTCGATCGGGATCAGTGTATTCTTTCCGCCGGAGGTGATGCGCAGGTAATAAGAACCGTTCGAGTAGAAATTCGACTGGCCCAGCGGTACAATGATCTGTCCAACCGTATTTCCGTAATGCTCTCCCAGCTTCTTCTCATATCGGAGATCACCGTTGATCGTATTGTTGTAACCCTTTCCAGATACCAGTGCTACTTTTGTGATCTCATCAAACCACTGTTTGTCCACCTCTTCCGTATAGTTAAACATTACGACAGCCTGTCCGCCGACGCCATACAGATTACTCTTGTCCTCTGTCAGCTCTGCTGCCGGTGCATAGTAACGGATCCCGCTCTTTTCCTCTCCGAGATCAAAGGTCGTTGTCTCCGGTTTCCGTCTGATATTTCCGTTCTCATCATAGTTATCAAGATGATAATCCCACACATATACAGATCCATGTGCCAGAAAGGCAGCCGGTGCTGTATTTTCGCGAACTTCCGGTGCTTCTGGATTCTCATTTTCGCTCAGACGGATGATCTGTGTTTCTCCATCTTTTCCTGTCACGGCAAGAGCCGCCGGGTTTAAGTTTGTAATCTCCCATTTTGCAATGGTTCCGTCACGATCTACTTTTGTGAACGCAGATGTCACATCGGTCCCATCGACTGTGAGTGTGCAGTCATCCAGGGAGTAGCCTTTTGCAAATGCAACCGTCACATACTGGCTCCATCCGAGATCCACCAGCTTTGTCTGGCTCTCTACAACAAGAGTTTTTGTCTCCGGAGTTTCCTCATTTCCGCTGTCTCCCGGTTTTTCATTGCTGCCGGAATTGTTTCCATTGTCCCCTGTATTTTCATTATTTCCGGAATTGTTTCCGCTATCGCCTGCGTTTCCGTTGTTTCCGGAATTATTTCCACTATTGTCCGTGCTTCCGTTATTACCTGAATTGTCCCCACCGATATCGGTGCTTCCGCCATTTTCAGAACTGCTTCCATTGTTGCCTGTATTTCCACTGTTGGAGGAATTCCCGCCGGAACTGCTTCCTGAATCGCTGTCCGAAGATCCATCACTTCCGCCGGATCTTTTTCCGGATGTCTTCCGCTCACCACCCGGTGCATCATACTCTTTTCCGTTTGCATCAACCCAAGCACCGTTCGCATTTACCTTGTAGCCATCCGGTGTCGTACCGTCATGTGCCATTTCACCGGACACACTCAGATAATACCAGCGGCCACCAACCGGAACCCAGCCGGTTGCCATACTTCCGTTCGCCCACAGATAGTACCAGTCCTTTGTCACCGGATTCTGATACCATCCGGTGATCATATTTCCGTCTTTGTCGAAGCGATACCATTTCCCGTTCTCAAAAAGCCACTGGTCTGCGGCATATTCACCTGTAACACTTCTGTATTTCCATGCTCCTGTCTGCATCGACTGCTCCCATCTTCCTGTCGGGATCGCAGTCGCTGCCGGAGACACCATGGTCGTCATCGTCATAGATAATGCAGCGGCTACCGCCACTCCCTTGAATCCATTTTTTCGAATACCTTTCACCTTTTATCCTCCTCGTATGTTCAATTCAATTTGAATGCCAGCACATTATAACAATTCAATGTTGTTTTCTCAATAGATTATATGAGAATGATTTTCAATATCATTTACATGGGAAATTTTCTCATTTACGTCAAACTTATACCCGTAGGCATTTCGTATCACGCGTAATCACTTGCAACACCATTCATCTTCACGCGAGTGCGTATCTTAGGCACGCAGTGCCTTTTTGTTTACCTGGAAGTTCCATCGGAATTTTCTGGTAAACAAAAAACTGGTTTTATGTACATTCTCTGCACACAAAACCAGTTCGTCATTCTCCCAATATTCTTTTATCTCCTACGGCTTACAACTCTTACAAGCCTCATATCCCTCTTCGATCAATTTCGACCGTTTTCCCGTATACTCTTCCTTATTTTCCGCCTTGATCTTCTCGACAGAGGTACAATCCGGGCGGTGGAACTTCATGGTCTTTGTATTGAGGATGTAGGTACCGCTCTCCGAATCAGATGTTTTCGAAACTGTACTGCCGGAACTGCCCGCGGACGTGTTCTTTCCGCCCGAAAAAGTATTTGCGCCATTTTCGGAAGCGCTGCTATTCCCGCTGCCTGCAGCAGCTGCGCTTTTGGCGCCTCCATCTTCCGCCCGCCAGTTATCCCCGGTCGCATAGTCGATCGCAACGCCCGGCTGGACATTATAGACATAGACACAGAACAGGACGCCGTCTCCATCGTCCTCCACCGACTCCGCTTCCATCAGAACGCCGGAAGCCAGAAGATTGTCTCCCTCAAAGATCGGTGTTACCCGGTAGAGCACATGGTTCCCGGTTTCTTTTACATAGTCGGCTGTCAGGTTTTCGAACGGCAGCATTCCCTGGACATTCAGATATCTTGTTCCGGTGATCAGGTTCTTCTCATTTGCATTCTCCGCCGTCAGCTGGTATCCGATCAGATGGCAGCGGTTATACACATATTTTCCATCCACGAAGTCATACTTCTTATTGTGCCAGCCCGTCGGCTTGACCTCCCCGATTGAGCCGCGTTTTTCCGTCGGCATCGTATCCGTACTTACCGAAGCGTATGCCACGCCGCATCGTCCCAGCGCATCGAGGTCACTGTAGCTCTCAAAGGAGACATCCGTGAGATCGCTCTCCGAAAAATACGGAACATTTCCATTGACCGCAACATACGGTGATCCGGAATATTCCGGAATATCCGATAACAGGAAGGTTCCGGAGCTTCCGCTCGTTTTCGATGAGCCGGAATTGCTTTTTCCTGACTGATCACTGCCCGCTCCGGATGCTTTTGATTCCGCAAGATCTCCCAGAATATTTCCTGCTGCCTGTGCAATATCAGTCGCCGCGCCTGCTCCCGATGCGACATCCGCGCCCTGGCAGGCAGTTACCGCGAGTGATACTGCGGCGATCACGCCGAGCAGCCATTTTCTTAAATTTTTCCTCATCTGTCATTCTCCTCCGATGTCATGATTCTATTCCGTTCTTCCCTCTGAAAGATTTACCTCACATAACGTTCTCTCGTGATCTTTTCATGGGACGAACCGGCAAACTCTTTCGTTTCTACACAGTTCCATCCTGAAAGATCGACCGGGAAATACACATCCGCAGGGTAATCCCGGTTCCACCGGTACAGATAGATTTCCTGTATCCGCTCTTCCTCCCCGGAAAGATCCGCATCTTCCGCAAAGCAGAATTCACCTTCGCCCGCTTTCTGCAGGAAATCTTCCTCCACACGGATCTGCGTCATCCCTTCTTCCACGAACTGCTTTTTACTGTAGGCATCCATCCACAGGATTTTTCCTTCTGCCAGCTCCAGGATATCCCCGCGCAGGATCCGGTCCTGGCTCTGTCTGCGGTGATTGAACATCATCCCGTTATGGTCATCCACACATACGATCAGTATCATATGCTCCCCTCCCCTTGTATCATATCTTTCGATCCTATCCCGTATTCTACCACATTTCCGCTTCGCAGGCAACCATATGTTCGATTCCTTTTCCTTTTGTAAAGTTTCTTTCAGCAGCGGAATCCAGGGTAGAAACAGGCAGATCCAGAATTTTTACACGAAGAATTTTTCTGACTTTCCATCAAAAATTCTTGACATAATCTTCCTCCGGTGCGATAATAAGACCGTTGAGAGATTTCAGACATCTCACAATTTCATAAACGGGCTTGTAGCGCAGTTGGGAGCGCACCACATTCGCATTGTGGGGGTCGTCGGTTCGAATCCGATCAGGTCCATAAAAAACACCATCCGTTTTCCGGATGGTGTTTTTGTTATCACCTCTGTTATTTTTGTTCCATCAGAATTTTCTATGGAACAAAAAAGCTGTTCACTCCTGCCATAAGTCCGTCTGCCAGTTTGCCCAACGTCGCGTCATCATGGGCGGAAGCTCCGTCTCCAAGCTCAATATCGATACTCGGGATCGTAGAGTAGGAAGTCTGGGTCAGATCCATCTCCATGGAGCCGGAAGAAAAGATCTTCACTCCGTTCTGTTTCAATCCGGAAACCAGCGCACCTCCAAGCTTATTGTGGGACTCCCAATGGGATTTTACCGGCTCCATCGCGCGGTAAGCGGCATTATTCGGCACACTCATATAGAAGGCGCCTTTGTCCTTTTTTGTCGAATCCCAGTGAAGGGCGATGTGGCAGTCTGCCGTGTTATTCGCCATCACGGTTCTCGCCACATTATCGAGCTGGACATCCTTTCCGTCCCGGATCATCAGGACATCATATCCCGCCGCGAGAAGCTTGTCGCGGAAGATCTGTGCCATCCGGAGCGTCACCGTGCTCTCCGCTGTTCCGTCCGCAAATGTCATTCCGCCGGATACCGCGACAGCCTTTGTCGCTCCGGCCGATGTCGTTCCGCTCGTCACCTTCGCAGTCTTATCCGGGTGACAGTAGGTCTTGACACTCGCACCGCCGGATGTTCCATGACCGGCGTTCACGGCGATCACTTTATTTTTTCTGTTTGCTGTTCCATTGTGATAGTAGACCGCATGTCCGCTGTTGATCGCGGAAAAATCCGCATATTTCCAGCCGGAGTTCATTCCGACCTGCCATGCCTTGTCCACGTACGCTTTTAAGGAATCAGGGACCGTAACGGTTCCATCTGCGGAGACTGCAGCCGTACCTCCGGCTGCCGTACTCGTTGAGCCGTTTCCCGCCTGCGGTTTGCTGGCCGCCAGGTAACGGCTTGCCACATAGACCGTTGTTTTGGAACCTCCCACCTGGATCTCGCTCCACTCTCCGTTATTTTTTACTCTTGAAACCTCGGTCCCTCTCGATAAGGTTCCAAGCACCTTTCCGGAAGCTGTCGATGGCTGGCTTCTGTAGTTTAATTTGGAAGCGTTCACATAAACGGTGTCCGCAAGAGCGGTCATCGGCATTGTCATCGTAAACAGCGTGAACAGTCCCGCACACAGGACTGGTTTTAATGTTTTAAATCGCTTCTGTTTTCTCATCTTTTTCCTTTCCTGCCTCAAAAGGCACCCCGTTTTCCTTCCGGTTAAATACACATGAACCTCTGCGCATGATCCATTGTCCCCGGACCATGTGCGCCTTTGCAAAGCGTCTGTCTCCGTCTGATCTGTCTAAGATAAACAGCCCGGTATTTCTACCGGACTGTTTATTCTGATTTATATTTTTGATCGTATAACTTTTAGTCTCCTAATACGTTCACGATCTTCGCAGGTGTACGATAATTCCATGTGGAGATCTTGATACCGGATTTTGCATTGGACGCATGGCATACCTGACCATTACCGATGTAGAGAGCTACATGGTTGATTCCGCCGCTTCCGGAGTAGAATACAAGGTCGCCCGGACGCATCTGGCTCGATGTGATCGACTTTCCGCTTCCGGACTGTGCACCGGAGTTATGCGGCAGGGAAACACCAAACTTCGCCATGACGGACATCGTGAATCCGGAGCAGTCTGTTCCGTTTGTCAGGCTCGTTCCGCCGTATACATAGCGGTTTCCGACGAACTGTACCGCATAGTTCGCGATCTGCGCACGCTTGGAGGAAACGCTTCCGGACTTCGATCCGGCCGCTCCGTCATTTGCACTGCTCTTCTTTCCGCTGTTCTTGGAGCTGGAACTGCTCTTTCCGGTGCTGTTCTTCGTGTTGCTCTTACTGTTAGAGGTATCCGCAACTTCAACAACCGGTGTGTACTTGATCGCTTCTTCAAGACCATACTTAACATCCACGTAGTCACTGGACAGGTATGCATCCTGATCATCGATCTCGATCTTGACCCAGCCGTCCTGCTGATCCGCGACAAGGAATCGCTCACTGTTGGAGATCTGTGTGTAGATCGAGGAGTTCGTATTCGGCTCCGTCCGGACATTGACACCGTCCGTATTGGAGATTGCCATCAGTTTCGCAACCTGGAGAGCTTTATCTTTCGCCTGCTGTCCGGTCAGGATATACTCGGATTTGACATAACCGGTGATATTTCCGGAACGGATCTTCAGCCATCCTGCAGTCGATGTGTCGAGGATATCACATCCCGCATTGCTCGGCAGCTTCGCGATAATCTTGCCCTTCGTCTCATCCGGGTTATCACGGACGTTCAGGTAGTTCGATACATTGGAAACACCGAGGTTATCATAGAGGCTTAAGACGGTCTGTCTCATATCCTGCTTGATCGCTTCATCCAGGGCATATTTTACCGTGACATAATCCGCGGAGATATATCCGTCGGAAATCTGGATCCAGCCGTCCTGCTGGCTCTTGATGTCGTATCGCTCATTCTTGAATACCTGGTCCACCACGTCGGCATCCGCCTTCGGCTCGGAACGGACATTTAACTTATCCGCATCGATCACGGCGCGTTCCGCCACGTTTTCAGCAGCCAGTTTCTTCGCCTCATCCCCTGTGTAGACATACTGGGAACTCACATATCCCGTCACACCGCCGGATGAGATCTTATACCATCCTTCTGTCGAAGTATCCAGGATCTCGCAGGCACCGCCTTTCGGAAGTTTTCCGACAACCTCTCCGAAGCTCTCCGGCGTCTTTCTGACGTTCAGATATCCGGAAACCTCCGCGATACCGAGATTTGCATAGCTGTCCACGATACTCTGAACCGTCTTTTCGAATTCTTTTGATTCGATCTCCTCGGCGGAAAGCGTTGTCTCGAGAACGATATTTTTCTCTTCTCCGCTCTCGGATGCCGCCTCGGTCGTCTCCAAAGAAGCCGCTGCCGTCTCGACCTTCATGCCGCCAAACGTGTCTTTATGGTTTTTGATCATGGTTCCCGCGACTGCGACAACTGCAACGATCGCAACAGCCGTACCGCCTGCTGCCAGGATCTTCATATACGGCATCGCCGCTTTTTTCTTCTTGATCTCGCGAAGTCTCAGGATATTGTCGCGCTGGCTCGCCTGATGATCCTTCTTCGGGCGTTCAGGCTGTCTGCTTCTGTGAGTTCCCGAACTTCGTTCCGAACGTGTCCTGTGTACCGGCTCATGCTCTGCTTCAGCAGTTTCTGCCTGATCCGCTCCCAGAGTCTCAGATTTTTCATTCTCCGGCTCCGCTTCCTGTCCCTGCGCTGCAGTATCATCCGGCTGCTGATCCGCTTCCTGTGGTACAGACTCCGTCTGCATCTGAGGAGACTGTTCCGCCGTATTGCCGCCTGACGGCTGCTCCGCGTTCTGCCCGACAGTTTCATCTGCCGGAACTTCCGTAATCTGATCCTCCTGCGCTGCGTTCTCCACGCTCACCGGATCTTCCTTTTTTGTTTCTTCCATCATTTCTCTGTCTGACATGTATGTTCTCCATCATCCGCCCCATGGACGGTTTTCATATCTTTTCGTAACGGCTTCATCCTTTTACCGTCACATCATTTACATCTTTTTTACTCTACCCGTAATTGTAACAATCCCGGCGGAGCCTGTCAAATTTTTTCCGCCGGGATTTATAATAATTTTATTTCAATTTTCTTAAAAATCTGGATTTTCTGCCGGAATTCGCCTATTTTTAATTCTTGCCCAGCGTCTGGAAATGTTCCATGCTGCCGTAGAGAGACTTGATCCGCTCAAACTCCTCCCGGTCAAGGAACTCAAGTTTTCCTTTCCCGAATGCCTTCGCTGCCTCGATCATGAACCGCGCCGCGTCGTCGAGGTCCTCCATGTGCATGGATCCCGTTGCGCATCCGGCAACAATGGTCTCGGTAGTGATCGCCACGCCCACCACCGGCGCTTTGGTGGCTGTCGCAGGCTGCAGGATGCTGTTCAGGTGGAAGATCCCGTTTCCATACGGCGTGATGTCCTGCTGCGTCAGCGCAAATACGTAGGGCAGCTTTCCGGTCGTCATCTGCATGACATCGAGAAGATCTTCGCTGACTCTCAGGATATATCCCTGACATACGGTCGGGGAGATCGCAAAACCGCGGTGATTGATGATCCGGTTGCCCTTTGTGGTATCCACGACGAGGACTGCATCCAGGTCATCCGTCACCTCCTCCTTATTTACCTGCCATGTCTCCACCGGGGAGTTCATAAACGGCACCGGTTCATGTGGAACCGTCGGTGCATCCGGGCAGACATGCGTGGAGACGAAAACGTCCCCCTCAAGGAAATCGCCTTTTGTCTGCATTCTCAGAAGTTTTGCAGCTACTGCGAGTGCTGTCAGTGCACCGTCGCCGTCCGAGACAAATCCTGTCTGGTCAGGTCTCGCGCCAAGTCCTCCGAGGCGTCCGAGGATCCCGATCGTTCCCGCACTTCCGCCTTTCGACTTTCCGTTCTTCCCGGGGATCAGGATCCGCACCATGTCCGTGTGACCGTTCGGTCCCGCCAATGGATATGTCTCCGCCTGGCACCTCGGGTTGATGGCTTTCAGATACTCTACCACTTCGCTGCCGGACGCTGACGCACTGTCCAGAATATCAAACAATTCGATCATTTCTTTATAAAGCATAAGACATCCTCCTTTTCCTGGTCTTATTTCCATTATTTAAAATAGCCCTGTTCCTCATAGTACCGCCGAGCCCCGTCATGAAGCGGGACCGGGAGATCCAGTGCACGGAATTCTTTGTCGTCCATTGCCCGCATGAAATCCTGTCCGGCTGTATACACAGGTCCGTTGACCTCCAGAGCCCAGGCGATCTCATGGGCAAGTTCCTCGTCCATGTCCGCAGAGACACAGACCAGGACTTTCTCGCAAAACGTCGTGATCTCCTCATCCTGGTTTTCGTAGGTTTCCGCCGGGATCGTGATCTTACTGTACTCCGGGTGTCCGGCCAGGATCGCATCCAGCTCTTCGTCCGTATAGGACAAAAAGCGGATCCTGTTCTCCGATGCCAGATCCTTATAAGCTGAAACCGGACTCTCCGTGAACGCATGGATCCCGTCCGCCCACTGGTCGCGGATCCCATCGGTTCCTCCTTTGATCCCGTAGTACCAGATCTCGGAATTTTCCTCATTGATCCCCAGGACGTCAAACACTTCCCCGGACACTTTTGCAGTCTCAGAACCTTCATTTCCGGCCGCGAGCGGATGCCCCTTTAACTCCTGTACCTCAGAAAGTCCCAGTTCTTTCGGGGATGCCCAGGTGGAGACGATCGGGTAACAGGCCGCGATCGCGCGGAGTTTTTCCTTTCTTTCGCCTTCGCACGCGCCGGTTCCCGTGTATGCCTCCAGAGCCGCCCCCGCCGGAACGATCACCAGATCATACGTTCCGTCAAACAGATGATCCATACTCACATAGGCGCCTTTCGACGGCCATGTCTCCACATAGATCCCCGGAACTGTATTGCTGATGGTCGCCGCCACGGCTTTTCCGGCCCGGTCCGTCACGCTGTCCTCAGTGAAAGTCCCCATAATGAGCTTCCGTGTCTCCTGAGCATCAGACTCCTTCTTTGAACATGCGGACAGCACGCAGGACGCGGCAAGAAGAGCCGCCATTCCCGCGCACACCCGTTTCTTCCTGTTTTTCAGCATTTTCATCATGCGATATATCCGTCCACGCAGACAGCGCCATACGGGCGGATGCTCATGCGGTATGCACTTCCCGGTCCCATGGCCTTTTCGATATAGGTGATGTACTCATCAGCCACACGGTTCGGCAGCATCGCCATGATAACGCCTGCGAATCCGCCTCCGTGAACACGGCATGCGCCGCAGCCCTTCTCCTTGATAAATAACTCCGTGAGAGCCAGCGCAGATGTGATCCCCTGCTCCTCAGAGCCCGGAACATAACAGTTCTGGAGCCATTTCCAGGAGGAATTTCCGGATTCCGTGATCAGATCCAGGAATTCGTCGAAGCGGTTCTCCTTTAAAGCCTTTACTTCTTTCTCCACGCGCTTGTTCTCCTCAAAGAAGTGGAGTGCACGTAAAAATGCGCGGTCGCCCGCCTCTTTTCTCACTTTTTCTGCGTTGTCGATCACTTCTTTTTCCGTGATGTCCGCGCAGAACTCTTTGCCGAACACGGCTGCCACGCGTTTCATCTCATTCGGGATTGAGGAATACTCTTCACTCAAGTCTGCATGTCCCTTTCCTGTCTGGACGATGATCAGACTGTGATCCTGCGCGCCGAAATCATAATCGATCTTCTCAACGACCGGTTTTAATGGGTTCTTGAAGTCGATCGTGATCATGCCGCCGACCGCGCATGCCATCTGGTCGAGAAGTCCTGATCCCTTGTTCCAGTATTTGTTCTCCGCATATTTGCCGACATGGGCATATGTAACGACGTCCACTTTGCCGTCATTAAAGAATTCGTTGATCATGGAGCAGATCAGCATCTCATAGGATGCGGAGGAGCTGACCCCGGCGGAGCTGATCACGTTGCTCGTAATGTAGGCATCGAATCCGCCGATCTGATATCCCATCTCCTGGAAGCCTGCCAGCATTCCTTTTGTCAGATCGATAGTCCCCGCCATCTTGTCGCTCGGCTTTAAGTTATTGATATTGATCGTGAATTTCTGGTTGTATGTCTCACTGATAATGTGGATCTCGTCGGTTCCGTTTGCTGCCGCACAGGCTACGCAGTCCAGATTGATACTCCCGGCCAGAACCTTTCCGTTGTTGTGGTCCGTATGGTTTCCACTGATCTCGGTACGGCCTGCGGAGGTAAACATGCTTACATTCTTCTCCCCAAACGCCTGTCCGAATTCCTCGAGAACATGCTCATAGCGCTTCTCATTCTCAGCGGCGCCGGTTCCGTACATCTCCTTAAAAAATCCGGACGCTTTCTCGCTCTGTAATGCTCTTTTTGCAGCTTCTCTATCCATAACCCCAATCTCCTTTTCGATCCGCTCTGCGGATATTTTATTTACGCTAACAACGAGCCAAAGTTCGCGCTTGCGCGAGACCTTGGCGACTGTCGCGATAACAAATTCTTTTTTTCGCTTTTCTTCATGAAAAATTTTCTTTTTTACGGTATGTTCCAGTGAAATGCAGCAAAATCCGATTGAAAAGAAACTTTCTATTATTATATAATACTTCTTATATGTGTTGCAAGGAAAACTTTATCTTCGTCGTGATAAGCCTTCCATATCTTTCAGGCGGTGAGCAAGCCGCTCACGCTGGTCCGGCTCATGCGTCAGGCCTCACGCGCATTCAACTTAAATGAACATGAATCAGAAAGGATTTTATATATGTTGCAAACCGACTGGGGCGGAAAACCGTACCACTCTCTCGACTATGAATTAAAGAAGCAATTTGGAAAAAAAATCTATAAGATCTCCTTAGACGGCGGCATGACATGCCCAAACCGCGACGGAACACTCGGCACAGGCGGCTGTATCTTCTGCAGCGCCGGAGGATCCGGGGATTTCGCGGAAAAACGCACCTCTTCCCTTAAGGAACAGATGGATCTCGCAAAAACCCGTGTCAGACGCAAGATATCCGGAAATGACAATTCCTACATCGCCTACTTCCAGTCTTACACGAATACATATGCTCCGCTCCCTTATCTGGAACAGCTTTTCACTGAGGCTGTCTCTTTCCCGGAGATCTGCGGTCTTTCCATCGGGACAAGACCGGACTGTCTGCCGGATGGGACGGTGAAATTATTGGCAGAATTAAACAGGAAAAAACCGGTATGGGTGGAGCTTGGACTGCAGACGATCCACGAGGATACAGCAAAACTCATCCGCCGGGGATATGAGCTTCCTGTCTTTGAGGATGCGTACCGCAGATTAAAAGCTGCGGGTCTCACCGTGATCGTCCATGTGATCCTCGGGCTCCCGGGAGAATCGAAAAAGCAGATGCTTAAAACTGTTCGATATCTCGGAGAGCTGCACGTGGACGGGATCAAGCTGCAGCTCCTTCACGTCTTAAAAGACACTGATCTCGCAGCTCTCTACCGTTCCGGCGCTTTTCGCACGATGGAGCTGCCGGAATATCTGGAGCTCATCGGAGACTGTCTGAAAATCCTCCCGCCCGATACCGTGATCCACAGGATCAGCGGGGACGGACCGAAGTCTCTGCTCATTGCGCCGGAATGGAGTGGAAACAAGCGGCTTGTTTTGAATTCGATCGCGAAATATCTGAAGGAGCAGAAAATCTATCAGGGAATGGGGCTTTTGTAAGTGCAAAAAAGTCCGGTTTTCATGAGAGAAAATTTCTTTTTCCCACTGAAAACCAGACTTTTAATTTTTTTCAAAACGGTTGTTACTTTCCTTCATTGTTCTGATCCACAGTCAGTCATTTCATTACAAAGCATGTGATTCCCGTCTGTCATAGACACGTCCTTTGGTTTTATTGTTAATTTTATACCGACGCGATAATTCCGCCGTCTCCCGCGTAGACCGTCGCAAGACCGGCCATCTCCGTCACGATGATCTCCTTGAATTTTGCAGTCTGCTCAAACTTTTCTTTCACATACTGCGCGCGCTCCGGTGCATTGCAGTGTGCGATCGTAAGGCGTTTATCTTCCGTTGTTCCTGCCTCTTTTACGACGATCTCCACCATTCTCTGAAGCGCTTTCTGAATACCGCGGGCCTGATCGAGCTTGATGATCACACCGTGATCTGCGCCCATGACCGGCTTGATATTTAACTTTGTTGCGAAGAATGCCTGAAGTCCTGTGAGTCGTCCGTTCTTTCTCAGCGTATCGAGTGTCTCAAGAACGAAATATGTCTTCTGTCTGTCGCGGTATTCCAGTGCTTTCTTCACGATCTCATCAAACGGGAGATCCTGCTCACACAGTTCCTGGATATAAAGCGCAAGATTTACCTCTCCCGTGGAAGCCGACTCAGAATCGATCACCGCGATATTCTTCTTTCCAGTTCCGAACTCTTCCTCATAGAGATTCTTCGCAAGAACCGCACTGTTGTAGCATCCGCTTAAGTGGGAAGAGATCGCGATAATAAAGACATTCTCCTCCTCACAGCAGAGAGCATCCTTAAATGTCTCCGGAGACGGGCAAGCGGTCTTCGGGCATTCCGGGCTCTCCTTTACGATCTGAAGAAAACGCTTCTGGTCAAAATTCTCATCATCGATAAACTGGTGATCTTCCACCATCAGCGTAAACGGGATCAATGTAAAATGCGGATCTTTTCTCTGCTCTTCTGTAAGATCCATACAGCTGTCCCCGATAATTCTATAATTCATACTGTTTCCTCCAGCTCTATTTTCTATCACGGCTCTGATATATTTTTATTCATCCCCCGTGATGTAGTATTCAATACCATATATTATAGAGTGGCTTTTATAGAAAGTCAATAGGATGACAGTATTTTGCCGACGCTTCGTATTCTGAATTGGCAAAATCTGCAGCCGCAACGGCATCATACGGAATTTTCAGTTCAGAAACTTTCTGCCATGTACAACAACGGTTTCCAGGTAACAAGTGAAAACACGCTTCGCGATTTTCCCCTTGTTATCGCGACAGTCGCCAAGGTCTCGCACAAGCGCGGACTTTGGCTCGTTGTTCGCGTAAAAAAATTCCCTGCCAGACAAACAGGTGTTATCATTTCTCTTGTCTGTCTGGCAGGGAGCATATCAACGTGTGTCCGCAAGTGTCAGGATCACTTTTTACACATCTTTTCTCGATCCGATCATTCCCTTCTTCTTCAGATAGGGAGCGACCGTTATTTCATCTCTGCGAAAATCTCCCGCCCGGGATGAACAGTGTTCGTGTACGCGCAGTGATTCCAGTCATACTTCCATCGATCAGAAGTCAACTTCTGTTCCATAATAAGTGCAGGTAAGCAGTTTAGCCATCGCTGCCGGATCGATCGGTCTCGGGTTGGAGCCGGTACATGCATCACCGACGGCAAGTTCTGCGATATGATCTACCTTCTCCTTGAACTCATCCTCATTGATGCCGAATTCTTTTAATGTCTTCGGAATATTCAACTTCTCGTTGAATTCATTGATCTTAGCACAGAGACTGTTGATCAGTGCCTGTCTGGATCTTCCTTCCAATCCCATTCTTCTCGCGATCTCCGCGTAACGATCAGCCGCAACCGTATCTTTCGCATTATACTGGATCACATATGGAAGATAGATCGCATTTGCACATCCGTGCGGGATATGTCCGGTGGAGAAAGCAGCACCTGTCTTGTGAGCCATGGAATGCACGATTCCTAAAAGTGCGTTGGAGAATGCCATTCCCGCGAGACACTGTGCGTAGTGCATCTCTTCTCTCGCATGCTTATTTCCGTTGTAGGATGCCGGCAGATATTCAAGAACCATCTCGATCGCCTGGAGTGCCAGCGGATCTGTAAACGGTCCGTTCAATGTGGAGACATAGGCCTCGATCGCATGTGTCAGAGCATCCATACCGGTATATGCAACCTGTTTGACCGGAAGTCCCATAACGAGATCCGGGTCCACGATCGCAACATCCGGAGTAATATTAAAGTCGGCAAGCGGATATTTCACGCCTGTCTGATAATTCGTGATAACGGAGAACGCAGTCACCTCTGTGGCTGTACCGGAAGTAGACGGGATCGCAGCGAATTTCGCTTTCTGTCTCAGTTCCGGGAAGCTGAACGGAGTGATCAGATCTTCGAATGTTGTTTCCGGATACTCGTAGAAGGCCCACATCGCCTTCGCCGCGTCGATCGGGGAACCGCCGCCCATCGATACGATCCAGTCCGGTTCGAACTTGCGCATTGCTTCCGCGCCTCTCATAACTGTCTCTACGGACGGATCCGGCTCAACCCCCTCAAAGACCTCGACTTCCATTCCGCCTTCTTTTAAATAATTAACCGCCTTGTCAAGAAATCCCTGGCGCTTCATGGAACCACCGCCGACAACAAGGAATGCTTTTTTGCCCTTCAAATTCTTTAACTCTTCCAGACATCCTTTTCCGTGATAAATATCTCTCGGTAATGTAAATCTTGCCATATGTTCCGTTCTCCTTTCACAAAGCTGTCCTTTCAGACATTGATGCAGTGTTTATATCGCATATTGAGCGAAAAAGATCTGGCGAATATCCTGCCTGGTTTCCTTTTCCCTTTGAGAGTATTATACCATTGTTAAATAATTAACGCAAGTGATTCCCGGTTTATATTCTGATATTTTTATGTGTTTTAGCTTTACTTTCTATATAAAGCAGTCTGTTCTTTTTTCAGTCTTATAATTGCTTGTCAGTTTTTTTCATTCCACAGCAACTTGACTGATCGTATTTTCCTAACTGTACTCTCTCACATGCCTTGCATAACTCAGCAGACCGATCATTTGTTCAGATTCGGGGCTCATAGGCATTTTCTCCTTCTCAGTATTCCGATGATACAGACCTGCAAAACCTCTTTTTTACACTCGCGAGATTTCATAAATATCTTCCATCGGGATCTTGTCTCCCTCTTCCAGGATCAGCAGCTGCTCCGCCTCGTCCACTCTTTTTATATGCCCCGAGGCTGTCACATATGCACCGCCATCCTTTTTTTCATCGGGGACGAAGAAGGTCACCGTAATTTCAGGGTGAATCTCTTTTTCTTCCAATATCAGCCGTATTTTCTCATCCAGCTTCTCTTTTTCATATTCATCCAGCTCGATCCGCTTTTCCGTGATCCGTTCCGTCTCCCTCAGGACCGCCCCGAAACCGGTGAGTGCCGCAAATGGAGCAAACTGGGACGCCCGGTCCCCGATCGGCATCCGGGGATGCCTTGACCTTGTCGGATATGGAAGATCAATGATATCTCTGTATGTCTCCCACGCACTCATGCCTTGTGACCTCCGATCTGGCTGTTTCTGGTTACCGCTGTCGCTCCCTCTTCCAGGTTCATTCCCTTTAGAATCGCGTTTTTTCCGAACTTTTTCTTGATCTCCAGAACCGCCTGCTGCATCCGTTTTTCCCGTGCCAGATCTTCCGCTTCCTTCTTTTTCTGTTCCAGCTGCACTCCATAATCAGTAAAGAGATCCAACTGTTCGTATGTTTCCTTCTTTTGCTCCGCTCCCTCACAGGCAACATGGTTTGCAGAGAGCGCGATCCGCCGCACCAGAAGTTTCGGATTCATGATCTCATCGTAAAGAGACATCACTGCGTCCGTGATCCGCTTTGTGGAAGAAGTATGTCCGCCAAGATTTTTAGAACCATGGGCATGTTTCGGGATTCTTCTCCCGTAACGGTCGGTAACAATCTCACCGCCATAATTTCCCTTTCGTTTCGGATCTGTCAGGTTCTCGATATCGTACCCCACCGTCAGGACCACCTGATCCGTCGTCAGTTTCTTATCCACAAGATCCAGCGCCAGAAGGTCTGCCATCTCCCGGACAACAAGTTTCGCTTTTTCAACGGTATAAGGGCAGGCGAGAACCTGTCCCGATCCGACACTGTGATTTTCCGGTTTATATGCCTTAACGTCCGCGATCGTACACGGTTCATATCCCCAGGCGTGATCGATCAGAAGTTCCGCATTGACTCCGAACAGCCGGTACAGAAGATCTTCATTATAATAATCCCCGTCACTTCCGAGTGAACACCTTGCGATATCCCCCATCGTATAAATTCCCCGCTCTTCCAGCTTTTTCGCATATCCACGTCCCACGCGCCAGAAATCCGTCAGCGGACGGTGATCCCACAGATTTCTTCTGTAGCTCATCTCGTCCAGTTCTGCGATCCGGACTCCGTCCGCATCCGGCTCGATATGCTTCGCCATGATATCCATAGCGATCTTGCAGAGGTAAAGATTTGTTCCGATCCCGGCTGTCGCCATGATCTTTGTCTGTTTCTGAATTTCACGGATCATTTGGACTGTCAATTCGTGGGCCGTCGCATGATACGTTTCCAGATACGAAGTCAGGTCGATAAACACCTCATCGATCGAGTACGAATGAATATCTTCCGGAGCTATATATTTTAAATAGATCTGGTAGATCATCGAACTGATTTCCATGTAGTGCGCCATCCGCGGCGGCGCGGCGATAAAATCCAGGGCGAGATCCGGTCTTGCTGCCAGTTCATTCGCCTCGCAGGAACTTCCCGTAAATTTTCCTCCGGGAGCGTATTTCTTTCTCTCCCGGTTCACCTCCGACACTCTCTGCTCCACCTCAAAAAGGCGGGCACGCCCGGGAATCCCATACGCTTTCAGGGAAGGCGACACCGCAAGACAGATTGTTTTCGAAGTCCGGCTCCGATCTGCAACGACAAGATTTGTCGTCATTGGGTCCAGATTTCTGTCTACAACCTCGACGGAGGCGTAGAATGATTTCAGATCGATTGCAGCGTAGATCCTGTTTTCTCTGCCTGTCGTATCTGCCATTGCTATTCTCCCCTCCCATTATTTTTTCTACAATCTTATTCAGAGTTTCTGCGCATTCCTGTTATTTTAAGCCACCAAACTCTTCGTAGAAGTATTCCTCTCCGTCTTCTTTTATTTTGCACTCACAGGAAGAAGGACCCGCAAAAAATCCCTGTGCGGCCGCGCCGGATCCGCCTCAAATACCTGGATCCGCCCATTATCAGGTCCACGGTCTTTAAACGCAGGAAACATAAATCCGCAGACCGGCATTCCAGGCTCATAATCCCCTCTCACCGGACATACCGCACAGATCAGAAAACGGTAAACTTCCTCCGATTCCCATAGACTCTCCTTATCCTTTGCCTTTCTCGGCACATCATAGTTCCCATGAAAGAAATATACCGCATAATCCCCGGACGCCTGATACTTTTCCCCAAACATCTCATAAAAAATATCCAGCAGTGCATCATTCTTTAACTCACACTCCCGAAGCGCACAGAGCAGCTGCCATACACTCCCCGGCTTCTTCTCCTCCGGGTTAAAAACATACTCCTTTAACGCAACATTCGTCTCAGAAAACGGGATTATCTTCGCGATATCAAGGTTCTTTTGCTGATCCGGCAGGGAAAGCTGACGGAAATTTTTATTAAAGGTTCCGTCCACAAATCCATCTTTATCCAGATACGCACCGGCGATCCGGTCAAAGCAGTTTCTTTTTAACGTCATTCTCCTCGTAAGTTCCAGCATGTCATCACGGTTGATCGTACCCATATATTTTCTCCGCCCTCTCTTTTTTCCATTCCTGTTTTCTGTTATTCCTGTATTCCGAAATTTTTATTCCGACTTATTTCTCTTATTTTTCTCTTGATCGATACTCCTATTATATAATCAGAACATATGTTCGTCAAGCTTTTCTATGTTTTTTCTTCTCTGCCCATAAAGTTCTCTGGTCACAATAGCTTAAGCACGGAAAACGCAAAAAGATCCGCCAGCGGGGATCATTGTTATGATTCGCTGTCGGATCTTCCTTTGTCTTACCATCTCTTAGATCGTGTGAATTCTCACATACTCCCAGGTATATGTGCCGCTCTTTCCTTCATCTTCCAGGATAAACGGTGTCACTTCCTGATATCCTTCGTCTTCCATCATATTCGCTGCCTCAAGACATGACTCCAGATTATTCTCAAAATCTACGGAGATATACGGATTCTGGTCACAATCGGCCTTTCCGTCCTGATCTAAATGCGCAATTGCATACTGCATATTGATAACTTCCTTTCTTCATTATTATTTTCTGAACTGGTGTGATTATACCATATTACTGCGACATTATCAAGTTAAAATCAGTAATAATTATCATTATTGTCAATTATGGCAATCCACTTGCAGGCTGCGTAATATCACCTCTCTCCGCTTCGCTCAAAGATCAAATGTGTTCTTGTAAGTGATACCATTCCAACACTTCCATCAGATTTTCCCGCCGTACACGTTCACCACCGCGGAGCATCATATCCAACATATCTTCTTCCTCCGCTGTGCGGTCCTTCTTACCCGCAAGTGCTTTCCCCGCAGTCCGTATCATGAGCTCCATCATCATGCGGTACATCCCATGAAGTTTATTCACATCAAAATTTCCCTGTATGGTAAAAAGCGGGCACTCCCCTGGAATGCAGTTTTTTTTCCGGACAGCATCCGTCTGCGTTCCCGTACGTCCCATTCCGACGGCACAGACAGCCTGCACCTGATAATGCCTGACAGCCGCTGAATATCCTTTTATGGTACCTGCCATGATCCAGCCCAGGCAGATCACGTCTGCACCTGGTCGGATCTTTTTTTGTGCCTCTTTCATTGAATATGCAGGAAGTCCTGTTTCCTGCGCCAGGATCTTGGCATATTGCTCTGCACTACCGGTATTCGTAGTATAAATGATCGCCTCCATATGATTCTCCTCCAACAAATAAAAATATGCTTCGCGAGTTTCCCCTTCTTATCGTGACAGCCGCCAAGGTCTCGCGCAAGCGCGGACTTTGTCTCGTTGTTCACGTAAAAAAAGACACAATGCGGGATCGATTTCTCGATCAGCACTGCGTCTTAGCGTCTGGCTCTTTCTCTTGTTCCAATTGGGCTACCACTTCTTCCATGTGGTGGGGCATAATATTTTGTCAGCTTATACTGAACCGGATCACACATCAGGTCTCACTTGCGCTCAACCTGAACCTGGATCATATAATTTTTTGCATCGATCAATGTTTCGCTTTTACATTTCGGACAGAACAACGGAAACGCCCTGAGTTCCGTCTCCCAAAGCAGCTGCAGACGTGTTTTTGCCCCACACACCGGACATCGGATCCAGAATCTTTCCCGCCCTGTATATTCTGTCATTTTACATCCATCCTCTCTGCTTCCATCCGCCTGATAAAACGGTCGATATGTTCCCTCAGCAATCCGGAAACTGCACTTTTTTCCTCTGCGCCGTCATAAATGCTGTAGAGCAGAAACATTGGACCATAAAACTCCAGGGCAAGCTGCATGGCAGACGCATCGCTGTCCGTCATCTTCCGAAACACCGCCGCCATATACTCCGCTGGCCCGGTCGCCAGATAATCATGATACAGCTTTTCAAGTTTCGGATCGCGATACTGTTCCAGCGTCAGCATCTTCCTGAAATTAGACGCGAACGGTTCCTCCGTCCAGTGGGCAAACTGCGCCATGCTATATGAACGGATCTTCCCGATCGGCGTGTGAAGATACGCCTCCGCGAAACCATCCGGCTCCGTCTCCGGCATCTCGTACTCTTCCGCCCGCTCATAATCCATCTGATTCATCCGCTCCACGATCCTGTCCAGGATCTCCTGTTTTCCCGTGTAGTGCTTATACAAAGCTCCCTTTGTAATTCCCAGCTGCTTTGCGATATCATTCATGGAAGTCCCCGAATATCCGCTCTGCGCGAACAGCTCAAGGGCAGCCTCCAAAATTCGTTCTTTCGTCTCTCCAGCCATGACCTGACTCCTTGTTTCTTGTAACCGTTCGGTTACTTTGTATTATAGTAACCAATCGGTTACTTGTCAAGAGGTTTTCATTTTATTTTTCACTCCCCTCAAACTGCAGCAGCGATAGTGCTTTCTTTGTGCGAAAACAAATTTGGCTCTGGAAATAGATTCCGAAATATCGCATTTTATTTATTCTTTTATTTCGAGCTTTCCATAACCCGGTATTGTCATACTTATGAGATTATTATATCATTATGGAAGATCCTGATATGAAAATCAATGAAAACGTTTATTTATATATGCGTAGAAAGGAAAACAAAACATGGACATGAAACGTAGAAGAGACATGCAGATCGCGTACATCGCAGATCAGAGTGTCATGGAGGAAATGGCAAAATGCAGAAAGATCCTGCAAAAGCTTAACTTTGCAGACCGCTCCGATTTTGATGGGATTTCGGAGACAGTAAAAGAACTTTTAGGGAAATCCGAAAATGCCTGGATCAATCCGCCTTTTTACTGCGATTACGGCTCCCATATTGAAGTCGGGAAAAATTTTTATGCCAATTACAACTGTACGATCCTGGATGTCGCAAAAGTAAAAATCGGTAACAACTGCCAGATGGCTCCGAATGTTGCGATCTATACAGCCGGACATCCGATCCATCCGGATACCCGCAATTCCGGGTTCGAATACGGGAAAGAAGTTACCATCGGGGACAATGTCTGGCTGGGCGGAAATACCGTCGTGTGTCCAGGCGTCCACATCGGAAATAACGTTGTGATCGGCTCCGGAAGTGTTGTCACAAAAGATATTCCTGACTGGTCGATCGCTGCCGGCAATCCCTGTCGCGTCATTCGCAGGATCACCGAGACCGACAGAAGAAAACTGTTCCATGAGGAGGAGATCGATGAGGAAGCGTGGGAGATGATATGTGCGCAGAACAAGTGAGCCTATGAAAAAGTCTGTAACAAGATCATGAAGGGCAGGAAGTTCAAAAGGAAATCCGGATGATCTATCATCCTCGTATCAAACCATACAGACTCACTCCGATCATAACCACTGCAAGTCCAACAAACACCGAATAAACCACCTTGCTTCCCCTGGATTCCGTATTTCTAATGCAAAACACAAGATAACAGATCCAGACAATATAAGCGACAAACAACAGGCCGCTCATATAAAAAAACATCGCCAAAAAGAACAGAGTATTAACCACCTTCATGCCATTCTCAGAAAAAAGGATCTCTTTTATTTTCCTCATAGCCCTCACCTCCATAAATTTTGCCGATGTATCCTCTCTTTACCAAAGTTTCATTCAATAATCGATAAAACCGCTCCAGTTCAAGATCCATCTATGATCAACCGTGTTCTGGACTTTCGACAGTTAAAATGTGCGTTGTTAGACTCATAAACAATAATCAAAGTGCTGTCATTAACTTTTGATCATTTATCTAATATTCCCACTTCTATACTTAAAATTAAATGGGAAATAATATATCTCAGTCGTGTTTTTTCCTCCTATTGAGTTCCATATATAAATTTTGTATGTGAAACTGGAATAGACAATAGTCCCGCCATCCTCAAATACTTGTTTACTCCATGGAAAAAATAAAAACCAGGAAACAATAAGAGTTATTACTACCGTCCATAGTATACAATGTTTTTTCATTTTGTCCTCCCATTTTTGTTGTATGTACATCAAAGTGTTTCCACTCTCTGGTTATGCAATATTCAGAATTTCTTATACTCTCAGATTAGCGTCCAGGTCTGTGCTCAAAAGCAAACAGGATACTTAGGAAATGATCCATCACCCGCCGGAATATGTATTGCATAACAGTCAAACCAGTCATATTCTGATCCAGGACAATAATATACAGAATTCCCTCCAATATCTTTTTTAGTGAATATGTTCGGATTGCTTTCTATTACAGCGTTCAGCTGTTCTTCCCGTTGTCTGAATTGCATGTCGCCAGCTTTACCTGGAGCTTATTACTGTCTATCTCGCATTCATATGTTACTGCTAAATAACTCTTTGCCACGGAAGCTTTTTTATCCAAAGCGCTGAATGATTCATTACCTGAATTACTTTCCTTATTAGGATCAAGCACAAAGACAGGCGTGCTGTTGTTTGCAAAAAAATCCACTATGGAATCATACTCCGTGTTTTCTATGGATTCTGTGATATTCTCATCTTCACCACTTTGAAGTGTTTCGGATGGCTCCTGTACATTGCGTGCTCCGCAGCCTGTTAATGTTAAGCCTGCTGCCAGGATAAAGATAATAACGGCTTCTATTATGCACCATTTATCTTTATAGACAGCTGTTTTAGTTTCAGGATATAGGCGATGTAAACGGTATAAACGAACAATCCCCGCCACAAACCAAATCACAGCAACTAAGACAATGCTATTCGATAAAAGATTTCCTCTAATTACCCGAAAATAAGTTAAAGCTCTTCTTAAATATATACCTGCTAAAATACAGCCCAGTCCGAAGAGAAAAACTCGCCATGTTTTTACTGATTTATTTGTCATAAAAACTCCTATTCTCCCAGGGGCATTATCTCAACAATGCACTGCTAATTATATTTTCCCTCCGTCTCATTCAATGATCGATAAAATTGATCTAACACAGAATCCATCGATTCATCCATGACATATTTTTGTCTGTTCACCGTAACATTTCCCCCTGAAAAAACGATGTCATATTGGTGTGTTTTTGTTGATATAATAGCTCTTTTACTCCAGCCATTTGAATGGGCGATCGATAATACATATCGCTTTTTTCTGCACGCAGATCATTGAGTTTCGTTATTTTCCCTATGAAAATCAATGCACATATGATCACCAGCAGGAAAATGCTATCTCTTATTTTAATTTTCTTTTTGCTCACCCTGCCTCCTATCCAGGTGACTGAATAAACATATGGCTGTCAGGAAACCTATAACTGAAAATACAAAAATATATCGAGCATATATTATTAAAACAACATACACAATTGTTGAAACAAGCGAATCTGGTAAAAATGGATGCCATTGATGTACAAGTATCGCTGCTGTTGCAAGTACATACACTCCTGTGACAGTAACAATCAAGACCAACAACATTTGCTGTACATTTTTATTAAGAATTATTTTACTTTTTACAAGTATAAAATAACTCAGGAAATATCCTCCCATAAAATAAGCGATAGGAAAAAAATAGAACCACCAAAATACAATTTTCTTAAAAGAAAAAGTAAGTCCCACATCCTCATGGATCTGCTTGTAGAACGGTAAAAGGAACAGATCAATCACAAACAGTGCCAACATAATTTTCTCACGTCTTTTCATAGAGGTCCTCCTCTCTCGGTGCAGGCTGTCAGTCGATCTTCTCTTATTTAAATTATATTGCAATTCATATTTTTTTCAATATACTTCCATTTATCTTTATAATTCGTAATATATTATTTATATTTTAGTTAATTGTCTGTAAGTTATTCTTTGCTACATCTACAAAAGCCTTTCTTTTCAATCTCCCACCCGGTCCTCTTTTGCAAAAAGCTTCCTCTCTTCCTCCAGCAGGCATCCTTCCGGCGCATACATCCCAAACAGCCAGTCCTCCAACGCATTCAGGTTATCATCGGAATGCTCGATCTCCCTCGCGTACCGCCAGGAGAGTTCCTCCACATCCTGCATGGACAGCTTCTTCCCGTTTTCCAGCCACCGGACGATCAAAAATTCCTGGATCCAGCGGACAGAAAACAGCGCCAGCTCCAGCTTGGAGCAGACCATATCGTCATAGACTGCCCCGCAGAAATATGTATAGACAAAGAACATTAAAAGCTGTTCGCCCAGATTTTCCCACTCTTCTTTATGACTGCTCAGCGCCCCATACATCCGGTGAAATTCCTCACAGATCTTAAAATATTCCTCTTTGCTTCCCTGATACAGCCACTTTTCCGCTCCGTCAAGCACCTGATCCCACTCCGGGCGCAGACGTTCCAGGCCATAAAGCACCTGAAGTTCTTCCTTCTGCCACTCCCACTGATGAAAAGATGCCGCATCCACGCCCTTTTCCGAGAGACTTTCCGATACAAACTCCCACAAGGTTCCCTCCCTGTGATGGCGTTCGCATTCCTGAAGCAGATCATCGATCTCAAACTCTCTTCCTTCCTCCATACAGATCTGGTATCTCTCCGCCAGCTGCTCGCACGCTGCCATACGCAGTGTCAACGGCAGATTTCGATCCTGTAAAACAGAGAAAAGAACATCTCTGGTGTCTTCCAGTCTCGAAAACATCATAAAATCAAACTCGTCAAAATCATCCTCCTCGTCCGTCTCCTCCTCAAGGAACCGGACCGGCTCCTTGCAGGAAAGAATGATCTTCGCCGCCTCCGGGCAGGAAAGGGACAGGGATAATTCCCTGAGTCCTTCAAATTCCTCCGTGTGTCTCGGATAAAGGCGGCAGGTATCGCAGAGCGCGTCCGGTCCCAGTGCCTTATAGAGATCACACAGGTTTTCATGATTCAAAAATGCGCACCGCCGTTCATTCTGACAGAAGCACTTCTCTTCCCAGTTAACCGACCCATGCAGGCGTTTTCCAAACTCCCCCTGCACGTTTTTATACTTCTCCAGAGAAGCATCATCGATCATGATCTGCCATCCCGCACAGCAGGTATCCGGGCAGTCTCCGGCCGTACAGACAAATTTATCGTAAAAATGTGGTTTTAAATATCGCATCGTTTATTTTCCTTTCTGAATCACATAACTCTCCAACTGCAGCTTTTCTTCCGGCGCATATCTGCATCTGCCGTTAATGATATTCCCTGTAATAAGCATCCGGATCTCCGTATTTTAAAACAGCTTCCTGCTGTTCTTCATCACTCAGACTCCTCATAAACAGCCAGTTTTCCTCATACATATAATGCGGATACCGAAATCTCGTTCTCACAAATGTATTCGTTACATACAGGGCAATGTGTTCATCATACTGTTCCACTTTCTGCTCAAATCCAAGACTGTAAAGAAACCAGTTCCATGCAAAAAACAGGAACAGAAAAACCGCCGCCACGATCACCGGTATCCTGATAATCCTTCTCATCCAGCCGTCGAATTTCTTTCTGTTCCACGCCAGCAAAAAAAATGTCCCCGCTGTCAGCACGATCTGCCAGAACACGCAGAGCCCAAGTGCAATGGCGATCGCCCTGTCAGGGATATAATACCAGCCATCACGCAGCCATTTTTCACCTGAAAAAAAGAGAATTGTGACCACACCGAACACACCTGCTGCAGCCAGCAGTATATAGAGCCATTTTTTCTGTATCTTCATGTCGCACCTCAACGAAATCTAAATTCTTCCGCTACCATAATATCATAAAAAACAGGTGTAATGCAAAATTTTCACATTTCTACACTACACCCGTCATTTCGTATGTTACTGTTCGCGCCTTGCGCAAACAGTAACTGTATATTTTGCTCACAGCTCAGAAGACGAAACCATACACGTGAACATCCAGCACTTCTCAACTACAGCGCCGTCCCTCTCTTCGGCACAAACATCCCGGACATGTCTGTCTGTTCCAGTTTCAAAAGCCCGATCTTCTTCTCAATTCCGCCCGCATACCCGGTGAGACTACCGTTCGTTCCGACCACCCGGTGGCATGGAATCAGGATTGAGATCGGATTGTGGCCGACCGCGCCTCCGACGGCCTGAGCGGACATGTGCTTTTTTCCTGTCATCTCAGCAATTTTTCTGCCGATTTCTCCGTAAGTCATCGTCTTCCCGTATGGGATCGTAAGCAGGAGCTTCCAGACCTCTTTCCGGAATTCTGATCCGTCCGGCGCCAGCGGCGGAAGAAACTTCGGATCTTTTCCTGCGAAATAAAGATCCAGCCACTCTCTCGTCCTCTTCAAGACAGGAGTTTCCTTCTCCTCTGTCCCGTTCTCTTTTAACCCGGAAGCAAAATACTTCTGCCCCTCAAACCAGACTCCCTTTAATCCATCTTTATCCGCCGCCAGATAAAGGATTCCAAGCAGTGAATCATAATGCGATACAAAGATCATATTCTGTTTCTCCTTAAATTTATCATATCCACCAGCTATTTTGTGTCTTCTTTATCATGCTCTCTTTCCAAGCCATACAGCCACCCCAAAATGCACCAGGCAGACCGCTGCTCCCAATACGAACACCCACTCCGGACCGACAAACTTCCAGACAGCTCCTAAAAGCCCGGAGACCGTCACCGCCAGCACATGATCCACACTGAGTCCGAAGGACAGGTTCTCCATCACGTCCGCCGGAGAGTCGCTGAGTTTTTTCATCAACATCACATGGACCGCATTAAAGTGATCCGCGATCATAATAAAAATATATGCCGTGAATGCAAAGATCTGCTCGACTCTTCCTGTAAACACACCGGACGTGATCCCATGGACCGCCCAGGCCGCATACAGAAAGATCGCCCCGATCGTCACACTCTCCAGAACAAGTCCCTTTTTCACCCCATACCGGTCGAGAAATTTTCCGATCTGCGGAGCAATCATACTGCTGCCAAAATGCGCCGCGATTCCAAGAAGCGCCACCGTATCTGCCCCCATCGCAAGGAGCTCGATAATGATCCACGGTGCAAACACCAGACGCATCCGTTTCTGGAAACCATAAACCCCTGTAACGATATAATAAGGAATATATTTCTTCTTAAGCGGCAGTCCCTTTTTCTTCTCATCATGCTTTCGCACATCAAGGGCCGGAACCTCTCTTCTCAGTCTCCACAGGAAGAATAACGCCGCCGCAACGATCACAAGAGACACACAGAACGACGGAATGATCGCTCTGTCCGCCCGGAACCAGAATGCCCCATACCGGAACCCGATAAATACAAGCAGCGATGCAGCCATAGACCCCATCGTCGCATATCCCCGGTATTTTCCAAGAAAGGTTCCCGTCTTCCCCTCATCCGCGAGATCCATCGCGATCGCGTCCCGGACCGGCATGACAATATGATCCCCGAGAGAATAGGTAAACACAAACAGCTGCATTAAGAGATATCCCGGAGATAAGAGTCCAAGGACAAACATTCCCACCGCGTACAGGCAGAAACTGATCATCGCTAACGTCAGATTTCCACATCCCGACAGCGCCGTGATCACAAACACTCCCACAACTCCCGGCAGCTCCCTCGGGATCTCCAAAAGCCCCCTCTGCACCGAGTCCACCTGATACACGCCCTTAAAATAATTCGAGATAATGCTGCCGCCAAATCCGTTCGCAAACGTAAACAAAACAAAAGCGATCAAAAACAGCCGCCTTGCCCTCTCCTTCTTCATCTGTTCCGCCATGTTCATTTCCTCCATCCAGATCTCTCTTTCTTTCTCGTAAAAACATTATCTAACCCCAATTATAATACATATCTCTCATATGAACAAGCGTTCTTTCCCACAGTAACAACCAGATCATATATTCTTCGGATCTATCCTTACACCTCCAATCCCCAGCGCAGGTCAGCCTCCGGAGCCGGGTGCCTGATTTACAGGCCTGGCTTCCTCTTGGCTCGCAGGAAAATGCGTTGGAGGAAATGGGGCGCTTGTCTGAGCGAAGCGAGTTGCGTCCCATTTTCTCCGCCCTTAGCATTTTTCTGCAAGCATAGAGGAACCGCCTGGAAATCGACAGCACCAGGAGCCGGAAGCTGACCTGCGCGTACTTCCGCCAGGTTGACACAACCTCCCTTTTCCTGACTTAACCCAACAAAAATACCGGAACAGCAGCCTCCCCACCATCCCGGTATTTCTCAATTCCTATAAAATTCCCCCAGGAACCTACTCCCCGAGGTCCACCATCACATCAGAAACCTCAACCTTCTGATCGATCAGTCCACTCTCAAGCATCCAGTCGATGTTCTCCTGCCAGCACTCCTCCGTCTGTGTCAGGAACGGAACATCCTCCGTCTCCATAAGCGGCAGCAGAGTTTCACAGGATTTCTCCTCAACACTCTGTGTCAGCGGGAAATTCTCCTCATTCTGGTTGTTCATGAGGATCGCGAGGCAGCCGTCCGGATCCTTCTTAAAGTCCTCAAAGCCCTTTGCAGATGCACGTAAAAAGCCCTTTAAGACCTCCGGCTCACTCTCGATCATCTCATTATTTGCGAGGAACACTTCCTCATAATAATTCGGAATGCCATATCCGTTTGCCATGAAATAATTGACGTCAAAGCCCTCTTCCTCCAGCTGCGGAACCTCATGGTTCACAAGGCAGCCGATGGTGGCATCCACGTTGCCGGTAGTCATGGAGCTCATCAGGTCAAATCCAACATCGATCAGGTTTACATCTGACGCGTCCGCGCCCACATACTCCATCATGGTCTTCACAATGGACTCACTGAGAGCTGTTCCGCCGTATCCAACCGTCTTTCCGACAAGATCGGACGGGCTTGTAATGTTCTTATCCTTTAAAGAAAGTACAATGCTTAACGGAGACTGCACGATCGCGCCGATAGACTTGATCTTCGTTCCCTGATTTGCAACCGCCTGAATCACATCCTGCTGATAATACATTCCGATCTCCGCTTTACCGGCAGCGACAAGAGCCAGAGCGTCATTCGCGTTCGCCGGGAAGCGGACCTTTACATCAAGTCCCTCTTCCGCATAATATCCGCGCTCGATGGCGGTGTAGATAAAGGTGTGGATCGCGTTCGGATACCAGTCCAATACCACATTGACCTCACGGAGATCCTTTTTCTCATCAGAAGCAGCCGCTGTCTCTGCCGCGCTGCTGTTTTCCGCCGAAGCGGCTGCCGCTGCCGTCGTCTCCGCTGTCTTTGTCTCACTCTTACCGCATCCTGCAAGTACTGTCATACTGAAAGCCGCAGCCATCACCGCTGCAGCGATTCTCATTCCTTTTTTCATGTCATTTCCTTTCGTTATCAAAATAATTTGTCCAGCTCTTTCACTGGTCAGCCAGAATTTCATGTTGTGTTTTCTACTCATTTCTCCAGTGAATGATCCGTTTTTCAAGCAGTGTGACCACCCAGACAGCCGCCATCGCCGCCACCGATAACAATAAGATCGGTGCGAACACTCCGGCTCCGTCAAGCTGTGTCATCATTCTCCTGCTGAAATATCCAAGTCCACTCTGGGCTCCCAGCCATTCACCGATGGCCGCTCCGATGATCGATAACGGAACCGCCATCTTGATCGCCGAGAAAAAGCAGGGCAGGACCGCCGGAACCTTCAACTTCATAAAAATCTGACGTTTATCCGCGCCAAAGGTAAACAAGAGCTCTTCCATCTCCGTCTTCACCGACTTAAATCCGTCGAATACCGTGATCGTGATCGGGAAAAATGTGATCAGCACCGTCACAAGCACCTTGCTCCAGATCGTATATCCAAACCAGAGTACAAAAAGCGGTGCCAGAGCTGTCGTCGGGATCGTCTGGGACGCGATAATAAGCGGATAGAGTGCCTTTTCCGCTGTCTCGCTGGCATCCATCAAAATGGCCAGACCAAGGCCGAGAATAATGGAGATCAGAAGTCCGATCCCCACCACCGACATGGTTGCCGGAAGGTGGGCCGTAAATAACGGGCCTCTAAGCTCCCAGAGCCGTACCACCACCTGGGTCGGTGACGGCAGGATATACGCCGCGTCGATTCCCATAGCCGCCGCCTGCCAGAAGATCAGCAGAGCCGCCACCAGAATCGCCGCCGGAAGATTCGTACTCAGAAAATTATGGGTCTGTCCGCGCGAAGCCCCGGAATGAACCCGCACATGATCCTTCTTCATCTTCTTACTCATGCCGTCTCCTTCCTCAGCATGCCGATCAGGTCCTCCTTCAGGGCCAGTATCTCCGGTTTTCGAAGCTCGTCCCTGGATCTCGGATATTCTGCCGGGACATCAATGGACCGCAGATGAGTGATCGGTGATTCTTCAACAACCAGAATCCTGCTGGACAAAAAGACCGCTTCCTCCACATCGTGTGTGATAAAAAGGACTGTCTTTTTCTCCCTCTCCCACTGCTCTAAAAGCCATTCCCGCATGGAAATCCTCGTCAGGTAATCGAGGGCGGAAAACGGCTCATCGAGGAGCAGAAGGTCGGAACCCGTGAGCACCGTTCTCGCAAATGCCGCTCTCTGGCGCATGCCGCCGGAAAGCTCCTTCGGCGTCTTGTCACCCCAGTCCTTAAGACCAACGGATTCCAGCGCCGCGTCCGCCTTCTCTCTCATCTCCGTTTTCGAATATCCGCCCCGGATCTCCATCGGCAGCAGGAGATTCTCCCGCACGGTCCGCCACGGAAATAAAAGATCCTGCTGCGGCATGTATCCGCAGTAGTTTCTCTTCTTCTCTATAGACTCGCCGTCCACCAGAATCTCGCCGGAAGCCGGCAGAAGAAGCTTGTTCACAAGCCGGAAGATCGTACTCTTACCACAGCCGGAAGCGCCGATGACGGACACGAATTCCCCGTCCTGTACATCGAAGGAGAGGTGGTCAATGATGGAGAAATCTTCCACATCATATTGAAAGCTTACATTGTCAAATTTCAGCATCCTACTGCCTCATTTCCCATGCCATATCCCAGAATGCCGCCTCGTAGCGGGAGCATGCTGTAAAGATGTCCACGAGATGCTGTTTCTGCTTCTCGGAATAGTCCTCCGTCAGGCGGTTCATCAGGTCTGCCAGCACCTCATTGTCCTCGTGGTAGGAGTCGGACGCATATCCGCTGACCCATTCCCCATAGAACTCATGCTTATCTGCAGCCGGATACTCCGCAAGGATCTTCTTTGCGATAAACTCATAGCTCAACGCACAGGAAAGGATCGCTGCCATGACCTCCGCCTCTCCTTCCTCGTAAGCGACACGAAGCATATAGGAGGTATAGGACAGATTATCAAGAGCGACCGGTGTCTGCTCCGCCTCCTCCTTTGCGATTCCGAGTCTCGTCATGTACGCGCGGTGGATATCCATCTCACCGTCCAGGATCGAATGGGTATAACCCGCAAACAGGCGCATAGCGTCGAGGTTTTTCGCCTTCGCCGTGCCGATGGAAAATACCTTTGTATAGTCAAGAAGATACAGATAATCCTGTATCATATAATATTTGAATTTTTCATGATCCAGACTGCCGTCCGCGATTCCCTTTACAAAAGGCGTCTCGTTATAGCCGTCCCAGATCTCCTTTGTTGCCTCTAAAAGGCGTTCTGTCATCGTCATACATGTTCCTCCGCAAATCCTTTTCCGCGGAAATCAAATCCGTGGTCCATCGGTCCGGATCCATGTCCGAGGTCCAGCATGGCTGCCAGCGCTCCGGAGATGTAAGCTTTCGCGCGTTCCACCGCCGTATCGAGGTCATAGCCCTTCGCCAGATTGGATGCGATGGCGCTCGATAAGGTGCAGCCGGTTCCGTGGGTGTTCGGGTTGTCGATACGCTTACCGTTGAACCAGCGGTAGCTGCCGTCGCGGTATAACAGGTCGTTGGCATCATTCAACTGATGACCGCCCTTGCAGAGGACTGCGCAGTGATAGGTCTCACTGATCTGTTTTGCCGCCGCGATCATGTCCTCGGCGGACTTTACTTCCATCCCTGATAAAACCTCTGTCTCCGGGATATTCGGGGTCAGGACCGCCGCCATCGGAAACAGGTATTCTTTTAATGTGCCGATGGCATCGTCGCTGATCAGCTTTGATCCGCTTGTCGCCACCATGACCGGGTCCACAACGATATTTTCTGCTTTGTGTTCATGAAGCTTCTTTGCGATAGACTTGATCAGTCCCGCGGAAGAAACCATTCCGATCTTTACCGCGTCCGGACGGATGTCCGTAAATACGCTGTCGATCTCCTGTTCCAGGAATTCCGGTGTTACCTCGAAAATTCCCTGGACGCCGGTCGTGTTCTGGGCCGTCAGTGCTGTAATCGCGCTCATTCCATATACTCCGTTTGCGATCATCGTCTTTAAGTCGGCCTGGATGCCGGCGCCTCCGCTGGAATCGCTTCCGGCGATCGTTAATGCTGTCTTCATCATAAAACTCCTTTCAGGCATCAATAACTTTTTATTAGGCGACGCAAGGTGGTGCCCCCAATGTGCCGCCGCGGAAGAATATTTCCGCTTGATCTATTCCAAAACCAGAAAGAAAATGGCTGCTATGTAAATTAAAAATCTCCATTCTCAGGCAGACTATCTTTTTTTCTGGGTTATTGGCTTGTTTGAATATAGTGTTTGAAAAATTATGTTTTTTGAAATTATTGTAACTGTTCAGCAGATTTGCGCACTTACTGCGCTGATCGTAAGAAAACATAGGATAGAAGGCATATCACTGAAAACTCTTTAAAATCTTATAAGATTTCTCTTACCGCCTCTTTCAATTCCCTCGTCGCCTTCTCAATATCCTCCGCCGCGAAGATCGCGCTGACGACCGCAACGCCGTCCACGCCGGTTCCCTTAAGGGGCTCCAGACGGTCCTTATTGATTCCGCCGATGGCAACTACCGGGATATCCACCGCCCGACAGATCTCAGAGAGTGCCTCCGGTGTCACCGCTGTGGCGTCCTTCTTTGTTCCTGTCGGATACATTGCTCCGACACCGAGGTAATCCGCCCCGTGCTTTTTCGCGAGAAGCGCCTGTTCCACATTTTTGCAGGAAACACCGATGATCTTATCCGGTCCCAGCTTTTCTCTCACTTTTCCCGCTTCCATATCTCTCTGTCCCACATGGACGCCATCTGCGTCCACCTTAAGGGCAATATCCACATTGTCATTGATCACAAAGGGAACATGGTATTCGGCACAGAGCTTTTTGATCTTCTTCGCCTCTTCCAAAAATTTCTCCTCATCCAGCTCTTTTTCCCTCAGCTGAACGAATGTTGCGCCCCCCTTTAAAGCCTTTTCCACCTGGCTCTCCAGAGTCTCACCGTTTAACCACGCGCGGTCTGTCACCGCGTAGAGCAGCATATCTTCCGGTCTGCAGTTCATCTCTTCTACCTCCTAAAAATTTCCTGTTACTAAAAAAGGAGACACCCGCAGGTATCTCCACTTCTACTCTTTCTCTTCAGCAGCTTCCTACGTTGGCATGATCCAAATCAGGTATACGGGTCTTGGCGATGCAGCCAACTCTCAGCCTGATCCGTCAGGCTCCCCGGTCTGTTTATTTTCTTTTTTCTGACAAGATTTACTATATACTTTCTGCGCTGAAAAGTCAAGTTTGCATCCGGTTTCATACATGATTTCAAGACTGCGAATTTCACATGGATTCATCGATATTATTCATGTATTCTGTGCAGCCTGCTTACAGCCTTGTGTTCCCCGCCACCGCTTTTTCCCGGCGGACCCTTCAGAAATTTCCTCTCTTGCCTTTTTCCACCTCCTGTGCTACAATCCAAATCGGTTAACGGAATGCAGCATGAGGGGGAGCGCCCTGGTGCTGCGATCAATTCAATCACTTGATGACGAAGACCAGATTGCGAGGGAGCCCGTGTTCCGGGCTGAGAGGATCCCAGAAAGGATCGACCGCCCCATGCCGCGGATCCATGTCCGCGGCTTGTCAGCATTCTGCCTGAAAGTCATTTTTACGGCATGCTGCAGAAGGCATGCCTTTTTCTTTGTCCGCCTGTTTCACCCGGATCCATGGCTGCTGAACGTGTTCTGTTTCATTTTATCCGGAACGATCACGCTCTCACTGTGTCCTGACCATTGGCGGATATTGAAACTATTTCACCGTATTTCCCGGTGTCCCATTCTTTCAGCAGAAAATATATTCTGCCCTGACGGGCTATGGAGGTATTATTATGAGAAAATTTGTTGTACCGGCTCTCTCCCTGGCGCTCTGCCTCGGACTCACCACAGGATGTTCCTCTTCTAAGACAGACGCGGCAGCGGCTTCCACGGAAGAGACAACAGCTGCCGCATCCGCAGAAAGCGCTGCTGAGACGATTGCTTCCGCTGAGACGAAATCCATCGATTCCTTAAAGATCGCGTTCTCCCCGTACGCGGATGCAGATACGATCACCACAGCCACAGAACCGCTAGAAAACCTTTTAAAAGAGACACTGCTTGAAAAAGGCTACAATGTCAAAGACATCGACATGACCGTCGGAACAAGCTACACCGCTGTCGGCGAGGCATTGAGCGCAGGAAGTGCTGATATCGGCTTCATCTCCGGCGGAAACTATGTGCTGTTCTCCGATGACTGCGACGTTCTCCTCACGGCTCTCCGCTACGCCATCAACAAGGACTCCGAGGATCCGAAGGAGTGGAACGACGGCACCATTGAGGAAAACACAGACAAAATGAGCACATATTACCGCTCCATCATTCTCGCGGGACCGAGTGAAAAAGGGCAGGAGCTCTTAGCAAAAGTCAACAACGGAGAAGATCTCACCTGGGATGACTTAAACAGCGCCACATGGGCAGTCATGGGTCCGACCTCCGCGTCCGGCTACATTTACCCGTCCTTATGGTTAAACGAGCGCTACGGAAAGACCATCGCTGACCTCGCGAATGCGGTCCAGTCCGATTCCTACACCACCTCCCTCGCCCGCCTCGCCTCCGGACAGGCAGACCTCATGGTCTCCTATGGCCATATCCGCACAAAATATGCGCCGGACTGGAAAGAGAAATTCGGCGGCACCGATGATATGGTAAAGCAGACAGGCATCATCGGCGTCACAGAGGGAATCTACAACGATATGATCGCATACAGCAAAACTTCCGAGCTCATGCAGGACGCTGACTTCCGTCAGGCTCTCGGTGATTCCTTCATCGAGATCGCAGGAACCGATGAAGGCAAAGACATCATCAAAGTCTTCAGTCAGGTCGGCTACGAGTGGGGCGATGACGCGAACTATGACGGGGAACGCGCCGCACAGGAAATGCTGAAAGCTATGAACTAAACAGGTTCCAGTTTTTTACTGAATCATTATTTGTAAGGCAGGTATCTTCATGGAAATCGTTCTTCAGAACGTCGGAAAACAATTTAAAAACGGGACCCGCGCCCTGGATCATGTGACGTTTACCGTCCCCCAGGGTGAGTTCGTCTCCGTGATCGGTCCGTCCGGAGCCGGAAAAACCACACTGTTCCGGATCTTAAACGGCATGGAGACGCCGGGGGACGGGGCTGTCCTTTTTGATGGCTGCAGCATAGCGTCCATGTCCGGAACCGACAGAAAGAATGTGAAGAGATCCATCGGCACCATCTATCAGGATTTCTGTCTCGTGGAAAATTCCACCTGCCTTGCAAATGTGCTCACCGCCTGTCTGCCGGATATGGGATTTTTCCCCGCTGTGTTCGGAATCTACGGAAAGGAACGCCGGGCGGAGGCATTAAAATTTCTTGACCGCGTGGGACTCTCCGAGAAAGCGGAGGAACCGGTAAAAAATCTCTCCGGCGGTCAGAAACAGCGAGCTGCCATCGCGAGAGCCCTTATGCGTCATCCAAAGGTTCTCCTGGCCGACGAACCCGCCGCGTCCCTGGACCCGGTCACCGGGCGGCAGATCCTGACACTTTTAAAGGAGATCCAGAAGAAAGACGGCGTCACGATTCTTATGAACAGCCATAATCTGGAATTCTCCCAGGAGTTTTCCGACCGGATCATCGGACTGAAGGATGGAAATGTGGTTTTTGATGGAACGCCATCGGAAATGAATGAGGAAATCCTGAGAAACATTTATCTCAGTCTCGAAGACCCCCACCTGTCTTAGGTGATGAATAATAGAACTCTGCTATTTATGCGTTTATCCGTCCCAACGGATCCTTGCAGAGAAACATTTCAGAGGAGGAAGCGATCCATGTACAGAAACCGAAAAAAATATATAAAACCTGCCGGCTGGATCCTCTTCCTTCTCTGCTTTTACGCCGCCGCGTCCTTCACCGGATGCGATCCGGCTCTTTTTATTTCAAGGAGCTCCCATCTTTCAGATCTGGCGGCCGACATGATGCAACCGGATCTCTCTTATTTTCCGAAGATCCTGCTGCCGCTCTTTTACACGGTCCAGATGTCCGTGACCGGTACTGTGACCGGATCCGCACTGGCGCTGATCGTTTCCCCTTTCGGCGCCGTGTCCCTGCATTTTCCGTCCTGGGCAAGGCGTTTGCTGCGTCTCCTGATCCAGGTACTCCGGTCTTTTCCGGCGCTGATCCTGGCCCTCGCCGCAACCTTTCTCTTCGGACTCGGAACCTTCGCGGGAACCTTCGCCATCACGCTCTACACCTTCGCGATCATGACTAAGCTCACCTATGAGGATGCCGAGCATGCAGACACGGCCCCCTATCACGCTCTTATCTCTATGGGCTGCGCCCGTTTCCCGGCATTTATCCATGCCGTCCTGCCGGAGATTTTGCCCGCGTTTCTGACAAACGCTCTGTACCTCTTTGAAACGAATGTGCGACACAGTTCCATTCTCGGATACGTTGGGGCAGGCGGGATCGGCCTGATCTTAAATGAAAAGATCTCTTGGCGGGAATTCCACAAGGTCGGAACGATCCTGCTGCTGCTCTTTCTCACGGTCTGTGTGATCGAGTCCGCGAACCGGTATTTTACGTCGGTAATCCACAGCGGACAGATTGCAGAACTTTTTTCAGGCAGAAAAGACTTGTCCAAAAAGGCCCGTATCTCTGGACGGATGATCCTTTTCGGTTTTGCAGTGCTCTTCCTCTTCTGCCTCGCGACACAGACTCCGCCGGATTTTTCAAGAACAAGTGCCGCGGCGTTAAAAAGTATGGCAGCCGGACTCACACATCCGGACTGGACCTTCTTTTTCTCCGCAGAGAAAGACGGGCTCGGCTATCTGCTTCTTGAGACCATCTGCATTGCCATTGTCGGAACAGCCATCGGTGCTTTTCTTGCCGCACCCCTTGCCTTTCTCAACACAAGACGCTTTGTCCCGGCGCCGGCCGCTTTTTTCTTTAACCTGATCATCATGGCGATCCGGTCGATCCCGTTCCTGATCTATGGTCTGATCTTTATCCGGGTCTCCGGTCCCGGCGCCTTCACAGGTGTCCTGACGTTAGCAGTCTGCAGCATCGGACTTCTCACAAAGCGCTTCACTGAATGTCTGGAGGCCATTGATCCCGGCCCGTACCGGGCGCTCCTCGCCATGGGTGTCCACCCGGTTCCAGCCGTCTTCCACAGCGTTCTCCCGCAGATCGCCCCGGCATTCTGCTCTGCCGTCCTCTACCGCTTTGACGTCAATATCCGTGAGGCATCCGTTCTCGGACTCGTGGGGGCAGGCGGGATCGGCGCACCGCTTATCTTCGCGATGAACCAGTACGACTGGAATAAGGCTGGTGCAATCCTTTTGGGATTGATTCTGCTTGTGTGGGGTGTGGATATTCTGTCTTCACGCAGATAAAATAACTCCCTGCTCTTTCATCTCTTTTTAGGACTGTTTCCAGAAATTCCATCCTGCCCAGAAATATGCTTTCTACAACTGACGTCCAGCATGAACTACATAGATTTTATAAATAGTAAAAAGACCTTTTGACACAAAGTAACTAACAATGTCAAAAGGTCTTTTATTCATTTTTGACCCGGACAAACAGGCCATCAGCCGCCTGTCCTCAAATTCAGTATTTTACCGATTGTTTATCCGGATGCGCCGTCTCAGCTCGTCGGTTTCACCCATTCTGTCGCGCCTGTCGACGCAGCAACAGGTTTCAGTCCCTGTTTTTCTACAAATTGGTGGAGCATCCCCGCAGTCTCAGCGCGGGTAATAGTGCCCTTCAGATCAGGAAGATCGATGCCGTCTGCCATGCCACTCTGTGTGGTATCATAACCCCTGAGCTGTGCGTAGCGATAAAAGATCGATGCAAGCTGTTCGCGCGTAACAGGATCATCCGGACCAAATTTCTTGCCGTCAAGGTCTCCCATAATGCCGTTTTGCTGTGCCCATGTTACCGCATCGTAAAACCCTACGGTACCGGGACCGTACTCCACATCGGTAAAGCGGTTCTTTCCCTCAACAGCAGGGCTGCCCGCCATACGGTAGAAAATCACCGCGATCTGAGCACGGGTGGTATTGGTGTTCGGCGCAAATGTCACCGCACTGGTGCCTGACATCAATCCCTTTTCATAGACAAATATCACATCCTTATAAAACTGATCATTTCCATACACATCCGTAAATGGATTCGCCCCTGCGTTTGGATCGCTCTTTATCCACCCGGCGTAAACCGTCCTGTTTCCGATCATCCTGAGTTCCGTGATCCTCTGTGTCAATTCCTGATCGGAATACCAGCCGGTAAAATCATAGCCCTCACGGGTCGGAATATGATCGGAAAGGCTGACTGTCTTACCGTAGGTTCCCCCGATTGTACTTATGCCGCCGCCACCGTTCGCATGAAAGTTCAGCGTATAGCTGGAGGTATCGCCGCTGCTGCCGGAACTGCTGCTGTCCTTTTTCGGGATCGTCGGGGTCGTTGGAATCGTCGGGATTGTCGGTGTCGTCGGTGTCGTCGGGGTCGTCGGTGTCGTCGGTGTCGTCGGGGTCGTCGGGGTCGTCGGGGTCGTCAGGGGTCGTCGGGTCGTCGGGGTCGTCGGGGACGCCGGATCCTTCGGTACCACCTGTCCTGCCGCAATTCTGATACCACAGCCCTTACAATAGGTGTCCCCCGTATAGCCATCCGCGCTGGTGGTGGCCTCAACTCTGCCGCGCACCTCGGTGCCGCCCGTGTGATGATCTGGATTCAGTTCCCCATAAGCCGCGCCGCAGACAGAACACACCGCCTGATCTTTGCAGGTGGCTGTTCCGCCGAAGTGATCTTCCCTGATATCCTCTGCCTCACAGCGGGAACATTTCTTCCAGTGCCGGGTTTCATTATGCTGCTGCACACTGAAATCATGACTCAGCGCATCCATCGTTTCTGATTTTGTTGCGGAGCAGACTGTGCAGGTATAGGTTTTCTGACCTGCGGTTGTACAGGTAGGCTGTATTGTCACTTCGCCGCTATCCCACTTATGTGTTGATTCTTCACCGATGACATTACAGTTTGAGCATTTCTTCCAATGTTTTCCGGCATCGCTCTGCCATTCGCCCCATGCGTGAATCTCCGGTATCACGATCACAAGTCTCCAGCTGGCATAAAGCACCACATTCTCCGTAACAGGAAAAATATCTCCCGGGCATCCCGCTTTCTCTCCATCAGGATTATCCAGCGCCCAGCAATCAAGGATCGCTGATTGATATGTAAAACCAGACTCCGGAAGAACGTAATCCCCGGATATGCCTTCCACTGACTCCATACGTCCCGATGCTCTGCCTCCATCAAAAGAGACTGTGTAAGTTTCGCCCTTTACCTTCCAGTTTATCCATGCAGCTTCAAATTTGTCTTTATACGCGTCAGGAACATATATCGTCAGATTCTCCGGCCATGATTTACCGGGCAGATAAAATGCCAATGACAATTCTGCTTCTTCCGGATCTTTCCAATGGGTGTGAACTTGCCCAAGTTGCGGGCAATCATAAAATGCGAAGCCCCTCACATCTTTGACACTACCTGGAATATCAATCTGCCTGAGGGTGTTACAGCCCTGAAAAGCGGCAATCCCTATTGTTTTGACTGTTTTTGGAATTTGCACCTCATTGAGTGCTATGCATCCACTAAATGCATGTTTTCCAATCGTTGTCACTCCTTCCTCTATGACCACCTTGTTAATCTTAGACTTTTTGTCCTCCCAGGGACATCTTTCACCGGGACTAGTTTTGTCGAAATCAGGCATTTCCCCTTTACCGGATATCGTAATGGTCTTATTGTCTCTGCTGATCGTCCATTTAATATCTGTGCCGAGGATAGGATTCTGGATGTCAGGAAACGGTCCATACAGCACAGCCGCAACCTTCAGATAGCGTGCGATATCAAGTACGACCGTGTCTTCAACGGAAAGCTGTATCATTGCGTCCTCAACAGCTTTAAACTGAAGCCTTACCTCCTCGAGGTTATCGTTATTGATATCTGTTACGTCCGGCAAAGCATCGATCATCTCCTGTGCGCGAGCGATAGAAGAGACTTTCCGCGCATTGGACCGGGTTGCGATCGCTTTATTTTTCATAAGCGCTTTCGCAGTTATTGGAGTGCTTTCGCTGTCATATTGACAATTTAATTCTTTTGTGATGCAGCCGCTTTCCTCACTGCATACATGGCTGCATTCGGTGGGCTCCACCGCATCAGATGGGGTGACCACTTGTTCCGTTGTATCCTTCTGCGGGTAACATTCCGGCGTATGTTTATGGACACATGTTTCCGTCCACGTATAACACTCCGGGGTATGTTCATGGCTGCCCGCTCCTTTTCTCATTTCTGCCGCCAATACAGGCACAGAAACCAAAGAAAGCATCGTACAGATGCAGAGCAGTGCCGCATAGATCCGTTCTCTTTGTTTCTTTTGTTTTTCTGGCTTTCTCATTGATTTTCCCCCCATTTCTATGGTATCTGTTTCCTTTTTCTGAATTTGATATATAAAACAGTGAGCACAACTGCCGCGGTAAAGGAAACGACCGCTTCCAGCACATATCCGCCCACACCCTCATGCAGCAGGATCGCCCCGTACATTCCCGCGGCATCCATCGGCTGGCTCTGCACCGTACCTACCGTTCCCAGAAGGGACAAAAACAGCAGAGCGCACAGTACAGACAGACTGCGAATGCTTTGCCGCGCCTGTCGGCGGCGATATTTCACTATCCGCTCTTTTGCCAGCGCAACACGCTTTTGTGTATCGTACATGCACACAAAACCTCCTTTCTGAACACTCAGCTTAAGGGTCTTTCACTTATATAGGTACAAAAATCCAGAAAAACTCTCACCCGGGAAGCAGATTTTTCTAAAAAAAATGAGAGCTGCGTAAAAACAGCTCCCAAAAATCACAAAATAAAGTTATATTACGGTGTCAGACGGCGGGCGATCAGATTTCCCGCTGCCAAAATCACTACAGGCAGAAGATAGGCAGTATACTGCACTGCGCCGCCGTAAGCGATCAGCAGATTATAGATCGCGTGAACCGTGATGGCTGCTCCCAGCAGACCGCAGGTTCCGGCAATCTTCAGCCAGGTCCGCTGCCACACATACGCAAGGCCTCCGCCTACAATGGCTCCGCAGATCACATGCATCGCTCCTGTTCCGATCCCCCGGAAAAAAATAAATGAAAAATGTCCGGCTCCATTTTGGATCAGATAGCAGATATTTTCAAAAGTGGCAAAAGAAAGGGCGACCATCACGGCAGTAATTCTGATCTGTTCCGCTTTCGGCTCAAATACCAGAAGATAAAAGAGCAGAGGCAGAAGCTTCATGACTTCCTCCACCACCGGGGCAATCTCCGCAGTGGCGGCAAGGTTGTCCGCACCATAAAGCGCGGCAAAAAAGGTATTGATATAAGCGGAAAGCAGACATGACCCCATTCCCGCAAGGCAGAACAGAAAAAATTTTGTCTGCCGTTTTCCCATGCACAGGGCGGCGATCAGTAACGGTGATGCCATACAGATAAAAACATTTTCAATATACGTCATTCCTGCACCGCCTTTCCCGTTGCCGGCAGCAAAGCGAGCAGGCAGCCCGCCAGCAAAAGATCAAACCAGCAATATGGGCTGAAAATGGAATCTCCCGGCCAGAAGCAGCCAGAAGTCCAGAGAGCATATTCTAATGTCACATAGCACAGTACCCAGATATGAAAATATTTCATATTATGCGCAGCTCCCCTCTGCCTTCTGGCATAGGCAAGCCCCCGGATAGAAGAATAGGAAACAACGATCATCATACCGCACCAGAGCAGATTGGAGAGGATATCTCCAAAGGTGCAGTAAAATATACACAGCGGAACACCGATCAGGACAGCACTTAAGGCCTTCCTGCACGGAAATCTCCTTTCTTCTTCCGAAGAAAGTGTGTATTGCAGCATGGAAAGGAAAATGACACTTGCTACCCAGCCGAACTCTGACACATAAAAGACCTGCGGCGTTTCGGAAAATAAGAGCAGATACATCGTCCAGTAGAGAGATCCAAGGAAGAAACAGCCATAAAAGCAGGTCAGCAGGAAATACTCCTGTTTCCGGCTTTTCAGATACCGGATACCACTCAGGCCAAAGCCCAGCAGGGTAACCGCGGCCTGCAAAAGGTTACTGACAACTTCCATCTGCATTTTCCCCCTTTTGCTCCCCTGTCTGTTCTTCTTCGTTCAGTCTGCGGATGCGGAAACATAAAACCGTCACGCACACGCCGAGGACAAAAGCGAGCAGTCCGACCACGATATATCCAGGTGCAGAGCTGCCGCCCAACATCGTCGCAGTTGTTTCAAAGTTAGAGGCAGTTCCCATCTCGATCCGGCTGACAATATCAGGCATGGAAAGGGAAACACCTACGATCACTGCAAGGCATGCGGCCACGCAGCAAACTGCGGCAGCCCATTCTCTCCGCAGTCTTTTTTTGTATTCTTTTTCCGCAATACGACGTTTTACTTCCGCAATCCGTTCCTCATTACTTCGCATTGGTAATTCCCTCCCGCTCCAGCAATCCACGCAGACGCGCTTTTCCCCGGTATACCATATTGGTGATCTGCTTCTCACTTTTTCCCATGACCTCAGCGGCCTGCCGATAGCTCATTCCCTCAAAATAGGTCAGATAAAGAGCTTCCCGGTAATCCGGTTTTAACTCGTCCATGCAGAAGTGCAGAATCTGATCCCGTTCTCTGGTCCGGATAACCTCCTCCACCAGCGTCTTTCCATCCGGCTCTTCCGTCAGGTCATCAAGGCTGAAGAAAAGCCGGCGTCTGCTTTTGTGGCGCAGTGCCATGTGCCGCGCTGCTTTATACAGGTAGGCCTTAAGACCGCCGTCCCGGATGCGTGGCTTTTTTGTGAACAGATAGGAAAAGACTTCGATCATCAGGTCCTCCGCTTCGTGGACATCATGCAGATATCCATTGATGTATAGGGTCAGCGGGTTACCGTATTTTCTCATTAAAGCCTCAAGTCCTGCTTCATCGCCGCGCAGATACTGTCTGTAAAGTTCTTCATCAATGACCATGCTGTTCATTTCCTTCTGTCTGAAATACTATACACAGTATATGTGGGTATCGGCATAATTTCAAGTCCTATTTTACTTCAAACTGCGCCCCGTGCTCCAGCTCATCCCCGTCCATATGATAGATCGCGTCGATAATATAATTCCGGTATGTTGCGTTCCCGTCCTGCGGTGTCAGCCGTTTATGGGCGATCTCCCCCGCGAGTCCCATGGCACAGACTGCCGCTGCTGCCGCCTCAAGCGGATGCTCCTGATTTGCAGTCACAAATGCTGCTGTAAGAGCAGAAAGCTGGCAGCCGGTTCCCGTGATGGAGGACATCATCGGATGGCCATTGTAGATGCAGTACGCTTTTTTTGCGTCCGCCACGAGATCAATAGCGCCTGTGACCGCGATCACAGCTCCTGTCCTCTCTGCGAATTTCTTCACGAATGCCACCGCCTCATCAAGGTTATCTTCGGTTACACGGTCTGCGATATCCGCATCCACGCCCTTTGTGGTCCCTGTTCCCACCGCAAGTGTCTTGATCTCAGAGATATTTCCGCGGATCACGGCGAATTTTACCGCTTTTAAAAGTTCGTTGGCCGTCGATGTCCGGAGTGTCGATGCCCCGACGCCCACCGGATCCAGCACTGCCGGGTGTCCCAGCTCATTGGCCCGCGCTCCCGCAATCTTCATAGACTCGATGGTACGGCTGTTCAGCGTACCGATATTGATATTGAGGCCTGCGCAGATCGTCTGGATCTCCGCGACCTCCTCTTTATCGTCCGCCATGATCGGGGAGGCCCCGCAGGCCAGAACCATATTCGCGCAGTCATTTACCGTCACATAGTTCGTAATATTGTGGATCAGCGGGCTATTCTCCCGCACCTGATCAAACATCTGTTTTAACATGCTTCTCTCTCCTCTACTGTCCCATTGCTTCCTGCATACCGGTAAGAATATTGGCTTTCTTTAAGCTGTAGATCAGCACACCGCTGATCACTGCACCTCCGGCAGTGGAAATAAGAAACGGGATCACATATGCGTAAAATGCCAGACCTGCCGCGCTCTTTCCCATAAGGAAGATTGCTACCGGATAGGCCGTGAGTCCGCCAAGAACCGATGTTCCGAATACCTCACCGACCAGTGTCGCCGGAATGTTCTGCGTCTTCTGATACACAAGTCCGCAGATCAGCGCGCCGAACATACTTCCCGGAAACGCCATGAGGCTTCCAAGGCCCAGAAGATTCCGGATCAGCGCCGCCGCGAACGCTGCGCCCAGTCCGTATCCCGGTCCCAAGAGGACCGCACAGAGAATATTCACCATATGCTGTACCGGGGAACACTTGCTCCCGAATACCGGGAATGAAAATAAGCTTCCTGCCACTGCGACAGCACAGAAAACGGCTGCCACCGCTAATTTTTTCGTATTTGTCTGTTTCATGTTTTATTCCGCGTGACCGGTCCTTCCTTCGGACCGTCACACATTCCTCCTTTGAAAATTTTCCGCAGCCGCAAAGCTTCCCTGTGCAGCCGCGTTTTAAGGAAACGTCTGTACGACAACAGCGCTTCCACAGGCGAAGTACCATGTACTCCACATAAAAATGTACAGTTCCCCTCTCCGGATCACTGTATGGAAGGCGGTCGATGCTTACTGGCATCCTCTCACGCCGGAACACGGCTTCCCATCGCTGATCTCATACAAAGCCCAGGGCGCTCCCCCTCGGCCCGCCGCCTGCTGGCGGATCCCGTTTTCTCCTTTCCCAAAGTATGGTTTTTGTTACTTTTTTTCTGCCACCTGTTTCGGAAACACAATGATCCCGAACTTTTTAAGTCAGATGACATAAAAACAGGAGACACCCCTCGCGGCATGTCCCCTGTAAAAATTCATATCATGACTTCCTACGGCGGCATTATCCGCATCAGGTTAAAGGGTCGAAGTTCGATTACTTCCTCTCAGCCCGCCAACGAGCTCCCCTGTTTTTTGTAAGACTTATTATAGCGCATCTTCGAAAATTTGCAAGTAAAGAATTTCCTATTTTTCTTTTTCCTTCTTTATCCGCACGTCCTGATCCATCTGGGCTTTCGCCTTTCTCGCAACCTTCCCGGCCGTGCTCATCGTACTGCCCCGGACGATCATTCCATTTCCAAAACGCCTGCGGATATCGTCGAACGCCTCATCTGCTTTCTTCTGTTTTTCCCGTTCATCAGGATTCTCAAACAGGGAGATCTGTCTGAAATCATCCGTTGTAAGATCCGTCAGCGCCATTCCAATCAGCCGCAGAGGCTCACACTTCCAACATTCATATAACAGTTTTTTTACCTGCGCAAAGATCTCCTCCGTCACATCCGTGGGATCCTCAAAAGCTCTCTGATGTGACCTCGTCTTAAAATCCAGTGTCCGATAGGTCACCGCCACACAGCTGCACTTTTTCCCGTCTCTGCGCATCCTTGCAGCCACCACATCACACTGGGCAAGCAGAAGCGCCAGTGCCTGCTCATACGTCACAAGATCCTCTTCCACGGTCGTCTCCGCGCTGTAGCCCTTCGCTTCCTCCCGCTCCGCACGCACCGGGGAATCGTCGATGCCGTTGGCATACCGGTAAAGCTGATGCCCGGCCTTTTCTCCCAGGATCCGCTTAAGCTCAGCTTCCCCGCTCCGCGCCATATCTCCGATGGTCTTAATTCCTTCCTGTAAAAGTCTCTGCTCCGATGCCTTTCCAAGGAACAGAAGATCCCGCACCGGAAGCGGCCACATTTTTTTCGGGATCTCGGACGGAAACAGCGTATGTACCTTATCCGGCTTTTCAAAATCCGATGCCATTTTCGCCAAAAGCTTATTCGTTCCGATCCCGACATTCACCGTAAATCCCAACTCATCCCGGATCTTATCCTTGATCTCGTGGGCCACCGCCACCGGATCCGGATAGATCAGATGGGTACCGGTCATGTCGAGAAACACCTCGTCAATGGAAAAGGATTCCATCGCAGGCGCATAGGACGCGCAGATTTCCTTAAACGCCCGGGAACATCTCTGGTACAGCGCAAAATCACCCGGTACGCATACGAGATCCGGACATTTCCGCAACGCCAGAGCCACAGGTTCCCCTGTCGTCCCCCCATTTTTTTCCGCCGGGATCGTTTCCGCCACACCGATGCTGCGCCTTAGCTTCGGACCCCCGCCGATACAGGACGGGATCTCCCGAAGATCGGGCAGCCCCTCCTTTACGCGCTTCGCCGCCTCCCAGGAGAGGAAGGCGCTGTTCACATCCACATGAAATATCAACCGTTCCATACTGTTTTCCTCATACCAGAACTTTCCAAGACTTCCGTCACCTCATTCGGTCAGGCAATGCAAAGGAAACCTTTCTATTATCATGCCTCAGATCATCCTGCCGCACTGCCTGTTCACACGCTTTTTTCTCTCATGATCCAGAAAAACGTGCATGTAAATATAATTCCCTTTACGATCGACGTGGACGTAAGCGCCCACCAGATTCCATCAAGCCCCATGATACCGCTAAGAACGATGGCAAGCGGGATTCTGGCACCCGTGAGCACAATACTGATCACACTGCAGAGTCTCGTTCTTCCGAGTCCCGACAGCGCTCCGATCGTCGTCAGCTCCACACACATAAATGCCTCACTGAAACCGATGATCACGAGATAGCCCACGGCTGTCGCAACCGCCTTCGGCTCATGGAAGAAGATATCCGCGATCGCATTTGGGAAACAGATAAATACGGCGGAGACCAGCACTCCCCAGATTCCGACCGTCCACAGGGATACCTGATATCCTTTCCGCACGCGTTCTCTCTCACCGGCCCCATAGTTCTGGGCCACAAACGCGTTTAACGCCGCCGCAAAGCCATCAGCCGTATTCCAGGAGATCGATTCGATCTGACCGCCAACTCTCTGCGTTGCCACTGCCTCCGCACCGTATCCGGACACCATTCGCGTCAGGATCATGGATATTCCGCAGTATGCCATGCCCTGCAGAGCGGTTGGAATTCCGATCCTGCAGATTCCCCTTAAAAATTCAGCAGGGATCTTCGCAAAGAGCCGGGTTCCTTTTAACACATTCTCCCTCTTCCGCGCAATGATCCCAAGAATCATGATACTCATCACGATCGCCTGAGCTGTCACCGTAGCGATCGCTGCCCCGGTTACACCCAGTCTCGGAAATGGTCCCGGTCCGAGGATCAGGACCGGATCCAGGATCATGTTCGTCACGAGTCCGATCAGATTTGCCATAAACGGCGTTTTTGAGTCTCCCTGAGCCGTATAGAGTCCCGTGAGTGTCAATGTCAAAAATGAAAATACAATCAGTCCGCAGGCGATCTTTGTGTAGGCCAGCGCTGACGCCTGGGCCTCCGCATCCTCAAGTCTGAAAAATCCCACCATCTGATTGACAAATATAAGACAGAGGACCGCATACGCGATTCCCATTGCCGCTGAAAGCTGCACTGCAGCCTGGGCAAATCCGTGGGCTTTTTCCCGGTCCCCGCGCCCGATACATTGTGCCACCTGAACCTGTCCGCCCATTCTCGCCATGGACGCCAGCCCCTGCGAAAGCCAGGTAAACATTCCCCCGACGCCGACTCCCGCTACTGCCTTTGATCCCAGAAGGCCGATCCACGCCATGTCCGTAATGTTGTAAAGCGTCCCCAGAAATGCCGATGCCATGATCGGGACAGCGAGCTTCACCAGGGTCTTCATGATAGGTCCCTTTGTTAAATTTCCTTCCATTCCCCAAATTCCCTCATTCGTTTTATTTTTCGCTGATCCAGTATCTCTATTATACATGGTTTCCTGCAGAATTTCATCTATAAAAAATTTCGCAAGCTTCCCGCTCGGCTCCTTAAGCCTGTACCGCCGTTGGCTATTCTCAGACTTTTTTCCACTTTGGGGAAAAAGATTTCATTTATTATTTTTTTGCCTTGCAAAAATAAAAAGCACGATTAATAAAGTGACCGGGAACAATAGTCCAACTCCCATACCTGCACGGATATTGTCTATAATTAACGGTAAATCCGCTTCTATTTTATCCCCCTCCATCATTATTTCACTTTCATTTAACCATTTAAATTTCATCTTCTTTCAATTCACCTTTAACAGAATTTATGCATCTTTTATAATGACAATGTGTTGATATTAGACGTGTTTTTGAGTATACTATACTTGAATGGAGGTGTTTTGTATGGCAACAACTAATTTAAATATTCGTATAGACAAGGCAATCAAGGATCAGGCGGAGGAAATCTTCAATGAACTTGGTCTGAATATGACAACTGCTGTAAATATGTTCCTGAGAACCGCTATCCGTGAGCATGGTATTCCTTTTGAATTAAAACTGGAAGTACCGAATAATACTACAACCGCTGCGATTGAGGAAGGACGGAAAATGCTGTCTGATCCTTCTGCGCCGAGATATTCCAATATGGATGCTTTGAAGGCGGCACTTGAAGTATGAAATATGATGCGTAGTTTACCAATCAGTTTAAAAAGGATTTGAAGCTTGCCAAAAAGCAAAATAAGAATCTGGATAAGCTGTTTGAGGTAATCGATATTCTGGCGAATGGCGGTACGCTGGATGCAAAACACAGGGATCATGACCTTACAGGAAACTACAAAGGTACTCGTGAATGTCACATCGAACCGAACCGGCTGCTTATTTATGAAATTCGTGGATATGTTCTTGTTTTGATGCTTTTTCGCCTTGCTTCACATTCTGAGCTGTTTAAGAAATAAGTACAAATCGAAATTTGTAAATCTCAATAGAATAGCAGTTTATTAGCATCGGTCGGAGAAATCTGGTCGGTGCTTTCTTTATGCGCGGCAGCAATGCCGGGCAACCCTGAGCAAAAGGAATTGCCATCCCTTTGGAATCTCAGCCCGCTTTGAAATGAGTACCCACAAATGGGAAATGGTTTGTGGGCATTCATTCCAAAACGAAATAATCCCCAGAGCTTCATCCGGGAAGAAGATGAAGTTCTGGGGATTTTCAAGAATGCATGAACTGAGTAGGGAGCCTATCTCAGTATCACATGAATGCATTAATTCATTGGATGAACCTAAGAAACCCATGAGCCGCTTAAACTACAAAATTCCTATTTTTTTCTGACGGCAGACCTGGATTTCCTCTATGGATGGCAATGCTGGAATTGCGCCGCCCCTCGTTGCAGTGAGGCTTCCTGCGGCATTTGCAAAATCCACTATTTGGCTCAGGTCACCAAGGAATAATTCCTCTTCAGGCAGGTCTTTCAACGACCAGAGCATTGCGCCGACAAACGCATCCCCCGATCCTGTCGTATCGATAGCTTTCACAGGGTATGTAGGAATCAGCTGCGCGTGGGTTCGGTTACGGTAGAATGCTCCCCTCTCTCCCAGCGTTACCAGCACCAGAGAAGGTCCCTTTTCCATCAGGATTTTGGAACCCGCCTCCAGATCGGCTGTTCCGGTAATCAGCAGCAGTTCTTCCTCAGATACCTTCAAGATATCTGCCAAAGCAATACCTCGCATGATTTGTTCCCGTGCATCTGCCTCCGTATCCCAAAGTAGCGGTCTGTAGTTTGGATCGAAACTGATTCTCTTAGCTTGCTGCTTTGCATAGGCCGCAGCATCAAGACATGCACTGCGGCAAGGTTCATCAGTCAGAGACACTGATCCAAAATGGAATATCTTACACTGGTCGATTAGATCTCTGCGAACCTCCGATGCTTTCAGCATTAGATCCGCTCCCGGTTTTCTGTAGAAAGAAAAGGATCGGTCTCCCTGTTCATTCAGTTGAACAAATGCCAGCGTTGTCGGAATAGAGTTGTCTTCTACCAGACCGGCATCATAGATGCCGCATTCTGTCAGTGTCTGCCGCAGATAACGGCCGAATCCGTCTGCACCAACTTTACCAAGGAAGGCAGAGGTTCCTCCCAACCGGTTGTTCATAGCCAACACATTGGCTGGCGCACCACCGGGATTCCGGGCGAACATAGCGATTCCCTGCTCATTTACTCCGCTGGGCGTAAAATCAATCAGGATTTCCCCCAGTGCAACAATATCGATCATTCATGTCACTCCTTTGTAAATTCCTCTCGAAATAAGCGGTATGGTTTCCCACCTGTCTGACCTCAGAAAGGGGAGTGAATCAGTACAGAGCACCAACCAGATTAATCAGGAATCTAGCCGGTTGTGAAACCAGATAGTCCTGCTTATATGCGGCAACAAAATCCCAAACCTCTGGGTGTTCTCCAAAGGAGAAAAAGCTGATTTTGTCGGCAGTCTCATGTTTCTCAATGCGGAAACTGCTGGCAAATGCCACACCGTATTCCTGTGCCACCAGGGACAGAACGGTATCAATGGTACTCAGTTCCGCAATTCTGGGAGAAATCGCATGACTTTCCAGAATTTCCGAAGCCAGCTGTCCCAGCCGCATTTTCTTTTTCAGAGTAAGGAAACAGTCGTTTTCAAGATACTTCAAATCAATCCACGGATATTTTCGCCCGGGTTCGTCTTTGGAAAGCAGCTCATAGTGGCCGTTTTTCGGGGCACACAGTACAATTTCCTCCTGAGAGATCAACTCACAGCAAAACCGTTTTTGCGTGAACCTGCTTTTTTCAGACATGGTGAAAAAAGCAATTTCAATGGTCCCGTCACTGAGCATACGCTCCAGTGTGTCCACATCTTCCTCAAAAATCCGAAGCTCATAATCCGGAAACTGCTTTCGGAAATCCGGTAAGATCATGGGCAGAATGGTATGACCGCGTCCAGGGGTAATTCCCACGGACAGTTTTCCGTGATCGACCTCCTTCAACGCATCCAGTTCCTTTTCCAGTTTCTGCTGGAGTTGCAGGATACTGCGCGCTGTTGCCAGATAAAGTTCCCCTGCGTATGTTGGGATCAGCTGCCGTTTTCTTCTTTCAAACAGAGGAAGCCCCAGCTCATCCTCTAGCTTCAGCAGGAATCTGCTGAGAGCCGGTTGGGAAACGAACAGGCGATCCGCTGCTTTTGATAGTGTTTTCTCCTGGGCAATCACAATAACATACTCGATTTCTCTGCGATCCATGGCGCGCTTCCTTTCCTGTTGTCGGGAAATCCCGTTGTTGGCTATATTATAGCAGAGGAAGCACCGTTCTGACAGCCGCCCGGAGAACTTTTTTCTCGTTTTCGATTTGCATGGAATTGATGGCAATGACCGCATTCTTCCTGGGGACGACCACACAGTACTGACCATACTTTCCGTCCGCGCGGAACATTCCATCAGGCATCATCCAGAACAGGAAACCATAGTCGGTGCCAATTTCGTCATCGCCTTCATCGGAGACAATATGGCTGCGGGTTGCTTCTTCCACCCACTGGGCAGGAATCAGCTGTTTTCCGTTCCACTGACCCTTCTGCAGGTACAGCAGCCCCAGCTTGGCAAACTCGCTGACATTCAGCTGCAAGCCGCCGGCGCCAAAGGTGTTGCCCAAGGGGTCCTTCTCGCATTCCGGACGGGAAATTCCCAGGGGCTCAAACAGCCGGGGCATCAGATAGTCCACCAGCGACATCCCGGTTTTTCTCTGCACCAGAATGCCCAGAAGATAGGGACCTGCGTTGTTATATTGGAAAACGCTGCCCGGCTCATGAACCACCGGAGCCTTCAGCACAAATTTTACCCAGTCCTTCTCCACCATCTTGGGACGCATGGCTCCCATCAGCATGGGGCTTTCAAAGCCCATGGACATGGTAATCAGATGGCGGAGCTTCATTTTTTTCAGATTCTCACTGGGATTTTCCGGTGCGTCCTCCGCAAAGTGATCCAGAACATAATCATCCATGGAGAACAACCCTTCCTGGGCAGCGAAGGCGCAGGCGGTGGAGGTGAAGCTCTTGGTGCCGGAATACTGGTTCTGACGCTGCTCGGGCTCCGGCTGGTAGTACGCGATCAGCTGTCCATCCTGAAATACACGCATTCCCCGCACAGCCAGATTCTCAGAGGTAACAGCTGCCTCAAAGGCAGAAAGATCAAGTTGACGCATAGTAACACTCCTTTGTTTGTTAAGATAGCTGCCCCTGGAATCCCCTGAGGCAGCCGTAACGGTTGTTGCGGATTATACGGGAATGATGCCGGTGACGAGAACGAAGGCCAGCATGGCACTTGCCAGAACGAATGCCCACTTGTAGGAGAAGGCGATATGATCCTTCAGTTCCACATTGGTCAGGCCAAGGCCCATGTAAGTAGCAGCAGTCATGGGCATGATGTAAATGGCAGGGCCAAAAGTAATCAAGAAGGCTGCGCCCACAGCAGCGGCAGGGATTCCGTAGGCAGACACAATCTGGTTGACAATGGGCAGAATGCCATAAGTCAGGGCATCACCGTGGATGAACATACTCAGCGGGCTGTTGACAGCGGCAAACAGCACGTGCAGGTGGGGAGCCATGCTCTCGGGCATGGCGGACAGAACCATCTGAGTCATGGCGTCCAGCATGGGGCTCTTGCCCATGATGCCGATAAGAACACCGGAAGCCAGTGCCGTGAAGGCCATGGTCAGAGCATCGGTGGCGTGGGCCTTGACACGCTCCATCTGCATCTTCTGGGAGGGATAGTTGACCGTCAGGCCGATGGCCAGAGCAATCATAAAGGTGATGTGTGTTGCCACCTTGGTCATGGTCAGCATCAGCACAACCGCCACGATCAGGGCAATGTTGAACCAGAACAGCTTGGGACGGTGCAGTTCATTCACTTCGGCGACAGTTTCCACGCTGACGGTCTCCGCCTCGGCGGCAGGGTTGTAGCCCGCTCCACGCTTTTTTTCATTCCGGGAGAGCAGGACACACAGGCCAAGGATCAGAACAATTCCGACAACCTGTGCGGGGATGCAATACCTCCAGATCTCAGAGGTGCCGACTTCCAGCGCGGCGGCGGTGCGTCCGCAGGGGCCACCCCAGGGCACGATATTCATAACGCCCATGGTCAGGGTTGTGATGCACAGCAGGTTGATGGGCCGCACATTCATTTTCTTATAAATAGGAAGCAGAGGAGGGATGCAGATCAACAGGGTGGTTGCACCGGAGCCATCCAGATGGCCAATGAAGGCAATCAGCACCGTGGCAAACATCAGCAGTGTAATGTTATTGCCCACCAGTTTCAGAACCTTGCCCACGATCACATCGAAAACACCGGCATCGTTCATAACACCGAAGAACAGAACCGCGAAGATAAACAGGATTGCCGTGGTCGCCACACCGGACACGCCGGAGGCAACATATCCGCTCATCTCCTCAGCGGTAAAGCCGACAGCAAAGCCAACGATGATGGGAAGGAGAATGAAAACCACCGCAGGTGTACTCTTTCCCCAGAGCAGCAGGGCTACGATCAGAATCATCAGAGCGAAGCCTGCAAGACCTAAGTATGACATATCTTTCTTTCCTTTCTCTTTTTGTGATTTGTTTCGTTCATCGATTACTGCGGTTATCTAGATGCTTTCATTATACCGGGTGCAGGAAAAATTATCCAATACCCAAACAATCCGGTTTGTATAATCAAATGTTATACAAAAAATGCTTTTGTGCAGTTTTCCCAAGATGTCCATAGCGATTGCCGGGATGAACAAAAATATCGCCGCAGGCTGTCTGTGTCCGGCAGCCTGCGGCGGTATTTTTACCAATACTAAATACTTTTCCCGGAGAGAACACGGGTTGTAATCTGAATAAAGTCCCGGAGGTACTTGGGCATAAATTACTCCTTACTGTGGCAGGCGTAGAGATGGCGGTAGTTTTCGTAATCTTTCAAAGGGTAAAACTCCCCTCGTTTTCTGCGGATAAACTCATCTATATAGATATTGGACATCAGCATACAGGCACCGGAGGCAACCGCCACCCGCTTGCCTACCTCCAAAGTGTTTGTCTCCAGCAGTATCTTGGGATGAAAGCCAGAGCGACAGAAGAGCTTGTCCTGCACTACCCGGATGGAATGCCCTTCCCGCATCGGCACAAAAGTCTCTCTCCACATCCGCCAAGGTGATGGGGGGCCGGACTCGATGCGGGCCACGATCCCAGTGTCTCTGGCATCCAGAATGCTAATGTTTTCCTGCTCGATAAGCTGCTCATAGACCAGATTGGTGCCGGTGGATTCCATGGTGACGAAGACCAGGTCAATGGTCCCCTTTTGCAACAGCTCCTCCAGGCTGGCAGACCCCCGTTCCGTCAAATCCAGAGTGACCTTGGGATACTTCTGCCGAAAAACAGGAATGACCTTGGGCAGAATCTGCATGGATCGCTGCACACTGATGCCCAACCGCAGCTGCTTTTCCAGCTGGTCGTTGACAGCCAGTATAGCATCTGCTGCCGCCAGATACATCTCGTCGGCATAGGTCACACGAAATAGGGAGCTGTAGCGGGTATGCCGATATTTTGTAACACTTTTATAATTCAAAATCATTATAAATACTGCTACCAAATTTGGTATTATATCGGCCACCGATTTATTTTGGGTAGTTTGGCGAATGGCATTAACCCCCTTCGATGTCAACTTTTATTGAAACCGATATTTTCCTTTTCCATATCCTGTTACAGGTACGATTACCTCACTATCAACCAACAGTTTTATTAACTTGGAAGCTCCTGATGGCTTTAATCCGGTAATTTCTTCTACTATCGTTCTTCCGAAATATTCTTCTTTTCCACATTTTGAAAATATTTCTACTGTATGATTTATTGTTTTTTCTGAAATCGTATCTGAGAAAGAAAGTAATTTATTTCGAATGTCCACTTTTGTGCTTTCAATGTCCAGTTTTTCATTTCCAATATCCACTTCTGCAAACCTTCCACTAATATGCATCGAACGATTATGAAGTTCATTCTTCTCATCCAACAATAAATTTCTTAAAAACAATTCCAAATACTCAGTTGTCTCATGAACACCATTTTTCAAATCGTTATAATTTGCTCTAACTAATGCATTTCTAAAATACCATGCGTTCTCCGCAAAAATATCATTGGTTGCATCAAATCCCAATGTTCTAAGATACTTAATAAAAAATACTGCTGTAGTTCGTGTGTTTCCCTCACCGAATACATGTATCTGCCATAATCTTGATACAAAGATTGCCAAGTGATGAATAATATCTTCCATACTCAATTTTTTGTAGCTAAACTTCTTTTCCTCTGCAAAATCATAGTCCAGAGTTGCTCGAAGTTCTGATGCACTTCCATAAAGAACCGTTGCTCCATTCAGCACCCATTCTTTTTTTGTGATATTATAATCTCTTAGTTTTCCGGCACGTCCATAAATCCCAGCAAACAACTTTCTATGAATAGAGATATACTCATTCGGAGTAAAACTAAATGCTTTCTCCGATAAAATTTTTGCAATTCTAACAGCAACTTTATCGGCCTCTTCCGTACGGTCGTCTGTATCTGCTTTTGGATTTTCTTCATAATACGTATTTAGAAGTTCCTGCGCTTCATCAATCGAAATATCACCTTCAATATTCTTTATTGCAGTATCAATCAAATACTTCGAAGTCTTTAATCCATCCACTGCTTGAAGTCCGATAGCTGTATGCCAGGCATAACCTTTTTCTCTTTTATTCGGTTCTGATTGTTTTATATACTCTTTAAAAGGATCTTGATCCATCAAATTGCCTCCTCCATTCATTTTTACCAATACCAGCTCTTTCTGATACTGTCTTGCAAAGATTTTTCCTTTTCTTCAGCACTTTTTTCATGCTGACGTTTTCCCAAATATTCATCCTCAGTCGCTATAGACGGATCATACCAGTCAGCTTTCTTCCTATCCCATTCAATCCATTCTGGAGTAATATCTTCATTTCCACTATCTATCATGGCCTGAATATATTCTCTTATTTTCTTTGCAATTCTATAGTCTTCAGCTTTGTTTACAAGTTCTTTTAAAAGACGAATTTCTTGTTCCTTTCTCTACTACTTCTTCTCTACCCTGTAAACTACACTACCAGCTTATAATACCTCAGTGCCTCCATGATATATTCTCTTTTCTCTGGAGTACAGGATTTTATCACAGGAGCCTCTTTCTTTGAAACATTATAATTAGGACGCATATCCAATTCACAATCCCGTTTTACTTCTGCTATATAAGCAGTATGAACCTTTACCCCATGCTTCTCCATGATATACTTTTTGATATTCTCATAAGTTGGTTTCTGTTCCTTATACTCCTGGTGCATATCAGGACTAATCGGCACTTCCATCTCAACCTGGAAGTCTCTCTTTTTCTTCCCAAAGTCACCTTATTTAGTTAATAATGCTACCGTCTCCACATGCGGTGAAAGTTACTTCTTATACTAAATAGCGAAACCGTCACCTTTTGCGAAAAGGTTTATACCCCACTTAGGGGGATAGCGTTTACCCCATCTTCCTATTCTTCAAACAACATATCTTTCATTTTTTCACTTGCTTCCTGAAACAATGATTCCATAAAAGATGTCATTCCAGTCTTTGGATATTTTTCCAACAAATAATTACTAAAAGGTTTCAATTTTTCATTTTCATAATACTCTTTCAATAAACAAAAGATATCTTGTTTCTGCTCTACTAAATACATTAACATCTCATATTCTTCAATATTAAAATTGAAGTAATATTTAGTTTTTTTACATTTCTTCTCAGCCTCTACATTTTTATGTATTTCATTATAATAATCAGGAACTGCATCAATATTATCCATTGTTACAGAAATTATATACGCCTCTTCAATTCCTGTAAACTCTGGCTTGTCTTCAATAACAGTATCCAAACAAGTATCTGCCTGAATAATAGGACTTGCGAACATTCTATTATTATTTTTTTCGACACTTTCGTTTTTAGTCATACAATCCAATAAAACAGAAAATCCTTTCGCTTCTACTACTAATAAATTGTTATCTTTCCTTATATATGCATCAGAAGATTTTTTATTATTCTTTCCATAAGCAAATTCCTCTATATAGGAATAACCCTCTTTTGCAGCCTCTTGTGTTAAATTTTGAATATATTTTTCAAAAAGTCTCCCGAAAAATGCCATTGCTCTACTATCATTTTTCGGATAACAATCCCTAATCAACCAGAAAATCTTTTCAAAAAATGCATTTCTTAGCGTAATATCACATACCGATATATAATTTCCTTTGATATCTTTAATAAAAGGGAATTCAAAAAATTTACTAAAATCCCATTCCTGATTATCGCTTTCTACTGCCCATATCGAATAGTCTTTTGCTTGTTGTGATAACACTCCAATAACTTTGCTGATCAGTTCTTTTTCTTTCATTTTTCCATAAACTTTCTCAACATCTCGCCACATTGTATTATATATCAAACCATTTACATCACTATAATAAATACTTAATTCCCAAAACAGCAAAAAACTATATTGCGTAGGTGTAAATTGATATTTCTCTGTAAAAGCCGAATAATAATCCCTATACTCTTTCTGAACATCTGCATCAAAATTGTTTATGTCCTTACTGATTTTTTCCATCATATAATACATTCTCAGAAATTCATGCGCAACATTTCTCTGATAATTCAGATGATATGTTGAATAAAGAAAATGGTTTTTATCAAACTTTTCTGAATGCTTCTGATTAAGTTCTTCTGCCACTACTAACTGCAATTGAATAATCTTTTTATAATCTTCTTGTACTATTTCATATTGTGTGTCACATATAGATTCATAATCTCCAAATTGAATAACCTTTTTCAGTAATATAAGTAACATTTGAGCCGAAATAATATGTACATTTCTTTTCATTAATGGGTTTGCAAATAATTCTTTTGGAGATTTCGGATCGATACCACACATCTGCTTCTTCAATACAGTTTCAAATGGAATTCTGAACTCACCCCATAAAATCGGTATCGGATCAAGCATTGCATCTCTTACTCTAATCAATTCACAAATAATAGAAATCGCCTTATGCATATTCATATTATTTATTTCTTTTTGCAAATGTGGCATTTCATCAGAAAAAACATCAGTATATCCTAATAACAAATGTGCATCCCCTGCATCAACTGAATACATTTAATTTCCTCCTCCAAACTGTAATTTAAAATATATTAAATTATTCTACAAAATAAGTTACGAAACTTTTTTGCCTTTCCTCTCTCGTAATCTATTATAATATTGATACTATTTTACCACGGTCATCTCTTTTTTACCATCTGCAAAAGAGCAAGAAAAAAAGCCGATTAGGAATCGCAACTCCCAATCGGCATCTTTTCTTACTCCTCTTCATTTTTACATTCAATCTCCGTTCCGTCCAGGAACACCACCAACAATGTTCCGTCCTCAAAGACCTTGATGTGGTCCAACGTTTTCAGCATGAAGTCCGTGTCCATCTCCGTCAAAGGCTTTGCCCCATCGGTATATTCTATGAACTTCTCCGCCCGATAACTTTCCAAGAGGTTCTCGCTCTGCAGCTGTTCCGTCCACTGCTCCATAAAGTCCTCTCGGTTCTCCACCAATGCGTTCCAAGCCATCAGATAAGCCTTTATCAGCGTTTCTTCCTCCACGTGGCGGTTGGCACATCCCATGACTCCTTTGACCTTGTAGCGTTCACTGCACTGCCATACCTTACGGTCAACACCCGTGCTGCTCCGCCAGCCTTTTCGTGCAAATACCTTATTGCAGTCTCCGCAAATAATCTTGGATGCAAATGGATTGCTTTCCGGCCGGTGGGAATAGTAGTTTGTCCCATGCTCCTCCAGGTACTTTTTCCTGCGTTTGATTTCAAGCTGTACACATTCCCAAATCCGCTTTGATATGATGGCATCATGGTCATCCTCTACATAAAACATCTGGATTTTCCCTTTATTCTGTGTACGTTTCTTGGTGAGGAAATCCACCGTATAACTTTTCTGCAGCAAGGCATCACCCTTGTATTTTTCATTCTCCAACATACTCATTAAGGTTGTGGACTGCCACTTCGTACCGCCATCCCAGTTTTTCACACCTTCCCGTTCAAAAATCCGCTTGATGTAATCGGTTGTTTTTCCGTCCAGGAATTCCTGATACAGCCGAACAACAATCGGCTCCTGCGTCCTGTTGATTACCAGCTTCCCCGTCTCATCCGCATCGTAGCCAAGAAAACGCTTTGTACTCATTTTGTGTTTCCCTGTTTCAAAGCTTCTGCGGATTCCCCATGTGCAGTTCTCTGAAATGGATCGGCTCTCGTCCTGTGCCAATGAGGAAAGAATGGTAAGCAGCACTTTACCCTTTGCATCGAGGGTATTGATATTTTCCTTTTCAAAAATAATCCCTATCCCCAATTCTTTCAACTCTCGCACATAGTTCAGGCAGTCCAGCGTATTTCTTGCGAATCGGGAAATGGACTTGGTAATGATCATGTCAATTTTTCCCGCCCTGCAATCAGCAATCATACGGTTGAATTCATCTCTCTTTTTGGTATTGGTTCCCGAAATACCTTCGTCCGCATAAGTCCCTGCATATTCATAGAGTGGATTCTCGCTGATGTAATTTGTGTAATAATTGACCTAATTCTCATAGCTTAATAACTGTTCTTCTTGGTCGGTTGACACTCGGCAGTACGCTGCCATCTTCAATTTCTGCACTGACTGTGCTGTTCCTGATTCCGCAGTCGAAATCTGCTTTGCTGGTATAACAGTAATGCTTCTTGCCATTTTTAACCACCTCCTCAACCACTGTCTGTTCTGTAATGTTCAAGCCTTGCAATTCGGCATCATCAATCCTTATCCCTTTGCATGCCTTGACTCCCTTTTCAATGTAGGTGCTGCAAAGCCATTGGATTTTCTTCTTGTAAACCTGTCTGCGCCGGAGCGTTTTTCCGCAGCAAGGGCAAATCAGCATTCCGCTTAAGGGATAGCGGTTTTGGAACTTCATTGTGTTGTCCTGTCCAATATTCCTGTCACGCTTTCTCTGCTCTCTGACCTTCTGTACCTGTTCCCACACCTCTGGCGATACAATTGGTTCGTGATTTTCCGAAATGTAATAACTCTGCACTTCCCCGTTGTTTTTCCTTGTATGGTTTCTTTTGTTTTCAGGGGTATAATACTTCTGCAGATGGAAATCACCTTTGTATTTTTCATTGCAAAGCATCCCGTTGATGGTCCCGCTCTCCCATGTGGTTCCCGTCACCGTTTTCACGCCCAGGTAATCAAGTAGCTCCCCAATCCTTGACGAGCCGACATTCATCAGATAAAGGTCGAAAGTCAGACTGACAATTTCCGCTTCCTTTCGGTTCACAATCAAATCTCCATATTCGTTTTTGTCATAACCGAGGAAGCGGGATGTGGTAATCATCACTTCTCCTCTCTCAAACTTCTTCCGAATAGACCATTTATTGTTTTCACTCATGCTTCTGCTTTCTTCCTGCGCAAAGGTTCTCACAATAGCCGGATATGCCCTGATCAGAAAATACTCCGCTAAATTCATATTCCGGATTTCCGGTAATCAGTCTCTCATAGGTTTCCATCTGGTTTTCAAGAGAGTCTTCCTGTCTTCTGCTGTCTGTAGATACTCTGGCATAAGCACAAACCCTTTTCTTTTGTAAGACCGAAGCTGGTCGTTTGTTAATCACTTTTACTCGCACGTTACATCACTTCCTTCAAAAAACCTTTTCTGAAACTCCTGAATCCTTCGGAAAATGGCCTGTGCATCCTCTACCTTGTCAAGGCATACCACTTCCACATTTTTCTTACTGCAAATCAGCATGAACTCCATAAACTGTCCCCAGTTACGGGCAATCGTAGCAGCCCTCATGGTAACCACCACATCTATCTTCTTTGCTGCGATTTCCGCTTTCAGACGATTAAATTCTTTTCTGTTCGGGTCGGCTCTTGAAGCTTCCTCAAAGAATATCTGCAAATCCCATTTCTGTTTTCCATATTCTTCTTCCAACTGCCTCATTACATCGTCCAGATATTTTTCATAGCCTCTGTCACGATGGTTGACTCTGCAGTAAAAAGCCACCCTATTTATCGTTCCTGCAATCACCATATAAATAAGTACTCCTTTCGTTTTTGGTAGTATATAAATCACTCTAAACCCCTGTAAAGTCAAGCAATTCTACGGTTTCCACCCTCTCTTTTTCCACTCTGTCCAAACTTGTCAGGAGCCGAAAAAAGCAGCCGGACAGAAACCTGTTGTCTCTGTCCGGCTTATCTTTAAACCCTCTCGGCATAATCCAGTGAAATCCATCCATTACGTTTTTTCTGATAAGATTTCAGAAGCCCCCAAAGGCTCGCACCTTTACCTTCTGCTTCTTCCACAATAGTGAAAGCACCTTTTCCGGTGTACTTACCTGTTTTATCGTAGTCTGTTCCCGGACCCTTGCGGATGTTTAAATCTTCGATGGATACTCTCACAAGATACGGTGTGAATGTAGCATTGGAATAAATCACTTTACCGGATTCATCAAATACGGAATATCTCCAACGTCAGACAGCACTCATACATAAAAGAGGTAATTCAAACGAGTAGAGGAACCAGCTAATCCGTTGTGATTCTGGTTCTTTTCTTTTTGTTGCCTTTTATAAATCTTACTCTTGTAATATTTCAATTATTACGCAAGTAAGATTTCAAGTCAATATGTTTTTTCTGAAATTGACAACCACATAAATAACGTCTATAATATATTTATTACATCCGTAAGATTTAAGGAGGGATTTGAAATGAGCGATTTACCACAGATTTCTGAAGCTGAATTTGAAGTTATGAAAATCGTATGGAAACATGCGCCAATCAGTACCAATGAAATAACAGATAAATTATTACAGACCACAAGCTGGAGTCCTAAGACGATACAGACTTTAATCAAACGTCTCGTAACAAAAGGCGTTCTGACTTATGAAAAACAGAGCCGAGTGTTTGTTTATACCCCAGTCGTGAAAGAAAGCGAATACATCGACCAGGAAAGCAACTCTTTTCTGGAACGATACTATGACGGGGATATCACTGCCATGCTGTCTGCCTATATAGAAAATGACAGACTGTCTGAAACAGAAATAGACACCCTACGTTCCCTTCTTTCCAAGAGGTCAAAAAAAGGAGGAAATTAACGTGGCTAATTTTATGATACGCTTTTTAATATGCAATGTATTTATCAGCGGTATCATCGGAATTCTTTTGATAGCCAAGCGGATATTCAAAAACAACCTGTCCAGCCGGATGCAGTATAATCTGTGGTTCCTGCTCCTTGGGTTGCTGGCAGTTCCCTTTATACCGTTCCGTCTCATCGGATTTCCACAAATCTTCTCGTGGCTTGGTAGCTTAAGAAGCTCCCCTGCTTCCGGCACTGCAACCGCTATGGGAGAAGCTGTGGGAATTCATCCGGTCGGAAATACAGACTGGATGAATGATTTCGCACTTTCTGTAAATAGCGAAACACCATCCATTGCCGGATACATATTATTGGGGATATGGATTATAGGCATTTTTGCAATGATCATATTAGTAATCAAATCCTCACTCCGCCTACGCAATTTGGAGAAATCTGGACTTCCCCTTCAGAACCCGGAAGTACGCAGACTATATCATCGATGTTTGGAGGAAATGGGAATTCACAGAAATATCCCTGTTTACAGTACTGCATTTTTGAAATCCCCGATTATTGTGGGACTTTTGAAACCATGTATTTATCTGCCGATTCATCTGATCTCTGATTACAACGAATCCGATATGCGATATATGCTGTTGCACGAACTGCAGCACTATAAGCACAAAGATGCTGTTGCCAGTTATCTGATGAATCTTGCTGGGGTAGTATATTGGTTCAATCCTCTTGTCTGGTACGCTCTGAAAGAAATGCGTAATGACAGAGAGGTTGCCTGTGACACTTCCGTTTTGAAAATGCTTGAAGAGGATGCTTACGAAGATTATGGCAATACACTGATTAACTTTGCAGAGAAAGTTTCACTTACTCCTTTTCCGTTTGCTGCCGGTCTTGGTGGAAACATGGATCAGATGAAACGGAGAATTATCAACATTGCCTCTTTTGAGAAGCCAACATTTATGAAAAGAATAAAAGGTATGACTGCATTTGTGCTGACTGCTGTTCTTCTCCTTGGATTCGCACCTTTTATTTCTACATACGCAGCAGACGGAAGCCAGTACCAATGGGATTCCTCTTCTGAGAATGTTTCCTATGTAGACCTCTCCACATACTTCGGAGAATACGAAGGTAGCTTTGTTTTATACGATTTGAAAAATGATGAATGGAGCATACACGACAAGGAGCATGCCACCCTGCGGGTTGCACCAAACTCCACTTACAAAATATATGATGCCTTGTTCGGTTTGGAAGAAGGTGTCATTACACCAGAAAACTCCTTTATTGCGTGGAATGGAGAAAGCTATCCTTTTGAAGCATGGAATGCGGATCAGACCTTACAGTCTGCAATGAACTCCTCCGTGAACTGGTATTTCCAGACATTGGATGAACAGCTTGGAGCCTCTGACGTTTACAGCTATATTCAAGAAATCGGATATGGTAACGAAAACATGAGCGGTGATTTCTCCACTTATTGGATGGAATCTTCCTTGAAGATTTCCCCAATAGAGCAGGTCGAACTTCTAACCAGGCTGCAGAATAACAGCCTTGGCTTCGCCCCTGAAAACATCAATGCAGTAAAAGATGCCATCTGTCTTTCTTCTTCCGATGCCAGAACATTCTACGGAAAGACAGGAACCGGCCGTGTGGATGGCCAGGATGTGAACGGATGGTTTATCGGCTATATTGAAACTGCAGATAATACATACTTTTTTGCTACCAACATTGGTGCAGACAGCGATGCTACCGGAGGCAACGCAACTGAAATAACCATGTCTATCTTGTCAGACATGAATATCTGGAAATAAAAATATCGGGTAAAGGTCATAGTCGTATAATCCTTTGCCCGTTTTTTTATTTTCACTTTATGCATAAAAGCGTTTCAACTATCCAGTTCTATACGTCAAGAATTAGATTTATTATTGATGTATTCTACAATTTCTCCAATAAAAAAAGATATCAATGTCCCAATTGAAACAAACAAACTATCTCTATCACCTAATGATTCAATGAAGATTGAAAATGTAAACGTAAAGTTACTATACATATAATCATAAAAAACGTATTTCAGAGAACCTATCAAGAGCATCAACCCGAAAGAAATTAATGCATATATTAGGCACAGCAAAAAGCTAATGTCAATGCTGCGTTTGACAATGATTTTTCCCATAAAAAAACCTAAAATAAAAACCCCAATATCAATATATGTATATATAATTAAAAAACCCAAATAGGCTAAGGCCGCATTATATTTGGGAAATAAATAAAAACAAAGAAAATAAGCCAAAGCCACACATACAAAATATACTAAAAATGGAGAATACGTTCTAACAAACTTTCTCATAAAAACACCTCACTCCACATGTAGATAATCGAATTAAAATCAAAAGCTTATCTTAATTTATTTCATGTTCTTCACTTCCAGTCGCTGACCATGATGTTTTACCACTACTGACCACATCTTTTGTAGACATACTATATGCAAATATATCAAGGATCTCCGCCTCTGAGATATACCATGAACCATCTGTGTTTTTCTTACTTCTGTATAAAACATATAATTCGCATTTTTCATTCTCCGAAAGTCTGTCATATACAAGATATTCTATTATTTCCTCATTCTCATTTAAGATAACTCTAGAATTTCCATTCGCACCGTATGATATCATAAAATCACATCCTTCGTCTGCGAAGTATTGTTGATATATAGTACGATATCCATCATATATTTCATTTGTTTCCATTAATGTCACATAATCACAGATCGCAGGAATAGAAATATCATCCTCTTTCATATTTTCCATTAATTCATCCATTAAATCGTGTTGAATGACAAAACCATTATCCTGTGAACTGAATATTCTAATGGTCTTTCGTGGCATCATTCCCTGCGGTCCTGCTCCTGTAACATAGTTTATGATGACAATCACATCCTTTGCACCATCTCCATCTATATCCTGAAATCCAATCGCTTCAACACTATCAAACATTCCTACACTATCATTCTCTGTACTATTATTTTCATAACACTCCGGAAAATAATATATAATTTGATTGTCTTTTGCCAGCACAAATGAAACATCTTCCCAGAGCGTTTCATAAGTCGGCAGATAAGATACAAACTGTACTTCACCCCAATCATTCAATTCTACATCAAAGGATTGTTCAGTTATAACCCGGCTTTCATCTAATCTCTCTCCTGATGGATATTCTACTTCAATATCTGCTACATCTGTCAATTGCTGTATTTCTTTCGTACCATCGAAATATAAAATGACTTGTTCATCAAATTGTTCTTCACCTGATAGAATTATTTCTACATAATCCTCATGCCAGGTAACCTTCCAACAGCTGCTACTGATGCTTGCACCGTCATTGTTCAATTCAAAATCTGTTTGCGATATCTTATCTTCGCCTTCTTTAAGGACTAACCGTCCACTTGCTGAACCAAAAGGCCATTCCGGTTCTCCAACAGCTTGAAGTATCACTTCATATTTTTTATCTGGTGAAACGGATGTATCGCAAGTTATCTTCTTGTAATTTACCGTATACGAAATGCAACACCAAAATACTACAAACAGTGCAATGAGCAAGCCCATAATACATAGCATAAATTTTTTCATTGATATAGCCCCCTTTTTAATGTCCTCGTATATCCAGTTCTTTCAATAGAGAATTTTCGCTTTCCCATGAATATACAATGTAATATCCGGCGTCATTTATTTCTTTCCCAAAATTCAGAGTTTCGTGGTCAATCACATCAATAGACTGTCCTTCCTGAATTTCCACAAGATACTCCCATTCATTGCTTCTGTGATCCGAATAGTAATCATCCAGTTCTTTCAAGGACAACTCGCTCTGAATTAGAATCGCACCAAAATATTGCATCCCGTTTCCGTTACCTGTCAGCTTCCCTGCCCGTGATATTGACTCTATCAGTTCCGTTTTCTCTGGCAGTGGTGTTTCACATAATTCCTTTTCCACTTTATAGGCAATGTTATTATTTATGAATGAAATGGATATTACTCCGCCTATCAATACAACTGCTGCCAATATTCCAACTAATTTTAATTTCTTCATGTGTCCTCCTTCCTTTTCTTACACCTGTAAGATTACCATAGAACACCATTATTATCAAATCATTCTTTAATCCGGTATTGGTAATCGGGTATCTGCATAATTCCGTCATTTAGGATTTCATTCCCCAAATACTGAAAACTGCCATCCTCTGCAAATCTTACCGTAAGTTCATGGGTAATGACTGCATCATCGCAAATGACCATGTCGCAAACTGCCTCCACCGTTAACGTAACCGTCCCATCCTCATTTTCTTTGATATCGACAACCTCCGGCAGAGATGTCCCAAAGAAGGTAGGCGCATAATTAAAGCATCCAAGTCGCACCCAATAATAGGTCTGGTTTTCCTCATCAAATACTGCGTAATCCCGTATCTGCTCTGCTGTTATCGGAAGATATTCCATAATCAGACTTTCGAATTCTTCTTTTGGGATACCATTTGGATAATCTTCGGAATTAAATTTTTCTCCATATTTCATTCCATACAGATATTCAAACATCCCGTTATAATCCAACTCATTCAGATTTTCTATATTCCAGTTTGAACACAAAAGGTTATTTCCCTGATATCCAAGACCTCGAACACAACGTTCAGACATTTCACGCTGTTCCTCTGTCATAGGTTTTATTCTAATCAGGCAGCTTCCATCCACAATTTCACTGACTTCCGGTGGCTCTGGCACACACAACTCATAGCAGAACCATCCTTTTTCCGTGTATTTCCATTCCTTGAGTCTCGTATATGAAATGTACGAAATTCCCGGCTCGTTGTCAGCATTCCAGATTCCTCTTGTACTTACAACATACATATCCGTTCCATCAAAAATGAATTTCATTCTGCCCAGTCCACCATCGTTGTGGATTTCATAAATTACTACAGAACCGCTTTGCCCTTCCATACATTCTTTAAGAAAACTATCGACACTTTCATAATTCCCCATGTTAGAATACGTTACCATCGTAGCAATTGGATATCCTGCGTCCTTTACCTTCTTCTGCATTTCAAGAACCGTTTGATCATCCAAAACAACATTGGATGCTATCCCTTTATCTGCAGTTTCATAAATATCAAGATAATGTTCCATCAGCTTTTTACAGTCAGTCTCAGCTTCTTCCCTTTCCTGTTCATCTACTGGAAGGTCGTAGCCCTTTTCCCATTGTTCTGCAGCATCTTCCTCGGCACTTTTTGTTTCCTCCGTGGAAGATACTTCTTCCGTATCTTCCACAAGAGATTCACCCACAACGCTATCTTCTTTTCCACAGGCACACAGGTCGCATCCAATCAGAAATGCCATAATCAGCAGAATGCTTTTTTTCTTTAATGCCATAATATCATCCTTTCTTTCTTGCTATCGGCGGCAGTTCCAACTCAATTTGTTCTATAGAATTGGAAAGGTATCTGAAAGTTCCGTCTTCAAATGGCAGAACCACAACCGTATTCCGAAAAGCGAGATCAGAATTATAATCTGGCCATACTCCATCTACGATAAGTGTAATCGTTCCATCCGCATTTTTTGTATAGTCAACCACCTCTCCAAAAGGTGGGTATGGGCTGGCATAAATCATTTCATATTCATAACTGTTGTGGTCTGCGTTGTATCTACAATGTTCTCTCAACTGCTCCACAGACACCGGGAAATAGGTAGTCATTATTTTTTCATACTCCTCTGCCGGAATTTCCCATCCCTGTGTCTTCAGATTTTCGCCTGTATAAATCCGATAGATATCTTCATACATGCAAGGCATCAAAATATCCTCTACATTGCTACTGTTCCAGTTTGTGACAAGCACATTGTAATTCACATAGCTTAGTCCTGATATGTATTTCTCCGTCAGTTCCTGGCAGTCTTCCGGAAGCGGTTCTATTCTCCAATACTGTCTCAAACTTGCATGTGCAATCACATATTCATATGCGTAGATAAAATATCCTTTTTCGGTCAGTTTAATCTCAGCCACATTACTTACCGAAGTTCCCTGTATCTCTGGTATACCGCCTTCCTTCCACCGAATTCCTATGTAATAGGTCTGCAGCTCACCTTTCCGATAAATGAAGGTAACTGCTCCAATCAGTCCATCTCTATATACTTCAAATACCGTAACCATCGAGTCCCGTCCATCCAAGTAATCTGCATAAAATGTTTCGATTACTTCATGGTTTTGCATGGCAGTATCTTCTTCAACACTTACCAAACCGCTTCTGCCCAATTGTTCCACCACGGCTTTCCTCTGCTCGTGGGTAAATTCATTAATACCGGAAGAGTAGCTTGGTGCATCTGCAATTACAATATCCTTATAGATTTCTCTGACCGATTCTGCTGCTGACAAAACCGTACTCTGCAACTGCTCCTTCTCCTCTTCTGAAAGGAGGTCATCGCTGGCTTGCGGAATGAACCAATATGCTGACTCTGTAGAAGTTTCCGCATTCTCGGCTTCTTCTGTTCCTGCTTCGCTATTTTCGATTTCTACAGGTGACTCCCATACTTCTTCTGCCACCTTTTGCTTTTCTGCATGCTGTTTTCCCCAACAGAACACTCCTGCTATCACGAAAAACAACAGCAGCAAAATCGGAAGTCCACATCTTCTAAGCAGCCATTTTACATCTTCCATTATTCGCCTCCGTACAATTCTTCCCATTCTTCCAACGTCAACCGTGGCGTATGCCAAGTTTCTCTGTAGTTGTCTTCAGATGGTATAATTCGGTTAGATACATATTGTACTCCTCCGTCCTCTAACGGGCGGACCACAACCTCATGAGCATATACCTTGGAATCACCTGCATAAGGGAATACTACATTAGCTGTAAGTGTAATTGTCCCATCGCTGTTTTCTGAAAAACCGACTACCTCTGAATTTGGATATTCCGGGTACTCTACTTCTTCGAAGCCTCTCGGCTTATATTCATAAGTTGAATTCTCCGAATAATAGACGGTTTTTGATTGCAGCGTTTCACTGTCAATATTGAAATATTTCATAATAACACTTTCAAATTCCTCTTTTGGAATCTGATAAACTGCACTGACTGATAAGTTGTCATCAGCAGCATAAGGAACATACTGACCGTTTACTTTTGGATAAAGAATGTCATACATATCATAGAAATTCAAATCTCCAAAATCATCCTCGCTCCAATCTACAATGAACATATTATTCTGTTCAAAGCTGATTGGGCGAAGGTATTTCCGACTCAACACCCTATATGTTTCATCCAATGGCTGTACTCGTAATGCGGTATGCTCCTCTGCCCCACTCAACGTAAGAACATACAATTCTTCTGAAAACCAGACACCGGAAAACATCAGGTAACCTTCTTCTGTATAATTCCAATACTCCGCCTGATAGCTTCCAGTAACCTCTCTTTGTATATCTCCATTTTCGTACTTGTAATAGCTTCTGACCACATCTACATTTCCGTCTTTTGTGTGTAAATCGTATTTTACAAATCCGCCTAAATAACTGACTTCAAGAATTGTTATTTCTGCTTCTTCCTGTGCATCCACCTTTTCGCAGAATTCCACTACCTTCTCTGGGTCCGTCATGTTAATTTGATTTCTGCTGTCAACAGCCGGATATCCATTTTCTCCAAGGCAATTTACAATACTACGAATCGTTTCCAAATCAGCTATCTTGTTTTCCTCTGCTGCCTTCTTATAAAGATCTATACAGATGTTTATAATTTCTTCTGCGTTCTCCTTAGAATCTTCTGGAATAGTCTGAATATCAATTACTGTTTCCGAAACTGTATCTTCTTCCGGGGGTGCATCGCTGCACCCCGAAACACTAAGCATCAGTACAAAACTAATTACTGCTAAACCACTCTTCCAGAACCAGGCTGTCTTTCTTAACAACATATCCACTTCCTCCTCTTCCTTTCACATCTTCTACCATGCTGATAATCAATATAGGACGTTCTACCGTATCTTCTGCTGTAAAAATTGCAAACCATCCTAATTCCGTACCCGAAGTATCATCCTTCGATGCCTTGATTTCTGCCGTACCTGTTTTTCCTGCTAAAAGAATGTCATCCCGATGGGCTGCATATCCAGTTCCATTAGAATCATTCACAACCTTCTTTGTTCCTTCCAATACACGGCTTGCTGTCTCATTAGAAAAGGCACCCGGAATCCAATACTCAGCTGCGATTTCATTCTTATATCCCAAATAAGGCTTTATGACATTTCCCTCATTACAGAAAGCAGAATAGATACATGCCATATGTAATGGATTCACTAAAACCTGCCCTTGACCGTAACCACTATCGGCTAACTGTATTTCTGTTTCAATTCCCTCCGAATTAGAATACTGCGACTCTGCCATCTTAATCTCAAATGGCAGTTCCTCATTAAAACCAAGTCCAGTCAAAGAACTCTCCATCTCTTCTGAGCCAATCTTTAATGCTGCCTTTGCAAAATAAATATTATCGGAATAAATCAAGGCATTCTCTAAAATGACTGGTTCATATGCATGGAGTGTTGTTACATGATAAGAACCCCACGATGCATCCTTTTGCCAGCTTAAGCCTACGTTCCCGTAATCTTCCATTGGATCGATTGCCCCTGATTCCAAGCCGACCGCAGCGGTAATTGGCTTGAATGTAGACCCCGGACACCACACTTGCCGGAACCGATTATACATTGGCTTATTCTCATCCTCGTTAAGCGCAGTCCACTGTTCACTGGACAATCCCATAATAAAATCGTTATTGTCATATGACGGTGTGCTGACCAAAGCCAATACTTCTCCGGTATAAGGATTCATGGCTACCGAGCAGCTTTTATCTTCCCTAAACTGTTCATACAAGGAAACCTGCAAATCAGCATCTATCGTAAGCTGGATGTCCTGCCCATGTTGCACCAGCATCCAAGCAAGTTCCTCCTTCTCTTTGCCTTCCGAGTTTACAATGCAAATTCTGCAACCGTTCTGTCCTTTCAACTCACTCTCAAATAATCCCTCCATTCCGCTTCTGCCGATTACACTATTGGCTGTATAGCCTTCTCCTGCATGTTCCTCTAAATCTTCCGCAGTAACGCTTTGAACATACCCGACCAAATGTGCAGCAGCTTCCCCTAATGGGTATTCACGCACTTCAACATCAGATATCATCACTCCGGGAATTTCCAGCAACTTTTCATGTCTTTCCTTTTCTTTCAGCACCTCTTCGTCCGGTTCAATCTTCATCAACTCGATTTCTTCAACCCTCGGAACGGTTTTTATCGGCACAAAGGAATCATCCTTTAGCCACTGTACTGATAGTTTCTTTTCTATTGCTTCCGGAGTTGTTTCCAACAGTTCTGCAATCTGTGCGATTGCTTCCTCTCTGTTTTCCAACTTGCCTGGAACGATTCCAACCGAAGAAGCTATACCTTTTCCTGCAAGGACACGTCCGTTTCTATCCAGAATTTCTCCTCTTACTGCCTGTGTAGTGGAAACTCTTACTTTATCTGTAGAAGTCAGATTCGGAAAAATCATGGAATCATCCCAAACCAACTTATATCCATCTTCGCCCTTTAGGAAGAGTGCTTCATTCTCAAAGCTGATAGTTCCTGCAACTGTATCAAAAGAAGTCTGGTAGGTTACCGCCATTTGCTCCTCATCATATGCAATAATCTGAACAGCCATATTCTGGACTTCTATACCTTCATAAATAGCTGAATTTCGAGTTACAAAATCCTCCTGACTGACATTCCCCGATGCCTCAATATGTAGCATCGCATACATTTCTTCATACTTCTGTTTTGGAATATGATCCATGTACTCCACCAGAAGTTCTTCCGGTGTCCTCCAGGCATTTTCCTTTGTTGCCAACATTCCTGCCACGCATACTGCAGAAATTACCGCAGCTATTCCTATAACAGCAATCGCAATCCATAGGAGCCTGCTTCTTGTTTTCTTTCGCTTGTTTCTGCTTTTTCCTTTCTTCATATTGACCTCCATTCATTTTGCTTTGCTGATATGGTAAATAACAAGTCAAGCGGCATTCATGCTTGCATGAAATGCCATTTGACGAGTATCTCCATTGAGACGATAGTCGAAATGGTCATATTTATTTTCAATGTACGCTATATCCTCAAAATATTACATTCGTAAGATTTTGAGATAAAAAAAATTTCTCTTTGTTGGGTATATCATATATCGTACTATGCATTCCTCCTCTCTTTTTATTACATGCGTAAGATTTCGCAGCGAAAAAATTTCGTTCTCAATCCTTCTGCACTTGTGTAAATATTACATCAGTAAGATTTATAAGTCAAGTTATCTTTATAAAAAAAGGCTCCTGCCAGGAGGTATCATACATTTTCACAAAAGTGATACCTTTTAGCAAAAGCCTATTATTCAGCAAAGTCTCAAAATACCCCTCTGCTATGATATTCAAATGGTTCATTCATAAGGCTACAAAATACACATCCATTTTTGCTCCTTAATATCCCACAAACCGCAGAAAATCAAGGTTTCTTTGAAAGCAGACAAACCGTTTCAATATTCCCCTGAACTTTGCTTTTATACTGCACAGCAAAAGTATGCAATGGGTTTTCAAAGTGGGGTAACGGTTTAATCCCCTGTTTACAGCACTCCTCACGCTATGTTCCTATGCATACCTACTTAATCTGCAATAACAGCGGTAACAATGTAATTCCTACATCAACGCCTTTATCAGCGATCCATTTAACAATTCCTTTTGCATTTTCCCACTTTTTTGATTTACGGTCTGGAGATTTAACGATTTTTTCTAATTCGTTAATTTTACTCAAGATTTCCTCTATTTCAGCATCCGGCAACGCAGACATATTCTCAATTTCTTTTCTTACATCACTAAAGGAAATATTAATATCAACTTTATTTTCATTTGTATTTGTTATCTGTACCATTGGGGCACTCTGAGGAATTGCTTCTTTCAGTGAAGGATACCCCAACGCTTTAAAAGATAGCATTTTATTGTATACTTGCTTAAGATTATGAAATAACGATTCTCCAGAAACATCATCATAAAATGCATATGCCTGAATATATTCGTACAACCCGTCACTAAGTTTAGGTATATACGGATGATACTTCGCAGTCACATCTTTATACAACTGCAACTTTGCTGATTCCGGCGTCTCTCTATTTTCAGAATCAGAAATAGCTTTTTTCAACGACTCCAAATCATCCTCATACATAACTTTAAAATTAAACAGAGGATCTTTGTCATTATCTGTCACAATGAGTAGCTCTAATTTTTCTTTAATTGCATTCAATTCTGGTCTATAGTTAAACTCTCCACCTCCAAAAGCCGCCTTTCCAGAGGTTGGTATGTCCTTTTCAAAACCTTCAAATATTCCATTATATTTTGCAATCAATGCTTGGTACAAACGATGCGTACCTTCATTTGAATCTTGCGCTTCTTCACATCGTTTTATATCTTTTTGCATTATCTCTAATAACTCTGTAGTCATCCTATTGCCTCCAAAACCGCAAAAATGTATATCTTTTCTAAATCACATTGTAATTATATCATTCAATTTTTTCAATTCTTCTTCACAGGCACGATCTGTCCAACAGGAACTAATATTTTTTCTTTTACACATTTCTGCCTTTGCATCTCCAAATGCACTTCTCGTTTTTTCAAGATTTTTCTCTCGTACATTCTTCCCCTCTGCGTTCCTTCTCCAACCACAAAAATATACCTTGGCTTCTTCTTCGATTTTCCTTCTTTTAGAAGCAATTTTTAATGTATCTTTATAATCTGGGCGCATCGTAAATTCTTCAGGAATTCTTTTGTTTAACGCTTCAAAAAAATCAAGTGGAACAAATTTATGTGTTGGATCATATTTTATTTCAAGATAATCTACCAATTTTTTATAATCATCAATAAAACATTTGGCTTTATACCCTTTCTCTATTTCCAATTCAAATACCACCGGATATAATCCTAAAGTTGTCAAATACAGGCGGTATGGAATTATATCCGTCAAGAAAATACAACTAAAAGTTTTTCCATTAAACTCAAATGGAAATGTTGCTCTCTCTTCTCCCTTTTTCATCATGTCTTTATGCAGGGTTTTCAATCCTGTAAATTCAAACATTTTCATCCAATCACCTTCGTTCTTCTACCAATATTGATTTCCTTATATCACTTTTGCGAAAAAGTATCCTTTCGCCAAAATGTATATCTCCCATTTCACAAAGCATATCCCCTGGGGTAAACCTCCAGTTATATCATCACTCTACGGAAACAGAAACACACATCCATTTTTCTTTCAAAATCGCAGAAACCTTTGATTTACTGGGCTTTTCTCGACAGAAGGCAGACTGTTTCAACATGCCCGGTCATCGGGAACTGATCCACCGCCCAGGCCTTCTCCGCCCGATATCCTTTCTTCTTAAAATACGCTAAGTCTCTCGCCAGCGTCTCCGGATTGCAGGAGACGTACACGACGCGGTCCGGGTTTAAGATCGCGACGGCGTCCATGAATTCTTCGGTGCTTCCGCTTCTTGGCGGGTCCATGAAGACGACGTCAGCGTGGGCATTCTGGGATGCCATCTGGACCATGAATTTTCCGGCATCGTTGTTGTAAAAACGGATATTTTTCTCACCGTTTACCTTCGCGTTTGTGACTGCATCCCGGACAGCGTCCTTATTTAACTCAACGCCGATCACTTCTTTTGCCGCTGATGCCGCAACGATCCCGATCGTTCCGATCCCACAGTAAGCGTCAACGACCATCTCTTTTCCGGTAAGGCCTGCTGCCTCGATCGCCAGATTATAGAGTTTCTCCGTCTGGACCGGATTGATCTGATAGAAGGATTTTGAGGAGATCCGGAATTTTTTCCCGCAGAGAACATCCACGATAAATCCCGGTCCGTAGAGGACGTGCTCTTTCTCTCCGAGCACCATGCTGGTGTTTCGGTCGTTTACATTCTGGACCACGGTCGTGATCTCCGGATGGACTTTTCTCAGCGCTTTCACAAAGTTATTCTTCGAAGGGAACACCGGCGATGCCGTGATCAGGACCACCATGATCTCCCCTGTCGCATGGGCTGTTCGCACCAGAACATGGCGGAGGAAGCCATATCCGGTGTCCTCATCAAATACCTTCATCTTGAACGACGGAAGCAGTTCCCGGATCGTTCCGATGATCTCATCCGCCTTTTTATTCTCGATCAGACATGTTTCTACCGGCAGAACCGTGTGGGTTCCCTCTTTGTAGACTCCGGAAATGATCCTGCCTTTCCGGTCTCTCGCCATCACCGCATGAACCTTATTTCTGTAATGGAACGGATCATCCATGCCGATGATCGTCTCGACCTTGCAGAACGGGCGGAGAAGGTCTGCAACCTCTTTCTTTTTGTGCTCTAGCTGCTTCTCATACGGCATGTCCAGATACTGACACCCGCCGCAGGATTTAAAATGCGGACAGAGAGAGTTCTTTTTCCCCGATTTCCCGCTATTCTGGTCTCCCCGTGCCCGGGTATTCAGCATTTCTCCGGATTTCCGGTTTGTTCTTCCGTTACCGTTTGTCCACTCTTTCTTTTCACTCATTTTCTTCATCTTCTTATCCCGGTTTTCTCTATTTTCCATCTCTTGTTTTCTCCATTCTCTTTTTCTATCTTTTATCCGGCTTCCCCTTGATTCTCCCAATCCATCTGATTATAATATCACATAAAGTATATCTTTTTTCCCCGAATTATTCTACATGATTTTACATAAGTTTAGACAGAAAGGACATACACTCATGGAAAACACATGCAATCACGACACTGCTCAGCCAGCTTCCACTCCATCCCCTGTCGCCGAGACAGGCCGTCCGAAAGATTGTTCCGGACGTCTTGAGACAGAGATCCGCACTTACGATCTTCTCGACTCCTTGAATATCCCCTACACCCGCGTCGACCACGAAGCCGCATTCACGATCGATGCCTGCAACGGTGTTGACGAGATCCTCGGGATCCACATCTGCAAGAATCTCTTTCTCTGCAATGCACAGAAGACAAAATTTTATCTTCTTCTGATGCCGGGCCACAAGAAATTCAAGACAAAAGTCCTCTCAAAGCAGATCGGCTCCGCACGGCTCTCCTTCGCAGATGATGATCACATGAAGGAATATTTAAAGCTGACTCCCGGTTCTGTCAGTGTGATGGGGCTTATGAACGATCCGGAAGATCATGTAAAACTTCTGATCGACTCCGATGTCTTAAAGGACGAATCTTTCGGCTGCCATCCATGCATCAACACCAGCAGCCTGAAGATCAAAACATCCGATATTCTCGAAAAATTTCTCCCGGCCGTTCACCATGAACCGACGATCGTGGATCTTCCTTGGGAAGAGTAAAAGAAGAACAGGAACATGGCTCCTCAAAAAGTCTTGTTCCTGCTCTTCTTTTTCCTTTATTCTTTATCCTATATCCTTTTGCTGAACGCTATTCTCAGACTTTCCGCCGGACTCGCGGTACTTTCCCATGTATGGGAGATTTCTCTTGCCCGGCAGAATCTTTGTCCTAACTGCCTGTCCGCCAAAAACGGAAGTTGCAGGTCAGAAAGGACCTTTTTTCCCTTACTGCATCACACCGCTCGCATTGAAGGTATAATCCACACCGTCAATGTTCTTCGTCGTTCCTGTCACCATCGCACCTAACTCTGCCGGATCAAGATAGTACCAGTAGCCATCCGGATTTACCCAGCCGCTCATTCGTCCGCCATCGCGGTAGAAATACCATTTTCCGCCTTCCTGCTTCCATTCGCCGCTGTCGATTGCGGTTCCCTGTGCAGCCTTCGGAGCATAGTCTTTATATGCGAATTCCAGGCAGACATTTCCGTTGATCCCGTTTACACGTCCTTTATCTGTGCACTGCCAGATCGTACGTCCCTGATACTGTCCGTCCGCGCCATATCTCGCAAGCCAGAGATCGTATTTGATCTGGTTTGTATCCATCTCGTTCGTAAACTTGCTGTAATCACTGTAAACGATCGGGGTATATCCGGCCGCAGCGATCGTGTCACAGAACGCGTTTACCACATTTGTCAGATCCTGCACTGATAAATAGTCCAGAATATATTTTGATTCCACATCCACGGCAACGGGAAATTTTACCGCATATCCGGACATCTTTTCCAGAGTATATTTTGCTGCCGCTTTTGCCTCATCGACAGTCCGGGTCTGGAGGAACACATACGGGGCCGCCTGAACTCCGTTTGCAGAAGCCCCTTTCATATTTTTCTCATAATATTCGTCCATAGTGTACTGTCCTTCATATCCAAAGGATCCCATACGAATATATGCAAAGGAGACATCATCCGCTGCAACCTTCGCCCAGTCGATATCGCCCTGCCATTTGGAAACGCTGATGCCGCGAAGAAGCGCCCCGTCCATATTTTTTCCATTCGCGTCTACGTAAACACCGTTGACCTTTTTCCATGCACTTGCCGGATCACTTGTCGTGGTATCCGTGGAGGCCTTATTCTGGTCCTCGTATCCCGGTCCAACCGGAGTCTCATCCGCAAAAGATGTAAAACTGCCCTGTGTGATCATAAGCGCTGCGAGAAGCGCTGCCATATATCGAAATTTTTTCTGAAACATTCTAAAACCGCCTTTCTCTTTTCATACGTCTTTTTTCCTGCCAAAAGTCATAACCTTGAGGCTTCTATCATCTGAATATCGATCGTAAACTGCATTCTCCATCCAATGTCTCTCCAAAGCTTCGGCATAAACATCCCTTTTCTTTAAGACGTACCAAGTATACTACAATTTCCCTCTTTTTTTATTAAGAACTTCTTACGTTTTCGTTGTCACACATCTAAGACTTTGTGGCAAAATTCCGTCCAAACCATAGATGCGGACACATTGGCAAATGTTCTGCCAGGAAAAGCATAACATTTTCCTATCTGGTCGACAAACGGTCGATTTCATACATAAAAAGCTGTCCTCACCGGACGGCCTTTTCCTCACGCCGAGCGCGATCGCCTGCGCCAATTTTCTTCTTCCACAAGTGCATCTCATTGGCACATCGTGCCCTTTTGCTTAACAGAAAATTCCCTGTTAAAGTCACCACCACCCTTCAAAAGGGTGGTTTGCACTAGGGCTATAAGCCCACCGTTACTAGGCCAGCGTCTCAAGGCGCTGGCTTTCTCTTTCAGCTATGGGAATCCTGCTTACGCAGTCTTCCCACAGCTCCGTTCAAGCCATATTGCTCTTGACTCGTCGCTACCCCTTAAGGGGTGTTGATACTACTTAGCCTCAACCCTTGAAAGGGTCTTCATATTCTTTTACACTTAATTTATCCATTGCAATATCATGCTTTTCCTGATCTTGAATATATTTCTTGATTGTGGCTTCATTTAGTCCTACTGTACTAACATAATAACCTTCTGACCAGAAATGACGATTACCAAATTTATACTTTAAATTTGCGTGCTTGTCGAACATCATTAACGCACTCTTCCCTTTTAAATATCCCATGAATGAAGATACACTCATTTTCGGTGGAATACTTACTAGTATATGGACATGGTCCGACATCACATGACCTTCGATGATTTGTACGCCTTTATAACTGCATAATTGTTTTATAATGTCTCTAATGTCTTCTCTGTATTGATAATAGATTACTTTTCGTCTATACTTAGGTGTGAAGACGATATGATATTTGCACATCCATTTCGTATGTGCGAGTGAATTTTCTTTCTTCGCCATAAATTACCTTTCCTTTCTGCAATATAGCCTGAACAACTTTATTGTAAACGGAAAGGTAATTTTTTGTATAACAATCGACGCGCACCCGCATAGCGGGTGGTTTATTGTTTCGCCCATCTCCATTTTTCGGATCAGCGAAAAACTCCAATGGGCTCAACAGACTAAAGTCCATAACAAATGAAAACACGCTTCGCGAGTTTCCCCTTATTATCGCGACAGTCGCCAAGGTCTCGCGCAAGTGCGGACTTTGACCCGTTATTCGCGTAAATAAGAAAAACCCCTGAAAAATCAAGGGTTTCGAGCGGAGACGGAGGGATTCGAACCCTCGTACCGGGATGAACCGATAAACGCATTTCGAGTGCGCCGCGTTACGGCCGCTTCGCTACGTCTCCGGATTGTCTGCTTTTTGAAAAAGCAGACTATATATTATTATACATATTTTTTTCGATTTGTATAGAGGATTTAAAAAATTTATTTTAATTCCCCTCCGCAAAATAAGCATCCACCGCTCCCGCGATGCCGCTCGCGATCTTTCCCCGGTAGCCATCGTCCTGAAGCCATGTGTCCTCGTCAGGATTGCTTAAGAATCCCATCTCGAGCACACAGACCGGGATCTCGCACCAGTTGATATCGGAGGAGCTGTCCGTCTCCTGGACGCCTCGATTCTTCGTTCCTGTCGTCCCGCAGACGGTATCCACGATCTTTTTGGAAAGATTGTAGCTCTTGTCATGAAGAGACGCGTTGTAAGGGTTCTGGGCTGTCATACAGGTTGCTAATGCCCCATAGACACCAGAGTTGTCCATGGAATCCGCGTGAAGCCGGATCAGGATATCCGCGCCGCTCTGATTTGCTGCGACGGACCGCTCCGCGCTGCTCATGTTCACATCGTTGCTCGTCCGGATCATGACGACATGGTATCCGCGGTTTGTGAGCTCTGTCTCAAGCTTTTTTGCGACCGCAAGAGTGACCTCATATTCAGGGACGCCGCTCGCCGTTCCAACCGAGCCTTCCGGCATCTTCGCCTTCATCGTCGAAGAGGACGGGCCAATCGGCTCCTTGGAAGTATTGGCTTTCGCCTGGTGTCCCGCATCGATCGCGACGGTATGTCCGTTAAACGGAACTTCCGGAGCAGTCTCCGCGTCATCGTTCGCCGCGGCTGTATAAGCCTCCGCCGCTGACTCTCTCGCTGCCGCGACACTCTCCTCCTCCGACATCTCCGAAGCCATCTCCTCTGATTCGGAGACCGATTCCGCATCCTGCGAGCTTTCGGCCGCCTGATCTGCGCTCATCATCTCCCCGGCAGGATTGCCCAGTGCCTGAAGATCAGCTTCATCGGAATTTTCCGTTCCCTGTTCCTCGCCGGATCCGCTTTCTGACTCCGCTGCCACAGTCTCGCTGCTCAGATCCACCGCCTCATATTTTCTCGTCCCATTGCAGCCGGAAAGCACCAGTGCAAAAAAGACCGCAGAAATAAGGAATCGGAGGAGCCCGTTTCCCTTTTTCATCCTGCTCATAGGATCGTTCCCCCTCCGACTACACATTCATTTTCATAAAATACAACTGCCTGTCCCGGCGTGATCGCACGCTGCGGCTCTTTAAACCGGCATTCCACGGTTCCGTCCGAAAGCTCCCGGATGATACACGGAGATCCCTTGTGGCTGTAGCGGATCTTCGCGAGAACTTCCCGTTCCCCGCCGTGAAGTCCGTCGATCGCCATCCAGTTCACATCCTTGCAGACCAGATGGTCGGAAAATACATCATTTCCTTCGCCGATCACAACCTCGTTCGTCTCCGGGCGAATTCCTGTGACAAACACCGGATGGCCCATCGCGAGGTTTAAGCCCTTTCTCTGACCGACCGTGTAATGAGTGATCCCCTTATGTTTTCCAAGGATCACGCCATTTTTATCCACAAAGTTTCCGCTTCCCGGAACACTTTCGGCTTCCCGCTCGATAAATCCGGCATAATCATTATCCGGAACGAAGCAGATCTCCATACTGTCCTTCTTCTTTGCTACGGCAAGTCCACGGTCCTCGGCGATCTTTCGCACCTCGTCCTTCGTGTAATCACCGATCGGCATCAAAGTTTTGGAAAGCTGGAACTGGGTCAGGTTATAGAGCGCGTAAGTCTGATCCTTCGCCGCCGTCACGGAGTTCCGGATCGTATAACGGCCGTTCGGCAGCTGGCTGATCCTTGCATAGTGACCGGTCGCGATATAATCGGCTCCGATCTCCAGGCTGCGCTCCAAAAGCGCCTCCCATTTTACATAGCGGTTGCAGGCAATGCACGGATTCGGTGTCCGTCCGTGCAGATACTCCGCAACAAAATAATCAATGACATTCTTCTGGAATTCTTTCCGGAAGTTCATAACATAGTAGGGAATTCCAAGTGTCCACGCGACACGTCTCGCGTCCTCCACCGCACTGAGTCCGCAGCATCCGCCGTTTTCCTCAATAGTACAGGAATCCTCTTCCTGCCAGATCTGCATGGTGACACCGATCACGTCGTATCCCTGCTCCTTTAAAAGACAGGCAGCAACCGATGAGTCCACGCCTCCGGACATTCCTACCACGACTTTTTTCTTCATTAATATTCCTCGTCCTCTTCATGCTCACTGATATCGGACACCGGCTTCTGTAAGCCTTTGATCTCGATATGGTGCTTTTCTGCATAATCCCAGAGTGCTGCATGGATCGCTTCCTCCGCAAGCAGGGAGCAGTGAACCTTTACCGGCGGAAGTCCGTCAAGTGCTTCCATAACTGCCTTATTGGTTACTTCCATCGCTTCCTCGATCGTCTTTCCCATTACCATCTCTGTCGCCATGCTGCTTGTGGCAACGGCAGCACCGCAGCCGAAGGTTTTAAACTTACAGTCACGGATGATATGTGTCTCGTCATCAATGTCGAGATAGATTCTCATGATATCGCCGCATTTTGCGTTTCCGACAGTACCTACGCCGCTGGCGTCCTCAATTTCTCCCATGTTTCTCGGGTGCTGGAAATGGTCCATTACTTTCTCTGAATACATTCTTTTTCCTCTTACTTTCTGTTCTTCTTAATGAAATCCTCATAGAGTGGGGACATTGCGCGAAGCTTCTCCACGATCTTCTTAAGGCAGTCTACAGTATGGTCGATCTCTTCCTTCGTTGTCTCCTCGCTTAAGGTAAGGCGTAAGGATCCGTGCGCGATCTCGTGCGGAAGTCCGATGGCTAACAGCACATGGGACGGGTCCAGGGAACCGGATGTACATGCAGATCCGCTGGATCCGCAGATTCCGTCCATGTCCAGCATGATGAGTAAGGACTCACCCTCGATAAACTGGAACGCAAAGTTCGCATTGTTGGAGAGACGGTTTGTGCGGTGACCGTTTAAGCGTGTGTACGGTATCTCGTCCATGACACGTCCGATCAGGTAATCACGGAGTTCTGTCTCTTTCTTCTTATTATTCTCAAGCTCTGCCATCGCGATCTCGACTGCTTTTCCGAGACCCACGATTCCCGGCACATTCTCAGTTCCGGCACGGCGTTTTCTCTCCTGGGCGCCGCCGTGGATGAAGGAGCGGAGTTTTAAGCCTTTTCTGATATAGAGGAAGCCGACTCCCTTCGGGCCGTGGAACTTGTGTCCGCTGGCGCTTAACATGTCGATATGGTACTCATCCACATTGATCGGTTCATGGCAGTATGCCTGAACTGCGTCGGTGTGGAAGATAATTCCGTTTTCATGGGCGATCTCACCGATCTCTTTAATCGGCTGGATCGTTCCGATCTCGTTGTTTGCGAACATTACAGAGATCAGGATCGTATCCGGGCGGATCGCCTTCTTTAACTCGTCGATGGAGACGGTGCCGTACTCATCCACCGGGAGGTATGTGATCTCGTAGCCGCGCTTTTCAAGATATTCACAGGTGTGAAGGATCGCGTGGTGTTCGATCTTTGTTGTGATGATGTGTTTTCCCTTGGATGCATATGCCTCCGCAGTTGCGATCAAAGCCCAGTTGTCGGACTCGGAACCGCCGTTTGTAAAGTAGATCTCATTGTCCTTTGCGCCGAGAGAATTTGCGACCGTCTCTCTTGCCTTTGCGAGCGCTTCCTTACACGGTGTGGAAAACTCATATACCGCAGAAGGGTTTCCGTAATATTCTGTATAAAACGGCAGCATGGCTTCCACGACTTCCGGACGTACCTTTGTCGTAGCCGCGTTGTCGAGATAAATTACTTTCTTCATTGTTCCGCCTTTCTGTTTTAAGAGGTTCAAAGCCTGATAACACTATTAGTTTATGCCATGACCCGCGAGTCAGCGCCGCAAAAAGCGCGGACAGGCCACAGATATTTTACATTATATACGAAACCCCTCAGGAATTTCAACCGGTATTCTCATGTTTTTTCAGAAATACACAGTAAATCACTAAGTATTAAAGAATTTGTGATGATTTCAGTCTTCATATCAGTCATCCGTCTGCGATAAACCGGATTCATATCATTCCCCTGCTCCCACATATATATAACCGAATCCTTCTGCCATTTCGGAGCTGCCATGCCTTCTTCCCATAAGCCCCATCCACTCATCACCGGAACAATTCTTCTCACAGCCGCCGGTCTCCTCTCCCGCGTCCTCGGCTTTTTCTACCGGATCTTTCTCTCCCGCACGATCGGCGCCGAAGGTCTCGGGATCTATCAGATGATCTTTCCGGTCTACGGGATCTTTTTCTCCTTGTGCGCCGGCTCGATCCAGACTGCGATCTCCCGTTTCATCGCAGCGGAGCCGGAACATGCGAAGCGGACGCTTGTTTCCGGATTTCTCCTTTCCTTTTCCATGTCACTCTCCGCGGCCCTTATGATCCGACATTTTTCCGGATTTTTCGCGGGATCTGTCCTCATGGAACCGCGGTGCGCCCCGCTGCTCTCCGTCATGGCCTTTGCGATCCCCTGCACTTCCGTCCATGCCTGTATCTGCGGCTACTACTACGGAAAGGAAAAGGTGACTGTCCCTGCAGCCGCCCAGCTCTTTGAACAGATGATCCGGATCTTTACGGTCTTTCTCCTGGCATCCATCTGGATCGAGAAGAAGATTCCGATCACGGTGTCGCTCGCGGTATTCGGCCTGGTGGCCGGAGAGGCCGGATCTGCTTTGTTTGTCCTGATATTTTTTCTTCTTTTTCATGAATTTCATGGAAATAAAAATAATTCAGCAAATTTCTCCGATCATGCCGCCCACAAACCTCATAAATTTCAAAGTACCGCAGACATTCCGGAACTCCTGGATTTCCTGTCTCCCATGAGTGCTCTCCTCGCTCTCGCCGTCCCGCTCATGGCCAACCGGCTGATCCTGAACCTCTTACAGAGTGCCGAGACGATCATGATCCCGGAGCGGCTCACTGTCTACGGCCTCACAAGGTCCCAGGCTGTCAGTACATATGGGACTCTCACCGGCATGGCAATGCCGTTTGTCCTCTTTCCCTCCGCTCTCGTAAACTCTCTGGCTGTGGTCCTGCTGCCGTCGACCGCCAGACACCAGTCTGCCGGAAACACCTCCGGCATCGCGGACGGGATCTCCATGTCCTTCCGCTACAGCCTCTACCTCGGGATCTTCTGCATCGGGGTATTCACGGTCTTCGGCGAAACTCTGGGGCTGCAGATATTTAAAAGCCAAGACGCCGGATCTTTCATTCAGATCCTTGCCTGGCTCTGCCCGTTTCTCTATCTTGCCACCTCGTCCGGCAGCATTTTAAATGGCCTTGGAAGGACGAAGCTCACATTTTTCCATCACCTGGTCTCGCTCCTCGTCCGCATCGCTTTCGTGTGGTTCGGGATCCCGGTGTTCGGGATCCGGTCCTGCCTCTGGGGGATGTTAGCAAGCGAGGTTCTCCTCGCCCTGCTCCATATTCTGGCGCTCCGAAGGATCACTGCGTTTGAATGGAACGCATGGACCCTGATCGGAAAACCGGTTTTCTGCCTGCTCTGCGCGCTCTGGATCTTCCGCCTGTTCCCGGAAGACTTCCCGATCCCGTCAGGTTTTCCGGAATTTTTCCGCACTGCCGTCCGGATCCTCATCCTGTCAGCCGCCTACTTCCTGCTTTTGCTGTTTTTCCACAGGAAACCGCAGCGCTCCGCTGCATAAGTCAAACAAACCATTCCGCTACTCGTCGAACTCCACTGTCACATAGTATCCGCGGTCATTCTGGATGATATCCTTCACGATGCCCTTTTTGCTCTTCAGCCGCTCCGTGAAGCGAAACAGCCCCGACATGGCCACCGCCGGCTCGATCATGTAATTGACATTGACCGGTGTGACCGACTCGCTGACATCCACTTCCTGCCCGACCTCAACGAGACCCGGGCGCTCCATTTTAAATACGATCTCTCTCATTTTTATCCTCTTTTCCTGATAAATACAACAGTTCTTCCGATACGCTCTTCTGACAGAAAAACAGATGCCGCCAGCCCGCTTTTGTCGCGTTCTCTGGCGGCATATAATCTTTTTTCTTAGTCAGACATGACTCCCATCTCTTTAAGATGCTGAGTAACCGTAAATTTATCCCAACGAAAATCCATTCTGCAGTTGAAATAACCGTTCTGCGAAGGTGTGTATCATCCAGCGACCATCATTTGCATGGACCTGATTTCCTTATTACTTACCCTCGTAAATGATCGCGGAATCCACATCATATTTCTGAAGCTTCTCTCTACCCTTTAATCCCGCAAGCTCCATCACAAAGCAGATCTTAACGACCTCGCCGCCGAGTTCTTCCACGAGCTTTGCGATCGCCTCCACAGTTCCGCCGGTTGCGATCAGATCATCGATGATCACGACCTTCTGACCCGGTTTGATGGAATCTTTATGAAGCTCGATCGTTCCGGTGCCGTACTCTAAGGCATACTCCATAGAAACAGTCTCTCTCGGAAGCTTACCCGGTTTTCTCGCCGGGACAAAGGATTTTCCCATCTCATACGCGACCGGTGTTCCAAAAATAAATCCTCTGGACTCCGCGCCGACAACCACATCGAAATCCACGTCCTTCACCATCGCAAGGAGAGAATCGATTGCCAGCTTAAATCCATCCGGATCCTGTAAGATCGAGGTGATATCGCGGAAAATAATTCCCGGCTCCGGGAAATCCGGAATGCTTACAACATAATCTTCCAGCTTTTTCATAACTTTTCTGGTTCCTTTCTTTCTGTCTCACTATTTCTGCAGCGATCCTGCTTTCATTTCAACCCAATTTGTTGGCTTTGCATTTTCAGGGCCACCGCTGATATTCTGTTTTCGCAGCAATCTGGTCCTTTTTCCAAAGGACCTCTATTGGCGGTTTCCGTTCTCTGCCGGAAACTCTTTTTTATTTTATCACATGTGTATTTTTCTGGCAACCACGAGAAAAAGCCAAAACCTTAGTTGAACGCCCATCTTTTTTGTAGTATAATCGGAACCAGTTCCGATTTACGTTGTTTGCCACCTAAAAGAGGTGAAAGTCTGATCTGACTGAAATAAAATATTACAGAAAGTTCAACGCCCGGCTGTCTTTTTCCATGCCAGGCTGTTGTTTAAATTGGTGAAGCAATCATGAAAATATCTACAAAAGGCCGTTATGCGCTCCGCATGGTCATCGACCTGGCGGAACACACCGAGGATGGGTTTATTTCCTTAAAGGATATCGCCGCCCGCCAGGGTCTCTCAAAAAAATATCTGGAGCAGATCGTCCCGCTCTTAAATAAGACCGGAATGCTCTCCACTACCCGCGGATACCAGGGCGGATATCGTCTCGCGAAAGCTCCGTCGGAATGTACGGTCGGTGAGATCTTAGAGACCACAGAGGGCAGTCTCGCCCCGGTCTCCTGTCTCGAGCACACCCCGAATCCCTGCGAGCGCTGCTCCGCCTGCGATACGCTCCCGGTCTGGGAAGGTTTAAACCGCGTCATCATGGACTACCTGGACGGCATCACGCTCCAGACGATCCTGGACCAGAAACATGCGCTGGAGGAGAAACACAGACTGGCAGCGGAGGAGATCTTAAACAGTGTGAAGGGGCCATGCAAATCATAAGATTGGCAGCGCCGGTATCGGTCAGGTCTTCCACCTCATAATACCAAATGATATAAGCTTCGTAGCTAGTTCCTTCCGAAATAACTGCTGCGAAGCTATTTTTTCTTCGATCAGTTACAGTAGACAGCTACTCTCACCCATCAGAAATACACTCACAGATCATCTTTTCATCTTATATCTCCTGCGTTCCCCCTTATGTTTTGCATAAACCTGCCACCAGCGTTTTCCTGCAGTTATACAGCCACAGCAAAACAGCAGCCACATGCACTTTTTTTTGCGCACTGGCTGCTGTTTTTCGTTCACTTATTGAGGGGGAATATCATATTGGGAGTATTTTGCAAGGATCTTATGATCTCCGGGACGATTCCTGCCAGGCATTCATCGTCCCGTACCATTCTGTAAAAGCAGTGGATTATTCCTGTAATGTCTTAAATGCCTCGTCGAGATCCTCGATGATATCGTCGATGTTCTCAGTACCGATGGAGAGACGGATCGTGTTCTGCTTGATGCCCTGATCTGCAAGCTCCTCATCGTTTAACTGGGAGTGGGTTGTGGATGCCGGATGGATGACAAGGGATTTTACATCGGCAACGTTTGCGAGTAAGGAGAAGAGTTCCAGGTTATCAATGAACTTCTTCGCAGCCTCTGCACCGCCTTTGATCTCGAAGGTAAAGATGGAGCCGCCGCCGTTCGGGAAATATTTCTTGTAAAGTCTCTGCTGCTCCGGATCATCGGATACGGACGGATGGTTTACTTTTTCTACGAACGGATGGTTGTTTAAGTACTCAACGACTTTTAATGCGTTCTGTACATGGCGCTCTACACGGAGGGACAGTGTCTCAAGTCCCTGTAAGAAGATGAATGCGTGGAACGGGGAGATCGTTGCGCCTGTATCACGAAGTAAGATCGCACGGATCTTTGTGACGAATGCTGCTCTTCCTGCTGCCTTTACGAAGCTTACGCCATGGTAGCTCGGGTTCGGCTCAACTAAGGACGGGAACTTTCCGCTTGCTTCCCAGTCGAAGTTGCCGCTGTCGATGATCACACCGCCAATCGTGGTTCCGTGGCCGCCGATGAATTTTGTAGCGGAGTGGAATACGATATCTGCGCCGTACTCGATCGGTCTTACAAGGTACGGAGTCGCGAACGTGTTGTCCACAACAAGCGGGATCTTATGTGCGTGGGCGATGGAAGCCAGCTTCTCGATATCAACAACATCGGAGTTCGGGTTTCCAAGTGTCTCAACATGGATCGCTTTTGTGTTCTCCTGGATCGCATTCTCAACTTCCTCGTAGTTGAACGGATCAACGAAGGTTGCTGTCACGCCGTACTCCGGAAGTGTGTGTGCTAAGAGATTGTATGTACCGCCGTAGATATTCTTTGCTGCGACGATGTGGTCACCTGCATGCGCAAGGTTCTGGAATACATAGGTTGCTGCTGCAGCGCCGGAGGCAACTGCCAGCGCCGCAACGCCGCCCTCCAATGCTGCGATTCTCTTCTCGAAAACATCCTCTGTCGGGTTTGTCAGTCTGCCGTAGATGTTTCCTGCGTCTGTGAGTCCGAAACGTGCTGCCGCATGCTCGCAGTTTCTGAATACATAGGAAGAGGTCTGGTAGATCGGAACTGCTCTCGCGTCAGTCACCGGATCCGGCTGCTCCTGTCCTACATGAAGCTGTAATGTCTCAAATTTGAAGTTTCTCTCTGCTCTTGTCTTCTTTGCCATAGTGATTTTCCTCCTCTTATCTCGGATCGGGATGTCGCGTGTGGTTCCCGAAAAAAATTTCTTGTTTTCATTTACCAACCACCCTATCTGGTTGCAAGGTAATAGTACCATATGTTGGAAAATCTGTCTAATTGGATGTACTCAGGGCTTGCTATAGGTTTTTTCTATTGCTCCTGTATCTTTTTCTTGTTTTACATCTTCTCAAAAAAGAAAAATCACATTATAATAAATATATGATAGTAAAGAGATTATTTGAGGTGGTAAATTTCGTTGCAACCACGCACCCTATGGGTTAAAAGAGATGCAGGAGCCGCGACGCCTGCCAAATAATCTCTTTCGATTTTTTATATTGACCCTGAATCAGCTCTGGTTTTCTGCCAGAGTTTTTTTGCACCTTTTCCTGCCCCTCTCATACACTGAACATATATGACGATCGCAAAGAGAGGTCTTTTGGTATTATGAGAAAAATTCTGGCACCGGTTCTTCTTGTGTTTACGGCGGCGGCTCTGCTCACCGGGTGTAAGAAGAACACGGAATCATCTTTAACTCCTGTTACCTTAAACGAAGTTGCCCACTCCATCTTCTACGCGCCCCAGTATGCGGCCATCGAACTGGGATACTTTAAAGATGAAGGAATCGATCTGACACTCGTAAACGGCGCGGGGGCTGACAAGGTCATGACCGCCCTGGTATCCGGGGACGCGGACATCGGATTTATGGGATCTGAGGCGAGTATCTATACTTATATCCAGGGCGATGATGACTACGCCGTGAACTTCGCCCAGCTCACCCAGCGGGCCGGAAACTTCCTCGTGGGGCGGACACCGGAAGCTGATTTCAAGTGGGAAAATCTTGTCGGAAAGAAAGTCTTAGGCGGCCGGGCCGGCGGCATGCCGCAGATGGTATTCGAATATATCTTAAAGAAGAACGGCATTGATCCCGCAAAGGATCTCACCATCGACCAGAGCATCAGCTTCGGACTCACCGCGGCGGCATTCACCAGCAATGATTTCGACTATACCGTCGAGTTCGAGCCCTTCGCCACTGCCCTGGAACAGGAAGGAAACGGCTATGTGGTGGCATCCCTCGGAAAAGATTCCGGCTATGTTCCCTACACGGCCTACAGTGCCAAGAAGAGCTATATCGAAAAGCACCCGGAGATCATCCAGAAATTCACAAACGCGATCCAGAAAGGCCTCGACTACGTGAACACCCACTCCGCCGAGGAGATCGCCGAGACCATCAAACCGCAGTTTAAGGAGACCGACACCGAAAAGATCGCCATCATCGTGGACCGCTACAAAGAGCAGGATACCTGGAAAGGGAATACTGTCTTCGAGAAAGAGAGCTTTGAACTTCTTGAGAATATCCTTGAGGAAGCCGGGGAGCTTGACACACGGGTTCCTTATGAGGATCTTGTGAATACGGAGTTTGCGAAGGCGGCTGCAGCACAGTAATCCCATCTGCTGCAGGGCATCCGCAATAACAGGCGCTGTCTTTCCCCTGCAGAAATCAGCGGCAGTTTTCTCAAGTTTTTGGCATCAAAAAACGGAAGCCCCGGACCGTATCATTCATACGTCCTGACCGCTTCCGTTTTTTCAATTATTTTTTTGCCCGCTCCGGACACGACACAACGATCACCGACAATAAAATTGCCGCGATCCCAGTGAGCGTCCTTCCGGTCATAACTTCATGGTATACAATAACTCCCACGATCACACTTGTCAGCGGTTCAAAAGTCGAGAGCATCGAGGCGTTCTGCGCGCCGACATACTTTGTACCAAGCTGAAATGCCGTCGAGGCGATCACACCTGCTGACAGGGCAAAGATGACCGTCAGTCCCCAGCCTGCCGCTGCGATGCCCAACGTAAATTTTCCCGTCCACAGCGCAATCAGGAATATCTCCGCGGTGCCGATTCCGGAAAGCCAGAAACTTAACTTATACGGATGCATGTCCACGAGTCCGCAGTGATCTAACAGCAAAATATACAGTGTGTAGGCGATTCCTGAGACAAACGCGAGCAGAAATCCCATCAAGCTGACCGTCCCATCCGCCTGGCAGAGACACAGGATCCCTGTCACGCAGAACAGACAACTCACCGCTTTTTTTCTGGTAAGTTTCTCATGATAAAATACGATACTTCCGATCAGGACAAGCACCGGATACACAAAGTGGATCGTTGTCGCCATTCCGGACGGGAGGTAATTGTAAGAACTCCAAAGCAGATACGGCGTCAGGCAGTACCCCTGGGCGCAGAAAAACAGCTTTTTGAATTCATCCCGGCTCACGCTGTAATCTTTATGCATCCAGACTGCATTCACGATCCAGAATGTCACTGCCGTTATCATCATACGGAAGAATGTCAACGTGACCGAATTTCCGCCCATGGCGTAGATCTGCTTCGACAGCAGCGGATTCACCCCAAACAGAACCGCTGATAAGATCGTATAGAATATCCCTTTTATTTTCACACTATCGCCATCATTTCAGCTTTGTCGCGCAGTGGCTCGTATTATAGTTCCATCCAGTCTTCTCAAGCTCCTTGATATCTTTCACGACAGCATCTACGAGGCAGTCATTCATGAGCTTTCCTTTTTCCGCTGTCGCGATGGTCGCGTCACCGGTCTGGGCTGTATCTGTGATCTCAGCGAAATCCCACTTGATATCGACATGTTCCGGAAGATGATCTGGCACGACGCAGGTTGCCTGATCCGGCTCACACCACTGCGGGAATAAATGGTAAGCGATGGAGGATTCGCCCTCTCCCGCATGTCCAAGTCCGTTCCAGACCTTGAAGGTTCCTTCCGGGACAAGCTTTCCGGCGATGACCCACCATTCCGGCAGGGACGCGATCCTTGCGTCCGGATATTTCTCCTTGATCTTTCTCGCCGCGATCTCGATTGGAGCGATATTTCCGTCATGTCCGTTCATCAAAAAGATCTTATTGATACCGTTTCTCAAGACAGATTCCACGATGTCATAGATCACATGGATCATGGTCTCATAATCAAAGGTCAGGGTAAACGGGAATGTGTCATAATGTCCGCTGTAGCCCACAGTAATCGGCGGGAGAACCAGCATTCCCGGCACACGGTCCGCCACCTGTTTGCTGAGTTCGTAGGAAACGATGGTGTCACAGCCCTCTGCCAGATGCTGTCCATGGGCCTCGCAGGAACCGATCGCCAGAATCACCTTATCAAATTTACCTTCTTTTATCTGGTGGGCTGTCATTTTTAATAATTCGTTCATACTGTGTTTCTCCTTTCTAAAATGGTCATTAATTGCGGAAAAGGCGCCTCTGCACGGTCAGAAGCGCCTTTCCTACAAGAGGTAACGGTATAATGAGAAATTGTAAGCTATTTTATTTTACGAGATAGAGGTACGGTCTGCGGTCCTTGAAAGACGGAAGTTTCGCGCGGACCTGTTTGATTCTGTCTGTATCGATGGTCGCGCAGATAAGCTGCGGTGTCTCGCCTGCGGATGCAACCGCAACGCCCATCGGATCCACGATGATGCTCTCGCCCATGCTGTTTACGCCAACCTGGTCTGCCGCAACGATGTAAGCGGTGTTCTCGATGGCTCTCGCTGTGATAAGAGTCTTGAACTGATGGGATTTTAACGGACCGCTTGCCCATGCTGTCGGCATGAGAATGATGTCGGCTCCCTTGAGAACCTGATCTCTCGCAACCTCCGGGAATCTTACTTCGTAGCATACAAACAGTCCGATTTTTCCGAACGGGGTATCGATCGGATCAAACAGCTTGTCGCCCGGACAGATCGTATCAGACTCTTTATATCCGAACGCATCGTAAAGATGTGTCTTTCTGTATACGCCCTTTACCTCGCCTTCGCTGTCGATGATCATTGTCGTATTGTGATTGCGCGGATCTGCCGGATTGTCTACTTTTTCATTCATTCCGAATGCGATCCATACATGGTTGTCTTTTGCCAGTTTCTTCATTTCAGTTGCAAACGGTCCGTCCAGAGTCTGAGCGCTCGCAAGCTGTGTCTCATGCGGAGTTCCCGCCGGATAAAGACTCATAAAGCACTCCGGGAATACAATAAAGTCTGCATGATAATATTCTACAGCCTCTGCAACTGCTTTTCTAGCGTTCTCAAGGTTGATCTCCGGGTCACCATTCTGCTCCATCTGAGCAACTACAAATCTACTTTTCATAAGAATACCACCTTTATCATTTTTAGCATTACATTAAGCACCAAGCAGTAAATTCGGAAGCCATGTTACGATCGGCGGGAAGAATGTTACAAATAAAAGTGCTATAAAGATCGGGAGATAGAAGGTCTTTGTACCTGCAATTACGTTCTCCAGAGGTTCTCCCGTTACTGTACTGAGTACGAACAGACACACACCTACCGGCGGAGTGGAAGCTCCGATCGTTACCGCGAGGGCAACGACAACGCCAAGGTGGATCATATCGATTCCGAAAGCTGCCGCGATCGGCATTAATACAGGAACCATAACGAGCTGGATAGAAGTACCGTCCATAAAGCATCCAAGGAAAAGGAGGATAAAGAGGATGATCAAGAGGACGACATACTTACTGGAAGTAAAACCAACCAATGCGTTTGTGATGGTTTGCGGAACCTGTTCTTTTGTCATGACCCATGCGATAACAGAACCAACACCTGTGAGGAACATGATGGAGGATGCGGAAGTAATTGTCTTCTTGAGCGCATCAATCAGGTTCTTGAGAGAAAATGTCTTGTAAATGATGCTTACAAAGATTGCATATACGCATCCAAGGATACCGACCTCTGTTGCTGTTGCGACACCGGTACCAACGCCGAGGAATAATAATACCGGGCAAAGAAGAGCAAAGATACTTCTCTTTGTTGCAGTGATAAGTTTCTTAAGACTAAATTTTTCTGGTTCTGGGCACTGTACTTTTCCGGTCGCACACATGAAGTAAATCTGTGCCATTAACGCTGCCGCAAGAATAAGTCCCGGAAGAAGACCTGCCATAAAAAGTTTTCCCGGGGAAGTATTGGAAAGGGAACCGAATACCAGTAAAACAACGCTGGGAGGAATGATCGGTCCCAACAGAGATGCCGCTACGGTTACACCTGTGGAGAACTTTCCGTCATATCCTTTGCTTCTCATCGCCTTAACGCCAAGCATTCCAAGACCAGCCGCATTGGCCACCGCAGTACCGGAGATTGCTGCGAAGACAACGGATGTAACAACGTTAACCTGTGCAAGGCTTCCTTTCATATGTCCAACAAGAGCTTCACACCAGTCAAAGATTCTCTCAGTGATACCGCCGCTATTCATGATGTTTCCAAGAAAGATGAAAAATGGAATCGCCATAAGTGTGTAGTTACTCATGCCGCCGGAAATAAGGCTAGGGATAATAACAGGATCAAGTCCGCTGTATTTGATAGCGGCTAACGCCCCGATTGCCATCGCCATGGAGATTGGTGCTCCTAAGAGTACAAATACGATCAGGATGATAAACATAAAAATCGCAATCATTTCTCATCTCCTCCTTTCTTTCCCAAAACCGCAAGTGCTGCTTTGACAGTGTTCGCAATGTATTTAATCTCTGTTGTTCCAATTCCGAGGAACAGAGCGTAGCTTCTAAATTTAAGAGGATATCTCGCTACAATCGTCACATTGTTGCCCTGTGATAAGTACAATTTATAGAGGTTTACTAATAATATATAGTTCATGAATACGAGCATAGCCGCCACAAGGAGGTCAACAATCTTTCGTGCGGAAGGCGGAAGCTTATTGATAAATAAGTCCAGGCAGATGTCCGCATTGTCATTCGCTACTTTCGGGAGACCGAGCATTGCGAACCATAACATTAAGAGTACACTGATTTCCTGTATCCAGATAAAGGAATTTCCCCATAAGTTTCTCTGTAAGATCTCATAGGCGTTTAAAACAATTGCTGCAACGAGTGCAACAACGGCGATCCATCCTTCTACTTCGACGATGCCGTCATATACTTTTTTCAATGTTTTCATACGCTTACTCCTGCAAATTGCTAAGCCTCAGGGAAAGTTCCCGACCGCTCCGGATCAGGAACCTCTGTCCCTTAAGCCTGTCTGTGTGAATCAGTTCTGTCGATTAGTTTAAGCCAAGTTCTTTGACGATGATCTCGTTGAATTCACCCTTAGCTGCTAAGCCTTTGTAGTAATCTTTCAGAGCGTCTGCGAAAATGCTGTCATCAAAGTCAAGATCAAATGTAACGCCGCCTTTTGCTTCAAGTCTTGCGATCATATCGTCAACTTCTTTGTCGATGGTCTCGTTGGAGTGTGTAGCCGCATCGTTCGCTGCGCGGATAAGTGCATCCTGCTGGTCTGCTGTAAGGCTGTTGAACTTGTTGAGGTTCATAACCATCCAGAGTTCTGCCGGATAGCAGTCCATACGTGTTACATAAGGTCCAACCTCATAGAATGCCATGGATTCTACGTTGGAAATCGGGCAGTTAACAGCGTCGATTTGTCCCTGCTGAAGCCCCATGTAACACTCACTGTAGTTGACAACTGTGGTTGTTACTCCGAGAGATTTCATAGCTTCCATGAATGCAGGATTATCAGCGGAACGAAGTTTCATTTTTCTTAAATCATCAACACTCGTGATCGGTTTTGTTGAGCAGGTAACGTAGTACGGTCCACGTCTCCAGTCTCGGTTTGTGTTGATGAGTTTAAATCCTGCGGACTCAAGCTGCTGTTCCTGTAATTTACCGAAATCACCTTTTACAATCTCTTCATATTTATCCCAGCTGTCAAATAAGAACGGGTAAGAGCCGATGCCTGTGTCTACGCCGTATCCCAAGTAGAAGATACCACCCTCACAGTACATATCAACAGTACCTAACTGCATGTTGCTGACTACTGTTGTGGAGTCGCCTAACTGCTCACTCGGATATACAGTTACTTCAACGGTTCCGTTTGTGTATTCTTTTACAAGATCTGCGAAATCCTGGAATGATTTTCCCTCAAAGCTATCTAACGTAACTTTTGTTGCGAGGGATAATTTTACGACGTCACCGCTCGCTGCTGTGTTTGAAGCTGCCTGTGTTGTTCCACCTGCTGCCGTTGTTGCCGGTGTAGAGGAACCGCTTGATGAGCATCCGCCGAGCATTGTAGCTACCATGCCTGCTGCCAGTACCATTGCTAATGTTTTTTTCATGTGTAATCCTCCTGTTTTCTTTGGTTATGTTAATCTTATTTATTTTTCTCTGCATCTTCCCACGGATTTGCTTCTTCACCGGCGATTTTTAACGCATCGTTGATGATTGGGAAGTAATCGGACATCTTCTTCCCGCTTCTGAAGCCTGCGAACATTCCATCCGGAGCCTGCTCTGCGCGGTTTCCAGCTTCGCCCATCTCTAAGAGCTTCTCGCACTCTTCCGGTTTCATAACGATAACGCCCTCAGCGTTTCCGAAAATAATGTCGCCCGGGTTTACAACAACGCCGCAGCAGTTGACCGGTACATTGAAGCTTGCGCTCTTATCTTCTTTAATAGTAGTTGTCACAACGGAAAGTCCTGTAGCGAATACCGGAAGTCCTACGGATACGATTCCTGCGGAGTCTGTTGCCGGTCCGTCGATAACGATTCCTGCCATTCCCTGGCACTGTGCGTTTAAGGAGCATCCGTCACCGCAGCATGCGTGAATGTTTTCTCCGCCGCGGTCCACAACGATTACGGAACCCTTCGGTGCATGTTCAACTGCGTAATATAACATGATGTTGCTGTCGCCTGTCATTCTTACGGTAACTGCCGGTCCGATCATCTTGAAATCTTTGGATACCGGTTTGATGCTGGTATTCATATATCCGTTCTTTACAAAATGTCCAAGCTGTGCCGGGTCAACCTTCATGAAGCGGTCGATGAGTTCTTTCGTTAATTCCATAATGTCCTCTCCTTTTGTTTCTTTGTAGTAAGCATTCTCCGAACCGCTCCGCGATTCCGGAGGATCATATTTTGTTTCGTTCAATGCTTCTGCACTTATATATAGCAATCCCTGTGCCAAACCCGGTAAAATTCTTCCCTTTTGTGGATTTGCACATTTTTTAGGTTTTATCCGTGTTTTTGCGTCTTGTTTTTGTATATTTTTCACAATCACCAACTTTCTTTTTGCCTCACAAATTGTATGTAGTGCCTGTTTTAGTCTCATTTTTTAGACGTTTTTTCAACATTTTTCTCACTTTTGAGACCTTTGTTATATTTTAGTTCTATCCTATCTCCATAGTCTGCCTGGAGCAGGCAGGACGCTTAGCGAAAAAGGGAAAAGACTTATAACTTCGCCTAAAAATTATAAGTCTTTTCCCTTTATTCCTTAACAAACTCATTCATTTTTCTATAGTAAGATGCCACACTGATATCCAGCTCCTCACAGATCTCCTTGATCTGCTTCTTTGTTGGCTGTCCTCCATATTTTTTTACTTTATTCTTTAAGATCTCCACCTCTTTTTCATGGAGAAGCTCCTTTAACGTCTTCTTTTCACCCTCGCTATTCTCAGATTTTAGACCATTGATCTTTTCTGGAAGAACATCCATGGAGATCACGTTACTTTTCTCGAACGTCATCATATATTCCACGCAATTTTCCAATTCCCTGACATTTCCCGGCCAGCAATATTCCATCAGTTTTTCGAGAACAAGAGTGGACACTCCGCGGATATCTTTCTCGAGGATCTTATCATATTTTCCGAGGAAATACTGGACAAGAACAGGAATATCTCCCGCCCGTTCCCTTAAAGGCGGCAGATGAAGCGGAACCACGTTCAGTCGATAATACAGGTCTTCCCGGAATTCCTTCCTCTCGATCATTTCCTCTAAGTTTCTGTTTGTCGCGGCAATAATCCGCACATCCACGTCGATCAGGGAATTAGAATTACTTCCGATTCGGTCGATCTTTCTCTCACTCAGGACACGGAGAAGTTTTGCCTGGAGATATAACGGCATCTCGCCGATCTCATCCAGGAAAAAGGTTCCCTTGTGGGCCAGCTGGATCTTACCGATTTTTCCGCCTTTTCTCGCGCCGGTAAAAGCACCTTCCTCGTATCCGAACAGCTCACTTTCCATCAGGGACTCCGGAATCGCCGCGCAGTTCATCGCGACGAACGGTCCATCTTTCCTGGAGCTTTTCGCGTGAATCAGGCGGGCGAAAAGTTCTTTTCCTGTTCCGCTCTCCCCTGTGATCAGGACATTTGTGTTGTGACGGGCTGTCACTGTCGCCTGGCTCACAAGCTCCCGCATCTTCTTATCCGCAAAGACCAGCTGATTCTCGATCCCATTTGTATCTCCCTCTGTCTGGTTGATCTGCTCCTGAATCTGGGAGAACGAGCTTATGATACATAGAACATTCCCGTCGCTCTCATTGACGTACAGGCACTTCACCTGGAGAAGGAACTGGAAATCATCCACGGTCCTGTGAATCTCACGGATGTTGTTCCGGTGTGTCTTTACGGTATTTTCAGCGACTTCCTTCACGTCCTGGAGGAGCATCTCGCCAAGCTTCGGTTCATCCAAATGCAGATATATCTTTGCCAGCTTGTTGATATGACGGATCTCTCCGTTCGATGAGATCAGAAGTGCTCCTTCTTCCATGGTCTCTACCACATAGGTAAGATTGTTATTAAGCACCCTCATCTGATCCACCAGATCTTCCTGCTCCAGCTTGCTGGCGATCAAATTGGATATCTTCTCAATACATAACAGCAACTGGTCCTCTTTTGTCTCGATCAGTTTCTTCTGTTCCTTGTCAAAGGATGCAAAATACACACACCCCTCAACTTTTTCCTCTGGTCCTACAAGAATCGGATGACCGATCAGTGCATAATTCGCAAAATCGAACTTCCTGTCATCATAGAAATACTTCTCCATATAAGCCAGTGCATCGCGAACGATCACTGGCTTTTTTGTTGCTGCCATCTGAAGGGAAAAACCATTTTTCCACTCGGGCCGCATCTCATCTTCTCTATATGCAGAAAGATGGGTCTTAAACCAGTCATTCGATCCGGCAACACGTTCCAGCGGATCAATATTTGTAATTGTAAATTCCAGATTTAATACGGCTGCGAACGACTCACATAGCGTATCCAGATACTCTTTGATATCTGTTAATTTCATAGATATTTCCCCTTCTAACTCTTATAGCCGACAGCTTTCCTCACATTTACTGCCGTTTTTATCAATTCGGTTTCATATCCGCCTGTATTTTTCTCAGGCTGCTAAAACGCCCCTCTCGAATATATTATAATGTTCGATTATTTTTGTCAATTCGGAACACACCACAATTAAATTCTATATTTCCCTCAATTGCATTCGTTTATCCAGTTATTATTTTGAACAGGTGTCTTATTTCTGTTAAATTTCCACCAAGGCTTAAAATATAAAATCTCCCCTTCCGAAAATCAGCCACATTGCCAAAACATTCGGAAAGGGAGTTATCTGGAAAAGGTCGCTATTTTCTACGATCTCTTATTTCGATTAGTCAACTTTCATCAGATCTGCAATTTTTCCTTTCACGCCTTCCTCAACCAGACGGTCGATATTGATCAGCGCATCCAGATATTTACCTTCCGCAAAATTCTTTCTCCACTCTACTTCGTTGCGGTCTGCAGCTTCTGCCTTTTCAACTAATTCCGCAAATCGGTCAGCTGGAGCTACAATAACACCGTCTACATCTCCGTATACGATGTCACCCGGATTAACAACTGCACCGCCGCAGCATACCGGAACATTGTACTCGCCGTCGATTCCCTTTAATGTATTTGTTACGGAAGCACGTCCTGTGGAGAATAACGGGAAGCCGAGAGCTTTGATCGGACGTGTATCCGTATTCGGTCCATCAACGATAATACCTGCAAGCCCAAGACTCTTCGCAGCCTGAACGACCATCTCACCAACAGCAGCCACACGTTTGTCGCCCATACGGTCAATAACAACAACGGACCCCTTCGGAGCGCGTTTCATTGCGTAGTAGAGCATTGCGTTATCGTTGCCTGGAAGTCTTACGGTGAATGCCGGTCCGATCATCTTGATATCTTCGCTGATCGGTTTGATACTTGCATCCATGAATCCGCCCTGAACATAATGTCCGATCTGAGCCGGGTCTGTCTTTAACGCACGTGCAAATAATTCGTTCATGTCCATAATAAATACCTCCGCATTTTAATATTCCGTATTTGGTATGCCAAAATTTTGTTTTTTATAATATCGCCCCTGGCGATATGTGTGGAACTGCTTCCTTGGTTTTCAGTATTTGGTATACCGAAATTTCATGATTAAAATATAGCACTCAAAATTCATTTTTTCAAGTGCTTTCGACAGAATATTTCATTCTTGTACAAATCATATAAAGATATATCGGGAAATATGTACACATTTTACAAGTAACATGATCCATCTCTGCATGACAACAGAAGGCCATCCGGAATACTCCCGGATATGCCTCAGAATACCAGGTTCTCATCGCTGTTGATTTGCAGAATCTCCGGAACCTTCTTGAGGTGGCCTTCCCACACGGAAATATGGCGCTCCAACTCTTCTCTTCCCTTCTGGTATTCATGGTTCTTCAGACATTCCAGAAGTCTACTGTGATTGCTGCAGTAGGTATCCAGAGAGAAACTTCCATAACGCACCGAAAGAACAGAGGTGCGGATCAACTGGTCACCCAGCTCTGACATAATATGGAACACATTGTCATTTCTTGAGATTCTGGCGATCTGTAAGTGAAACTCGATATCCGCTGCCATCGCCTCATAATGGGACGCTTTTTCTTTCTTTTCCGCTGTTTTTTCCATATTTCGATAGATCCGTTCCAGTTCCTCAACATCCTCGTCCGTGATCTTCTGCACTGCCAGATCATAGGACATCAGTTCCAGCGGGCGGCGGATCTCCATAAGGCTCTGCACACTCTTCCACGTCAGAAGACTTACGACCTTAAACTTTCCCTTTTTTGAGATCCAGCCCTCCTGCTCCAGCGTCCTCAAAGCATCCCGGATCGGAGTCCTGCTGACAGACAGGGAATCCGCCAGTTCTCTCTCATTCAAGATTTCCCCCGGTTTAATATGGTTTGCGACGATCAGCTGCTTCAGCTGACGGTATACCTTCTCTGAATAAATTTCATTTTTATCGATTGCAGTCAACTGAACATTCTCCATTTGACTTCCCCCTTGCGTTTCTTTTCGGTTTTATTTTCCGATATCCCCATATATTATTTTTAGTATACCATATTCCAATATAGCGTCAACTGATTTTCTGATTTCTCATTATAAGATCACTCTCTTATAATGTTCTCTTGATAAACTCCTCCGTTCTTACCTCAAGGTATATTTTCACATACAACACGACACTTTGATTTTAAGCTAAACACAATCATAAATGCCAAAAGAGCTTCCCACCATCAGGAAGCTCTTAATGAAATATCAATTTCACATGACCCAGCATGGTACTTATCCAAGGCCCATTTTACCGTACCACTTTCTTATAAATCGCATCTATATCATATTCCGGTGCAGATTCTTTGGCTGCATCCATGATCTTCTGGATAAGCGCAATATCATCCTCGGCAAGGTCATCTGCGATCTCTTCAGCAGAAAGAGATTTCTGCATTTTTTTGCATGTCTGTTTGATCAGTCGTTTCAATTCACCTTCTGCAAGACCTTTCTGCACGCCCTCTGCAAGACCTTTCTGTATGCCGATATTCTCTAATCTCGTTGCAACATCACACATGCTCACAATCTCCTTTCCTTCGAGCTTTACGATATCAATATATCGATTACCACCCGTTAAGACTGCCATCAGTTTCAAAAATTAGTCTGCATGCTCAATTTTCATTGATCTATTCAGGATATCCAGAGATTTTATATTTTTAGGCGTGCTCCACGTTTATTCAGTCAAACTTTTATAATAATCAATAACATTTACAAATGGAATCACAATTTTTCCATTGTTAAAAATATTTGAAGTAATGGTTTCGATTTTTCCTCGTACAATACCAATAATTGCTGCAGCACCATTTACAGCGACTAGCTGCCGGAATGTAGTTTCCTCCGCATCCTGAGTCGAAACAAAAGCCCCTTCTAACGACAATTGAATTTTACACTTTTGCTTTTCAGATTGTTCTATTTCAATTTCAAAATCAATTGTCATCTGTGAAAAATATATGTCATTTATTTTTTCAAAATGGGGTTCATTAATATTTAATCCAAAACTTCTTTTTGCTTCTTTTTCAATATCTACAATATTGTTTTCCACCGTAAGTGTCTTAATTGTAGTTCCCACCAGCTCAATTCCTGATGTGACAAGGTTGAATTCCATTATGCAATAGCCTCCTTATCCGTATAATTCATCGTCCACTTACTCTTTCTTTTACTTCTTACAATATAATCTTGATTCCACTCTACAATCTTATAATCTGTTTTTGCATATAAAGAATCAAAAGATATATTGAATTTTAAATCTAATTTTTGACATATCTCATTTAGTGATTTTATTGTAAAATTATACTCTCTGCTTTCCCATTTTGAGATCATCCCCTGTGATACTCCCATATATTCTGCAAATTCTTTTTGCGACATATGCATATCAAGTCGGCGCCGTTCGATTTGAGCCGAAATTTTAGCTAATTCAACTGTAGTTTTTACTTCTGCTTCCGATAAACCTTCCGAAAGCCAGGTAGTCTCTTTTGCCTTTGCAATCTTCTCTGCAATTCCCATTTCTTCCTCCAATATATATCATTTGTAAAATACTTAACACTAATTATCTTCAAGCCATTTTAATCTTTTATTTGCTACAGAAATTCCTCTCTGATAATCTCCTTCGTTTTTCTCTAAAAAAGCCGTAAGCAGGATAATCGATCCCTCAAAAATACAGTAAAGGACTCTGACATTTTTTCTGGATTCGGGGTGCCGGATACTATAAATATCTCCACTCCCATTTAGTTTTTCAAACTGCGGCAAATCAATGGCCCGTTCTTTCTCCTGTTCTAATACTGCTAGATCCTCAATCAATTTCCTTTGATACCTAAGCCACGGAGGAATTTCTTTCCATGGTTCATCTACTGCTTTCCTAAATTCTTTCTTTAAAGTAGAAATAGCATATGTATTTTCAATTCCTGTAATGCATATTTTTTCTAACTCCACATCAGAACCTCCCCCCTTTTTCGCCATTATATTACTTATAAGTAATATTTTCAATATAAATTGAAAAATCTTTTAAAATTTTATTCTTCCACATCAAAAAATACACAAAGAGCTTCCCACATTAGGAAGCTCTTGCAACGAAAAAAGACGGTAAAACGCATAACTCACGTTTTACCGCCCTTTTTCGTTGCAAGCGCCGCAATGAGAAGGGCGATAGCACCGCTTACGATCTTAACAATAAACGTGGCGGTGGTTCCCTCCGGATACGCAATCGAGATAAAAGCAAAGTGGTCGCCGATCATCGCGTTAGCGCAGGTACAGAAAGCCATGGCTAAGACTTTTCCGCGCTCGTCCATCAGCGGGATCATATCGTACATCGGAAGTGGGTTTGCCAGGCAGGCCAGCATTCCTGTGACGGAAGGTCCGTTGACGCCCATGAGTCTCGCGATCACGTTGAGGACAGGGGCCAGGACTTTTGAGAGCACATGAACAAATGGATACGCGCCTGCCAGTGTGATTCCGATCATGGCGATGGTTTCAAGCTGTTCTGCCAGGGGATCCATTCCAGGGATCACGGTGATTCCGAGAGTTGCCTCGACGCCCGCGGCCGCGAGAGCCAGGATGATAAAGGCCTGAAGGAGATTTCCAAAAGCCCGGAAGATGATCAGCGTCTTTTGCGGGAAGAAGATCATTCCCCCAGCAAGGAGAGCCGCCAGAACGAAGGCGGGAGCCGCATTGACCAGCGTATAGCGCAGCGTGAGGCCGGAAGCCAGGGCCGCCGCGATGGTTCCGAAGGGAATGGAGATGATCCCGAATACGATTCCCTTGGAGACCGCCGGAGCGTCCTCCGGGCGGCAGAGTGTCAATGCAACCGGGATCGTGAAAACGATGGTGGCTCCGAGAACGGTACTTAAGATAACGCCGCCCAGCATGATAACGGAAGGATCATCCGTCATGGACGCAGTCATATAGTAACCGCCCATATCGAGACCGAAACATGATCCCGCAATGATCGCCGGATCAGCACCGATGACGTTGAATAACGGCGTTACGAGTCTTAAAAGTAATTTTCCAAGAACCGGGGCACTGCACATGATTCCTGCCATTCCGAGGATCAGGGGGCCGACGCTGTTTAATCCCTTTACAAATTCATTTCCGAGACCAAACCGGTTTCGGAAGACTGCCCGGTCCAGGGCGCCTAAGACCATGAAGAACATCATGGTGGTTGAAACGATTTTTTCCATATGTAGTTACCTCAATACATTAAAAACATTCAGGGCAACAGTAATTATAATCCAGAATCGGCTGTCTGGCTATGAAAAAATGGAAAATTCAAATCGATTCTAATGAGAGCGCCGCAGTGCCGATCATGGAAATATTCTGGTTTAGGGTAAAAAAGGAGGACAGGAGATGAAACCTGTCCGCCTTTTTGTAACATGGTATGAGAAAAAGATGTAATATTAGTAAATTGCCGATGACAGCCAGTGAGGGAAGCCGCCATATCCGAGGGGGTAACAGGAGATCCGGCAATTATTCTGCGAAAGAGTTTCCTTTCTCGAAGTAGTTTCTGGTCCACTGTGCAATCTTTTTGCTGAAGCAAAGAAGACCGATAATGTTTAATGTTAATGTTAAGGAGTTACCGAAGTCAGCCCATCCGAGGAGGATATCAACGCCGACCATACCACCAACAAATGCGAGGATAACGAAACCGATCTGACCGATCCAACGGCCTGTCTTGCCGAATACGTTCTCACATGTAAGACCGATAAAGGTACAGAAAGCAAGAACTGTGGATCCTGCGAACATCATAAGACCGATAGATGCAATAACCTTACCTGCGCCGCCTAATGCAGAAGTGAAGGCTGTGATCGCAAGTGTGGAACCAGCTTCACCTGTCTGCCAAACACCTGTGCAGAGGATAACGAGGGCTGTGAATGTACAAACAACGATCGTATCGAAGAATACTTCGAAGATACCCCACATACCCTGTTTAACCGGGTCTGTCTCGGATGACTGGGAGTATGCGATAGAGGACTGTCCGTTACCAGCATCAGAAGAGTAAACACCACGTGCACAGCCGTTGCGGATCGCTGCGGAGATCGTTGCGCCTGCGAAGCCGCCGATTGCTGCAGTACCTGTGAAGGCTCCCTTGAAGATGCTTACGATTGCCGGAACAAGGTTGCCGATATTTAATACTACAACTGCAAGACCACCGATAATGTAGATTGCTGCCATGATCGGAACGAGACGCTCTGTAATCTGAACGAGTGCCTGAAGACCGCCGAAGATGATCAGGGCGATGATGATACAAACGACGATAGTAGCAACGAGACGCGGGATGCCAAGGCTCTCACAAGCTGTGACAACGGAACCGGTATGAACGCCGGCTGCGGTGATCAGACCATAGATCATTGCGATGGACCATGCAAAACCTAACGGTTTGTTGATCTTGGAAAGGTAGTAGTTGGCGCCGCCTTTGTAGCCGCCTTCCGGTTTCTTTTCACGGACTGCGATGGAAACGCATGCCTCAGAGTACTTTAATGCCATTGCTACGAAACCAACGACCCACATCCAGAAGATAGCGCCAGGACCACCTGCTGCAATAGCAGTTCCGACACCGACGATATTACCGGTACCAAGAACGGCCGCGAGGGCTGCGGATACTGCCTGGAAACTTGAGATTGTACCGTGATGCTTACCGGTCTCCTCTTTCATTTCCTCTTTGTTGAACATTCCACCGACTGTTGATTTGAGCACATCCGGGAAGTGACGAACCTGTACGAATCCTGTTACGAAGGAAAGGTAAAGGCCACCGCCGATTAAGATGATGAGGATCGGAATACCCCAGATCCATGCGTTGTAAGCCAACACTGCATTGTAAATAAACATACACACATCCTCCTTTGTGTTTCCTTATCAGAAAGGAACGGATCTCTTTCGCTGTTCTCCGTCTGCTTTCTGAAGTTTTGTATGGAAAGATTTCTGAAAAAAGATCTTTCGCATCGCTGATGTCTGCATTATAGTCCATGAAGGCAACTTGACTTCAAGAGGAAATTTTTATAAAATTTTTATTAAATGTAAAGTATACTTTAGGTTTTGTATAATTTTTGTTAAAAACAGATATTGACAGAAAGAATGCTTGAGAGAATATACTATGTGTACACGACGATGCACAGAACTACAGGCGTGGCAATAATAATGAGCAAAAACAAAAAAGAGAATTGATATGCAGGAGGGTATACAAAATATGAAGAGACCTTTGATTGGCGTAACATGCAACTATGATTACCGCGATACCGTAGGTATGACATCCGGTATGGGAATCGTGGGACAGGACTGGAACTTTGTTGCGGGAGATTATGTATACATACTGGAAAAGGCCGGTGCAGTTCCGGTACTGATCCCGGTTTATAAAGACTGTGATGAGGAATCCATCAAAGAATTCTTAAATAAGTTAGATGGTGTGATCATCTCCGGTGGACATGATGTAGGACCGGAGCAGTATAACACACCTACGAAGGGCTATTGCGGAACCATCATCCCACAGCGTGACAACCACGATATCGCAGTAGCAAAATACTTCATGAATGAGATCAAGAAACCGATTCTCGGCATCTGCCGCGGAATCCAGATCATGAACGTGGCTGCAGGCGGAACCCTGTACCAGGATCTCGAGATCGAAGGCAAGTTCGAACATCACTTTGGGGACAAGTACCCGAGAAACTACCCGTGGCATGACTTGAAGATCGAAAAAGGTTCTATCTTAGAGGAGATCTACGGAAAAACCGAGATCCGCATCAACTCCTTCCATCACCAGGCAGTGAAGGATCCGGGCAAGGATATCGAGATCATTGCGAAATCCGCAGACGGTGTTCCGGAAGCAATCGTACAGAAGAACCATCCGTTCTCTGTAGCAGTTCAGTGGCATCCGGAGATGATGTATGATTCTGAGGAGCAGTTAAAGCTTCTGAAAGCGTTTGTTGATGCCTGCAGATAGTACTGGGATTACATCTGACGGGATAAAAGGATAAAGGATCACTATTATAATGAAGCCCCACACATCGAAAAAATGTGTAGGGCTTCGTTTCAGTTTCATATCTCGTTTCGTTCTCTATATCGTCTCTGGCTTATGACCTTTCTTCCATGCCGTGATCGAGTAGATCCTCATGACTTCCCCTATCACCTGACAAGCAAAGGCATACACTCTCGCGCCGCAATCCGTGATCGCGCCCATCTGCTCCACTGCCATCTCATATCCGCATTTGTTGTAATCCTCCAACAGATATTCCATCTGGAATCCACGTTTTGAACTTTCCGGATACTTGGTCAGGAGATTTTTTCTGGATTTTGCGCTCCGGTCATAGCTTAAATATGTACCGTACACACGGACATCCTCTTTAAAATACCTTGCAGCATCCATCAGATAACAGTTTTGATGGTACAGCATATATTCTCCTTCCCCACAGAATGTAATGTAGCGGTCCACACAACTGCTTTTTAGCGGGTAATCCGTTCCTGCATCGGCGATATAGAGGATCTGACATTTGATATCGCACTGTTCGATCAGGGCTTTGTACATCCTGAGGATCTCTGGGTATTTATCGATCAGGATCAGCGTGCTGTTCGCCGGCAGAAGTCCCAGATGGTTGTACATGTAAAAATATCCATTGATATTCGCCTCCAGAAAGACTTTTCCGTTCATATCATCCTTCATCAGAGACTCTGTCACACGGTCATAGCATCTCTGGAAACAAAAGCTGAATTCCGGTCCCATATCCCGGTACAGTCCGCGCTTGAGATCCGGATGATCATAGATTCCGGTGTAAAGATTTCCGGTCTCCACGATCCCGTCAACGATCTTCGCTTCATATTTCTTTTCACACGTTCCATTCCCATAACCGGAACACACGAGTTTTCCTGAAATGATGTATCCGTTCTTGATCTCCGCATCCTCGATATTTAACGGTTCCCCGCAGTACGGACACGTAAAAAGAGGCAGGGCACTCACCGGCACCCCCGTCACACGCCTCTCGGCTGTTCCCTTTTCCCGGAGATTGTGGATTTCCTCCCCGATCTCCCGGTAGGAATTTTTCAGTTCCTCTATTTCAGAGAATATTTCCTGCTGCTTTGTCTCCAGGATCGTCAGCGCCGCATTGATCGTACTCGGCTCGATCATTCTGGAATGTCTCGTCAGGATCAGATACTGCTGTATCTCTTTCAGTTTAAACTGATGCTTCCGCATCTTTAAGATCAGATTCAGATCCTCCACTTCACGCTCGGAGAAATCATACTGGGCACTCGAATCATTCGGGATCAGCATTCCCATACTTACATAGTAGCGGACCGTCGCAACACTGACACCGCATAACTTTGCCAACTGTCCAATTTTCATCGGATCACCTCATTGTCTGCGATATTTTGAGAACTGTCGCTTCTCACCTTTACAGTTCTGTTTTTTGCAGCTTTTTCAGATATCAAATTCTGCATTTTCTATCTATTATACATAAATAATAAAAAAAGGCGAACTGTTTTTCACCGAAATCTTTGCATTTTCTTAGCGAAATATACAATGTCTACTCCGCCGTCTCAATTGCCTTCCTGAGCTTCTCCAGGCAGGAATCATCCCCGAATCCGACCTCGATGATTGTTTCTGCCCCTGCCATGGAAAGGATCTCAGAAGCGCCTTCTATGAGCTCAGGATCCTCACACAGATCCGTCTTTGTGATAACCCCGATCACAGGTTTTCCGGAGAACAGGGATCCCATCCGCGGGGAAAATGCATTCTGCTCATCGATCGCCGAGGAGAGGAGCAGGATTACATCCGCCTCCACGGCTGTCACGATGAGGGCGCTGTAAAACTGTTTCTGCTCGACATATTCGCCCGGGGTATCCACGATATCATCCCCGATGACCTGAATCGACTGGGTCTTTTTGTAGGAGACCTGCTCCCCGATGAGTCTCTGGCTGAGCGTCGTCTTTCCGCAGCCGATCTTTCCCACCATCATGATCTTCTTCATGTCTTCTCTCCTCCCGCGCACTGTAACATAGGATTTTGCCGATGCTTCGCATTCCAAATCGGCAAAATCTGCGACCACTACTGTATTATACGGAATTTTCAGTTCAGAAAATTTCTACCCATAAAAAGTAACTTTCTTCCCAACTTACAAGATCCTGATTTTCATCAGGATCTTGTAATATCTGTGAGTGTAAAATGAAGGACTTCTCCAAGGACTCTGAGTACATCCTTAAGGGCCGCATCCACGGCCGCCACATCCCCGCATACGACTAGGGAGCCGGAAAAACGATCAACAAATACGATCTCCACCTCTGCCGCCTTTGTCGCCACATCGGCTCCTATGATCGCCGCCTCACTCGGCGTGATCGTCAGGATCCCAAGAGCTCCACGGGTCTTGCTGACGACGCCGAGCTTTTTATAGAGATCCTCGTTCGGATTCGCGATGAGATGGGCCATGGTGACCTGCTTGCCGGGTACAAACTCCTGGATGATCCTCTGTTTACTCTCAAAAGGATTCTGCTCTGTCATGATGTCTTCTCCTTCTCAGGTCTCATTATAAAAGTGCCGCGAAGATCTCCTCGCGCGGGCTCGGGATCACTACGCTGCTGAGCGCCAGTCCCTTCTCTGTTCCTGCCGCCATTCCACACTTCACTGCTTCCTCAACAGCTGCCACATCCCCGGTCAGGACCGCGAACGATTTTCCGCCGATCCCGATCCCCAGACGCACATCGATCAGTGTGACATCAGCCGCTTTTACCGCCGCATCGGCCGCATAAACTGCCGCTGTAATGCTGTAAAATTCCATGACGCCGACCGCATTCACGCCTTCCGGTGTTGTCGACAGATTGATCGCCTGGATCACCTGCGGATGTACTCTCGGAATCACAACGGAGTCCACCGTATGATCTCCCGTCACGCGCTCTCCGGCTTCCAGGGACGCCTGGACCGCCGCCACATCCCCGTAAAACAGGGTCGTATATTTTCCCGGACATACCGGTTTTGAAAACAGCAGGGATGTATCTGCTGCTTTTAAGATCGCATCTGCTGCCTCGATTCCTTTCGCGATGCTGTTGCTCTCAAGAATTCCGATCGCTTCCACTATAGCCACTCTCCTTTATCCTGCCTGACTGCCGGCTGTCTCCGCATCTTTTACGGTTCCTGTTTTTCATAACTCCAGTTCTTTCCTGTCCGGATCTCGATATACGCTCCATCCGGATCAATGGAAACCGTTCCGGACACGGAAGCATGAAGCTCTGATCCCAGACTCTTTTCCGGACAGGCAGCGATCCGCTCTCCTGCTTTCACCGGATCCCCGTCCTTCACAGTCGGAACAGACGGCGCTCCGATCCCCTGTCTGAGGCTTAAGCGGACGCATCCCGCTTCCTCTGGGTTTACAGAAAAGAAATCATCGATCTTCAGGTTCTCATAGGCGCCGACACCGGCTCTTGACGCGACTCGCTCTGTCGGGGCTTTTCTCATCCCGCGCTCCGGACGTGCTGTATATTCCACGCCTTCCGGTCTCTGATAGCGGATCCCCGCTTTCGCAAGCTCCTTTTTCAGCATGGAATTCACGGTTCTCGGCTTCAGTCCCATCGGACACGCGTAGATCTCGCAGATCCCGCATTCACAGCAGAGCGCCGCATTCCTTACATCCGGATCGTTTAACATCTCCCCGATCGGAGTGCCGGAGCTCAATTTTCTCATGATCTTATTTGGACGGATCGGATGTCCCAAAAGCGCTCTCGGACACATCTGGGAGCAGAAGGAACACTGGATGCAGGCAGATTTTGCCTGATTGATCATGTGCTTTACCGTCACCTGGTTTCTTCTCGCGATCGCGGAATCCTCCGGAAGCACGATGAGTCCCGACATGGTCTTCGTCACATAGGAGTTCGGAACCTCTTCCATGGGGATCATCTTTCCCATCATCGGACCGCCGTTGACTACGATATACCTCGAAAGATGCGTGCCGCCCGCCAGGGCGATGCACTCGCTGACCGGTGTTCCGACCGGCACTCTGAGGATCGTCGGATGCGCCACCTCTCCTGTCACTGTCAGGAATTTTCTTGTAAACGGTTCCCCCTCAAAGGCATCCCCGATCCCGTAGATGGTTGCCACATTGCTGACTACGCAGCCGACAGAAAGCGGGATCGCAGCCGGAGGAACGACCCGTCCTGTCACTTCATAGACGATCGTCTGCTCGTCCCCGGCCGGGAAAAAGCTCTGAAGCTTATGAAGTTTTACAGAGGAGCCAAGCTCTTCAATGGCACGCTCCAGAGACTCGATCTCCCTTGTATATGCCGCTTTTAACGCAATGATAAATTCTTTCGCACCAGTTTCTTCCTTGATCCGGTCTGCCGTCCGGATCAGCTTTCTGGCGCAGTTTCTCATGAGATACCGGTCCGTCTGCAGGAGCGGCTCACACTCCGCTCCATTCACGATAATTGTCTCGACCGGACCGCCGGAGTATTTTGCATGGGTCGGAAAACCCGCTCCGCCGCATCCGACGATACCGGCTTCTTTTATGATTTCCGTAAGTCCTGCCATGTTAATTCTTCTCCTTTGAAATCTCCATGGAATCGATGATCCCGACGATGGCGCTGTCGATGGGCGCGTCATCCTCGCCGATCGCCCGTCTCGCTGTACTTCCGCTGACAACAAGGACCATCTCTCCGATCCCGGCTCCCACCGAATCCGCCGCGACAAACGTTGCTCCCTTTCTCGTTGTCGTCGTCTCCTCACGGACGATCATAAGTTTATGTCCGTTTAATTTTTCTTCTTTTTTTGTCGCCCAGACATGACCGACCACCTGACAGATCATCATCGTTTTTTACCTCCCAGTCTCCCACACGAGTTCCATCTTTTCCCGGCTGAAAACATCCTTCGCAGATGGAGTGACGATCACGCCTTTCTTTATCGTCAGCGTGCCGCCTTTCTGTGCAGTCAGTTCTTTCGCGATCGCTTCCGTGATCAGCTTTCCGTTAAATACCGTCTCCGGCTTTTTTACCGGCTCATCACATGGAATATTTTCTTTCTCCGGCTCCGTCTTCACAGCCGGTTTCTGTTCGATCTTTTCCTCCGCGTGCGGCTTTGCCGGAGTCTTTTCCAGGCTGCAGCACGGTGTCTGAAGGCGCATTTTCGCAGTCGCATTCTTTGGAAGCATGCACGCGTTCGCCTCATCATAATCAATGTGCATCGCAAGTCCCGCTGTGGAGCTGACTCTGCAGATCACATTTTCAAAAGTTGCCGGACGCTCCCCGCGGATCGTCACCGACACTCTCTGTCCATCGGAAACGCCTGCTTTCGCTGCGTCATCCGGTGTGAGATGAATATGGGCCTGTGCCACGATCGCACTTCCTTTTGCGTCGTAGACGCCTTCCGGTCCAATGATATAGACATCCCCGGCTCCGTTTAAATCCCCGGACATTTTGAGCGGGGCCTTAACGCCGAGTGTTCTGGCATCCGTTGCCGAGAGTTCCACCTGCACATAGGGGCGCTCCGGTCCCAGGACTGCCACATTTTCGATCCTTCCTTTTGGAGTGACGAGAGTTACACGCTCCTCACTCAGGAACTGTCCCGGCTGGGAGAGCGGGCGCTTTGGCGTCAGCTTTTTTCCCTTGCCGAACAGCACTTCCACTGCTTTATCCGTCAGATGTACATGTTTTGCGGATACCTCAACGGGAAATTCCAGTTCCGGTTCCCGTCCCGGCATCCAGTTTCCGAATTCGGACAATACGCGGAAGATGATCTCCTGAATTTGTTCTCTGTCCACGTTATTCCTCCATCCTGTCGTAATAGCCGGAAAGCAGGCGGCAGAATACAACATAGACTCCGCTGCTCAACCGGTTTAACGCCTTTATGATCCCATAGTCGTTTTCTTCGTCTTCAAACGCATTTGCCGCCGCAAGCTCCACTTCCCGGATCTCTGCCCGCAAAAGGTTCAGTTCCAGGGCCGTTTTTCCCATCGATGCGTCCGGGATCGGATGATCCATCCCAAATGTCTCCCTTACCTGGTGGGACATCCGATGGATCTCCTTCTCATCCAGACCGAAGAGAGAAAATCCCGCGATCTCCTCTTCCTTTACTTCTGATCCCAGGACTTCCCTCAGACCGTTTAAAATATCGGCGAGGTCTTTATATAGCCCGGGTTCATTCCGGTACTCCGCCATCAGAAGAAGGACTTTCGCCTGGATCGTATCCACCTTTCCCCGGAAAGCGATCCGGGGATGGGTCTTCATCACAAGAAGATTCCCGCGAAGATGAGTCATGTTCTCCGGTTTCTCCCGGTATCCCTCTCCTGTTTTTGCATCGATATAGGTGTGGTCTCCCTGTTTTTTTACCGGCGTCCTGGTCATGGACTTCTTCTCCTCCGGGTCAATGACCATGGACACCCCCTTTTCCCGCAGAAAGTCTTTTGCCATCGGCGTGACAAATGTCCCGGCTTCCACATGGTAGACTCCGTCCTCCGGGGTTTTCCACTTTGCCCGAAGCTCCATTTCTGTCAGTACTTTCATGCGCTGTTTCCTTTACTTTTGTTTACTCTGTGACTACGCTCACATGCGGAAGAATGGATTCCACTTCGCCGTGCGGACGCGGGATAACGTGTACGGAAACGAGATTTCCGACTTTTCCTGCTGCTGCCGCTCCTGCGTCTGTCGCTGCCTTGACTGCTGCGACATCGCCGCGTACCATAACGGTCACGAGTCCGCCGCCGATATGCTCTTTGCCGATCAGCGTAACATCTGCTGCCTTTACCATCGCGTCGGCCGCCTCGATCGCTCCGACAAGTCCTTTTGTTTCGATCATTCCAAGTGCCTGTAATGATGCCATGTTCGTTTCCTCCTGATATCTTTCACGCAGCCTTTTTCAGGCTGTGACATGTCTTAGATCTTCTGAGATGATCATTCCCCAAGCTTCGGAAGAATGGACTCAACCTCTGCATGCGGACGCGGGATAACGTGTACAGATACGAGTTCCCCTACACGGCCCGCTGCTGCTGCGCCTGCGTCTGTAGCTGCCTTGACTGCTCCGACATCGCCGCGCACCATAACGGTCACAAGTCCGCCGCCGACATGTACTTTACCGATCAGAGTAACGTTTGCTGCCTTTACCATTGCATCGGCTGCTTCGATGGATCCTACTAAACCTTTTGTCTCTACCATTCCAAGTGCTAATAATGCTGCCATAATCGATTTCCTCCTGTTTTATCTGTTCTAATAGTTTAAATTATATATTCTTTCTTGTTTTTTGATTATTTTCCGAGTCCTGCTCCGAGTCGTTTCATGATCTCACGTGTGATCGCCTCGATATCCTCCGGGGTGAGATCTGTCCTGGTACCGCATTCGCAGGACGGCTCATCCTTCGGGACCGGACTTCCTTTTCTCAGATCCTCCAGTTCGCAGAGTCCCCATGCCACACGGCGGATGTTGATGAGATTCATCGGGGTGATGTTATCGGAAGTTGCACTTCCGCCGACTGCTCCGCAGCCAAGCGTCAGGGCCGGTGCAAGACCTGTGCTCGCTCCGACTCCGCCGAGCGCACCCGGGGTGTTGACAAGGATCCTCGATACCGGTTTTCTTAAGGCGAACTCACGGACAACATCCTTATTTTTTGTGTGGAGTGTCATGGTATGACCTGCGCCCTCATTCTGAAGGATGCGGATGCTGAGCTCACATGCGGCCTCCCAGCCGTCTACCGTGAAGAATGCGATGACCGGGCAGAGCTTTTCTCTGGAGTACGGATTCTTCTTGCTGACATTCATCGGATCCTGTTCGGATACGAGAAGTTTTGTTCCCGCCGGGACCGTGATCCCAGCCATCTCAGCAATTTTCAGTGCCGTTCTTCCGACGATCTTCGGATTCATCGTTCCGTTCGCTCTGAGAAGAAATCCGGAAAGCTTGTCCGACTGCTCTTTCGTCAGGAAATAGCCGCCCTGTTTCTTTAATTCCTCTTTTACCTTCTCTGCGATCTCAGTCTCTGTGACGATGGACTGTTCGGATGCACAGATCGTTCCGTTGTCAAAGGTCTTCGAATCCATGATCCGTTTTACCGCCATCGGGATGTCCGCACTCTTTTCGATATAGGACGGACCATTTCCAGGACCAACGCCGAGCGCCGGATTTCCGGAAGAATACGCCGCATGGACCATCGCTTCGCCGCCTGTGGCAAGGATGATGCTTACATCCGGATGCTTTAAGAGAGCATCCGTCGCCTGGACAGTTGTGAGGCTCACACAGTTGACGGTTCCCTCCGGAGCACCCGCGCGTTCCGCCGCCTCTTTCACGATCTTATATGTAGCTGTGATACAGTTTTTTGCTCCCGGATGCGGGCTGATCACGATGGCATTTCCAGCTTTGATGGAAATGATGCTCTTGTACATGACGGTGGAAGTCGGGTTTGTGGACGGGATCAGTGCCGCTACAACGCCCATCGGAACGCCGATCTCGGTCACCTTTGTCTCCTCATTCTCCCTTAAGACTCCGACCGTCTTCATGTTCTTTACGGACTCCCAGGTAATTGCGCTGCCGAGCTTGTTCTTTAATACCTTGTCCTCCCATTTTCCAAATCCGGTCTCCTGGACCGCCATCTTCGCCAGCTCCTCCGCATGCTCCATACATGCGGAAGCGATGGAAGCACAGATGGCATCTAATTTTTCCTGCGGAAATGTGCAGAGTGTTTTTTCTGCCTCTTTTGCTTTTGCGACCAGGTCTCTGACCTCCTGGATCGACTGCAGATCACGATCAATATTCACGATCTGACCACTCCTTTCTGTTCTGTAGTTCTATCTCATTTTCTAATATGCCAACGGATCCTCAGTGATCCGGCAGACCGCATCTGCGAAGGCATCGCATGCCGCCTGACAGGATGCCTGAGTTCCCGTCAGAAGTCCGCCTGCAAAGTTTGTCTCCGTGGGCGGTCCGTAATAGAGGGAAAGCTCCACATCCGCCGCCTTCAACGCTGCATCGAGTCCCACGGAAGCTTCCAACGGCGGTGCGATCAGATACGCCATCGGTGTTCCCTCCGGCACTCCCGCCTGACTGGAAAGGTAGCTTCCTGTCCGGGAAATACAGTGGGCAAAGTAGACTACCGTTCCCGTTTCATTCGCCTCATAAAAGTGCGCGTCGTTCTCGATCAAGGAGAATGCCGCCTGAAGTCCGCTTCTCACTTCCTCCGGATCCGGTCCGGAAAGGATCCCGATAAACTCTCCCGCAAGTGCCGTGCTGGCATTTCCAGAGCCCGCGTACATGCTCTTCGCGTAAGCCACATGGACATCTGCCTTCTTTGTCGCTTCATCCACCGCCGTGTAGGACACATCGTCGCAGTCGGTGGTGAAGATCCCGAGACTCTTATCCCCCGGACGGACATCCAGGTTCTTTAAGAGCATCGGATCCGCATTCGGGATGATCCGCACTGCCAGGATCTTTGTGTTCAGCTGTTTTCCTGCCATGCTGCCTCCTATTTTTTCAGGTCAACACCGCTGGCCTTTTTCTCCAGGATCAGAGCTAAAAGATCAACGATGTAAGCTCCCGCTTCGACCGCCGGGACTCCGTTTTTGTGGATATTGGAAACAACGGTTCTTCTCGCCTCCGGCATTCCGACTGTCGCCATATAGGAAATGTAGGCGCTCATGCTCTCCGCCGTTGCGAGACCCGGCCGTTCTCCGATAAAGGAGCAGACGATCTTTGCGTTAAGAAGCTCTGAGATCTGGTCCTGGGCAGCGACTCTTCCGAATTTTACGAAGATCGGCGTTCCCGTACTGATCCCTTTCTCTTTTAGTCCTTCCATCACGATCGGCAGGATCTTCGGCGCATTCGCCTCGATGGAGGAGGAAGAAAGTCCGTCACTCACGATGATCTGGACATCGATATCATGGACACAGTGTTCGGAGATTGCCTTCTTTGTCTCCTCAGAGAAATCTCTTCCGAGATCCGGTCTCGTGAGGAATACGTTTTTGTCCTCGCAGAGTGTCTTTACCGGGAAAAGTCCCAGTTCCGAGACAAGTTCCTCGCTGACATCCATCATGACCGCATCCCGCGCAGCCGCGTGGTCGGCGCGAAGCTTTAAAAGCGTCTGGGTCTTTAATCTCGGACCGCACCTTCCGACTCCAATCCGAGCCGTCGTCTTCGCCATCATCCTCTGCAGGGCATCCGGATCCTGCGGGCTATCGATGAGAGGCGCCCGCCAGTCCTTTTCCTTCAACTCATCCTCTCCGCTTTCTGACTCTTTCGCCGTTGTTTCCGCCTTCGGAACACTTCCGACGGCCGCCTCGAGGATCTCCTGTTCCTGTTTTTTTCTGTTTTCTCTCACGGAAGCTTCCGCCTTCACATCAGCGACTCCGGAGAGCCCCGGAATTTCTTTTTTTATTTTGGGGGCGGACGTTCGCTCTTCCTTTCCCGCCTGAAACCCGGCCAGGATCTCTTCCGCGATCCGGTCGATCTCTTCTTTACTCAGCACTCCGATCACCGCCCTTTCTTCATGAAGATCGTCGGATCTCCCGCGTACTTTGTAAGTCTTCCGTTTTCCATGATCCCCATCTTCTCAAGCCACCGCTCGAATGCCGGGATCGGATGTTTCCCCAGGATCTCACGGATCGTTCCGATGTCATGGTAGGCATTTGTCTGATAGTTTAACATAATGTCGTCGCTGGTCGGAACGCCAAGGATGTAATTGACTCCCGCTGCCCCTAAGAGCAAGGACAGGTTCTCGATGTCGTTCTGATCTGCCATCATATGGTTTGTGTAGCAGCAGTCACATCCCATCGGGATTCCGGAGAGCTTCGCCATGAAGTGGTCTTCAAGTCCTGCCCTTATGACCTGTTTGGAATCATATAAGTACTCCGGTCCGATGAAGCCGACGACTGTATTGACCATGAACGGGTGATATTTTCTTGCGAACGCGTAACATCTCGCCTCCATCGTCACCTGATCCGCTCCCCAGTGGGCGTTCGAGGAAAGTTCACTTCCCTGTCCTGTCTCGAAATAGAGAACATTCGGTCCTGCCGCCGTACCCTGCGTCCTCATCAGCTCCTGCGCCTCATCCACAGTCTCCGCGGAGAAACCGAACGCCCGGTTTCCTTTCTCGCTGCCCGCGATGGACTGGAAGATCATGTCACACGGCGCTCCCTGTTTGACCGCCTCGATCTGGGTGGTGATATGTCCCAGTACACAGATCTGCGTCGGAATGTCAAACTGGTGTTTGACCTCGTCAAACCGCTTTAATACCTCCGCGAGACTCGACACGGTATCATTGACCGGGTTCAGTCCGATCAGGACATCTCCACATCCGTAGGAAAGTCCCTCAAATAAGGATGCCGTGATCCCTTCGACATTATCGGTCGTATGGTTCGGCTGAAGTCTTGTTCCCATGATGTCACGCTCTCCGACGGTGGTATTGCAGTGAGCCGTCACGCGGATCTTCTGTGCCGCGTAGATCAGGTCCAGATTCGTCATGAGCTTACAGACGGAAGCGACCATCTCCGCGGTCAGTCCCCGGGAGATCCGGTGGATCGCCTCATTGTCCGCCTCATAGGAGAGGAGCCATTCCCTGAGGTCGCTGACCGTCCATCCGGCGATCTCGCCAAATATTTTCCTGTTCAATCCGTCGATGTTGATCCTTGTGACCTCATCTTCCTCGTAGGGCGCCGCCGGATTCTCGTAGAGTTCTCTCAATGTCATCCCTGCGAGAACATCCTTCGCTGCGATGCGCTCGATATCGGATGCGGCCGCCACACCGGCCAGGACATCTCCGGATTTATGTTCCCCGGCTTTCGCCATCACTTCTTTTACAGAATCAAAGGTAAAGCGTTGTCCGGAAAGTATCGTATGGTATCCCATGTTCCTTTTTCCTCTCCTCCTTTTACCCAAATAATAATGTCTTTACAACTACCGGGATGACAAGACCGTTCATCACCGGCTTTCCGAAATCCACGAAGTTGTTGTCCTCCACGCGGATCTCGTCGATCACCACAATATTTCTTTCTTTTAAAAACCTCTGTCTCAAAAGCTGTCCCAGCGCCTTTGCCATGTCCTCCCTGACAACAAAAAGAAGCGGTTCCCCGGTCGGGATCGTCGCATGCATTCCATCTCCCAGAGCGGCGGCGAACGTCTTTAATTCCGTGTAACCCGGATTTTTCTTTCCGTTCACGGCGAGAACGATCTTCGAGCTGTCACTCTGTTTTAAGAACCAGAGGATCTTTTCTTTCAGTCCTTCGCTCTTTCCCAGCCAGCAGTCGTTTTCCTCCGCTTCCGAAAGCTTGAGTACCGGAATATTCTTCATCGGGAACAGCCCGTCCGCGTAAGCGATGGTGCTTCCGGAGATCGTCGTCGTGTAAGTTCCTGCTCCGATCACTGTGGCCCGGATCGTCTCCTGCGCGCTGATCACATGGAATTTTGAGAACAGGCGGCTCCGCCGGATGGCATCTGCCAAGAGGATCCCGATATCCCCGTATGCAAATACATCCATTCCCGGGTGATAGATGCATTCCGCCACACCGCCTGAAAAACAGATGTACCGGATCGGACGTTCTGCGGGGATCTCAAATGTTGAGGAACCCGCTGTCCGGACTTCTTCTAAAAGCTCTGTGGGTTCCGCCGCCCCGAGCATTTCCTCGAGGACTTCCGCCATTCCGTCACAGAGTCTCGAGAGGACCGCCTCATCTGCCGGGTCACCCTCATTGATTGAAAGTCTCAGCGCCTTTGCGATCGCCGCGGCGCTTGGGCTCACATAAGTGATCCGTCCATGTTCATCCACGGTCACCTGACGACCGCCGATATCCATGCAGCCTCTCGTCCCGATCACACCTCCGTCAAAGAGGACCACGTTCGTGGTTCCGCCTCCAATATCCAGGTTCGCAACGACAACGCCGTGATCCTCCGAATATTTCCAGGCGCCACTTCCCTGTCCCGCGATCACAGATTCCAGATCAGGGCCTGCCGTCGATACGACAAAGTCTCCGGCAAACACGCTGAGCTCATCGAGGACCATGGAGGCATTCTCTTTTCTCGCCGATTCACCGGTAATGATGGCGGCTCCCGTCTCCACCTGTGCCGGGACAACGCCCGCACTCTGATACTCTTTTTCGAGGATCTTCTTTAACGCAGCTCCGTCGATCAGGGATCTGTCCAGAAGCGGTGTCCGGTAAACCGGACTCTTATAGATGATCTCCTTTCCCACGATCTCCACAGAAGGAACCGAGAAGTATCCCGCTGTATTTTCGATCGTCAGGTGGCTGAAGATCACCTGCGATGTCGATGTCCCGATATCGATCCCAACGCTCAACATTTTTGAATGTTCCAGTATTCTCACCTCCGTTCACCGAAATTTTCCCAGAAAAGAACAAAAGACCCAGAGCAGAAATAAATTCCTGCTCTGAGCCTTATCGCTGTTGCACCGTACCCTGTTGTGCGGTGAAATATTCAATTTCTTCGTCTATTATATTCCAGTCTCCGTGGATTTGTCAATCAAAAAATCGAAGGTGACGGAGGTTCCGTTCTCTCCGCTCTCCACATAGACTTTTCCCTTTAATTTGTCTTTCACGGTCATCTGTACCAGCATCATACCGAAATTTCCCTCATTCCGGATCTCTTCCGTTCCGGTCCCGTTGTCCTGGACCGTCACGGATGCGTACCGTTCTCCGTTCTTTAAGATCACGCGGATTTCCCCGTTTTCTCTTCCCTTAAACGCGTGTTTGTACGCATTTGAAACAAGCTCATTCACCACGAGCGCAACGTCCGTCGCCTGATCCTGGGAAACCGTCAGATCATCGCCGGAAAGTTTCAGATCAATGGGATATTCTGCCCCATATAGGAGCAGGAACTGATTCTTCAACTTCTCGAGAAACGGCATCAGAGGCGCCGGTCCCTCATCATTTGCCGTGAGGATCTCGTTGATGGAGGCGATGCTCTGGACTCTTGCGATGTTTTCCCGGAACGCCTGCTTCACTTCCTCACTCTCCGACTTTCTCGCCTGGATGTTCATGATGCTGGCGATGAGCTGAAGATGATTTTTTACCCGGTGATGGACTTCCCGTCTCGCATTCCGGACTGCGGTACTCTCAGTCCTCGACGCGACCGAACCAAACGCCACCGGCTGTCTCGCCATCGCCTCGTATTTCTGTTCTTTCCGGATCTCTTTGCTGATGTCCCGCTCGCCGATCAGGATCCCGATGACGCTTCCATCCTCGCCCTGGATCGGGACTGCATCCTGGCGCACCATATTTTCCTCCTGAGTCACTGCTTTGATATCCCGTACAGGAGTTCTCGTCTCGAGCGCCCGGTAAACCGCCGGTTCGTCCTTTTGCTCAGCTGCACATCCGACAACACTTTTCTGATAGGCTGACGGCATATATTTCGGTCCTGCCTGGGCTGCGACAAACATAATCCCATCCGTTTTGTCCATACAGTCGATAAACAGATCGGCCCCCGCAAGCTCCGCCATCATCGGCAGCATCTGTTCCGTCCGTTTTAAAATCTCTGCATTCTCCTCCGAGAGTCCGGTGCGTTTCATGAGTTCTTCTTTTGTCATGCTACGCCTCCTCTTCCAGGAGCTGCTTTGCAAAGGCGGAAACCGTAAGCCCGGCCTTTTCCGCTCCCTTTACGAGGTAACGGTACGCCTCCTGCTCCGTCATCCGGCGCTCCCTCATCAGCCACTTCTTCGCCTGATTTGCCTCGTCCCTCTGGGATTCCACGCGGATGATCGCACGGGCCACGGAAACTAACGGTGCACGCTTTTCCATGGCTGTCTTCTGCATTTTCCGGTACGCATCCATTTCAGAGATATGTTTTGATCTCGCCAGAAGACCTTTTGCCCGTTCGATCACACGGTTCTCCTCCAGTCTTCTGTTCGCCTCACCGATCGCCAGCTTCTGTTTCGCAAGCCGTCTTCCCTGCGCATACGCCATCTCGATCGTCGGCCGCAGATTTCTCGCTTCGACCGGCTTCACGATATAACCGGACACTCCGATCCGGCCGGCCTGTTCCAGAAAGTCTTCATCTGCAAAAGCGGTGCAGATCACAACGCAGCCTGCGAGGTTCTCATTGATGATCGTCTCCGCCGCTGTCATTCCGTCAAATACCGGCATCTCAAGGTCCAGGAGGACCACATCCGGGTTCTTCTTTCTGCAGAGTTCCACCGCGTCAAATCCGTCCGCGCCCTCCGCTACTACCTCATAATTTAACTCTTCCAGCATCTGACCGAGGTCCATCCGGATGATCGGTTCGTCATCCACCACGACCACAGTCTTTTTATTCTCCTGTCTGTCCGCCATTTTTCTTCCTCAGTTATAAAAAAATGTGCCTTGACACATTCTCGCTCCGGGCGCGGCTGCCTGCGCCAATCTTCAACTTCGGGCGAGTACGCGTTTCAGGCACGCAGTGTCTTTATCGTTTTTTACAGTCCGTGCAGTAAATGCACCGATCTGCTGAATAGTTACCATCATACAATATTTTTCCGGAAAATGGAACCGCCAGATTGAATTTTCAATCCCGAAAATTTCTACTTGTGAAAAGTACCACCAGCTTCTTCACCTTTCATTCTCCACCACCCTGTCATCCACTTCATATAATCAGCAAATCCGGCAGTGTCCACATTCTGTGCCGCTATGACAGGGACATTTCCGACTTCTTCCCCGTTCAGGCGGTAACTTAAGGTTCCAAGCCGGTCCCCCGCCTTTACCGGGGCGTTTACGTCTTCCTCCAGCATCAGTTCCCGCTCCATGCCGGAAAAATCCTCGCCGTGGAGCCCGAGATATGTAAAAGGTTCCCCGTAGGAAAGTTCCACTTCCGGTTCTTTTCCGCCGTTGACCGGGAGCTTCGGAAGCTCCGGCGGCGTCTCGTCCTTATAGAGCCTGCAGTTCCCATATCCATAATTTAAGAGCGTCACCGCATCTTTAAATCGTGCCTTGTAATCCGGCGCTGCCATGATCGCGGCGATGAGCTCCACACCGTCCTTCTTCGCCGTGGCAGAGAGACAGTATTTCGCGATGCTCGTGGACCCCGTCTTTAGACCGGTCACCTCAAAGTTCGTCGCCATCTTTAAAAGCTTATTCGTGTTGGAGAGGCCGAACTCCTTCGATCCCTGTTTGGTCACATGGGTGATGTTCTCCATCCAGATCGTCGTGTAGTTCGTGATCTGCGGATATTTTGTGATGAGTTCCCGTGACATCAGCGCAATGTCCCGCGCGGTCGTCACATGTTCCGGGGAATTTGTGAGCCCGCAGCAGTCGATGAATTTTGTGTGCTCCATCCCCAGTCCTTTCGCCCGCTCATTCATCATCTTCACAAATGTCCCCTCATCTCCGCCGACAAACTCCGCCATCGCCACCGACGCGTCGTTCCCCGATGCGATGACGATGCACTTGATCAGTGTCTCCACCGTCTGGATCTCGCCTTCCTCCAGAAACACCTGCGATCCGCCCATGGATTTCGCGTGGGCGCTCGTCACCACCTCATCCGTCAAGTGGATCTTCCCGGACTGCAGGGCATCGAAGATCAGAATCAGCGTCATGATCTTCGTGACACTTGCCGGGTTTCTCGGCTCATCCGCGTTCTTCTCACAGATCACGGTCCCTGTGGACGCCTCCATGAGGATCGCGGACGGGGCTGTGATCTCCGGGCCGGGATCGGCTCCCGCCGCAGTTTCCGCTGTGATCCGTCCACTCTCCGCTATTTTACTGTTTCCTGCCCCCGCATATCCGTTTACCGGTCCCATCATCATCAGGATCCCGGCCATGATCCCGCAAAAGATCCTTTTTCCAGCTCTCATGCTTTTTCTCCCGCCCAGCCTGCTCTCACGCAGGATTTCTCCATATAAAATATGGAGCGGACATTCCTTATTATGCCACTGCTTACAAAATGCTTAATTTTTGTATTTTCCATAGCGGCGAACATGCGGTTGTGTTATGATAGAAGTAATAAAATCCTTATTGATTACAAGAGGTGATACTTTGGAATACAACAACGATTTTGAGAGACGCCGCGCATATATTTCAAGCCGCGAAAAGATGCGGAAACGACGCCGGACCGTTTATCTTACGATCCTTTTTATGGTCCTCGCTGCTCTGTTCCTTCTGGTCGGCGGCGGGATCCTTATAAAAAAACATGGCGGGCTTCCCGGACTTGCGAAAAAGGAGACAGAAACTTCCTCCGATCCTTCCTCCGGAAACGGAGAGACAAACGTTTCACTGGCGGAGAGCGGATCCGATGGAGATGCATCTTCCGAAACGCCTTCCTCCACAGCTCTGACAGCCGCCTACAATACCGGCGATGCTGCGCTGGACGAGATCTTAAACAGCGCCCATGCAAAATTTGTTACCTACGATTACGATGCCGCCCTTGAGATCCTGAACTCGGCGACAGATTATGCCGAAAACGAGGATGTAAAGGCATTGATCGCGTCCTGCGAAGAGACAAAAGCCACCCTGGTTCCTGCTGATGTGAATAAGATCACCCACATCTTTTTCCATTCCCTCATCATGGACAACTCCAAAGCGTTTGACGGGGATGCCGATGAAAAAGGCTACGATCAGGTGATGACGACAAAAAGTGAGTTCTTAAAGATCCTGGACTCCATGTACGCAAAAGGCTATGTCCTCGTGAAACTTCACGACATTGCGCATGAGGAGACCGATGAAAACGGCAATGCAAAAATGGTGCCGGGAACGATCCTGCTGCCGCCCGGAAAGATCCCATTCGTCATGTCGCAGGATGATCTCTGCTACTATGAGTACATGACCGGCGACGGTTTCGCGAGCCGGATGATCATCGGGGAAGACGGGAAACCGACCTGTGAGATGGTGATGGATGACGGCTCCGTGTCCGTCGGCTCCTACGATCTCGTCCCGCTTCTGGAGGATTTCATCACGGAACATCCGGACTTCTCCTACCGCGGCGCAAGAGCTGTCCTCGCTTTCACAGGATATCAGGGTGTCCTCGGATACCGGACGGACCCGTCCTATGAGACTACGAACCCCAACTATGAGGCCGATAAGGAGACGGTCCGCCAGGTGGCGCAGTGTCTCCGCGACAACGGCTGGGAGCTCGCCTCCCACAGCTGGGGACATATCAACTTCGGAAAGCGCTCCTTTGAAGATGTGAAGACCGATTCCGATAAATGGGCGTCCCGCGTGGAATCCCTGATCGGAAAGACCGATATCCTGCTCTATCCGTTCGGCTCCGATGTCGGCGACTGGCACCCGTACACATCTGAAAATCAGAAATACGAGTATCTCCACCAGCTCGGTTTCCGCTACTTCTGCAACGTGGACTCCAGCCGGTACTGGGTACAGTTTGGACCGGATTATCTGCGTCAGGGACGCCGGAATATCGATGGCTACCGGATGTACTATGACCTCCCGGAGACGAATCCGACGAAAGATCATCTGAGCGATCTCTTCGATGTGTCGGAAGTGTTCGACCGCGAGCGGCCAGTTCCGGTGGCACCGATGAACTAACATAAAAAACAGACTCTTTCCTCCTGAAAATCGAGAGTAAGAGTCTGTTTTTTATTTCCATTGGAATCCAATTTTCTGCCTGTCAAATTTCCTTAGAACTGCACGATCTCCTTGATCTCCTCCGCCGGCTCAACGCTCTCCGCGTAGAGGACCGGTCCGACGCCGTCGTAGTCCTGCCAGAACTCGTACGCGATCTTCGCGCGGACTTTGACCCACTGCTTTGTCTCAAGGTTTCTCGCCTCACGCGCCTTGCAGATGAAGCCCAGGAATGTCATATCCGCCTCGCAGCATGTCATCGCCATACGGCCCGGAACAAAGTAGTTCTTCGGGAATTCCGGGGATTTTAATACCATTCCGGTAAACTCCACGACCTTTCCCTCGTAGCGGTCTTTCTTATCCAGCGCATCAATATACCAGATACCGAAATCCTTCGGGTCGATCTTGATCACGTCCGCTTTCATATCGTACGGAAGATCCTCTTCCAGGACTTCCTGCTCGATCTCGCCTTCCGCATCCTCGAAGATCAGCTCTGCCTGCGGGTTTAAAGCCTTTAATCCGCGGCGGTAGCGGGTGATGTTCTCGTCGCTGACTTCATCGCAGCGGTTCATGATCACAAGCTCGGAGTGTTTGACAAGAAGCGCAAGGAGCGGCTTCATGTTGTTCAGATAAAGATCAAAGGTAGAACCGTCAATGATCGTGATCTGCTGGAAGAGCTCCCAGGTATCCGGCAGCTGCAGCTGATCCTGCGGCCACATTCCGTTCCACTCGATGAGGACACGGTCCGGGTCATAGAGCGCTTCGATCCGGCCGTAGAAGTCTTCATCCATCTCGGAGACATCTTCAACCGTCACGATCTTCGTTCTTGTCTTCTTTAAGATCTCCTTATCATACTCCGTATCTCCCTCTTCGCAGAGGATCAGGACTGTTGTTCCGTCGGCCTGGAAATAGTCCTGCTGTAAGGTATTTGTGATAAACTGGGTCTTTCCTGCTTCCAGAAAGCCATTGATGACAAATACCGGCATTTTTTCCTGCTGTTTCAATGCTTTATTCTCCTATCTGATTGTATGACAGAAGCTTTTCGCGAGATCCTGATGACGCAAAAAGCTCCTGTCGTTTTTATTTCCTGTAATCGTAACTGTTCAGTGCTCTCACAGCTACGGGCATTCTTTCATATCCGTGTCCGGCACATGCCCGACACTGCGCATTCGTCTCTTAAGCCTCGAATGCTTTCTTTAACTCGTCTTCCTTTAAGTTGGAACCGATCACGCACACTTTACCTGTGTAGATCGGAGCGCCTGTGCGGACTTCCGTCTCCTCCGGAACGAGATCAAAGTAGTACCAGGTTCCGTCTGCATCCGGGAGCATTCCCTTTGCACGGAGAACCTGACCGTATTTCTCGGAATGAGCAAGCTCCTGTAACAGGGACTCAAGTTTCTCCTTTGTGATCGTGCGGTTTGTCTCAAGCCCCCAGCTTGTGAATACCTCATCGGCATCATGGTCATGGTGGTGATGGTGATGATGACCGCAGCCGCACTCGCCGTCATGATGATGATGCTCGTGCTCATCCTCGTCATCATCGTCATGGTGATGATGGTGATGACCGCAGCCGCACTCCTCGTCATCGTCGTGGTGATGGTGGTGCTCATGCTCGTCCTCATCGTCATCGTCGTCGTGATGATGGTGATGACCGCAGCCGCACTCCTCGTCATCGTCGTGGTGATGGTGGTGCTCATGCTCGTCCTCATCGTCATCGTCGTCATGGTGATGATGGTGGTGGCCACAGCAGCACTCCTCGTCATCGTCATGATGGTGGTGATGACCTTCTTTTACTTCCTCAAGGAGCTTCTCAGCCATATCATCGGTCGGTTTCTCGATGATCGCAAGAAGCTGCTCACCGGTCAGCTTGTCGATCGGAGTTGTCACGATTGCTGCCTTCGGGTTCTTCTCACGGATCATCTCAACGCACTGTGCAACCTTGTCAGCGTCAGCGACATCGGTACGGCTTAAAACGATCGTTCCGGCGCTCTCGATCTGGTTGTTGAAAAACTCACCGAAGTTCTTCATGTACATCTTGCACTTCTGTGCGTCAACAACCGTAACAGAACCGTTTAATACAACGTCGATCTCGCCTGCAACGTCGCATACTGCCTTCATGACATCAGAAAGTTTGCCGACGCCTGACGGCTCGATAATGACACGGTCCGGTGTATATTTTGTGAGGACTTCATTTAAGGAACGTCCGAAATCACCAACTAAGGAACAGCAGATGCATCCGGAGTTCATCTCACGGATCTCAATTCCGGAATCCTTTAAAAATCCGCCGTCGATTCCGATCTCACCAAATTCATTCTCGATCAGGACTACTTTCTCACCCGCGATCGCTTCTTTCAGAAGCTTCTTTATAAATGTTGTTTTTCCGGCTCCGAGGAAACCGGAGATAATATCGATCTTTGTCATAATGACACCTCTTTCTTGTCACCTGTGCCATGTTTCTGTAGTTCTGACAGGTCTGTTTTCCAGTGTTTCTTCTCATCCGCAGACCGGAACACATGCTGCAGTTTTCAGATCACTGCGAATCCGTCTTCTCATAGCACTTTCATTTTTCGTTACCATTTACTAACTTTAACACATTTTCCCGCAAAGTCAAGTACTGCCGCTTTCCTTTGTTTTTCGGAAAGCGGCAGTATCTGAGATTTTTTCTCATTATGAAGTTTTCCGCAGATCTGCGCATCTGTCTGCGCTGACCGGAAGAAAGCATATCTTTCTTACCGCACCTTCTGCTTCAGGATCTGCACGATGCAGAACACCCCGAACATCACGAGATTGACGACCACCACACTCGCTCCTGCCGGGATCGAATATACATAGGAAAGAACGAGTCCGATGAAGAAACACACCACCGACACGACGCCGGAGGAAACGACCACACCGAAAAAGCTCTTAAAGATCCGCATGGAGGTCAGCGCCGGGAAGATCACAAGACTCGAGATCAGCATGGCGCCCATCATCCGCATTCCGAGGACGATCGTGATCGCAGTAAGGACCGCGATCAGAAGGTTATAGGCCGACACGCGCACGCCGGTCGCCTTTGCGAAGCTCTCATCGAACGTCACTGCAAAGACCTTATTATAACAGATCACAAACATTCCGAGGACGATCACGGAGAGCACCACGCTCAGATACATGTCCTCACGGCTCATGGCGAGGATACTTCCGAACATGTAGCTGCTCACATCGGTCGTCATTCCCGTTGTCAGGGAGGTCACGATAATACCGATCGCCAGGGATCCTGCAGAGATCATCGCGATCGCCGCGTCACTCTTGATCTTTCCGTTTCCCGTGATCCGAAGGAGCAGGACCGCTGCGGCTGCGACGACCGGGATCGACACCGCGAGAGGCGCCCAGTTAAACGCCACTGCGATCGATAAGGCACCGAACGATACATGGGACAGTCCGTCACCGATCATCGAATACCGTTTTAATACAAGGCTGACGCCTAAAAGCGACGCGCACAGAGAGATACAGATCCCGCCGATCATCGCGCGCACCAGAAACGGATAGGAAAACATTTCCTGTAAAAGTCCCATTTAGCTCTCACCTCCGAGGAATTCTCTTCCAAATTCCGATTTTTTATACTCTTCCACAGTCCCGTAGAACTGGACTGTCTGTTTCAACTGTAAGATCTTGTTCGCCTGAGTCACGATGTTCCCGATATCATGGGAGACCATCAGGACTGCGACCTTTTCATCTCTGTTCAGATGGCGGATCACCGCATAGAAATCCTGGGTCGATGCCGGATCGAGACCGGTGATCGGCTCGTCTAAGATCAGGAGCTTGTCGGTCGCGCAGAGCGCTCTCGCGATCAGTGTTCTCTGCTTCTGGCCGCCGGAGAGATCCCGGTAGCAGCTTTTTTTCAGATCCGTGATCCCGAGCTTTTCCATGTTGATCTGTGCGATCTTCCGCTCCGCCGCAGAATAGAACGGGCGGTTTCCGCGCTTTCCGAGACAGCCGGAAAGTACGACCTCCTGGACCGTTGCCGGGAAATCCTTCTGCGCCGGCGTCTGCTGCGGGAGATATCCGATGCCGGACCGTTTTAACTCGTCCGCGATCGTGAGGACTCCCCCAGTCGGCTTTAAGAGCCCTAAAAGTCCCTTCATCAGCGTACTCTTTCCGGATCCGTTCTCACCGACGATACAGAGATAATCCCCGGGAACGATCTCCATGGACACGTCCTTCACCACGTCGTAATTTTCATATCCAAAGTCCACATGTTCACATTTTAATAAAGGCTGGTTCATCGATAAAGTCCTTCCCGTAAATTCACAACATTCTGTTCCATCAGCTGCAGATAGGTAACGCCGCTCTCAAATTCTCTCCTCGTCACGTTGTGGCAGGAGTGGAATAATAACGGCTTCGCTCCGGTCTCCTCACTGATGATCTCCGCCACCCGGTGGCTGGAAAGCTCCAGATAGTAGACCGCCGGGATCTGTTCCTCCCGCACTTTGTCGATCAGATAAGCGATCGTCTTCGCGCTCGGCTCCGTGTCGGACGAACAGCCGGAAAACGCTGCCCGGTAGCGGAGTCCGTAGGTGTCCGCAAAATAGCGGAGTGGGAACTTATCCGCCATGACGATCAGGTCAAGATCCGCACCGTCCACGACATCCCGGAATTCCTGGTCGAGATTCTTCAGCTCCCCGAGGTAACCCGCCTCTTTCGCCTGGAAAACCGCCGCATCCGCCGGATCCATCTCCTCCAGCGTATCTGCGATCACCTGCGTGATCTTCATGGCATTCACCGGAGACGTCCAGATATGCTCGTCATACTCGATCTCGTAGGCATGGTCGTCGTCCGCATTGTCATGGTCCTCCGTATCGTGGTCATGATCTGCATGGTCACCGTCTTCCTCGTCATGATGCGCATGATCATGTCCATGATCGTCGCCAGAATCTTCCATTCCTTCCACGATCTCCTCCTGAACGACATCGACATAATCCATCATCGTGATGACCTTCAGGTCCGGGGCATCCAGGGATCCGAGCACCTGTGTCACCCACTGTTCCATCGTTCCGCCGTTGCAGATCAGAAGGTCCGCATTCTGGATCAGTCGGATATCTGCAGGCGTTGGTTCAAACGAATGGCTGTCCTGACCGGCAGGGATCACCATGGAAAGATCCACGGCGTCACCGGCGATCTGTCTTGCGAAATCATAATACGGAAACAAGGTCGTCACAACCTTCAGCTTCCCGTCTCCTGGAGTTCCCACATTCCCGTGTGTGTCCCTGACAGAAGCGCACCCGGTCAGGGAACCAAAAAGAAACATCGCTGCAATGAGCCATGCTTCCACCCGTTTTCGTCTTGTTTTCTTAAAATATTTCAATCTGTCTCCTCCGGTATCATCACCCGACTATCTCTTTTAAGATATCCTGCGGCTTTTCAAGCAGAAATTCCGGATGAAATGCGGCAAGTTCCTCACGCCCCCGGAATCCCCAGAGAACTCCAACGGTCGTCATCTTCGCATTCTTTCCGGTTTTCATATCCGTGTTCGTGTCACCAAAATACAGGCACTCCGACGGATCTGCACCGCAGAGTTTCGCCGCCTTCAGCGCCCCTGACGGATCCGGCTTCTTCGGGACACCTTCCTGCTCCCCGATCACTGTGTCGAAATAGTTTGTTCCGAACACGTATTCCACCGTCTTTTTCGCCTGAGCGTCCGGCTTATTGGACACGACCGCGATCTTAAGACCGAGTTCCTTCGCTCTCGCCGTGAGCTCCATGATCCCATCGTAGGGATGCATCTCATAGTTACAGTATTTTCCGAAAATCTCCATATATACAGGTAAGATTGCCTCGTAATGCGCTTCGTCCGTATCTCCGCAGGCGGCCAGGGAACGCTTCATCTGCATCTTATATCCATCCCCGACGATCGTCTTCATCTGAGTCTCCGTCAGAGGACCGAGCCCGAACTTCTCAAGAGCGAGGTTCGTGCAGTAGGTCAGCGCATGGATCGAATTTACCAGTGTTCCATCGAGATCAAAGATCAGACACTTATATTTCATATCTGCCTCCATCAACGCAAAAATGAATCCAAAAAGGCGGTCCGTCTGCCCTTATTCCGGGCAGAAAATTCCATAAAACCGCCGGTTTCATCGAAATTGAGTCATCCACAAAACTGTGCCACTCATTTTATCACAAACCCGAAAACTTGACAACACTTTTCTATTTCCCTTTTTTCTCATATTTTCACTCTCTATTTGCCGCTATTTTGCCACTTTTTATTGACTCTTTTCTGTTTCCATATTAGGATATAGATAAGTTCGTAGAAAAAACGGCAGATTTCATATTTTTTTATGCAGTCTGATACCGGAAAAGGAAATCCCAGGAGGTATTTTTCATGAAAAAGATCTGTATCGCAGCTCTCGCTGCAACTCTGGCACTCGGAACAATGATCACAGCACAGGCTGCTGACACAACAGAGCCGACTTATCCTAAACAGTACCGCAGTGTAAACGGCGGTCGTCTCCGCGGCTTAAAATCCCCGGCTGGCGGTGCGTGGGAAGAACTCGCTGACGGCACCTGGAAATATCATTTCGCAGAAGGTCTCGAAGCAACTGACTACTGGCTGGAGATCGACGGAACCTGGTACTATTTCGGTCATGACAACATCATGCAGACCGGCTGGGTAAAGGATGACGGCAACTGGTACTACATGGACCTTGAGACCGGCGCTCTCTTTACCGGATGGCATGAGATCGGCGGCAAATGGTACTACTTCCATGAGGAAGGCGACGGATTCAAGGGAACTCTCATGGTTGACTGTGTAACACCGGATGGACACACGGTTGATGTAAATGGAGCTCTTGTAGAATAAAAAAAAAGAAAAAATTGATCAAAACCGCTTATGGATCCGGAAATCCGTAAGCGGTTTTTTCATGTTATAATTATGAATTCAGCCGGTATCCCGCTCCCCAGACCGTCTCGAGGATCTTCGGATTTCTCGCATCGTCCTCGATCTTCTCCCGGATCCTGTTCACATGGACTGACACAGTCGCCGCGTCCGAGACGTAATCGTATCCCCAGACCGCCTCAAAGAGACGCTCCTTTGAAAATACGACATTCGGATTCTACGACATGAACCTCAGAAGCTCAAACTCAGCGACATTCCCGGCTTTTTCTCCATGGTTCTCCCTCTTTCATAACTTCCCGACCGGAATTTCCGGGCCGGAATCTCTTCGTGCCTCCCGGGCCGCCGCTGCCATCTCTGTCAGTTTTGAAGCGGCTGCCCCGCAGAGGATTCCAATGACAGCCCCGGCCAATACATCCGTCGGATAATGGACATACAGATACAGTCTCGAAAATGCGATCAGGCATGCGACGGCCCCAAAAGCCACACCTGTTTTTCTCTTCTTCATAAACCAGGCGGCTGACGCTGCAGCAAAGGATACCGCCGTATGTCCGGACGGAAACGAATAATCTTCCGGTCTCGGGATCAAAAGGATTCTCGCCGGATCTGAAGTAAACGGACGCGGTCTTGCGACCAGAGGTTTCAGAATCACATTGCAGCTCAGTACCTCAAAGACCAGTGCTGTCAGAATACAGATTCCAAATGTTCTCGTCTTTTTATATAAAGTAAAAACAAGTCCTGCCGCGATCCAGAAGATGCCGCCGTTCCCGAGAGCGGTGACTGCAGGCATAATCTGATCCATAAGATCCGACTGAAATACCGACTGGATCCCGTTTAAGATATCAAACTCCCATCCCATACTGCTTTCCTCTCTTTCTGAATATGATCTGATGCTGCATGATCCAGCTGAACAGGAACATGGTACATTCCGTCATGAACTTTGCCACGTAGAGAGGAATTCCTCCCCTCACAAGGATCCCGAGGATCATGCTGTCCAGGATCAGGTTTCCGGCTGCCAGCGCTGCATATTCAAGAAATGACTCCCGACTCTCTCCGGTCCGGAACACCAGGCGGCAGTTCATTTCATAATTATACACGGCGCTGAACATTCTTGCAAACAGATTAGCCGCGTAAATTCTTAAAGGGGATCGCAGACTTTTTTACTCGTACCGCAGCGCGTCGATCGGATCCGCCTTTGCGGCCTTCGATGCCGGATAGATTCCAAAGAAAATTCCGACAACCGCCGAAAATGACACTGCAAGAATGATGATCCCCGGCCGGATCACGACCGGGAGTCCAAACACGGCACCTCCAGCCGTCACAACGGTCACGGCAAGTACGACGCCGATGATCCCGCCCAGGGCGGACAGGATCGCCGACTCCGTGAGGAACTGGATCAGGACATCCCGGGTCCTCGCGCCCAGCGCTTTCCGGATCCCGATCTCCCGGGTCCTCTCCGTGACGGACACCAGCATGATGTTCATGATCCCGATCCCGCCGACGATCAGGGAGATCGCCGCGATCCCTCCGACCGCCATGGAAAGTCCTCCCATCATGCTGTCAATGCTTCCCATCTCATCCGCCACCGTGTTCGTATAGAAATCTCCTGCGTTCCGCCCTTTTAATTTTCCAAGATACGCGGTCAGGCGGGACATGAGATCCGCCATATCGGTTCCTTCTTTTGCATATAAGCGGCAGTAATAAAACGTATCATTCGGCCAGGTGAGCAGCGTGTACGGAATGTATGCGGACCCTGTATCGCTGGAACCGCCCATCAGCAGTTTCTGAAACGCGCTCATCTCCTTTTTATAGACGCCGACCACGGTATAGAGGTCCGTGTCCCCGTAGATCGTCGTCCGGAATGTCTTCCCGACCGCATCCTCCGTTCCAAAGAGTTTTCCGGCGCTCTCCGCCTCCATCACCACGTTTTTCTTTCTTCCAAGGATATCACTCTCGTTTAAATACCGTCCGGCAACCATCGTCACCGTCTGTACTTCCTGATAATCCCGGTCGATTCCCTGAAGATCAAATTTCATGGAAGTCCGGCCCACACGGACATCCGGACTCACACTCGCATAACTGTCGATATATGCGATCTCGTCTGCAAACACTTCCCGGATCTTCTCCAGATCATCCAATGTGAAATAATCGCTGTCCCGCACGTCCTCGACCCAGTAGCCGATTGACACGACTGCCTGCGTCGTTCCCGCATCCTTGTAGAGATCCGCAAACAGTCCCCGCATGGTGTCTCCGATGGAGACGATCGAGATAACGGAGCCGATCCCGATGATGATGCCTAGCATCGTCAGAAAGGAACGCATCTTGTTCGCCATGATGGCATGGAACGCCATGACCATATTTTCCCCTAACATGAACTCACCCCGCTCTCTGTTCCGGCTGCCTCCCGGAAATGTCGGTAGAGGCCCTTCATGTGGAGTTCCCCGCTCCCCTTTGTCGGATTCTCATTGATCTCATCTTTAATGATCTGTCCGTCGGAAAAGTGGATGATCCTGTCCGTGAAGGCGGCAATGTTTTCCTCGTGGGTGACCACGATCACCGTGGCTCCAGCCTTGTGGAGCTCCGCAAAGATCTCCATGATCTCGATCGATGCCGCCGTGTCGAGGTTTCCCGTCGGCTCATCTGCGAGGATCAGCGGCGGTTCGTTTTCGAGAGCTCTGGCGATCGCCACGCGCTGTCTCTGTCCGCCGGACATCTCGTTCGGCATGTGACCGGCACGTGCGCCAAGTCCCACACAATCTAAAAGTTCCATGGCACGCTCCGTCCGTTTTTTCTTCGGGATCCTCGCATAAGTCATCGGCAGCTCCACATTTTTTAATGCCGATGTGCGTGAGATCAGATTGAAGGACTGGAATACGAAACCGATCTTTTTGTTTCTCACCGCCGAGAGTTCATCCGGCGACAGCGCCGCCGTGTCGATCCCATCCAGATAGTAATGACCGAGTGTCGGGCGGTCGAGACAGCCCAGAATGTTCATCAGGGTGGATTTTCCCGATCCGGAATGGCCCATGATCGCCACAAATTCCCCGCGGCGGATCGTCAGGTTGATCTTTTTTAATCCCAGGACCCGGATCGCGCCCGTGTCATAGATCTTCACGAGATTTTCCAGGCGGATCAGCTCGTCCGTCACATTTTCCGTAAGCCAGGCAGCTCCTCTCCATTTTTCAAACATCTCTTATTCCCCCTGTTTTGCCGCTGAATTGACAGCCATTCCTTCCGGATACTGCTCTCCCGGCTCCGCGATCAGAAGCGAATTTTCGTCCAGCGCATGGCCCTCCTGCGGGATGATCTCCGCCTCCACATCTCCTTCCACGCCGATGGTGACCGGAACCCAGGAGACGACCCCGTCCGTGAGCTCCTGGACATAAGCTGTCCCGTCTTTCTCCATGACTGCCGACACAGGGACTGTCAGGGCGTTTTCTGATTCCTCCAGCACGATCGAAGCGCGGGCGGTGATCCCGGCGATCAGCTTCGTATCGTTGTCCGTGATCCGGATCGTTGTCGGGATGACGCGTTCGGTAGAACCGCCGCCTTTTTCCTCTCCGGTCGGTGAGATCGAGTCGACAACTCCGTGGACCGTCCCGCCGTTTAAAATGTCCGCTGATATCTCCGCCTCCTGTCCGAGTGCGACTTTTCCGATCGAATATTCGCTGACTTTGATCTCAAGTTCCAGCTGGTCGAGGTTTTCGATCACAAACAGCGGGGCATCGTTCTCCATCTTGTCGGCAAACCGTCCGACTTTCGTATTTACGCGGACCACGGTGCCGTCGATCGGCGCCTTCAGCACGGTGTCCTCCAGGGATTCCGTCGCTTTCTCGTAGTCATATTTTGCCTTTTCGATCTGGAGGCGGTAGGAATCGTCCGCAACCGCTGTCCCATTCTTCACGGTATAGGAGTCCCGCTCGCGTTTCGCGTCATTGAGTCCGTTTTCCGCAGTCTCAAGGTCTACTTTCGGCACGCTGCCGCCGTCATAGAGTGCTTTTGTCCGGTCGTAGTTCGCCTGTGCGGTGTTCAGGTCCTGTATGGCTTTCGCGTAGCCGTTTCGTGCTTCTTTGTCTTTCTCCGCGCAGGTGCTCACTGCGAGATCGTAATCGTTTTTTGCGATATCTGCCGTTTTTCTTACATCGGAGTCATCGAGGACTGCCAGTGTCTGTCCTTTTGTGACTTTGTCCCCTTCTTTTACCGGGATCTCCAGGATCTCCGCATGGAGGTTGGAAACGACGTCCACGCTGTCGGTCCCGGATACCGGGCCGGTGACGGAGAGGCGGTTCTGGATCGTTTTTCTCACAGGGTTTACGGTGTCCACCACCGGGACCATGTCTTTTCCGCCGCCGAGGATCTTTCCGGCTGCGATCCCAAGGACCAGGATGACGGCTGCCGAAACGGCGATCTTCTTTTTCTTTCCACCTTTTTTCTTTTTTGGTTCTTTTTTTCCGCTCATCAGAGCTTCCAGTTCCTGATCGAACTCATCAGGTGAGATTTTTTCTTCACTGCTCATGGTTTACTCCCTTGGTGTTTGTGTTGTTTTTTATACTAAGGAGTAGTATAGCAGGGAAAGCTTGCGTTTTTTGGACTTCTGTCTTTCGGTTTTCTTGCGGAATTTTTACGGTTTTGGGGGGATTGGCGAAGGGTACGCGCAGGCCACCCACCAGGCATGGGTGCCGGGATTTTCGGGGCGGTTCCTCTAGGCTCGCAAATATGCACCCGTGCCTGGTGGGTGGTCTGCGCTGGCGCTGGACAAAAGGAAAGATTGATGGATAACGGTTCACGTGTGCAGATATGGATTCATATTTTATAATAAATACTGTTTGTGAGGTGTCCATGACTCCGAAGTTGGAAGTGAATGGGGTGGATTTCTCCTATCATACGTTGGAGGGAGAGACGAAGGCCCTTTCTGATATATCGTTTCATGTGAACAGTGGGGAGTTTCTTTGTATTGTCGGGCCGTCGGGGTGTGGGAAGTCTACGCTGCTTTCGCTGCTTTCCGGGCTTCTGGCGCCGGAGCGGGGGGAGATCCTTCTGGATGGGATCCCGGTCGCGAAGGGATCGTCCGGGATCGGGTATATGCTGCAGCGTGATCATCTGTTTGAGTGGCGCACGATTTTTTCAAATGCTTCTCTCGGGCTTGAGGTTCAGGGGAAGTGTGATCCCGGGCATATCGGGCGGCTGAGAGAGCTTCTTGATGCGTATGGGCTTCAGTATTTTTATGACGCAAGGCCGTCCGAGCTTTCCGGCGGCATGCGGCAGCGGGCGGCGTTGATCCGGACACTGGCGCTGGAGCCGGATCTTCTGCTTCTCGATGAGCCGTTTTCTGCTCTTGATTATCAGACAAGACTCTCCGTCTGTGATGATATCAGCTCGATCATCCGCAGCCGGAAAAAGACGGCGATCCTGATCACGCACGATCTCTCCGAGGCCGTCAGCGCGGCAGACCGGATCCTGGTCCTGACGAGCCGGCCCGGGCGGATCAAGGGGGAGCTTCTGATCCGTTTTCCGGATCATGAGACGAGTCCTTTGAAGCGGCGGAATTATCCGGAGTTTTCTTCTTATTTTAATGAATTGTGGAGGATTCTTGGAAATTCAGGGGAAGGTGATGAGATGGCTTTGGACGGAAATGATCGGAAATATGGGGGTGTTCCTCTAAAGGATGAAAATGACGGACCGAAATGTGAGATCGGAGGTGGAGCGGATGAAATTTCATGATATCGCTTCTTTTCTTTTTTTCCGGCGGCGGGGTGCGATCCCCACGGAAGCGCTCTCCGTCTCTCCCGCCCAGCATCGCTATCTGGAACAGGAACGGCGGATCCGCAGACAGATTTTTGCCTGTCGGGTCTTGTTTCTGATCCTGTTTCTTGTTTCCTGGGAAGTCAGTGCCCGCATCGGGATCCTGAATGATTTTATTTTCAGTTCTCCGTCCCGCGTGCTCTCCTGTTTTCTTTCCATGGCGGCGGACCGGACGATCTTTTATCACACGGGGATCACGATTCTTGAGACGATGCTCAGCTTTTTTCTCGTGACATGCATCGGGATCTCCGGTGCGGTGGCGCTCTGGTCCAGCAGGCGGCTGGCAAAGATCCTGGAGCCGTATCTTGTCATGCTGAACAGCCTGCCGAAGTCCGCCCTCGCCCCAGTCCTCATCGTCTGGCTCGGCAACAACATGAAAACGATCATCACGGCGGCCGTCTCCGTGGCGGTCTTCGGCTCGATCTTAACGCTCTACAACGGCTTTCTCTCCATGGACCCGGATCAGATCCGGCTGATCTATACGCTCGGAGGGAAGCAGAAGGATGTCCTCACAAAGGTCCTGCTGCCAGGTTCTGTCCCTCTCATCATCAGCAATATGAAGGTCAACATCGGTCTCTGTCTCGTCGGCGTCATCATCGGGGAATTTCTCTCCGCGCAGGCAGGCCTCGGCTTTCTCATCATCTACGGCAGCCAGGTCTTCAAACTGGACCTCGTGATCATGTCTATCGTGATCCTGTGTGTGCTGTCGGCGGTGCTGTATCAGGCGGTGACGATGCTGGAGAAAAGGTGTGTGCGGCATCATTAAGTCGAATGTACGCAACATTTAACGCAGGAATTTCCTGTCAAACAAGCAAAAACACGATTCGCGAGTTTCCCCTTGTTATCGCGACAGTTGCCAAGGTCTCGCGCAAGCGCGGACTTTGGCTCGTTGTCCGCGTAAATAAAAAGACAGCACACGTACTCCTTCCATGTCGACAATCAGAGTTCTGTGTGCTGTCTGTAATTTATTACGTAACTGTTCAGTACCCTCACACCTACAGGAACCTCCCCCGGAGCTTCCCTTCGGATGCATGGCAAGTTACGAGCAAAAATCCATTCCAGATCGGCTTCGCCGATGGGATTTTTGCCTTCCGTCCCATATTTTATTACGGTCAGCGCAGCAAGTGCGCAGACCTACTGAATAGTTACTTTATTACTTTTTGATTTTCTTAATCCAGGGACTCCCGGTAGAATCCTCCGTAGAAGTTCTCCGTCTTAAATACGTTGATGATCACATGCTCATCCACATCCTGGATCAGCTGGACGATATCGTTGATCTCATAGGAAGAGATCACGGTGTGGAGCAGATACATCTTTTTGTGGCTGTAACCGCCGATCGCTTCCACACAGGAAATTCCGTGGTGGTACTGGCTGACGTACTTTTTCATGATCTCCTCCGCCTTCTCGGTCGTGATCTGTAAGGTCACGCGGTCGTAGCGGTGATGGAAGGTGGAGATCATCTTTGTGGAAATGAACTGGAACAGGATCGAATAACCTGCATATTTCCATCCGAACATGTGTCCGAAGATCACAAGGATGCAGACATTTCCCATGAACACGTAATTCCAGATCGACTTTCCTGTCTTATTTGAGACATAAAGTGCGATAAAGTCGGTACCGCCGGTCGATGCATTTCCTTTCAGTGCGAGAACAACAGAGAGTCCATAAAGAACACCTCCGAAGATCACATTCAGGGTCAGGTCATCAAACAACGGGGTATAATGGCAGACTTTTAAGAAAAAGCTGGCGAAAAATACCTGTAAAAGTGAAAATACGGTAAATTTCACGTTAATGCTGCGGCAGCACATGAGTGCGACCGGGAGATTCAGGACAACTAACGCCAGGGAAGTCGATACGGAAAATCCGTACAGCTCGGTAATTCGGTCGATCAGGATCGCAAGTCCTGTAAATCCGCTGGACAAAAGTCCCGCCGGACGGATAAATGCCAGGATCACATAGGACTGCAAAAGGGCTGATGCCAGAACTGCCACAAAAGAAATCGCACAGCGGAATGCGAAATTTTTCCGCATCTCGCGCACCTTTTTCGTTACATCATTCCACGAACTCATAAGTGGGGTACTCCTTTTTCATACTTTAGATTTTCATGATAACAGGGTCACATGTTTCTCAACATATCGCAGAAAACCTGTCTCCCAGATATTTCTGTGGAGTCATTTTTTCATGCCAGACCTCTGTCTATCTGCCGCTTTTTCATGGGGTTTTGAAAAACAGCATTCATAACTTTATCATGTTTTTTCCCCTTGTCAATCCATCCCGGAAAAAACAAGAAAAAAACAGCCGGAGACAAGCTCCGGCTTAAGAATGTTAAAATTTATACTCTTTTGTTTCCAGATCTATACAATTATGTTATAGTTCTCATCTCTGCTCTGTTAAAAGTTCCTTTAACCGGTCGTTCAGCTCAGTCTGATCAGACATTCCTGCATCTTTTCAGTCTCCTCAGCTCTTCTTCTGCGGACAATTCTCCCCGATTGCCGTGAGATACCGGTTGCACGCGTCCTTCATACACGCGATCAGAGGCTTTTGCGTCAGCGCAAAATACCGCTCCCGGATCTCCTTCTCGATCGCCGGAATATCCGTCTTTAAACTTTTTCCGACAAACATCGATGCCACAAACCGCTTTGTCACATCCAGGATCGTATTGCAGTCCAGCTCCAAAATTTTTCCCGTCTCCCGCTCCACGATCAGACTGATATAAAATTCCCCGTGCAGATTGTAGATCGCATCCTCTTTGCTCGGCTTCGCCTGGCCGACCACGAGGATCGTGTTCCTGTTCTCCATAATGTATTCCCCTTTTCCCAAAACTCTGTACTTCCATTGATCAACTTATAACCTTACTGCATTACAGTACACGGGCACTCCATGCCCGCGCACTGTAACAGGATTTTGCCGATGCTTCGCATTCCGAATCGGCAAAATCTGCGGCCATAACAGTATCATACGGAATTTTCAGTTCAGAAAATTCCTACCCATAAAAAGTAACTTTACTGCTTATTATACCACCGGAATTTCCCTTTTTCCATTGACATTTCCACCCATTTCCACTAAACTAAAGATACAAAAACAGATTCTTTTATTTATCGGGACTCCTGCCCGGATGCTCCCACCGTAAATAAGAGCCATGAATCTTCCAACAAGGGGATCAGTGGCTTTTTTTGTTGCCCTGATACGAAAAAAGCATTCTCCTTCTCATCACATTCGCGCTGCCGCAAAAGCCCCGGACCGTCCCAGGCGATCCCATTTCCGCTTCCCTGCAGCCCGATCATCATTTGGAGGATATGAACATGACATTCTTTAAAGATCTGGATACCATTATGAAACAGGACTTCGGAAACCGCGGACTCTTAAATGCACTGCCGGACAACCCGATCCGCGAAACACTTGAAACCCTCTCCACTGCCCGCCGCGTGATCCTTCTCACCGGTTTCCCGGTCCGCCTTGAAGACGGAACCTATGTAGGCGAGACAGACGGACCTCTCGGCATCGCCGATATCGCCGCCGCCCTGACAGCACTCGGCGTCTCCGTCCTCGTGATCACCGACGAACCCGCCTTCTCCATCGTGAGCGACGTCGTCTGCTACCGCGCACCCAAAGCAAAACTCATGATGCTGCCAAAAACAGACACCGAAGACTTCATCCGAAGCTGCATCAAAAACTTCTCCCCGACCCACTTCATCTCCTTAGAACGCCCAGGAAAAGCCGCCAATGGCCACTATCACAGCATGCGCGGTGAAGTCCTCGACGACATGATCACCGACTCCGCCCTCTTCCTCTCCGAGGCAAAAAAAGCCGGAGCAGTCACGATCTCTGTCGGCGACGGCGGAAACGAAATGGGAATGGGAACATACCGGAATGTGATCGAAACATTTGTCCCGTTCGGAGATAAGATCTGCACCGCCGAAGCCGCCGATCTCACACTCGCAAGCGGCGTCTCCAACTGGTGGGGCATCGGCATCGCCGCCCTCTGCTCCCTCCTCGCCGAAAAAAGCCTGCTCCCGACCCGCGCCGAAGAGACCGAATCTCTCCGTCTCGCCGTAGCCGCAGGCAGCGTCGACGGCTGCACCCGAAAAAATGAAATGACCGTAGACCGTCTCGATCTCGAGACACACCTCGGAATCCTCGACTCCGTCGATGAAATCCTCAAAAAAGAACTGGGCCTCTGTGCGATCGCCTAAATCAGGATCGCACAGCGCAGCGCCTGCGATCCCCACCCAGCACAGCCAATTTCAGCGCCGGCCGGCCTCCGGATCCGGGTGCCCGATTTCAGGGGCTTGGCTTCCTCTTGGCTCGCGGGAGAATGCGTTGGAGGAGATGGGACACTTGTTTGAGCGCAGCGAGTTGTGTCCCATCTTCTCCGCCCTTAGCATTCTTCCGCAAGTCTAGAGGAACCGCCCATAAAATCCCGAGTGCCCCGAGCCGGAGGCCGACCGGCGCGTACCTTTCGCCATCAATTTCATATTGACATCCCCACCCCCATTCATTATAATAGCTATAAATAATACGAATACCACATATGAAAGGGGGTTATGTTCCTGCGGTCCCTGACAGGACAGCGGTATTTTCATGGAACAACATCTGTCACAATACAAAATCTTCTACGAGGTAGCCCGCTGCGGCAACATCTCCCGGGCTGCCAAAGAACTCTACATCAGCCAGCCCGCCATCAGCAAAGCCATCAGCAAACTTGAAGAAAGCCTTGGAACCAGACTCTTCAACCGAAACTCCCGCGGAGTCCAGCTCACAAGAGAAGGAACCATCCTCTTCCAGCATGTGAACACAGCCTTCGACTCCATCGGTCACGGCGAACGCGAACTCAAACGGATCCATGACTTCCATATCGGAAACTTAAAGATCGGCGTCAGCAACACCCTGTGTAAATACGTCCTCCTCCCCTACTTAAAAGGATTTATCGGAAAATATCCACATGTAAACATCGCCATCGAGAGCCAGTCCACCTACCAGACACTCGACATGCTCGATGCCAGAAAGATCGATATCGGCCTTGTCGCTGAGCCAAAAAACAGAAAAGGACTCCATTTCCAGCCCCTGATGGAGATCAGCGACATCTTCGTCTGTACGCCTGCCTACCTGGAGAATCTTCATTTAAGAGAAGGAAACGACCCGGATATCTTTAAGACCGGAAATATCATGCTCTTAAACCGCTCCAACATGAGCCGGAAACACGTCGATGCCTACCTGTCCGACAATCAGATCGAGATCAACCAGATCCTCGAGACGACTGACATGGAACTCCTCATCGAATTCTCCCGGATCGGACTCGGGATCGGCTGCGTCATCAAAGACTTCATCGAAGATGATCTGAAAAACGGTACGCTTATCGAGATCCCGCTTGATATCCCGATTCCGAAACGCGTGATCGGATTCTGTTATCATCCACAGGATGTTCCTGATACCCTGCGAGAATTTCTGGAATTCTGCCGGACATTCCGCAAAGCCTGATCCATCTGTCTTTTTAGCAGAAAATTTCTGTTGCAAAAAGCCGGAAACTGAATTTCTCGTACAGTCTGAAATTCAGTCTCCGGCTTTTTTTCAATTTACGACCTGCCATCGATTCTATCTGCAGGATCCCCATCAGGATCACACTCGATCCGATATTCCCATATTCCTAATTCTCGTCGTGATACCCGGTCGCCTCATAGAACTTCTCGAGACTTCCGTACTTGAACACCATCTTAAGCTCACTTCCGATGCTGTTCATCATCGTCTCATCCGGAATCTCATCGCGATGGTACCAGCCAGCCTCGGAGAGCTCGTCCTCCTGAAGCTTGATCTTATCCGGTCCATCGAGCTCCGCGAAGAATCCGATCATCTCCGTGTCGGAGAATGCCCACGGCTGGCTCTTATAATAGCGGATATTTTTGACCTTCAGGCCAACTTCCTCCATGACCTCGCGGTGGATCGTCTCCTCAAAACTCTCTCCGATCTCTACAAAACCGGCGATCAGAGCATATCCGCGGTACGGATTGTTGTTCACACGGTATCTGGACATCAGGAGACGGTCCCCATCGGAGATCGCAACGATCACAGCCGGGGAGATCTTCGGATACTCAGTCTGTCCGCACTCCGGGCATACCAGCGCGCGCTCGGTCTTGCTGTTCTCCATCAGGTGGCCGCAGCATCCGCAGTACTTTCTGCTCTCCTTAAAGCGGTGGATCTGGGTAGCAGTGATCCCTGCGAACGCCTGGTACATCGGATGCATCTTCCGATATGCCGCTGTCGGGCAGAGCTCGTATGCGTCGGAGACATGTTCCGGCATCTCTGTCACATAATAATAATGATTTCCATCGATCGCGAACAGATAGTACGCGTTCTCTTTCAGCGCTTCTTTGTCTTCCGGGAAATCAGAAAACATCGGAATCTCATGATTCTCCTCAGCTGTTTTTCTCAAAAGTGTCTTGCTCTTCTTGATAAAGAGGACAAAGTCCTCATCCTGCGCCTTCGGCTGTCCGTAAGTCAGATCAAATTTATGTGGGGCGATTTCCTGGATCATTCTTTCTCTCCTATTCATTAATATAAGTTTCCGCTCTCTGCTCTGTACACAGCTTTCCTCGTTTTCCTCAGACGGAAACCATGAAATTTTCATGCTGCAGTACACGGACACACTCTGTCCGCAAAAATTACCGCATCATTTTTATGATACGCCGCCCCCGCCCTTTTGTCAATCCGGCAAAATCCGCTAAGATCAGCAAAACTCTTCCCCCGGCACGGCAACCTATGAGATCTATGTTGACGAACATTTTTATTTGTCGTATAATGCCAGACAGTATGCCTTTTTCAGGAATCCTGACTGCCAAAGTACAAACTTTCGGCAGTCTTTCCACATTTGTAACTGTTCAGTACCTTCACACCTACTGGAACCTCCCCCGGAGCTTTCCTTCGGATGCATGGCAAGCTATGAGCAAAAATCCATTCCCGATCGCTGCGCCGATGGAATTTTTCCCTCAAGTCAAGGCTTTCTTGCGGTCAGCGCAGCAACTGCGCAGACCTGCTGAATCGTTACCTACATTTTTTCTTTTCTGAAAACAGGCAAGGATGTATGTATGAAAGGAGTCATGTTCTATGGCAACAGAAAACAAGATGGGAGTCATGCCGCTAAACCGGCTTCTGATCTCCATGTCCGTGCCGATGATGATCTCGATGCTCGTCCAGGCACTTTATAACATTGTCGACAGTATGTTCGTCGCACAGCTCAGTGAAAATGCCCTGACCGCCGTATCCCTGGCGTTCCCGGCCCAGAACCTGATGATCGCCGTTGCGACCGGAACCGGCGTCGGTGTCAACGCCGCCCTCTCGAGAAACCTCGGGGAAAAGAACTTTGAACGCGCCAACAAGATCGCGGATCACGCTCTGTTCCTTGCTGCATTGAGCTATGTCGTATTTGCACTCTTCGGCCTCTGCTTTGCAAGACAGTTCTTCTGTCTCCAGACCGATATCGAGGAGATCGTGGATCTCGGAACTACTTATTTAAGAGTCTGCACGATCGCTTCCTTCGGTCTTTTCATGGAGATCGCCTGTGAGCGTCTCTTACAGTCCACCGGAAAAACGATCTACTCCATGTACACCCAGGGTCTCGGCGCGATCATCAACATCGTTCTGGATCCGATCCTGATCTTCGGTTATTTCGGAGCGCCTGCTCTCGGCATCGCGGGTGCAGCCGGCGCTACCGTGATCGGGCAGATCATCGCCTTTTGTCTCGGTTTCTTCTTTAACAAGACGAGAAACCATGAGATCACGATCTCTCTCCGTGACTTTAAACCAAGCAGCGAGATCATCAGCCATATTTATGCAGTCGGTATTCCGTCCATCATCATGGCATCCATCGGAAGTGTCATGACCTTCGGAATGAACAAGATCCTCATCGCATTCTCCTCCACGGCGACTGCGGTGTTCGGCATCTACTTTAAGCTCCAGAGCTTCGTGTTCATGCCGGTCTTCGGTCTGAACAACGGAACGGTCCCGATCATCGCCTACAACTACGGCGCCGGAAAGCCGGACCGCATCATGGGAACCCTGAAGCTCGCTGCCATGTATGCCGTAACGATCATGCTGATCGGTTTAGCGGTCGTTCAGCTCATACCGGATAAGCTCCTAATGATCTTCAGCGCCTCCGACACCATGCTCTCCATCGGCATCCCGGCACTCCGGATCATCTCCCTGAGCTTCCTGTTCGCCGGATTCTCCATCGTCTGCTCTTCCATGTTCCAGGCGCTTGGTCACGGCATGCTGAGCTTATGGATCTCCGTGTTCCGTCAGCTGGTCGTTCTTCTCCCGGTCGCATTTGTTTTTGCGAAACTCGGAGGACTTCACGTCGTATGGTTCGCATTCCCGATCGCCGAAGTTTTCGCGATCATTTTCAGTGCAGTCTGCCTCGGCTATGTGTATCGGAAAGAAATCCTTCCGTTAAAGGCACGTCAGGAAAAGTAACCGGAGCGGAGTAGCTCAGTCTCCAATGCCTAAAACATTTTAACAAGAATCAGCAAGAATTCTCCCACCTCTATAGGTGGTGAGATGAATTGCTATCTCTTGCATAGTGCCATAGTTGGCATGTAAATATCAGATTATTGCATATGGTTGTGCTGTGTGTTGTAAACTTCTCATATATTGATTTTTGCAGTCGTGCTATATCATTAATCCTGCATACAATGAATAAGTCTGAAAAATAGATTACAGATCAAGCAGAACAAATGTTCTAATATGTAATGGACAAACGCTCTCATTTGTGATATAATTAAATCAGTCGAAATAAAAAGAAAGGCTGATAAATATGAGAGAACTTGACAATAATGCACATTCAGTATTTTTACTCTGTTATCATCTGATCCTGGTCGTAAAGTACCGGAAAAAGGTCCTGAATGATCCGATCTCGGATCGCGCACGAGAAATCTTTGAATACATTGCGCCCAAATATCATATCACCCTGGAAGAGTGGAATCACGATGAGGACCATGTCCATATCATGTTCCGTGCCCATCCGAAGTCGGAACTCAGTAAATTTATCAATGCCTATAAAAGTGCCAGCAGCCGTCTGATCAAAAAAGAGTATCCGGAGATCCGGCAGAAGCTCTGGAAGGAAATGTTCTGGAGTCAGAGCTTCTGCCTCCTGAGTGCCGGCGGAGCTCCGATCGAAGTGATCCGTCAGTACATCGAGACGCAGGGGGAGAAAAAACATGAACGTAGTATACCGGTTTCGGATCTATCCCAATAAAATACAGCAGGAACTGTTTGCAAAAACATTTGGATGTGTCAGGTTCGTATATAACCGGATGCTGTCAGAGAAGAAGGAATGCTATGAAAAGACCGGAAAAAATCTAAAGGTCACTCCGGCAAAATATAAGGCAGAATTTCCATGGCTAAAAGAAGTGGACAGCCTTGCTCTGTGCAATGCCCAGCTGCACCTACAGATTGCATATAAAAACTTTTTCCGGGATCCATCGTTTGGTTTTCCGAGATTCAAGTCAAAAAAGAATCCTGTTAAAAGCTATACCACAAACAGTGTCAATGGAAATATCCTGTTAAAAGATGGGAAGCTGAAGCTCCCCAAAACTGGCTGGATCCGGATCCGGCAGCATCGTAAGATCCGGGAAGATGCCTGCCTGAAAGGCGCAACCGTCTGTATGGAAGCTGATGGGCGGTATTATGTTTCTCTTCTGTATTTTTGTGAAGAAAAGACGGTGGAAACAAGGAACATAAGGCAGGCCGTCGGACTCGATTTTTCCATGAAAGAACTATATGTAGATTCCAATGGAAAACATGCAGGTTATCCGCACTATTTCAGAAACAGCCAGGAAAAACTGGCGAAAGCGCAGAGAAAACTGAGTCATTGCCGGAAAGAAAGCAATCGTTACAAAAAACAGCAGAAAAAAGTGGCGCGGATCCATACACATATCGCTCACCAGAGAAAAGATTACTTGCATAAAGAATCAAGAAAGATAACCAATTTCTATGATATCGTATGTATCGAAGATCTGGATCTGAAAACGATGAGCGGGGAACATCATTTTGGAAAAAGTGTCCATGATAACGGCTGGAGAATGTTCACAGATTTTTTGCAGTATAAACTGGAACGGGAAGGGAAGAAACTTGTCCGCATCGACCGCTGGTATCCCAGTTCCAGAACATGCAGCTGTTGTGGAAAAATAAAACATGATCTGAAACTGGAAGAGCGGGTATATCTTTGTAACTGCGGAAACCGGATGGACCGTGATGAAAATGCGGCGGTCAATATCTGCCGGGAAGGCCTGAGAATATCCGGGATCATATTAGAAAAAAGCGAAAAAGCATCATAAAAAGATATCAGTCCAAAAGAACCGTGGGACACACGGGGATCGCTCGTGAATGCTTTGCCCAACGGGGCAATCGAACGAGAAGCCCCCACTTCAAGCGTGAGCTAAGTGGTGGGAGTATGTCACAATAACATCATTTATATTTTTCAGAGGTGGAAAACAGATTCCCTGCAGACCATTTTCCCGGTTCCTGTCCGGGGATAAGACAGTCCTGCCGGATTCCTGTTTTCCATCTTTTTTGTCTTTATTTCCCACTGCATCTGAAAAAAGTGCATTTTCTGTCTTTCCCGCTGTAAGCTGTACATCTCCCCGGATCCACTTCCCTGATATTTTTTCATAAAATTTCTCATTTTAACCTTTTAGTTCAAGACAAATCCGGAATTTTATAGTATGATAGACCTGCCTGCAGAACAAAGGCTTCAGATCTTCACACCGGCCGGCAAGGATCCGCCGTCCGTTTCCCTTGAAAATATATTGAATACTTTCCCATCCGGCTGCCGGCAGCGTTTTTTATGTCCGACAGTTGATATCGATCTGTTCTGATTGGAAATATGGAGGATAAGATTGAAAGTATGAAAAATCTGTCGAAAAAACTGACCGGAAAAAAGATCCGGGATGAAATGCGAAGAAGAAAAATGACCGTGCGGGATCTCCAGGACGCGCTGGAACTGGACAGTCCCCAGTCGATCTATAAATGGCTCCGGGGGGAATCCTTTCCTTCCCTCCCGAATATGCTGGTACTCGGTGAATTATTTCAGGTTCCGCTGGAAACACTCCTGATCCGTGAGGACGGAAGTCCCGCCTACCACCGCATCTTTGACGGCGGTTTTCCGTACCATATCGGTCTTCTCTTCCAGGAAAAAGACGATTTTTCCTCAAAAAGACGGTCGAAAGCACGGTCAGATCTGTTTACGGGGAATTACTACACAAAAGCTTTTACTCATTCTCAGGAACATCCGAATCCAGAAGTGCCTCATAACTGACGTTTAAGACCTTTGCGAAATAACGCAGCTCAATATCGGTCACAAACCGCTTCCCGCTCTCGATCCTCTGGATCGCATTCTTATCAAGATCCAGTCCCTTGAGCTGGAGCATGTCCGCCAGATGCTTCTGCGATACATTCGTCATCGCACAGCGAAGCTCATGAATTTTGATCCCGCAGATATTGTTCCTGCCGGATATTGTTTTATTTTTATACATATAATAACACTCCTTGTTTGGCATTCACTGATTGTCACTCCAAACAATATATGTTATTATTGAAACACCGATGACATTCAGTGAATGTCATCGGTGGAAATTATTGGATTATCATCATGAAAAAAAATCCTGCTGCCGTTTCCGGAGCAGGTTTCTCAATTTCCAAATATATCTAAAGGAGGATGTCTTTATGGAAATCACAAACGAACTGAAGCAGGATCTCTCCACGCTGGAATCCGCATGCGGAAATTTTCTCGAAAAATATGAATCCGTACTCACAAGTGCTCTGAATAAACAGGAAATGTCCGCCGAGGAAAGCCTGAAGATCGACCTGATGCTGGAACTCATCACACATCTCTCCTCCGCTCAGTTTGCCGCTTCTTATATGCAGAAAGACGTCGTGAAAGAGGGGATCCTGATCCAGGATCCATCCGGCAGCTTCACGCTCGGCGGACCTCCGCTCCCGCCGATGACCGATATCGAAGTGTATGTCCATGACGATGAACTGGACCAGGATGTCTGGAAACGCGTCTTCATCGGCGGCAGCCCGAAACAGCGGATCTGCGGTCTGAAACACCCGAATCTCACTTCCGGGATCCATGCGCGGATCCGCGGCTGAGAGCTTTTCACTCTTCCGCCTCGATGATATCGCGGATCGTCTGCATCGAAAGATCTACGGACGCGATATCATCCGCGCACTGCTTTAATTCCCCGCTCATCATCGCCGCATGTCCGATCTCCTTTTTATATTTCAGCTGGTGTTCCAGGCTCGCCCAGAAATCCATGGCGATCGTCCGGAGCTGGATCTCCACATAAGTTCCCGCCGTTTTTCCGGTCATTCCCCGAAGGATCAGATGGATCCCGCGATACCCGTTTGGCTTCGGATATGAAATGTAGTCCTTTTCTTTGACCAGTTCATAGTTTTCCTGACTTTTCAGCCATTTTTCCACCCGGAACACATCATCCGCAAAGGAACAGATGACCCGGACTCCCACCGCATCATGGACTTCACAGAGTGCCGACTCCAGTGTCTCCGGCAGCGCTTTCCTCTTTAATTTCTCCATCATGCTCTCCGGCGATTTGATCCTGGAACAGATATACTGGACCGCGTGGAATCCGGATCTTTGATCATCCGGAAATTTCTTCAGCAGCTCCAGCATGTCGGTTCTCGCAGTTTCAAGGATTTCAAATCTGTCCCCATAAAATTCTTCTGCTGTCATAATGACTTCCCCATTCTCTTCTTGATATACCACAACTGTATCCTTTATTTTTCTGTCCATAAGTTCATCTTATCAACGCTCTTCCTTTCAACACTGCCATCTTATCCCCCGTTTTCGAAAATTCGTTGAAAAATGTGTGTCCATTTCCTGAATTTTTCTGTTTTTCCGGATCTCCGCACTCTTTTTCACAGATTCTCCTTATTTTTCCTGTATGCTCCTCGTTGAAAGCAGATCAGGTCATCCCATCGTCTTGACGTATCTTTGATCCACCAGCTTTCCCTGACCCGCACCACATACCGTTTCCGGCATGTGACCGGTCTGAAATAAACGTTCTCAGGAGGTTTGCAGACATGAAACTTCTTCTTGCAGAAGATGAACCTTCCCTTTCGCGGGCCGTACAGGTTCTTTTAGAGCGAAACGGGTATTCCGTAGATCCCGTCTTTGACGGGGAAGAGGCATTCAATGCGATTTCAGATGGTATTTACGATGCCGCGATCCTGGATATCATGATGCCGAAAAAAGATGGTCTGGAAGTGTTAAAAGCGGTCCGCCGTACAGGAAACAGGATCCCGGTCCTGCTGCTCACTGCAAAAGCGGAAGTAAATGATAAAGTCCTCGGACTTGACAGCGGGGCCAACGACTATCTGACAAAACCATTTTCCGTTCAGGAACTTCTTGCCAGGATCCGCGCCATGATGCGCTCCCAGGGCGGAGATCCGGAATCTTCCGTTCTTTCTCTCGGAAATATCTCACTGGACCGGACGACCTTTGAGGTTTCTTCCCCCACTGGCAGCTTCCGGCTCAGCAACACGGAATTCCAGATGCTGGAGATGTTTCTATGCAGTCCGGGGCACCCGCTGCTGGACAAGCTTTTTCTGGAACGGATCTGGAAAAATGAACCGGATATGGAGGTGAACATTGTATGGATCTACATTTCTTATCTCACAAAGAAGCTGGCCGCCCTGCACGCCGACATTCAGATCACGCCGGATGGAAACGGCGCCTATTCCCTGGCGGCGATCATCTGATCCGATCTCTGCAGGTCAAACTCATCGCCGTCTCCATGCTCTCCCTGTTCGCGGTCCTGTCCCTCATCGTCGGGATCAGTGTTGCCATCAGCTATTCCCGCGTGATCACCGAGGCGGACGAGATCCTGACCGTTCTGGCGGAAAACAACGGTCATTTTCCCAATTCCTGGAAGCAGATGGAAAGTATGGAAAAGAGCAATATCTTCCAGGCTGAACTCCCCTACGAATCCCGGTATTTTTCCGTCAGCTTCACATCCGGCGATTCCTGCGACCTGATCGATGTCGGCCAGATCGCCGCAGTCAATTCCGACACCGCAGTCCAGTACGCCATGAGCGTTCTCGCAAGCGGCAATGATCATGGCTTTATTGGAAATTACCGGTATATCGTAAACACTGCAGATAACGGCACACAGATCACTTTTCTGGACTGCCGCCGCTCACTGTCGAACTTCCGGACTTTCTGGATCACGATCACCCAGGTCGCTGTTGCTGGTTTTGTCCTGGTCTTTCTGCTGATCATCTACTTTTCCAGACGGATCGTCAATCCCACGGTGGAAAGCTATGAAAAACAGAAGCTTTTTATCACCGACGCCGGTCATGAGCTGAAGACCCCGCTCGCCATCATCGACGCAGACGCAGATGTTCTTTCGATGGATGTCGGGGACAGCGAGTGGATCGGGGACATCAAAAAACAGGTCTGCCGCCTGACCGCCCTGACAAACGACCTGATCTGTCTCGCGAGAATGGAGGAATCCGAAAACAGCGCAGAAATGATCGAATTTCCTTTCTCCGAGGTCATAACAGAGGCGGCCTCCTCCTTCCAGGCGCCCGCAAAGACCCAGAAGAAAGATTTTCAGATGGATATCCAGCCTGCAGTCTCCATGTACGGGAATGAAAAGATGATCCGACAGCTGACTTCACTCCTCCTGGACAATGCGCTGAAATATTCCCCCGAGAACGGCACGATAAAAGTCAGCCTGAAAAAACAGGGGCGCCAGATCCGGCTCTCCGTGTTCAACACGGCATCTGAGGTCGATCCTGCTGAGCTCCCGCACCTTTTTGACCGTTTCTACCGCTCCGACCGATCGAGGAATTCCGCGACCGGCGGCTACGGGATCGGCCTCGCGATCGCAAAAGCCATCGTGAACACACACCGCGGAAAGATCCAGGCGTCCACGGAGGATGGGAAGTCGCTGACGATCGAGGCGGTGTTTCCGGGATGATGATCAAACAAAAAAGATCCGCCAGAATACCGAAAGTTTCTTCTCCCCGGTATCCTGACGGATCTTTTTATGCGATCATGGAACTGTCCCGTTCCTCCGCTCACAGTTTTTCAGATTTCTGCCGCTTTTCTATTCTTTTCCAGTATTTCACTTCATCTTTTTCTTCTCTTCATACTCCCGCAACGCCCGCAGCGCCTCCCCGGACAGCGGGAACAGTACCATGAGGTTGAACACGGTCATCAGTCCGACGCCGACATCGCCGAGGTCCCAGACGACTGTGTAGGCCTGAAGACCGCCGACAAACAGCATGATCAGGGCGAAGATCTTATAAAGAGTCTGATAGCACCAGCGGTTTCCGAAGAGGTATGCCACGTTGGAACGCGCATAGAACAGGATCCCGAGGAATGTCGAGAAACTGAACAATGCCAGCGTGATGGCGATAAAGACCACTCCGAACTCCCCCATATAGTAGCTCATGACTTTCTGGAGAAGGTCCATTCCTGCTAGTCCCATCGTCAGTTCCTCCGGGACAAGCAGCATGATCATCGCCGTGCAGCTGCAGATCACGATCGTATCGATAAATACGCCTAGTGCCTGGACAAGTCCGACCTTTACCGGGTCACTCTCCTCCGCCGCTGCCGCTGCACACGGTGCGGAACCGGAACCGGCCTCGTTGGAGAACAGACCGCGCTTGACTCCGTTCATGAGAACCGCGCCAAAACCGCCCGCTGCGATCTGGCGGAGTCCGAATGCCTCCTCAAAAATCCTCTTGAAAACGCCCGGAACACTTCCGAGATGCGTCGCGATGATGAACAGGGTGATCACAAAATAACATCCCGCCATGATCGGAACGATCACGTCCAGCGCACGGACCGTTGCATTCTTTCTTAAAACGATCACCGCCGAGAGCACAACAAGAATGACCGTCGTGATCATTGGTGAGATTCCAAATGCATTTTTAAATGCCGATGCCACCGAATTGCTGATGACCTGGCTGATCCCGCCCCAGCAGATCAGACCGGACAGCGCAAACAAAACGGCAACGACGGAGTGTTTCAATTTCTTTTTTCTCACGCGCTCCGCATAGCTGTGGATATAATAAGCCGGACCGCCGTGATATCCGCCGTAGAGCGGATCTTTTTCTTTGTATAGATGCGCCAGGGCTGCCTCCACAAATGCCGTGGAGGAACCAAAGATCGCCGAGATCCACATCCAGAACACGGCTCCCGCGCCGCCCGCAGAGATCGCAGCGACAACTCCGACGAGATTTCCCATTCCCACACGGGTCGCTGTCGACACAAACAAGGTCTGCACCGGTGACAGACCGCCTTCTTCCTTCTTTTTTCCGCCCAGCGCCCGGATCATATCCGGAAACAGCCGGACCGGAAGGAATTTCGTCCGGATCGTAAAATAGATCCCCGTTGGGATCAAAAGCAACACGAGAAGAGGGATTCCGATCCCATTTCCGTTGCCGATCGGGATCGTGAACAGATCTCCCCACAGGAAGCGGTACACCGCTTCGATGACTGCTAACACCATAATTTTCTTTTCTCCTTTTCAGATCGATCTTTCCGGCTGTTCTGTCATTTCCCCCCTTACAGCCGTCGTTCCAGACCGGCACCGACAAAAAGCTTCACCACCACGACGCGCCAGTCTGTTAAATTGTCATGCATTGATTTCTATTATACACATACAAGTGTGTCTCTGTCAAATCCTATCGGTGAAGCAGTTCCGGTGCCATCTCATGGAGCAGATCCGCGAGCGCTTTCGCCGCCCTGGACCGGTATTTTCCTGCCGGCCAGACCAGTGCAAGGTCCAGGAAAATCCCCTCTTTTCCGATCCGCAGATACCGGAATCCATCCCGCATGATCCGGCAGGACCGGTAGGTAAAGGCCAGCGCAACACCTTCCCGCGCAACAGCTGCCGCAAACGCCGCGGAAAGATATGTATCGAGTCCGAGAGGTTCCACACCTGCTTCCCGCAGAGAATGGCGTGCCGTCCGGCCGAGTACCGTGTTCGGCGGACCTAAAATATATTCATACGGGGCGGTATCCTTCAGATCGATCCACAGTTCTTCCGGATCATTCTCGCATGCGCGTGCATGTTTCATGACAGGATGCTCCTTCGTAGTGACGAGCATGATCTCATCCCTCATCAGTTCCTCGAATCCATGCTTGATCCGGACCGGAGGTGCTGCGATCAGTGCGAGATCCAGGATTCCCTCCAGGATCTGGTTTTCCAGATCAATACTGTCCATCTCGCTGATCTCCACATGCACTTTTGGATAACGCTCGTGAAATTTTTTCAGGACCGGCGGCAGCAGATACGTTCCCCGGTAGGTGCTGATCCCAAAGATGATCGTCCCGCCTTTTAAGTTTTCGATATCAGAAGCCTCACTGCGCGCTTCCCGGTACTGCTGCAGGATCTGTCTGGCATGAGAAATAAACGCCTCCCCGGCAGCCGTCGGGCGGACTCCTCTGGCAGTGCGGACAAAAACAGATGTACCGAGATCCTGTTCGATCAGACGGACAGCCTGACTGAGACTTGACTGCGCCATAAACAATTTTTCCGCCGCCCGGGAAATGCTCCCCTCATCGGCAACGGTTACAATGTAATCCAGCTCTTTTAAGTCCATAAAACACCTCCGTCAGATATCGGAATTATCGATACCTGGTATCGTAAATTGTGGCTTTCCCCTATATCAAGACTAGTATAAAATATAACCATAGCAAAATCAATGTCTCTGAATACAGCAAAAACACACAGGAGGGAATTTGAATGAAACAGGATCTCATGAAAGGCGTGATCGACATGCATGTCCATACGAATCCGGATCTGCGCCTTCGCGCATACGATGACTTCGAACTCATGGAAGCAGCGATCCGCGTCGGCGCGCGTGCCATCGTCATCAAGACACATCAGGGGACAACCATGGACCGAGCATATCTCTGCAACCGTCACAACGAGATCGTACATGGAAACACGAACAACTTCACCATGTACGGAAGCATCACATTAAACCGCGTTGTAGGCGGGATCAATCCGAAAGCCGTCGATACCGCACTTCGTCTTGGAGCAAAAGTTGTCTGGCTCCCGACACAGTCCGCAAAAAATCACATGCAGAAAATGGGCCAGGATCTGAGCCAGTGCGTGGAAGTCGTAAAAGACGGAAAGATCGTTCCGGAACTGCGCTCTGTACTGGAACTTGTCCGCGATCACAATGCAGTCCTTGGAACTGCCCATATCGCACCTGATGAGATCTTTACCGTCGTCGAGGCAGCCCGCGACCTCGGAGTCAAAAATATCGTGATCACCCATCCGGAGTGGTGGATCGTGGGAATGAGCCATGAAGACCAGCTCCGCCTCGTGAAGGACTACAACGTCATCCTGGAGCGCTGTTACGCACAGAACATGGGCGGCGGAAAATATAAGAGCAATCTCGCAGACAATCTGGAGATCATCAAAGAAGTCGGCTACCGAAATGTCATGGTCGACACCGACGGCGGACAGACGGAAAATCCGCACTGGGAACTCGCACTTGCGGAATACATGCAGTATCTGGTCGATCACGGAATTCCGGAAGAACATGTTTACCATATGACTCACACGATCCCGGCATCCCTGCTCGGCATCAACGAACAGGAGGAATCCGCATGTTAAGTATCATTCTGGTCGCATCCATCGCAGTTGCCGTCGTTCTTGGCTACAAGACAAAGATCAATACCGGATTCTTCTGTATCGCGTTCGCTTACCTGATCGGATGTTTCGGTATGGGGATCAAGCCAAAAGAGCTGATTAGTTTCTGGCCGGTCAGCACGATGTTTGTGATCCTGTCCGTCTCCCTTTTTTACAACTTTGCGGCTGTCAACGGAACGCTTGAGAAGATGTCTGCAAGTCTTCTCTACATGTGCCGCCGTTTCCCGGGCATGCTGCCGTTTGCCCTCTTCTTTGTAGCAGTTGTTCTCTCGGTAATGGGAGCTGCCTACTTTACTGTTCTCGCATTTCTGGCTCCGATCACGATCCTGATCTGCGAAGAAGCAAAAATGGACAAGCTGACCGGCGCTGTCGCGATCAACTGCGGTGCGCTTGCAGGCGGAAACTTTCCGACAGCCTCTCTCGGCGTCGTATTCCGCGGTCTGATCGATACCGCTTACGAGTCAGAACCGGCTTTGGGAACACCGAATTCGTTTGTGGACGAAATGAAGATTTTTGGATTCGCCATCATCTTCTCCCTGATCCTGATCGCGATCTTCCGCTTCGGTTTTAAGCGCAACCGCGGCATCGGCAAAGGAGTTACTTTCTCCAGGCCGGAACCGTTTGACAGGAAGCAGAAGCTGACTTTATACTTGATGCTGCTGATGATGGTGATCGTCCTGATCTTCCCACTCTTAAAGCTCGCGCTTCCGGACAATGCCCTGATCGGAACGATCGCAGGAAAAGTTGATGTCGGTCTCGTTGCTTTCTGCTTTACCATCATTGCCCTGTTATTTGATCTGGCACCTCAGAAAGAAGTCATCGCCCGTGTCCCGTGGAATACGATCCTCATGATCGCCGGAGCCGGCATGCTGATCGCGGTCGCTGTAAAAGCAGGCACGATCGATGCCCTGTCCGCATGGATCGGATCCAATGTACCGGCGGCCCTGATCCCGCTGGCATTCAGCTTCGTCGGTGCATTTATGAGCTTCTTCAGCTCCACGACCGGCGTTGTTGCACCGGCATTATTCCCGCTGATCCCGGGACTCGCCGCTGCAACCGGACTGAACCCGGCCGCTCTCTTTGCCTGCACGATCCTCGGCGCACAGAGCAGCGCGATCAGCCCGTTCTCATCCGGCGGAAGTCTGATCCTCGGTTCCTGTGGAAACGAGGAAGACCGCAACCATCTGTTTAACCGGCTTCTCTTTGTTGCCGTTCCGATCAGTGTGCTCTGCTGTGCAGTCTATAACCTGATCGTGACATTTGTCCTGTAGAATCAAATTGAATCATTTAAAAAGGAGATTAATCATATGAGTCACAAAATCACAGTATTCCGCGGTGACGGAATCGGTCCAGAACTTGTTGATAACGTGTTAAAGATCTTAAAGGCAGCGAACGCACCTCTCGAATATGAAGTCTACAACGTCGGGGAGGACGAATGGAAACGCAACGGCGCACTGATCCCGGAGGAAGCCTACGCATCTTTTGAGCGGACAAAAGTGCTGTTAAAATCCCCGATCACGACCCCGGTCGGAAAGGGATTCCGCTCCCTGAACGTGACACTCCGCGGAAAATATGATCTTTACGCAAACATCCGCCCGGTAAGATCCAACGATGCCGTAAAAACACCGTTCAAAAATGTAGATATCGTCATTTTCCGTGAAAATACGGAAGGCCTCTACGTCGGCGTCGAAGAACAGATCGATCCGGACACCGTCCATGCGATCAAGATCGTTACAAGAAAAGCGAGTGAGCGCATCATCCGTGACGCATTCGAGTATGCAAAGAAAAACGGCCGCAGAAAAGTGACCTGCGTTCACAAGGCAAACATCTTAAAGATGTCCGACGGCATGTTCTTATCCATTTTCAAGGAGATCGCGAAAGAATATCCGGAGATCGAGAGCGATGACAAGATCATCGACAACACCTGCATGCAGCTCGTGATGAACCCGAACCAGTTTGACGTGATGGTCATGCAGAACCTGTACGGAGACATCCTCTCCGACCTCTGCAGCGGTCTGATCGGCGGTCTCGGACTCGTTCCATCCAGCAATATCGGTGCCGATTACGCCATGTTTGAAGCTGTACACGGCAGCGCGCCGGATATCGCCGGAAAGCACCTTGCAAACCCGACTGCATTCCTCTGGTCCGCCTGCATGATGTTAGAGTACCTCGGGGAAAATGAGACTGCAGCGCGGATCCGCAAAGCCGTCGATGAGGTTCTCACAGAAGGAAAACATCTCACAAAAGACCTGCACGGAACAGCAAGTACCGAAGAGTATGTGGATGCGATCCTGGAAAGATTATAAAACTGAAATCAGAGGGGGCTGCCATTGGCAGCTCTTTCTGTATCCCTGAAAGTAAAAAGACATCACAAAACCTTGTTCGAATGGAATCCACTCCAATTTCCGGTTTTGTGATGTCTTTTTATGATCTTTTATTCGCTCCCGGCATTGATCACTGCCCCTGCTCTTCCACCTTCTTCGGCGGCATCACTGTCAGGTCTTTCACGATCTCCCCTGCAAGGATCAGTCCGGCAACCGACGGAACGAACGCGATGCTGCCCGGGATTGCGCGGCGCTCGGTGCATTTATGTTTCGCGCCCGGCGGACAGATACAGTTCTTTCTGCAGCTGATGCTCATGTCTTCCTGCTGCTCAACCGGCTGTTCCGTGGAGTAAACGACTTTTAACTTCTTCACTCCGCGCTTCTTTAATTCGCGGCGCATGACCTTCGCGAGCGGGCACATGCTCGTCTTATAGATATCCGCCACATGGAACTGAGTCGGATCCAGCTTGTTTCCGGCGCCCATGCTGCTGATGACCGGAACTTTACAATCGATCGCCCGCATGATGATCTCGATCTTTGCCGTCACCGTGTCCACCGCATCAACCACATAGGAATATTCCGTAAAGTCGAACTCATCCGCATTTTCCGGGAGATAAAAGCACTTTCTGACCTCGACCTGGGCATCCGGATTGATATCCAGGATCCGGTCGCGCATGACTTCCGCCTTATACTGTCCAACTGTCTTTCTCGTCGCGATGATCTGGCGGTTGATATTTGTCAGGCAGACCTTATCATCATCCACCAACACAAAGGAACCGACTCCGCTTCTCGCCAGTGCCTCCGCCACATATCCGCCGACTCCGCCGATTCCGAAGATCGCAACCTTCGCCTTCGCAAGGCGGTCCATATTTTCTGCTCCTAAAAGGAGCTGTGTTCTTGAGAACTGATTTAACATCTCTATCTCCAATCCTGTCTTTCCTGCAATGTTACCGGCAATCTCCCTGTTAAAACAGCCATTCGACGGGATTTTGCCCCTGAAACCTTTACCATTATACCTACTAATTCGGTATGTGTAAAGAGAAAGATTCCTTCCCATGAAAAGCAGCAGTTTTTCTGCGTCCTGTAACGAAACAGGACACCATCTCTGGTGTCCCTTCCGTACTTTCTGATATTCTCACAAAACTGTCCGAACCGTTCCTGCAGTCTGATTCTCTGTCATCGCTGATCTTGCTTTTCTGTAAATCTCCTGCCATGATCCCTGCATGTCATTTTACTTATCCACATGGTTTCTGTCCGTCAGAATGATCCCCTTATATCTCGGAGAGGTGCGCTCAAGCTCATAGCATTCTCCCTCCGGAGTCGGGTACTGATCGATAAAGTCGCGGATCGTCTTCATCTCCTCCGCGGTCAGATCAAATTCCAGTGTCTGAATGTTGGATCTTACATGTTTGGAGTTTCTGGTTCCGACCATGACGGCTCCGACGCTCTTCTGGTTTAAGATGTACTGGGTTGCCACGTTGGCGATGCTGACGCCGTGGTTGTCTGCGATCGCTTTCAGGACCGGAAGGAGCTTCTGCATTCCGTCCCAGCCGAGGGAATCCTCGATGATCTGCATGTATTTCACCTGGGAACGGGTCTCCGGCGCCTCATATGTCTTTCCCATGTAGCGCTCCGCGAGAAATCCACCGGCCAGTGTGCCGTAAGCGAATGTGTAGATGCCGTGCTCTGCGCTGTAATCCAAAAGTGTTCTCTCCGGACGGCGGTCAAAGACGGAATACTGCGCCTGGTTGGATACGACCGGGATACCGGCGTCAACCATCTGCTTTAAGGCGTTTGTATCCATGTTGCACATACCGATGTTGCGGATCTTTCCTTTTTCCTGAAGCTTTACAAGGTCAAAGGCCGTCTCCATCATGCCCGGCACATTGAAATCCCACCAGTGGAACTGTACCAGATCCAGAGCTTCGCGGTGCATTCTCTTTAAGGAGCGGTCCACGATTCCTTCCGTGTACTCCATGTTGATCACCGGAAGAACGTCCTTGTCCGGCACAAATTTCGTGTGGATCTGGATGTCTTCCTCCTGATAATGTCCGCTCGCCTTTAACTCTGTCACAAAGCGGCCGAGGACCTCCTCAGCGCCCGTGTAGATGTCGGCACAGTCAAACGTCGTAAATCCCTGCTCCACCAGCTCGTGGAACGCGCGGATCGCATCGTCATAGTCCAGGTGTCCCTGAAGACAATGCTCCGCGGAGAGCTGCCAGCAGCCATTGATGACGCGGTTGAAGGTATATCCATTTTTAAACTGAGCTTTTTTCTGCATGATCGATTCTCCTTATTATCTAATTCTCATGATATTTTCCCGCATCCGGTCTCATGAGCGGCACGACCGTGCACTGCCCATGACTCTGGATCCGCTTTCCGACTCTTGTGATCTTAAATCTCGCCCCGCAGTTCGGATCCGGGCAGGCGATCTCCGCGTCGGAGAGCATCCAGTCGTTCGGGTCCAATGGCCGTTCTTTTGCCGGAAGAAGCGGCAGGATGGCGCTCAGGGAATACATGGAAAACGATGTTTCCTTCGGAAACACCAGGTTTTCTCCCTGTACCAGGAAATAGTCCCCCACCTTGTGGCTGCACACCATCGGGCGGTCACCGGCGACTACTTCCACCTTGAGATCGTATAATGTAAAGGTATCATCCATTTTTCCATAACCTCTTTTCTCTCGTGTACTCGTTCCAACGTCTGTGCCATCCTGACACTTCATGAGCTTTCATGATCCAGATCCAGGAAACCACTCCCCTATTCTTCTTTCTGGCATCCCCATCCCGTAAGGACAGCTCCAAGGAATACAAAGAACAGGACAAATCCGTAGATCGTTCCGCCCGCAACGATGACCGGGGAAAGACCTGTCAATGCGGATCCGATGAATACGAACACGCTCATGAACGGGATGATCGCCGGAAGACTGTTTGCCGTTCCGTCTAAAAGGTTCGCTCTGCGGTACGGGTGAATGTTTCTCGCCGCTCCGATCTTATTTAAGATCGGTCCGAATGTCAGGATGGAGGCACTCGTCACACCGCCAAGTAAGATCGTTGTAAATGCGATCCCCATCATGCAGACGAGTTCAGCACCTTTCGCTGTACCAGCCATCTTACTGTCGAGGATCTTCTCGGCGATCAGGTTCAGCATGCCTGCGTCGCTTAAAACTCCCATGATGCCGAATACGGAGATGACAAGCGCACAGGTTGGTAAAATATTGTTGATCCCGTCAACCAGGAAGCCGACTGCGGCGTTGTTTGCCGCGTCGTTGGAAAATACCTGCGCCGGAGTAAATAATCCCGCTGCAAGGCCGACAAGCGTTCCTGTCGCAAGACCGACGAGGATGCCTTCATAGATATTTCTTGTTTTTGTCGAAACCGTCAGCATCAGGACAACCGGGATCAGCATGACTAACGAAACCGGGTTGGACGCCGCATCGATGGAACCTCCCTCATAAGTACCGCCAACACCGCCGAAAATCGCGAAGATCACGATCGTGATCAGTCCTGCCACCAGCGAATACTTGATACGGCTTGACACGACACCACCGATATCGGCCGGTTTTCCGTTCTTAAACTGCTGCGTGGAAGCCGAAGCGATCGTCGTGTCGGAGATCGGCGCCAGGTTATCTCCAAAGATCGCGCCGGATACGATGCAGCCGGCCATCATCATCTCGTTGGCACCCAGCATGATCCCCGCCGGGTAAAAGATCGGGAACGCGATAAACATGGTTCCGATCGAGGAACCGGTCGCTGTCGATACGATGCATGTGGCAAGAAATGTAAATGCAACGAAGATCCCGCCTTTCATGCCGACCGCGTTGGCGATCCATACGAATCCGCCGGAAAGGCCGCACAGCTTGATCAGGGCGCTGAACATGCCGACGAGCAGCAGGATCACAATGACCGATACCGACGTGATCGAGGAAATTCCCCGGATCGCACTCTCCCAGAACTCACTGTAGCTCGTGCAGAACACGCCGCCGATCAAAAGGGCTAAAAATCCTCCGACTGCAAGTGCTTCCATGTTGAATGCTTTAAAGCCGATGAACAGCACCATGCAGAAGAATACATAAATTGCTACCGGGATCAGGGACATTCCGATCCCGCCGCGAAACTGAAGTTTTCTCTCCTCGCTCATACGATTGCCTTCCTTTCTTCTGTAACATAACTCTTGTCATATACGAAAGCCTCCCGGGAGACTATGCGTTTCTGCATGCCACGATGCATTTTCTCACCGCTCCGGTTTCCGGCTTTCATAAAGGACTGACATTTCAAGTTCAGAAGATCGGGAAATCTTTTTATCAAAAAAGCCCATCCCTGAACTTCGTTCAAGGACAGGCTGTCATATACCTGCGGTACCACCTTGTTTGGTGCCAAGCACCCACTCTTTACAGAATGCAGTTACATTCCTGGTCTCGTAACGCTGACCCTGCGTCTCGGCTACTAAAGATTCCTCTTGATCCGTTCCTCTTTTTCACCTTGCCCTCTGAGGCCCACTTACCACAACACTCTGTCCGGATCCCACCGCCCCGGACTCTCTGGGAGACTGTTCTTTCTGGTACAACTTCCTCTTCAACGGTTTAAAGCAATAATAGCAATGTCATACGGATTTGTCAAGAATTTTTTATCGGAAACTGGCTGCTGATATCCCAACTATCTTCTCCCATGCTCTTCACAACAACTCCAATACTCTCTCATAAACCGGAGCATTCTCTTTCACTACGATCATCAGCTTCTCCTTCGCACCGTTTAGCCTGTAAAACAGTGTGCGCACCGTATGATCCTGCGATCGCAGATACCTGTTTTCATCGTAATAATACTTCTCATCCAACAGCACCGCCAACCGGTCCATCGTCTTCCCGTTGTCTTCCTGTCGCGAAAGGATCTGAAACCCGTGTTCCCCTGCATCCAACATCAGATTTTCCGCTTCCCGCTCATCATTTGCATACAGCACTGTGACATTCGGGAAATGCCGGGTGGTCTTCCGGTCCGGAAGGTGCATCAGATTCTGGATAAACGAGGAAAGCTCCACATTTGTCCGGATCCTGTTTGTCAGGCGGAAAAGCTGGATCCCCGGAAGTTTTTCCAGCTCATTCTTCGCACTCCGGTCCGCCTCTTCCGGGGAGATCTGGTCCTCGCAGTCACTGGAAAAGATAACCGGACGTGTTCCTGCTGCCCGTATGATCCGCTTCAGGGGCTCCTCACTCAGCAGATGCGCCTCATCAACAAAAACAGCACCATAATCCTCAAAACCGGTCTCCTCCGTGATCTCCCGATCCGACATCCAGAGAATTCGCCTGAGTCTCTCATGAAGCTTCTTCCACTCCTCTCCCGATGTCCCGCAGTGGATCATGCAGACCTTCTGACGCCCGGAAAGTTTCATCGCGATATCGTAGAGAAGCAGCGTCTTTCCCGTCCCAGGAAGTCCTGAAAATGAGTAATATCCGCTTCGCTCCGCGCGGACTTTCTTTAAGATCTGCCGCTCAATATCCTTCTGTTGGGCCGTCAGGAAATATTCCTTCTGCAAAAACCGCTCCGGCTGTGTCAGCGGGGAGATCAGATACCATTCTGCCCGGAAGCAGTCTTCGAGATCTCCCGGCTCATCCTCACCCGGATCCTTCAACTCCTCACATAGCCGGTCCCAGTCCGCATCCACAAGGTTATCATGATTCGTCAGACGGACCAGACGGTCCTCACTGCTGATATAGGTATAGGACCGGATCGGTCTCCCCAGCACCGATAAGTAATAACGGTTCTGGATCAGCTGCCTGCGGATCGCGTCCCCGGAGACAGCGCCGCTCTTCAGCTCGATGTTCACGATCTGTTTTTCCTTCACCTGGAGCAGGTCAAACTCTTTTCCGAGACGCGGGATCTGGAAAGAATAAAAGAAGCGGAGCCGGTACACCTCCGGCATATGTTCTTCCAGGTGATCCACAAATGCCCGCATACTGTTCAGTTCCCATGTCCGGATCTTTAAAGGTTTTTCCCTGCCCGACAGCTGATGCTCCAACCTGGAAAGACAGGCGATATTCTGTTTTCTTGTCAGTGCGTAGATGGATATTGATTTCATGGATACACTCCTGAATATAAAATACGTCGTAACTGTTCAGCAGCTTCACAGTTACAATGCGTCACTGTGAGCACATCGGTCATCACATCAATATTCTAACATCATGAAACAAAAATTTCATCCTGTCAATTGTTTTATTGATATGGCAGTGACCGTGCACTGTAATGGGATTTTGCCGATGCTTCGCATTCCGAATCGGCAAAATCCGAGACCATAACGGTATCATACGGAATTTTCAGTTCTGAAAATTCCTACCCGTGAAAAGTAACAATAAGTCATCATTAGAATGATCTCTATTTGGCTTGAATGTTGACACTGGATCAGCAAACCGTTATTATATAAGTATAATTTAAACAAAATCTTATTTTTATCAGTACATTATCGTATAAAGCCAAGATAAGCAGAATTTTCAGGAGGCCATATGAATAAAGCGGAAAAATCCCAAATAATTGTTCCTGTTATTTGTTTTGTGTGCGTCTTTTTGTCTGCAGTTCTGATATGGAGTTATTATAGCAAACCCGCTGATGAGGACGGAACCTTAAGCGTTACAATAAAGTATCCAGAATATGAAACTGCCGTTATAACACCGGTTTCTACGATGGAATGTGCCATAGATAACAAGTTCTTACATGAACTTCAACAAATTTCAGAAAGTTCCGATGGAAATACAAATGAACATATTTATAATTATCAATATGACACACTGCCTGATAAAATTTATATAAAGGCACCAGATATTTATGTATTTGAACAAGGCAGATCAAACTCATCCATGACACCATGCAGCGTTGGAAGTGTGGCTTACTATGCTGATGAACCTTGGTTCTCTATCACTTCAGTCACTGTAGATAAATTATATACCGGAGTTTTTGATATAACAATTTCGATCGAGTCATTTAAGGATATCGTTCCAGTAATGGCAACCTTAAAAATAGGAGATATTGTTTTGAATGAAGAAGGAAGTGCACCAGAAAAGGAAATGGCGTTTGAAAACGATAATTATATTTCAGAAACCTTTCAATTTCGGTATAATCGGGGTGCATTAAACGACATCTCTGATTTAGTTAATGAAGCAGCCTTCTGTACTGAAGATGTTTTCCGCAGAATAAGCGGAGCCCAAATAACAGCAGAATGCAATATCCCATCTGTTAAAGTTGTTATTGAGGATTCAGGATCATCTTCCAGCTTGTGATGATGAGCTATGAGAGCATTTCAGATGCATGAGAGCAGAAAAACCGGCGAAGATTTATTCATCGCCGGTTTTCTCAATATCAATCTGTCATTTTTCTTCTGATCCTGCAGATCCAGAAAATTTTCCGGATCACTTACGCCTCGTCGATCGCCCGTCCAATATCATGTCTCATATACTTATTCTCAAAGGAAACCCACTCCGTCGCCTCATAGGCTTTCTTTCTGGCTTCCTTCAGGTCTTTTCCGGTTGCGGTCACGCCGAGGACACGGCCGCCGTTTGTGACGATCTGGCCTTTGTCGTTGAATTTTGTTCCGGAGTGGAAGACATAATAGTCGTCTTTTCCCTTGAACTTCTCAAGTCCTTCGATCGGGAATCCCTTTTTGTACTCGACCGGGTAGCCGTCGGATGCAAGGATAACGCAGACCGTCGCACGATCATTGTCGAACTTTAAGTCTACCTTGTCGAGCGTTCCGTCGATGCACGCCTCAAAGACGTCCACGATATCGTTCTCCAGTCTCGGAAGAACAACCTGCGCCTCCGGATCGCCGAATCTCGCGTTATACTCCAAGACCTTCGGTCCCTCCGGTGTCAGCATCAGTCCGAAGAAGATCACGCCCTTGAACGGTCTTCCCTCTGCCTTCATCGCATCAACGGTCGGCTGGTAGATGTACTTCTTGCAGAATTCATCGACTTCCTCCGTGTAGAACGGGCTCGGGGAGAAGTTTCCCATACCGCCTGTATTTAAGCCCTGGTCGCCGTCCTTTGCACGCTTGTGGTCCTGGGCGGAACTCATGATCTTCACGATATTTCCGTCCACAAAGGACAGAACGGAAACCTCACGGCCGGTCATAAACTCCTCGATGACGATCTCATCCCCTGCGGAGCCGAATTTCTTATCCATCATGAGCGTCTTCACGCCCTCTTTTGCCTCTTCCAATGTCTGGCAGATCAGCACGCCCTTTCCAAGCGCAAGACCGTCCGCCTTTAAGACGATCGGCATCTTCGCCGTTTCAAGATACTCCAGCGCCTTCTCCGGGTCTGTGAATGTCTCATAAGCGGCTGTCGGGATATGATATTTCTTCATGAGGTCCTTGGAGAATGCCTTTGAGCCCTCAAGGATCGCCGCATTCTTTCTCGGTCCGAATACGCGGAGTCCCTCTTTCTCGAAGACATCCACAATCCCACCGACGAGCGGATCATCCATTCCGATCACGGTCAGGTCGATCTCTTTCTCTTTTGCAAATGCAACTAATTTATCAAATTCCATGGCTCCGATCGGCACGCACTCCGCCACCTCGGAGATTCCGGCATTGCCCGGCGCACAGTAGATCTTTTCGACTTTTTTGCTCTGGGCGACCTTCCATGCGATCGCATGCTCTCTTCCGCCGCTTCCAACGATTAAAACCTTCATCTATTCTTCCTCCTGTAAACTTCCCTATGACATAAGCCGACTGTCCTGGCAACATGTAAAAATACATATCAGCCAGGACAGATACGATCAGATCTCGTGGTTCGCGATCATGTCGATCGCCTTCGGAAGGATCTTCCACTCCGCCTGCTCCATGACACGGCGCTGAAGAACCTCCGGCGTATCGCCTTTTTCCACTTCAACCGCTTTCTGCAGGATGATCGGACCGGAATCCATTCCCTCATCCACAAAATGCACCGTCGCACCGGTGATCTTCACGCCTCTCGCAAGCGCAGCCTCGTGGACCTTCAATCCGTAAAAGCCGACACCGCAGAAGGACGGGATCAGGGACGGATGGATATTGATGATCTTATTTCTGTATTTTTCGATCATAGCCGCCGGGATCTTTACCAGGTATCCGGCCAGCACGATCAGATCCAGCTGGTAGGAATCGATCTTCGCGACAAGCGCCTCATTAAATTCCTCTCTGGACGCAAACTCCTTCGGGGACAGGCATTCTGCCGGGATCCCGTGCTTTTTCGCGCGCTCTAAGGCAAATGCACCCGCATTGTTGCTGATCACGACCTCCACCTTCGCATTGCGGATCGTACCCGCATCGATCGCATCGAGGATCGCCTGAAGATTTGTTCCTCCTCCGGAAACGAGAACGCCGACTCTTAACATAAGGTCACTCCCTTTTCTCCTGCCTCGATGGAACCGATGATATACGGGGTATCTCCCGCTGCCTTCATGGCTGCCATCGCCGCACGGACGTCCTCCTCAGCGACTGCAACGACCATACCGATTCCCATATTGAACGTGTTGTACATGATCTTCTCATCGATCTCACCCTTCTGCTGCATCATTGGGAAGATCGGCGGGATCAGATAGCTGTCCTTGTGGATCACCGCGCGGACGCCATCCTTTAACATACGCGGAACATTCTCATAGAAACCGCCGCCTGTGATATGGCTGCACGCCTTGATCGTAACACCTGCATTCTTTACGTTCTTTAAAGCCTTTACATAGATCCTTGTCGGAGCAAGAAGCGTCTCGCCGAGAGTCTTTCCAAGCTCATCATAATAGGTATTTAAGCCCTCTTTTGTCATTTCTTTCTCAAAAACCTTGCGGACAAGGGAAAAACCGTTGGAATGAACACCCGTGGAAGCCATTCCGATCAGGACATCACCCGGCTGGAGATTCTCACCTGTGATCATCTCCTTCTTATCGCAGACGCCAACCGCAAAACCGGCAAGATCATACTCATCCTCAGCCATCAGACCCGGATGCTCCGCAGTCTCACCACCGATCAGAGCAGCTTCGGACTGGAGACAGCCGTCCGCAACACCCTTGACGATATCCGCGATCTTCTCCGGATAGTTCTTGCCGCATGCAATATAGTCCAGGAAGAATAACGGCTCGCCGCCCGCACATGCGATATCATTCACACACATCGCAACTGCATCGATACCGATCGTGTCATGCTTGTCCATGATCATCGCAAGCTTTACCTTCGTTCCGCATCCATCCGTACCGGAAAGAAGAACCGGCTCCTCCATATCCTTGATCTTTGCAAGAGAAAAAGCACCGGAAAATCCTCCAAGACCACCTAAAACTTCCTCACGCATCGTCTTCTTCACATGCTCTTTCATCAGCTCCACAGACTTGTAACCAGCCTCAATATCAACTCCGGCTTTCTTGTAATCCATATGTATTCCCGGCTATCGCAGACATCCAGAAGATGTATGATAGCTTTTCCTTTCCTTAATTTTTCTATATCAGATGATATCGTGTGCAAAATTTTTTGCCCCATGATACCGTATTGTTCCACACTTCGTGCTCTTGCAATTTCCTAAAACAGCCATACTCTGCTCATTTTCCTACGCAAAACGGCTGCTTATTCATGGTTTGGGATGGTGGTATCATCCGATCACTTCTTCATGGAAGCAAGATACTCCTTATATCCGATCTTGTCGAGCTTCTCCGCCTTACTCTCCACTTCCGTCTTCATCTTCTCAGAATAAGCCTTTAACTTTTCAAGGAGATCCGCATCCGAAGCCGCAAGGATCTTTGCAGCAAGAATACCGGCATTCTTTCCGCCGTTGATCGCTACCGTTGCAACCGGGATCCCGGACGGCATCTGCACGATCGAATAGAGGGAATCCACCCCGCCAAGGTCAGAAGTCTTCATCGGGATTCCGATAACCGGAAGCGGGAAGATCGCTGCACACATTCCCGGAAGATGAGCCGCCTTACCTGCACCGGCAATGATCACCTTCATGCCCCTGCTCTCAGCACTCTTCGCATACTCAAAGAAAGTATCAGGCTCCCTGTGTGCGGAAATGATCGTCATCTCAAAATCAATCCCAAACTGTTCCAGTACCTCGGCAGCCTGCGCCATGATCGGCATATCAGAGTCACTGCCCATTACAATTCCAACTTTTGCCATTGTCTTTTCTCCTTATGAGTGTAACAAATATTGATAAGTTTCACTAATATATAGCATTTGAATAACAATAATTCCTTATCAATCATAATACAAGGTTTTTCCATGCACGTCAAGTGGGAATCGTAGATTTTGCCACATCCCCGCGATGAGCATACATCTGCCGCATCTCTCAGCGATGCGCCCCGCGCGAGTGCAATCTCTGCCACATCCCAGCGGTGAGCTTCCGGGCTGGAGTGCCTTGATCCGGGATCCGCTTTCTCTTCCCCCACAGGTGACTTCATCTGAAAAAGCTGCATCACCCCAGCGATGCGCCCCGCGCGAGCGCAATCTCTGCCACATCCCAGCGGTGAGCTTCCGGGCTGGAGTGCCTTGATCCGGGGATCTGGCTTCCTCTTAGCCCGCGGGTGACTGCGTTGAAAACAAGACGACACTTGTCTGAGCGCAGCGAGTTGTGTCGTCTTGTTTTCGCCCTTAGCAGTCACCTGCAGGCTTAGAGGAACCATCCCCGCATCCCTGTGCACTCCAGCCCGGAAGCTCACCGCGTACCCTCGCCAATACACAAAAAAAGATGCCCCCGAACATGCAGCTCACCTGCACCTCCAAAGGCACCCATTTCAACTCAAAAAGCGATCTTACTCCTCCCCCAGCGGCCTGTTCAACTCCTCCAGACCCGCCAGCACAAATCTCCCATCAAGGATCAGATCCACCTTCGTCCCATCCTCACGCACAGCCGAAATCCTCTCCAGCTCCTTATATGGGATCGTAATATCCGTATGCACTCCGAAATACGCCTTCGAGATATCTTCCTTCCGCAAGATCGAAACCTCATTGTCCCGCGCGATCATCTCTTTCCCATCCGGATTATACATCGGACTGTCCTCCGACCAGCTGTAACAAGTATCACCGACCGCAAAATGCGGTCCCATCTTCTCCACGATCAGGATCGGCAGCCGGTCCAGGATCCCGAACTTCTCCGCCATCGCATACGCCGTCGTGTTCGTTCCGATCGCAAACTCGCCGAGCGGCAGGATCTCATGTCCATTCATGATCCCCTGCACGATCAGGCGGTGTCCCGCCTCTTTATCGATCTCTCCATTTTCCGCAAAGTTGTCGCAGACTGCAGAAACCACACGTCCGTCTTTGAACTCCATCAGAAGATTCCGGTACTGGATATCTCCGATATAGACCGTTCCCACATTTAAGATTCCGTTCGTCCCCGCAAGCTTCGGTGAAGTGAACACCTCACCGAGGGGAATATTCACATCGGCCACGCAGTTCTCAAACTTCGTCTGCTTTTCCGGATCAGAAAGGGCCGCCAGACGTACCTGCATGTTCGTCCGGTTCTCACCTTTTCCGATCACTTCCACATACTCTGCTGTATCGAGCACATCGATGATCTTCTGCTGCATATCGCGGTAAAGCTCGTAGTCCAAAGTGTTGATTCGGATCGTCTCTTTAAATATTTCCGTGAAGTGTTCCCCAATCGCCGGAACCGGGAACGCAATGATCGTGAAGCTCGTCTCATCTCCCGGAATATACTCGTTCACGACCGGCATGGAAAGATTCCGGTACTCCAGATAAAGATTCTGCTGTTTCTCCGTAAACGCCCACGCCTCCGGCTTGTTCACCGGCTCAAATCCCGGCTCACCGAACGTCTCGATGACCGCCGGTCCCGCATAGACAGCCGCCTCCTTCTTATACTGTTCATACGCCGTCTTCAAAACGCCGATCTTCCGGTCACGGAACGCCTTGTCCATATAGACCGCGCTGTCATACCGGTGATCATAGTCGTACTGTCTGTTCGGGGAAGACGATGTATAGCCGCCGCGCCCCGCCGGATTCCGGTTGATGCTGCCGACCGCACCTCGCGGGAAGATCACAGAAAGACCTGCTGCCTCGAAATTCTTCACCGCCTGGCGAACCATACGCTCCATTCCGACCGGATACCGGATTGCCGCCGTTTTCTTCTTTGCGAGATCACGTCCCATGACCTCAAACCCGCGGATATATCCGTCTGTATAGGTATCCGCCATCTTCCTGACCTCTTCCTCCGGCAGGCTGTTTAAGAACGCCGCCATCTTTTCCTCCTCCGGGGAGATATACTCGCCGAAGCGGTACAGGTAAGAAAGATCCGAGAGATCACTCTCCATGATGATCTTCTTCGCAAAATCAAGCGTCGGATCGACACCTTCCCGCACACGGTAAGTCAATGTCACATCACAGTAATCGCTCGCACTCCAGTAGAGGACGTCCTTGATCTCCTTCGCCGCCGGAAGCGCCTCGCCCTCAAACAGGTTGTAGATCTCGATCAGCGCCTCGTTTCCGATCACGAGATCGAGAACACGCCCCTCAAATGCATAGACGATGTCCGCACGGATCTCCGCATAGAGATAAGAAAGAAGCTTTCCATACTCCTCTCCGAGCGTCTGCACAGCATAAGCCGGATTCGCATAACTTGTCTCATAAGCTCCCGGGAGAACGTCCGCATAGAGCTTCTGATTTAAGGCTCTCCCCTCTTCCAGAGTCATCTTGTCAAGACTTCCGTCTTTCTTTGCCTTCAGGACTTCGCCGCACTGAATGATGAGCTCCGTCACCTTTTTAAAATAATCCCGGTAAACTTCCGGTACTGTCTCTTCCGTCAGAAAATCCCGGATCCGCGCCATGGAAAGGTCATAGCGCTCTCTGATCAGATCTTGTTCCATGTCTCATGCCTCCATTTCATTACAGAGCAAATACGATCATCAGTGCCCACACGAGCAGCAGGATCCCCGCCGCCGCGAGACAGATCTTCGCCAGAATGTAATTTTTCTCCTTCTCCATCATCGCGAAGATCCCGTAGACCACCGATGATACCGCAGTGATAATACTGCAAAAACCCAGAGCTGCTGCCGCAAGCGGCGCATTCCCCTGGGTGTGATAGGAAAAACCGATGGCAGCGGCGTAAAAAAGAAGCGCCGCCGCCACAAGTCCCGCCGCCACAAAACTGTTTTTTGCCAGCGGCTTTTTTATATACGATACTTTATTTCCGATTCGTTCCACTGTATCTCTCCCACACGCCTTTCGCAAGGGCAAAAATAATATACCCGACAAAACCGCCGATGGTATTCAAGAGCAGATCATCCACATCGAAACTTCCAACCTTGCCGACGAGCTGCATCGTTTCCACGGTGAGACTCATGGCAAAGCTTAAGATCACGGTGATATACCAGTGTCTCGTCCGCTCCCAGATGACCGGCAAAAAAAAGCCAAACGGCATAAACGCCAGCACGTTGCCGAAAATATTTAAAAATACCGCGCGCCAGCCAAGAATGTCCCTGTATAAAATAAAACGCCGAATCTCTTTAAAAAGGGTCAGGTTGTAGGAATATTCGGCCCTCGCATCGGGACTGCGCCCCATCTCTTCGGCGAAAAACAGGAAATATGTCAGCAGAACCAGATACAGGACGAAAAAGACCGCCCCAAGAATCCGATGTCTGTGTTTTTTCATCTTCAAACTTCTCCATTTTTATTTTCTCCCGTTCCCGTGCGGGTGCTTTCCCGCATTCTTTTTGCATTTCTTGCAGAACCGGACCTTACGGGAGAAAAGCAGGAAAGGAGATGCCGCCATTTCAGCCGCATCTCCCGCTGCATCATCTTTCCCTGAAATCAATTTTTTAGAAAGTAATATCTGATTTTCTCTTAAGAAGCAGTGCGCCGTTCACGATCGCGATGATCCCGGCAGCAAGTCCGACAGATGCAACGATGATTCCGACCGCGATGCTCGCTGCGCCTGTGTTTCTCATGGTCTTATAAATCTTTTCCATAGAACCGCTCCTTTATTATTTTACACCATACTGCTCATAGTATGCGTCGATCGCTGCTTTTAATGTATCGTCGATGATCACTTTTCCCTTGTACTCCTTATTGTAAAGGTGCTCAACGACTTCCTTCATGGTTACGATCGCTGTTGTGCGGAAACCGTATTTCTCCTGGATCTCTGTGAGTGCGGATTTCTCGCCTTTTCCTCTCTCGCAGCGGTCAACAGAGACAACAAGACCGAGAACATCGACATCGCCCTGTGCCTTGATGATCGGAAGAGTCTCCTCGATGGAAGTACCTGCTGTTGTTACATCCTCGATGATCACAACCTTGTCACCGTCAGCGATCGGGCTGCCAAGAAGGATTCCCTTGTCGCCGTGATCTTTTACTTCTTTTCTGTTGGAGCAGTATTTGATGTCTGCGCCGAAGTGCTCGTTGATCGCCATGCTGGTCGCAACAGTCAGCGGGATTCCCTTGTAAGCCGGTCCGAAGAGAACATCGAAGTCTGTTCCGAATGTGTCATTGATCGCTTTCGCATAGTACTCGCCGAGCTTGCGAAGCTGAGCGCCTGTGCGATAGAATCCTGTGTTTACGAAGAACGGGGTCTTTCTTCCGCTCTTTGTCACGAAGTCTCCAAATTTTAATACGCCGCAATCAACCATGAATTCGATAAATTCCTGCTTGTACTTTTCCATTTTTCATCCATTCCTTTCAAGATAATATACTGTTTCGCAGATTTCCGATATCGTTATCTGCCGGCTTTTTGTCAGATGGCGTCCCTGCCGTGCAGGAATGCGATCCTTATGTTCAGTGTACGGCGCCGATCAGCTCGTGGATGTCCTCCACGCCGTACTTCTTCATATATGCCTCAATTCCCTCGATCACCTGGATCGTTGTATCCGGGTTGATGAAGTTCGCGGTTCCGACGGACACGGCTGTCGCGCCCGCGAGGATGAACTCCAGCGCGTCCTCAGCTGTCATGATGCCGCCCATTCCGATTACCGGGATCTTTACTGCGTTCGCAACCTGATATACCATGCGGACAGCGACCGGTTTGATCGCCGGACCGGACATACCGCCGGTCTTGTTTGCCAGCGCGAAGGTCCGCTTATTGATGTCGATCTTCATACCCGTGATCGTATTGATCAGGGATACCACGTCCGCTCCGCCTGCCTCAACGGCTCTCGCCATCTCCGCGATGTCGGTCACGTTCGGGGAAAGTTTCATGATCACCGGCTGCTTTGCAACCTTTTTGACTGCCTTTGTGATCTGCTCTGCACATTTCGGATCCTGACCGAACGCGATCCCGCCTTCCTTTACATTCGGGCAGGAGATGTTGATCTCGAGCATGTCCACGTCGGCTTCCGCAAGGCGCTCCACAACGTCCACATAGTCGCTCTCGGACTTTCCGCAGACATTGACGATGATCTTTGTATCATGCTGTCTTAAGAACGGAACATCGCGCTTCATGAAAACATCAACGCCCGGTCCCTGAAGACCGATCGCATTTAACATTCCGCCGTAAACTTCCGTCACACGCGGAGTCGGATTTCCCGGCCACGGAACATTTGCGATTCCCTTTGTCACAACAGCTCCGAGACGGTCAAGGTCGATCATCTCGCCGTATTCCATACCGGAACCAAAGGTACCGGAACAGGTCATCACCGGGTTCTTTAACTCCACACCGGCCAGTGTTACTTTTGTATTCATGCCTGTTCCTCCTTTTTGATCATGATGCCGGAGGCGATGCGCTCGCGCTGCTCGTCCGGAGTCAGGAGCTCTACCTCTTCGGCGCGGAAGACCGGACCGTCCTTGCAGATCCTCTTGTTTCTCACGTTGCTGTGCTCATCGATGTCTTTGCTGTGGCATACGCAGCCAAGACAGGCACCGATCCCGCACGCCATCTTCTCTTCCAGGGAAATGTAACACTCGATCCCGTTCTCCATCGCATAGGCTTTCAGTGCCTTTAACATCGGAGTCGGTCCGCATGCGTAGATGATATCCGCGGTGAGCTTCTCCGCGCGGATCGCATCGATGACATTTCCTTTTGTTCCGACGCTTCCGTCCTCCGTTGCGATCACAACATCAGCATATTTGCGAAGCTCGTCCGCAAGGAAGGTCTCCTGATCTCTGTAACCGATGACTGCTGTCTTTTCGCAGTCCAGGTTCTTCGCGAGTTCCAGCATCGGCGGGATTCCGATCCCTCCGCCGATCAGGAATGCCTTTTTCTTCTTTAAAGGGAATCCATTTCCCAACGGCCCCATAATATCCAGGGTATCGCCTGCCTTGCATTCGGAAAACTCCTTTGTGCCGGCTCCCGCGATGCGGTAAACGATCCGAAGTCTTCCATTCTCCTTGTCCGCCTCACAGATACTGATCGGACGCGGAAGAAGTTTTGACGGGTCATTTGTGTAAACAGCGATAAACTGTCCCGGAACAGCCGCTTCTGCCATCTCCGGTGCGTCAAGCCACATGCTGTAGATCCCCTCCGCCAGCTTCTCCTGGCTGTAGATCACAGCGTTTACTTTTTTCTGTGCCATGGTTCCCTCCTTATTACAACACATCAGCCACGGACGAATGGCCATGGCTGATGATTATTTTTTCAATGTGGATCATTCCGCAGTTGTACAGCTTTTATGGTTACAATACTTTTCTGAACAATTGCGTTTTTTCATTTATAATACAGAATTGATATCTGCGATCATGTCGATAACGGCCTGTCTGGATGCCTCTGCAAAGTGCTCCGGACCGAATTTCGCATATTTCTCCTGCTTATAAGCTGCGATGATACCACGGGAGGAGTTTACGACAGCTCCGAGTCCATCTTCGTTAAAGCAGTGCATTAAGTCTTTCGCAGTACCGCCCTGTGCACCGTAACCCGGTACCAGGAAATAAGTCTTCGGCATGAGCTTTCTTAAGATCTTGCTCATCTCCGGATAAGTAGCGCCGACAACCGCACCGACGTTGCTGTAATCGCCGTCCATGCTCGCTTCGCCCCACTCAACGACCTTCTCAGCGACTAACTCATAGAGAGGTCTTCCGTCTACAAGACGGTCCTGGAACTCACCGCTGGACGGGTTGGAGGTTTTAACGAGAACAAAAAGTCCTCTGTCTTCATCGTTGCAGACATTGACAAACGGTTTGATGCCGTCTGTTCCGAGGTACGGATTTACGGTAATGAAGTCTGTATTGAAGCCACGGCATACGTTGCTTCCGACTTTTACGCTTCCGATATGTCCAACTGCATACGCGGAGGAAGTGGATCCGATATCGCCTCTCTTGACATCGCCGATCACAAGGAGTCCCTTGTTCTGGCAATACTCGATCGTGCGGGCATATATTTTAAGACCCTCAATGCCAAACTGCTCATACATTGCAATCTGCGGTTTCACTGAGGGAATCAAATCATAAGTGTTATCGATAATTTCTTTATTAAACTGCCATACAGCCTCGGCAGCGCCTTCCATGGTCTCGCCGAAGTCCTTGAATGCTCTCTGTACAATATGGTTCGGGATATAACCTAACATAGGGTCAAGACCGACGCAGATCGGTGCCTTTGTCTTCTGAATCTTCTGTATGAGCTGACTGATCATAGTTTCCTCCTCCGATGTAGTTACGTTTCTAAAACACCTTATTCTTACCAATTTTAGCATAAGAGTTTTTCTGTTTCAAGTAAAAATATAGGTTCTGAAAAAATTTCCGCATTTTGCAAAGATTTTTCAAATATTGTGACAGAAGTCTTTTTCTGCATCGTTATGATGTTCAATTCATCTGCTAAACAAAATGGAATGTGCCTCGGCACATTCTCGCGCCGAGCGCGGTCGCCTGCGACAACCTTCATCTTCGCGCGAGTGCGCATCTTAGGCACGCAGTGCCTTTTTGTATAGCTGGAAGTTCCATCGGAATTTCCTGCTATACAAAAAGAACGGCACCTGGTACCCACGCCAGCTGCCGTTCTCTGTTTTTATACTTTTATCAACTGTGGAACACGATCGTACAGACGTATTCCCCGTTCTTGTAATCTTTCTTCGCGAACTGGTCTTCCACCTGGGTCTCCATGTTCATCCAGAGCTCCTCGGCGGCCAGCATGATGTGGGAGAGCATGATGCCGATGTTGAATTCCTTAAAGGCGCGCTTTTCTTTTCCGGAAAACGGGAGTGTTTTTTTCGCAAAGATATAGATCCGGTCCGAATAGACGACAAAGCGCCATGGCTGGGAATTGAATGAGGACGGAGCGAGTCTCGCGGCACGCAGGATCGCCTTCACCTGCTCCCCCGGTTCGTCCTTGAACGCGCAGAGCGCCGCAAGGGAAGCGCGGTGAGCCAGGGAGGAATCGCGGGACGGGCGTCCCGCAGCCCGTCCGAACGCGATCACGAGGAAACGTTTCAGACCGTCTTTTTTCTCCTCTCCGGCCTTCGTCGCCCCGAGATAACAGGTTCCGAGTTCCTTTGATGTGAGGTAAAGGACTGCCTGTTCAGCCGCATATCCGGCATTCCGCACAGACAGCTGGTCATCCCCGCAGTAGACGGCAAGATAGTACGGCGCCTCGACCTTCCAGAGACCATGGATCTTCTGCTTTCCGTCTGAATTGTCTATGATCTCAAATTTTACCGTTTTCTCCTCATCAAGGAGCGCGATATTCTCCAGATACCGCTCCAGCGCCTCCAGCCGTCCCGGTGCAAGTTTCTCCATCTCATACTCGCGGACCGAACATCTGTTAAAAATCGCCTCATAAATACTCATAACCGCTCGCCTCTTCCCCTCATGCCGGATGATCGATCGCCAGATCCGGCAAAACTGTCAATTCCTTTTTTCCATCCACTCCGGTCCGCTCCTCACCAATTCAGTCCGGAAGACGGTCTGACAAGATCCGCCCCGCAGCTGATCACACGGAATCTTCAGTTCAGAAAATTTCCGTTCATGAAAAGGAACCTTCCAACTCTTTGATGAGTCCTTCAAACACCTTCATCGCCTCATTGACGACATCCGGCTTTTCCATGTCAAGCCCGACTAACTTTAAAAGCTCCACCGGCGTCTTTGAGCATCCGCCCTTTAAGAACCGGAAATAACCTTCTTTTGTCTTTTCGTCCCCAGAAAGGATCCGCCTTGCGATCGCCATCGCCGCGGAAAATCCTGTCGCGTACTGGTAGACATAAAACTGCATGTAGAAGTGTGGGATCCGTTCCCACTCATGATCAATATCCTCATCGATCACAGTCTCTTCTCCATAATACTCCGAATTCAGCTCATGGTAAAGACTGCAGAGCAAATCTTTTGTGAGAGGAGTCCCGCTCCAGGAAAGCCGGTAAGTCTCTGCCTCAAATTCCGCGAACATCGCCTGGCGGAACAGCGTTGTGCGGAACCGCTCGGCGAGCTGGTTGATGAGGTAAAACTTCTCCTTCCTGTCATTCGTCTCATTGATCATGTAATTTAAGACCAGGATCTCATTGCAGGTCGATGCAACCTCCGCCACAAAGATCTTATATCCGGCATACGTGTAGGTCTGGCTGGCATTGGAGTACCAGGAGTGGATCGAATGTCCCATCTCATGCGCCAGGGTGAGGACGGAATCCAGCGTTCCGTCAAAGCTCATCAGCACGTACGGATGCACGCCGTAAACGCAGTTCGAGTAGGCGCCGCTCCGCTTTCCCTCATTTTCATAGACATCGATCCAGCGGTTCCCGAAACCATTCTTTAAGAGGTTTAAATATTCCTCTCCGAGAGGTTTTAATGCCTTCAGGATCAGTTCCTGTGCCTCTTTGTAGGAGTACGTTTTCTCATACTCATCCGTGAGCGGCACGTAGAGATCATACATGTGCAGCTCCGGAAGGTCCAGGCATTTTTTCCGGAATCCCATATACCGGTGCAGCAGTGGGAGCGCATCATGGACTGATTCCAGGAGGTTATCGTAAACACGCTCCGGGATCTCGTTTTCCGCAAGGTACATGGCTCTTGCCGACGGATACTGACGCATTCTTGCATAGAAATTCCCCTGCTTGACATTTCCCTCGTAGGTTGCCGCTATCGTGTTCGCAAACTGGCGGTATCCTTTGTAGAGGGAATGGAAAGCCGCCTCTCTGACACTCCGCTTTTTGCTCTCGATAAGTTTCCCGTATCTCGCGTGGGTCACCTCAACGAGTTCCCCGTTCTCGTCCTCAACCGGGTCAAATTTCAGATCTGCATTATTAAATAAGGAGAATACCGATGACGGAGTATGCGCGATCTCGGAAGCGGACGCTAAGATCGCTTCCTCCTTCTCTGAAAGCATATGCGGCTTTTTCGCGAGCAGACGTTCGATCTGGAGTTTATACGCCATTAACTCATCCATTTTCAGGAATCCGTTCATCGTTTCATCCGGGATCTCCAGGATCTCCGGCTGGGCGAAGGACGAAGCAGCCATTGCTTTTACCGCAAGAGACTGGACTCTGGACACCAGCGCCTGGTTCTCGCTGACGGAGGTATCCTGGTCGCGTTTCTGCATCGCATACGCATAGAGGAGAGAGAGCGTCTCATCCATCGATTCATCAAATTCCAGGTAACTTTTAAGCAGATCTGCCGAACTTCCGAGTTTTCCCCGGTATGTCTCATACCCCGGGATCCGCTCTTCCACTCCGTCCGCGAGCTCTTCAAATTTCTCCGGCGATGCGATCATGTCCTCCAGTTTCCAGGTATCCTGTTCTCTGATCTCTGAACGTTTCTTTACTCTCTCAGCCATGGTTTTCTCTCCTTTTGCACTTTTTATTTTAGAGCAATCCTGACATGATTGGCACTGCAACGACCGTCATAAGGCCTGCTACCGCGATCGACAGGCTGCTCATCGCACCTTCGACCTCGCCGAGCTCCAGCGCCTTTGCGGTTCCGATCGCATGCGCGGAAGTTCCGAGTGCCAGTCCTTTCGCGATCGGTTCCTTGATGCCGACAAGCTTAAACCAGCCATCTGCAACGATATTTCCGAGGATTCCCGTCAGGATGATGCTGACGATCGTCATCGTCACGATCCCGCCGGCTTCCTCCGATACTCCCATTCCGATCGCTGTCGTGATGGACTTCGGAAGCAGGGAAACATAGTGGACATGTTCCAGACGGAAGATCATGGACATCACATAGACGCTGACGACACTTCCGATGACTCCGGCTGTGATCGCTGCCGCGACTGCTGTCAGGTTCTTCTTTAATAATTCTAACTGCTTATACAGTGGAATTGCAAGACAAACCGTTGACGGTGTCAAAAAATAACTGATATAGGATGCACCTGTGTTGTAATCGGTATAGCTGATCCCGGTCGCTTTTAAGAATGCGATCACAAGGATGATCGCGACGAGCAGCGGGTTTAACACTGGCCATCCGAATTTTTTCTTTAACTTCATACCGATCAGGTATGCGAACAGACTGATAAATACTCCAAAGTACAATGACATTTCTATTTCTCCCTCTTTTTCTGTCTCTTGATGATCCACTCTGCCGTCTTGCCGGTGATGGTCATGACGATGAAAGTGGTCACAAAGGTGATGATGAGCATCGGGATCATAATGGCTTTTAACTCTTCGATCTTATCGATGATCCCGACAGCGGCCGGAATAAACATGACCGGCATCAGATCCAGAAGCAGGTTTCCCGTCACTTCCACATCGGAAAGGGAGATCACTTTCGTGCATAAACCGCCGAGAAGAATGAACAGTCCATACACTCCGGCGGGAACCGGCAGCGGAACAAACATATTCAAGAGTTCCCCCACCATCGTGATCCCGAAAATGATCACAATTTCTTTCACGTACTTCATTTTTGTTTTCCTCCTGTTGTCAGATTCTGTCTCTGTTTTCTGCGATCTTCGCAGGCTTGCGGAGAGACAGTATAAAATGGTCCAACCATTTTTGAGACTAGGAACCATTTTATCACCCCTTTTGCATGGCGGCAATAGAAAAAAACACGGAAAATTCCTTGAATTGAAGTATTTTTCTGTATATACTTATCTTCATCTGAACACGATGGCGGCAGTGATTCTATGGTGTGGAATTTGTCTCTCTTCCGCATTTCACTTCTGCATTTTTATCCCCGGCAGATAAAACTCCCGCCGGATCCACATACTTTGTTCCTGAAAGGGAATGTTTTTCACCGATTTTTCCACTTAGTTACAGGAGGTTTATGATGAAATCATACTGCGTCTCTTCTTTAGATTCTTTCCGGAAAGACCAGATCCAAACCATGGTAAATACATGCACAGCTCACGATCACACCTCGCTCTCTTTCCCTTTTAAGGATGCATCCCTGTTTCTTTTTTCTGAATACGACGGGCGCATCGTCTCCGCCATCGCTTTTGTTCCGGTGGACGACCTTCTGTTTGAGTGCTCCGCCTTTACAGATCCGAAATTCCGCGGTCAGGGACTCTTCTCTGCGCTTCTGGATCAGGGGATCCAGGAACTTCCAGAGGATTCCGAACTGCTCTTCTATGTGGATCAGAAAGACCGGAACACCGCCGCTGTCCTTGAGGCGATCGGAGCGGAACAGGACTCTGAGGAACATATGATGGAGCTGCTGCCGGAGGATTTTTCTACTGCTGTCCGGCGAACTGACCATGCGGAATCTGCGGCTGCACCATCCGGCTTTCTCACCGATGTTCAGCTCGAAACTCTGGATATCGACGGGACCCTGACACTCTGTTTTCGATCCGGACATGCCATCGTAAATTTTTCTGTCTTCCCGTCCCACTACTATCTCTACGGTTTTGAAGTGGAAAGATCGCAGCGTGGAAAAGGATACGGAACCTCATTTTTACAGACTGTCCTTGTAGGACTGTTTTCAGACACCGAAAATCTCCTGACGGATCTTTACACCGGTCGGACTGTTTCCGACACCCCGGTCGCGGTTTCATCCCGCACCGGTGCTTCTGGTGATCATAAACGTCCGGTCCTCCTTCAGGTTGCCGGAAATAACACTCCGGCTCTTGCCCTGTACAAAAAAACAGGGTTCCGGATCACCGAAACCCTGTGCTGCTATCTCTATTAAGGACGCATTCGACAAACAGCTTTTTCCTCAGCTTTCTTTTGTCGTCTGCCCGCTCTTCTCTTTTTTGCATCTGCTGCCGGCTGTTCTTTTCGGCCTACGGCAGATCTTTATCAAATTGGAGGGGATTTTCCCTGCTCTCACGATCTTCGATCTTCCGGCGGAGCGCCAGCATTTTAAGGTCTGTCTGTGCGATCACCTCTGCACACTCTTTCAGTTCATCGCTGATCTCACTCGCATCTTCCACATCCTTCTTATACTTCATCTGATGATCCAGACTCGCCCAGAAGTCCATCGCGATCGTCCGGATCTGGACCTCCACGCGCATGTTTTCCTTCCGGTCGGAGAAGAATACCGGAACTTCGATGATTATGTGGTAGCTGCGGTAACCGTTGACCTTCGGACAGCGGATATAGTCTTTTACCATGAGAACGTTGATATCATCCTGTCGCGCCAGCATCTCGGCGACGGTATAGATATCATCCACAAACGAACAGATCACGCGGATCCCCGCCACATCGTAGAGATTTTCCCGCACCGACTCTACGGAGATCGGGAATCCTCTTCTGTGGAGTTTTTCGATGATGCTCTCCGGCTTTTTCACTCTGGATTTGATCATCTGGATCGGGTTTCTCTGATTCCGCACTGCGAGATCGTCGTTCAATACTTCCAATTTCGTCTTCACTTCCCGGATCGCACATGCGTAGCGCATATTTAACTCCCGGAACTGACGTGCCTCATTTAAAAAGCTCTCCGGGATATTGATCGCTCCCGGCGCGTTGACAGCCGACTGGTACAGTTCACCATTTGGGTTCATACTGATGTTCATTGGTAATTTCCTGCACTTTCCTTCATTATTATGCTCACCACCCATTTCTGCACAGGTGGTTTCTTTTCATGATCATTCCTATTATACCGGAAAATATGCCATATTACAACGAAAGATTTCCGAACTTTTTATGAAGTTTCCACAACCCTGTTCACCCCATATTCTTTACAACGCCCGCGTTTCATGCTATGATACCACAAAGGGAACAATCCCTGCCCTTGTGCCGCAACCACTTGAATTCAGGAGGAAATCATTATGAAAACACTTGGATATTACAATGGGAAATTCGGTCCTCTCGAGGAGATGACCGTGCCGATGAATGACCGTGCCTGCTACTTCGGGGACGGTGTATATGAAGCAACACTTGCAAGAAACGGAAAGATCTTCGCCTTAAAAGAACATCTCGACCGCTTTTTCAACAGTGCGGGCCTTCTCAGGATCGAGATTCCTTATACACGCGAAGAACTGACCGCGATCCTCTATGACATGCTCGCGAAGATGGACGACAGCGATATCTTCATCTACTGGCAGATGACCCGCGGAACCGGCATCCGCCAGCACCAGTTCCCAGAAAAAGGCACAAAGCCGAATCTCTGGATCTTTATGAAACCGGGAAAACCGGCAGATTCCAGCAAACGCCTGAAGCTCACCGATGTTGAGGATACCCGGTTCCTTCACTGCAACATCAAGACCTTAAACCTCCTTGTCAACGTCATGGCCGCCGAGAAAGCCGAGTCCATGGGATGCGGGGAATGCGTCTTCCACCGCGGCGATGTTGTCACCGAGTGCGCCCACAGCAATGTCTCCATCATCAAAGACGGGATCTTCAAGACTCACCCGACCGACCACTACATCCTCCCGGGCATCACAAGAATGCACATCATCCAGATCTGCAAAGACAACGGGATCCCGGTCGATGAGACACCGTTCACAATGGCGGAACTCATGGATGCCGATGAGATCATCGTCTCCAGCTCCACAAAATTCTGCTCTCCGGCTTGCGAGATGAACGGAACTCCGATCGGCGGAAAAGCTCCGGAACTCGTAAAGCTGATTCAGGAAAAATACATGGAGAAATTTGAGAACGAGACGACAAACTAGGTCAGAGTTCCTGATTTCCCACTGCACGATCGCAAAAACGAATCCTGATACCAAAAAGGTCAGAATGGACGCTTTTCCATTCTGACCTTTTTATGGATTCATGACAGCTCAAACCTTCCTTACTCGACCCCGTTCTTCTCACAGAACTCCGCCAGACAGCACCTGTCACAGTACGGCTTTGTCCGCGCAGTACAGACAGCCCGTCCATGTTCCACGAGGCGGTGGCAGAAATCATTTCCTTCCTCCGGCGGAATGATCTTCCAGAGCGCCATCTCAACTTTTTTCGGGTCCTTGATCCCGTCCACGAGACCAATCCTGTTTGTCAGGCGGATGCAGTGGGTATCGGTGACGATCGCCGGTTTTCCGAAGACATCACCCATGATGAGATTCGCGCTCTTTCTTCCGACGCCCGGGAGTTTTAAGAGTGCGTCAAAGTCATCCGGCACATTTCCATGATATTGTTCCCAGAGGATCTTCATGCAGGCGCTGATATCGCGCGCCTTGCTCTTCCCGAGTCCGCAGGGACGGACGATCTCCTCGATCTCGTTCACATCCGCTTCCGCCAGCGATTTCACATCCGGGAATTTTTTATAGAGATCCTGAACGACCACATTGACTCTCGCATCCGTGCACTGGGCCGCCAGGCGCACGCTGACCAAAAGCTTCCATGCTTCGTTGTAATCCAGCGTGCAGTCCGCATCCGGATACTCTTTTTTTAATGCCGCGATCACCTTCGCAGCAAGTTCTTTTTTCTCTTCCAGTGTTTTTTCCATATGTATTTTCTCCTGTCCTCCGGTTCTGCTGTACGAGCCGCTTTCCGGTATCCGGCTGCGGCTTCACGCCTTTTTGGCCGGTCACTTTCTCCCGTTTAACTGATCCAGCACATCCTGGACCGTCATATACTCCACATGTTCCGGCATCTCGATCGCAGTGCCGAAACGGTCGTCTACTTCCGATATAAAATATACGATCAGAAAGGAATCGAGACCAAGATCTCCGATCAGAAACGCATCCTTTTTGATCGGCGTATCGACATACGCTTCCAGGATCTCTCCGAGAATTTCCAGTTCTTTTTCTTCCTTCTGTTCGATTTTCATCTTTGCATCCTCATGAAGGTTCATTGATCCACCTCGTTATTTTTTGCATGAGCCGCCGACCGTTTCCCGCACCAGGCAGGATCTGACCGCCGCCCCGATCATATTTCGTTCCTTTTAGTATAACGCTGAAATCCCGGGTTTACAATCTCTTTTCTCTTCTCCTGTATGAACAGGATTTCATTGGTTTGATCCATCGTTTTTCCGCTATATAGAATATGTTCCGCAATAAGAAATTCCATTCTTATTCCTACCCGGGGGGTTCTTTTTTCTGTTGAAATTCCTTCCCAAAACCTGAATATTTTGGAAAAAGGTATGGACGAAACTTCATTTTTGTGAGAAAATGGAACGGGTATGATGTGATTTTTTTAACGAGCATTAAAAACCATATATTGAAAGGAGTCTCAACATGATTTATTCACATGAAGTAGAACAGATGTGCACGGTTGCGCAGGGCGTAAACCATGGCGCAGCTCCGATCCCGGAGGAAGCGAAATGGGTACAGTCCAAGGAAATCAAAGATATTTCCGGTCTGACACACGGTATTGGCTGGTGCGCTCCGCAGCAGGGTGCCTGTAAGCTGACCCTGAATGTAAAGGAAGGTATCATTCAGGAGGCTCTTGTGGAAACCATCGGATGTTCCGGTATGACTCACTCCGCAGCTATGGCAGCAGAGATCCTTCCGGGCAGAACAATTCTTGAAGCATTAAACACAGACCTTGTCTGTGATGCAATCAATACAGCAATGAGAGAGCTCTTCCTCCAGATTGTTTACGGAAGAACCCAGAGTGCATTCTCCGAGGAAGGTCTTCCGATCGGCGCTGGTCTTGAGGATCTCGGTAAAGGTCTTCGTTCCCAGGTTGGTACGATGTACGGTACTTTAAAGAAAGGTCCGCGTTACCTCGAGATGGCAGAAGGTTATGTTACCGGTATCGCTCTTGACGCTGATGACCAGATCATCGGCTACCAGTTCGTAAACCTCGGCAAGATGACCGACTTCATCAAAAAAGGCGACGATCCGACAACTGCTTACGAAAAAGCAAAAGGTCAGTACGGCCGCGTAGCAGATGCAGTGAAGATCATTGACCCGCGTCAGGAATGATTGGAAGGAGAAGAAAACAATGGCATTATTTGAATCCTATGAGAGAAGAATTGACAAGATCAATTCCGTTTTAAACAGCTATGGCATCGCATCCATTGAAGAAGCTGAGAAGATCACAAAGGATGCAGGCCTTAACGTATATGACCAGGTAAAGAAGATCCAGCCGATCTGTTTCGAGAACGCATGCTGGGCTTACACAGTAGGCGCTGCGATCGCGATCAAGAAAGGCTGCCGCCGTGCCGCAGACGCTGCTGCTGCAATCGGTGAAGGTCTTCAGGCTTTCTGTATCCCGGGTTCCGTTGCTGATCAGAGAAAAGTTGGTCTCGGACACGGCAACCTCGGAAAAATGCTCCTGGAAGAGGACACAGACTGCTTCTGCTTCCTCGCAGGTCACGAGTCCTTCGCAGCCGCTGAGGGCGCGATCGGTATCGCTGAGAAAGCAAACAAAGTTCGTAAAAAACCGCTCCGTGTTATCTTAAACGGTCTCGGAAAAGACGCTGCACAGATCATCTCCCGTATCAACGGCTTTACTTATGTTGAGACAAAGATGAACTACTACACAGGCGAAGTTGAGGAAGTTTTCCGCAAATGCTACTCCACAGATCCGGAGAGCCCGCGTGCAAAAGTAAACTGCTACGGTGCTAACGACGTAACAGAGGGCGTTGCAATCATGTGGAAAGAGGGCGTAGACGTTTCCATCACCGGTAACTCCACCAACCCGACCCGTTTCCAGCATCCGGTTGCAGGTACATACAAGAAGGAATGCGTAGAGAAAGGCAAGAAGTACTTCTCCGTAGCATCCGGCGGCGGCACAGGCCGTACCCTTCACCCGGATAACATGGCAGCAGGTCCGGCTTCCTACGGTATGACAGATACCATGGGCCGTATGCACTCTGACGCACAGTTCGCAGGCTCCTCCTCCGTTCCGGCTCACGTTGAGATGATGGGTCTGATCGGTATGGGCAACAACCCGATGGTTGGCGCTACCGTTGCTGTTGCTGTTTCTGTACAGCAGGCTGCTGATGAAGGTAAGTTCTAAAAAAATCAGGCGCTTCCTTGCGAAGCATCATACGAAAAGCCCGGGGATCATAATTCCCCGGGCTTTTCTATTTATGCGAACAACGAACCAAAGTCCGCGCTTGCGCGGGACCTTGGCGACTGTCGCGATAACAAGGGAAAAACTGCGAATCGTGTTTTCACTTGTTGACATCATCAAAAACTTCACGCTCAACCGTATCTTGCAGAAGCTCCGGTTCAGAAATTTCCGTCTTTTTGAAGCAGCAATTGCGCCTCGTCCGGGATTCCTTTACTGCTGCATCTGCACTTCTTCCCTCTGCTTTTCCTTCAGTTCCCTCAAAATTCCAAGAACGATCACCACGCCCAGGACAAATGTCAGCGCATCTGCGACCGGCTGGCATAACTGCAGACCGCGGATCCCGAATGCAGACGGAAGGATGAAGAGCGCCGGGATCAGGAAAAGTCCCTGGCGGCCGGACGCGACAAGTGATGCGCGGAACCCGTACCCGATCGTCTGGGTCATCATGTTGGACATGACGATCCAGGCGGACAGCGGCAGCGTGACGCACTGGAACCGCATCGCCCAGGTCCCGATCTCGATCACATCGAGGTCCTCTTTCCGGAATGCACGCATGATCTGCGGCGCACCGACAAAGCTTCCGACTGCAAGAACTGCCAGAAAGACAACCGAGACCTTCACACAGAACCAGAAGGACTCCAGGACTCTGTCATACCGCTTCGCACCGAAATTGAAGCCGCAGACCGGCTGGAATCCCTGTCCGAATCCGATCATGGCGGAGCCGATGAACATCATATACCTGCTCACGATGGAGAGAGCCGCGATCGCCGCATCCCCGAATGGGTTTGCCGCAAGGTTCAGCGCAGCAGTCGCAATGCTCGCGATGCCCTGACGACAGAGGGACGGGATCCCGCCGTGAAGGATCTCACCGTAGAGGGATAAAGAAAGCGTGATCTTTCCCGGTTTCAGGTGCACACAGTCCTTTCTCAAAAGACTCTGGAAAAACAGGATCCCGAAACTGATGCACTGGCTGAACGCAGTCGCAAGTGCGGCGCCGGAGATCCCGAGATCCAGTCCGAAGATAAAGATCGGGTCCAGGATCATATTTAAGATGCCTCCGGTCGTGATCCCGATCATCGCGTAGACAGCCAGTCCCTGGAAACGGAGCAGGTTATTCATTGCCAGCGACCCTGTCATGACCGGGGCTGCGATCAGGATATACTTTGCATAATCCTTTGCGTAAGGAGCGATCGTATCCGTAGCTCCTAAAAGTCTCACGAGCACATCAAGATTCGGCAGACACACGACCGCGAACAGGAGCCCGATCAGGATCGCGGAATAAAAGCCGGTGGAAGCGATCCGCTCTGCTTTTTCCTCATCCCTGCTTCCGAGAACCCGCGATAGATAGTTTCCGCTTCCCATTCCGAGCGTAAATCCAAGTGCCTGGATCATAGACATCAACGAATAACTCACGCCGACGGCCGCCGATGCACTCGTGCCGATCCGGCTCACGAAAAATGTATCCGCCATGTTGTAGATGGAAGTCACCAGCATGCTGATGATCGTCGGGATCGCCAGGCTCGGGATCAGCCGGGAGATCGGGGTTTCCGTCATTTTTATGTAGCGTTGTTCCTGGGTCATGGGGCTCTTCATGTTCTTTTCCTCCGTTTCGTATGTTACTCTGCAAAAGGTGCGGCTGTCCCATTCTGCCGCCCCGGGGCCAGATAGTATAAAGAGCCGCCTACGGAAGAATCCCCTTCCAACGGCAGCTCTTTCTGTCACGATTTCTCATGCAGATGCCTGCCGGAACGTATCTGCGCTCCGTCAGGCACAACTTTTTTATTCAGCTTTCTTACCGCTCAGATACTCGTGGATTCCGCGCGCTCCTGCTTTTCCTGCCTCCATGGCAAGAATAACGGTAGCAGCACCTGTCACAGCATCTCCGCCTGCAAATACGCCCTCACGGGAAGTCTTTCCGTTCGACTCATCCGCAACGATGCATTTATGCTTGTTGATCTCAAGTCCGCCTGTTGTGGAGGAGATTAACGGGTTCGGGGAAGTACCGAGCGCCATGATGACCGTATCAACATCGATCGTATAATCGGAACCTTCGATCTCGACCGGACGGCGTCTTCCGGATGCATCCGGCTCGCCAAGTTCCATCTTTCTTACGACCATGCCTTTGACCCAGCCCTTTTCATCGGTCAGGATCTCAGTCGGGTTCGTTAAGAGATTGAAGATGATCCCCTCTTCTTTTGCATGGTGAACTTCCTCTGCTCTTGCCGGAAGCTCTGCCTCACTTCTTCTGTATACGATATGAACCTCTGCACCGAGACGGAGAGCCGTTCTCGCTGCGTCCATCGCTACGTTTCCACCGCCGACAACAGCAACTTTCTTACCAGCAGCGATCGGTGTGTCATAATCGTCGCGGAACGCCTTCATAAGGTTGCTTCTTGTCAGGTACTCGTTTGCGGAGAATACGCCGTTTGCGTTCTCGCCCGGGATTCCCATAAATCTCGGAAGACCGGCACCGGAACCGATGAAGACTGCCTTGTAGCCCTCTTCGTCCATCAGCTCGTCAACGGTTACAGACTTGCCGATAATTACGTTTGTCTCGATGTCAACGCCGAGTTTCTTCACGTTCTCGATCTCCGGCTGTACAACGCCCTGTTTCGGAAGACGGAACTCCGGAATTCCGTATGTTAAAACTCCGCCCGGCTCGTGAAGTGCCTCGAAGATCGTTACTTCATAGCCAAGTTTCGCGAGATCGCCTGCACAGGTAAGTCCGGACGGGCCAGAACCGATGACCGCGACCTTGATGCCGTTTGTCTTCTCCGGCTTTTCCGGAACGATCCCGTTCTCTCTGGACCAGTCGGCAACAAAACGTTCAAGTTTACCGATGGAAACAGCCTCGCCCTTGATGCCGCGGACGCACTGGCCTTCACACTGGCTCTCCTGCGGGCACACACGGCCGCAGACAGCCGGGAGTGCGGAAGATTTTCCGATCACCTTTGCAGCCTCAGCATAGTTTCCTTCTTTTACTTCTTTTACAAATGCCGGAATATCGATCTTGACCGGGCATCCCTGAACGCATCTCGCGTTTTTGCAGTTTAAGCATCTGGACGCCTCAGCGACAGCCTCTTCCTCATTATATCCGTAACAGACCTCCTCAAAGTTCGTTGCGCGAACCTTCGGCTCCTGTTCTCTTACCGGGACTTTCTTCATTCCATCCATGTCATTTCCTCCATATCACCGATCAATCGTTGCCGCAGTTTCCGCATCCGCCGTGGTGGGTTTCGCCCTCACGGAGTTTTAAAAGGGCACGGCCTTCTTCTGTCTTGTACATCTGCTGGCGTTTCATTGCCTCATCAAAGTTTACGGCATGTCCGTCAAATTCCGGTCCGTCCACGCAGGCAAATTTTACCTTTCCGTCAACCGTCACACGGCATGCACCGCACATTCCGGTTCCGTCTACCATGATCGGGTTTAAGCTTACGACTGTCGGGATCTCAAGCTCCTTTGTCAGGAGACATACGAATTTCATCATGATCATCGGTCCGATCGCGACACAGACGTCATATTTCTTTCCCTGCTCATTTACGAGTTCTTTGATGACCTCGGTAACCATTCCTTTATGTCCGTAGGAACCGTCATCGGTCGTCACATAGAGGTTTCCGGCAACCGCTTTCATCTCGTCCTCGAGGATCAGGAGATCTTTTGTCTTGGATCCCATGATGACGTCAGCGTCGATCCCATGTTCTTTTAACCATTTTACCTGCGGATATACCGGAGCTGTTCCGACACCGCCCGCAACGAACAGATATTTTTTCTTCTTTAATTCTTCGATGTCTTCTTTTACGAAATCAGACGGGTTTCCGAGCGGTCCGACAACATCACGGAAAGAGTCTCCGGCCTGTAATGTGGACATACGCTCTGTGGACGCACCGACTGTCTGGAATACGATCGTGATCGTCTCCTTCTCGCGGTCATAGTCGCAGATCGTAAGCGGAATACGCTCGCCTTTCTCATCGATCTTTACGATCACAAACTCACCAGGTTTGCAGTTTGCGGAAATTCTCGGAGCTTTTACGACCATCAGATAGATCTTATCCGCAAGCTTTTTTGCCTCTAAAATAGGATACATATCCCATACCTCCTGTTTTCTCAAACATGTTCCGCCGAAAAGACTTTTCCGGCAGCTGAAATCAGATTGCAACACAGAACTTTTCAGATCATTCTCCCGCACTCCATCGGAGCCGGGTCTGCAAAGTCACTGACACACACTGAGTTCAGTGTAACATTTTTTTGTCAGATACGCAACATCGATTCTTCCGGTTTTGCGTTTTTTCTGCATTTCTGTATCACTTTTATGCGTCATAGCAAAGAAGCTGTTTTTTCTCCCAGCGCCAGAGCCTTCTTTCCCGTGCGCTCATACCGCCGGAATTCATAGCAAAGGTCGAAATACGTCTGCTCATCGCTGTCCGCCGTCACTTCCCAGTCCGGATCTTTGTCGAGATCCGGGAACCATGTATCCGCCATGTACTCGTAGTCGATCCATGTGATGTGGGCCGTGTCGCAGTACGGCAGGAACGCCCTGTAGATCTCCGCACCGCCGATAATGTAGATATTCTCCGACGCAAACTGTTTTAAATATTCCATGGCTGAAGAGAGATCATGAAAGATCTCACACCCCTTTGCCCTGTAAGACTCGTCTCTCGTGAGAATGACATTGACTCTCCCCGCTAACGGCTGCCCGCCCGGGAGACTTTCCAGCGTCTTTCTTCCCATGACGATCACTTTTCCTTTTGTCTCCTCACGGAAAAGCTTCTGGTCATCCGGGATCGTCACCAGAAGTTTCCCCTTGTTTCCGATCGCCCAGTGTTTATCCACCGCCGCAATGATATTCATGGCTGTTTCCTCCTTTATATTGATGGCAAAGCCACTCTTCTTTCTTTTTTCCCTATTATAGCGAAAAGACGCCTGAATCGCAAGCTGTCATATCCGCATTCCCGATCTGCCCAGAAGAACAGCCCAAAAAGCATGTGATCCTCCTAAATTTTCATCTTGTATCCTCCCACAAAACCCGTTATAATAGGGAAAGCATCCGGCGCAGGACAGACGGTTGGAAGATCCTTCCGCTACTTTCTCTTCCGCCAGACTTTTTTATGAAGGAGAACACCCATTATGATAAAATTTGAACGCACAAGCGTCATGAATTTCGAGAACGCCATGCGCGGCGCAAGAAACCCGATGAACAGCTGGGCACGCATGGACAGCAGCTACGATGAGGATGGAAATTTCGTCTTCGGTCCGAACGATATCGATCTTGCGAAACGTCTCCGCATGGCCGGAAGCGACCACCGCAAATTCATCCGCCAGATCTTCGTCTCCGTGGACATTACAGCTCCGCTCTACTGGTGGAAGGAATATGATACCTACAAAGTGGCGACCGTCGCAAACTCCACGAGTACCATGCACAAGATCCATTCCAAACCGTTCGACATCGACGATTTCAGCCACGACCATATGACTCCGGACACTCTCGCCTACATGCAGACCGTTGTGGACCGCCTTGAGCAGATCCGCCTGAAATACATGAACGAGGGCAAGAACAAAGAGGACTGGTACGATATGATCCAGCTCCTCCCGTCCAGCTACAACCAGATGCGCACCTGCACGATGAACTATGAGACTCTCGTGAACATCTATCATGCGAGAAAGAATCATAAGCTCACCGAGTGGCACACCTTCTGCGACTGGATCGCATCTCTCCCGTATGCGAAAGAGCTGATCATCGCGGAATAAATAAGTTTGCATAAAAAGACTGTCCGGCGCTTTTTTCGTTACAGTACACGGTCACTCCATGCCCGCGTACTGTAACAGGATTTTGCCGATGCTTCGCATTCCAAATCGGCAAAATCCGCGACCTCAACGGTATCATACGGAATTTTCAGTTCAGAAAATTCCTACCCGTGAAAAGTAACCTTTTTTCACAACATCGGGCAGTCTTTTTTATGCAGCCTTCCTTTTCAGTCAGCTCCGGCAGCCTTCCGCAGCCGCCTTCTCTACTGCCCGACCGGTACGTTTATCTCCTTCTGGATCGTCAGGGAATAGATGACCGCTTCCTTCACTCTTTTTCCTGTGATCTGGGAGAGCGCCCGGGCATAATACTGAAGCTGGACCTGATAATGGTCCAGAAGAGTCTGTTCTTCCCCTTCCTTCACTCTGTCGGTTTTATAGTCTACGATCACAAGTCCGTCCTTCTCCTCGAACCATGCATCGATGATTCCCTGGATCAGAACGAGTTCATCCGAATCCGCCGCTTTCATCTCCCGGGCCGGAATTCCAAGGATAAACTGGCTCTCTTTTCTCAGTTTTCCCTGCCTGTCTGCCATCTTCATCCGGCCGGCGATCCCGGACCGGAAAAACTTCGCGATCATGCCGGGTGACACCAGGCGGACCGCATCCGGCTGCATTCTCTTTTCAGAGAGAACCCGGTCAAATTCTTTTTTCACATCCTCATACCCGGAAATATCCGAAAAATGGATCAGTTCCAGCATCCGGTGGCAGGCGGTACCGCGGCCTGTTGCCTGTTTCTGACGCGCCCTCTTCTCAGCGGCAGACAGACGTTCTTCCGCTTCCGGAGATTTCTCCGGCTCTCCTTCTGGCCCCCGTTCTGTTTCTTCCGCCGGACCTTCCCGCTCCGGCTGGACCAGGAACGCGCTTTCCGCATCATCCGTGAACTGTCCCTGCATCTTCAGTTCCGAGACGGACATCTTCGCATGCAGGGAAAGATCCGCCTCAAACGGATACGGTTTCCGAATCAGTTCCGGAATTTTTTCCGGCTTTTCCCCGCGGAGTTGTTCCAGTTCCAGGTAAAGTTTTGCCTTCTCTTCCTGATTTTTTTCTTCCTCCACAAGGAGATCCTTCATCGGGACATTTTTCACATCGATCGTTCTTTTTGCGCCCCCGGCTGCCATCAAGATCCAGTCCAGATAGGAGGACGCCGCGCTCAGCACGGTAAACGGCAGTGCTCCCACTGATCCGGTCATTCCCCATTTTTCGATCTTGTTCTCCAGGTACTTGTCCCCCGCCGTGATGATGAGCTTTTCTTTTGCACGCGTCATCGCGACATAGAGGATTCTCAGCTCCTCCCCCATGTTTTCGAGGTTGGAGCGCCTTGCAAGCACATTTTTCTTTAAAGTAGGCGCCTTGACTTTCTTCACCGGATCCAGAAAATCTGCCGCGATCCCGAGCTCTTCGTCGATCAGGATCCGCCCTCTTGCATCCTGGCGGTTAAATTTTTTTCCGCATCCGGCGAGGAATACGACCGGGAACTCCAGTCCTTTACTTTTGTGGATGCTCATGATCCGCACCGCATCATCATGTTCCCCGGACCGGGATGCCTCTCCGAAATCCGTGTTGTATTTCTTCAGTTTTTCGATATAGCGGATAAAGTCAAACAGCCCCTGATAGCTTGTTTTCTCATAATCTTCCGCCTTCTGTACCAGCATGGCAAGGTTTGCCTGCCGAGTCTTCCCGGCCGGCATGGCAGCCGCATATTTGTCGTATCCTGTCCGATCAAAGATACGGCCGATCAGTCTGGAGACCGGAAGATACAGGGATTCTCTCCGAAGCTCCGCAAGCAGATCCATAAAGGTCTGCAGCTTCCGGAAGATTGTCTCTTCTTCGCTCTCTTCCCCAGTCCGGGCCGATGTCATCGTTTCATCATGTTTCCCATGTTTTTCCAGATAGTGCTTCACTGCCCCATAGAATCCGATATCTTCCCCGCGGTCCGGATCCCGCTTAAAGTCCGCCATCACAATGGCAAGCTCCCGGTCCTTCATTCCGCCGATCGGAGATTTCAGCACTCCGGCTAACGGGATGTCCTGCATCGGGTTGTCGATGAGCGCCAGCATATTTAACATCGTCTCAACTTCCACCGCTGTAAAATACCCTGTCCTGGACTCCGCATACGCCGGGATTCCTGCTGCACCGAGAACACTTAAAAATTCCTCCGACCATCCGGAAAGACTCCGCAGAAGGATCACGATATCCTTTTTCTTTAATCGTTCATACTGCCCGGTCTTTCCGTTATAGATCTGCATTCCGGATTCCGGATCAGTCAGCTCGCGGATCTTTGCAGCGATCAGTCTCGCCTCCGCTTCCCGTGCTGTGTAATCCGCTTTTTCCTCATCCATGCCGTCAAAAAGAGGATCTCCCGTATTTAAGAGCAGGACCTCCGTCTTTGCCTGGCCTTCTTTGGGCGTTTCCGGAAATTTTGCTCCCGCATACAGGGCCGCATCGTCCGTGTAGCAGATATTTCCCAACTGCTTTGTCATGATCTGATAAAACACATCATTGATGCTTTCAAGGACCTCCCGTCGGCTCCGGAAATTTTTATGGAGCTCGATCTTCTGGTACAGATCATCCTCATCCCCGTAAGATTCATATTTTTCCAGAAAAAGCTCCGGCTTCGCCAGTCGGAACTTATAGATGCTCTGCTTCACATCGCCGACCATAAAACCATTCGGTGTCCCGAACCGTTCTCTGGATACACAGCGGATCAGTGTCTCCTGGACCTCATTGCTGTCCTGATACTCATCTACGAGAATTTCTTCATAGATTCCCGAAAGTTCATCCGCCACTGCTCCCGGTCTGTGATCCGGACTGCCGCCTGTAAGGATTTCGAGTGCAAAATGTTCCAGGTCATTGAAATCCACCAGATTCTTTTCTTCTTTTGCCTCCTGGAACCTGGCGGAAAATTCTTCCGCAAGTTCCAGAAGCATCCGGATCGGTCCCCGGCAGGCATCCATGTCGGAAAACACAGAATCCACATCACCCGGAAGATAAAAGGCTTTCATCTTTTTGATGCCGTCCTTTGCGGCATTTCTGAGCGCTGCCGCCCGCTCTTTCTTCTCCGGATCCACCTGTTTTCCCCTGACAGCCGCCAGACGTCCGAATTTCAGTCCGGCAATCCCATCTGCGATCTCCCGGTAAGTCTCCGCTTCTTTCAGTATTTCCATTGCCCGAATATCTTCCGCCAGCATCGGAGCATACGCCTGCGGTCCGTCCTCCTCAGCGGCAAGTTCTGCTGCCTCATAAAGACCATCCAGAAATTCCTCCGCCTGGCGTCCCACATCCCGGATCAGGAATTTCATCCAGGCCGGTTCCTTTCCGCCTTTTTCCCCGGAACTTTCCTCACTGCTCTCCGAAAGCTCGTCCCGGCAGGCGGCGATCCACTCTCCCGGCCACGGATTACTCTGTGAAAACTCCCATACTTTTAAAATATAGTCCTCGAGACCTCCGTCCGTCCGCCCTGACGCATAAGTGTCCACAAACTGCAGGAACCGCTCATCTTCTCTCCCGTAATATTCCTCCAGGAGCTCTTTCATCACATCGGCTTTTAAGAGCAGAAGTTCGCCTTCGTCCGCCACCCGGAATCCCGGATCCAGATCCAGCTCGTGGAAGTGTTCCCTCAGTAGATTCAGGCAGAAGCTGTCGATCGTGGTGATCTTCGCATGGTGGATCAGCGTGCTCTGCCGTTCCAGATTTTTATTTCCCGGGTCTTCGTCGAGAAGTGATCCGAGAGCCGTCTCCACACGCTCCCGCATCTCCGCGGCCGCCGCGTTGGTGAACGTCATGACGAGCAGTCTGTCAATGTCCACCGGCTGATCCGGATCTGTGATCATGCGGATGATTCTCTCAACGAGGACCGCAGTCTTTCCGCTTCCTGCGGCCGCAGAGACAAGAAGATTCTTATGCCTCGTCTCAATGACCTGTAACTGTTCGTCCGTCCATGTTGTCGCCATCACATCTTCTCCTCTCCGTCCTTGCGTCTCCCCGGTTCCGGTTTTCTGTTTCCGCTTTCCTGTTCCTCTGTCTCATTTTCATCTGATTTCTCCGGATCGATCTCCTTCCAGATCTCCTCCGCCTTCATCGGGCGGAAACGGCGGAATCCATATCCTTCTGTCTTCAGATCAAATCCGCAGACACTGTGGTATGGACAATAATCACATGCTGTCCTGTTTCCCTGTTTATACGGATTGACCGCCACATTTCCGTCCAGGATCTCACCGCCCATAGTCTTCAGCTGTCCGTTCACAAAATCTGCAAGTCTGGCAAACCGCTTTCCCCCGGCAACAGAGGACTTTACCTCCTGGACATATCCATCCTTTAACGCAACCGGGATCACATCGGATTCCTTTTCGATGTCCCGGTCCATATGGCGGATCACATCCAGACTGCTGTTCACGAGTCCGTTCATTCTGAGCCTGCGCAGGATCCCGGCTTCGATCTCCTCGTCCGTCATCCCGTCCTCGCGGTCGATCACAGGGTCATCGATATGATAATAAAAGATCCCGGCCGGGACCGCCTGCTTCCCCGGATGCCGGTTTTCCTGCATTTTCAGCGCCGCATCCATATAGACCACGAGCTGAAGCTGCAGTCCGTGATATAAAAGCGCCAGATCAAAGGATGTGCTTCCCGATTTGTAATCCATGATTTTCACATAGACCTTATCCTCATCCTCAAACACATCCATCCGGTCGATCCTTCCCCGGAGATTCAGCGCCTCCCCATCTTTCAGCGGGATCCTCGTGCTGACATCTACCTCGAACTCTTCCGGCTCAAAATCGCCCTTCCGGATCTGGTAGATCAGTGCCCGCACGGTCCGGTCCGTGATCCTCTCCACTTTCTTTTCGAGATATGCATTTCTCGCAGAGCTTTTCATGATCGTATTCCGGTACTTTGCAGAAACCTCCTCCACCGCTTTTCTTACCAGAGTCCGCCGCTCCGCATCCGTGATCGTTCTGAAATCCTTCCCGTGATCCCGGATATTTCTGAAAAACGTATCGAGCGACTGGTGAAACAGATTTCCCATATCGGAAAGATCGAGCTCATACTCTTTTCCTGCACGCAGTCCAAGTCCGTGATTCAGGAAGTGGGAATAGGCACATGCCGCATATCCCTCCATTCTCGTGACACTTCCCCGAAGCAGTGTCCCATAGAGTTCCCGCGCAGCTGTTCTGCCGATCTCTCCTTTTTTATAAGAATAGGCGACAGCTTTTGCAAGATTTTCCATCTCGGCCTCCGTCTCTTTCTCCGAGGAGAGAAAGCGGTAAAGCACTCTCGGCTCTTCCTGCGCCGGATCCATCATTTTCTCCGGCTCCTGCAGCCAGGAAAGCACGGATTTTTTTGCTGCCGTCACGGATACATCCGGACATTTCTCCTCCCCGCTCTCATGGATCACAAGATCCGGGAATCTCTTTTTCATCTCCCCGATCATGCCGGATGGACGGATCTCTTTTCCTTCCGCCGTCACCGCCGGCCAGGAGAGGATCAGCTGGTCGGACGGCTTTGTCATCATGAGATACAGATAAAACCGCTCCATAAAGCCCTCTTCCCTGGCGGTCGGTGCAAGCTCCATGGAATTCTTTTTTAAGATCTCCCTCTCATTGTCGGTAAACAGTCCGCCCTTTGAATGGTCCGCCGGAACAATTCCCTGGCTGACTCCGAGGAAAAAGAGGACTTTGATCTTGTCGAGACGTGTTCTCTTTAAGTCTCCGCAGACCACACGGTCCGCGCCTGCAGGGATCACCCCGACAGAAAGTTCTGAAAAACCGGCGGAGAGGATCTCCGCGTACTCTCTTCTGGCCACATATTCGTCCCCCAGGAGACTTTTAAATTTCTCAAAGAGTTCCGTGACAAGATCGAAAATTTCCTCATACTCTCTCGCCTCGCGGTCCATACCGCAAGTTTTAAACTGCTCCGACAGTTTTTCCAGCTTTTCCTCCGCGCCGAGTATCTCCAGAAGCTCCGCCAGTGCATCCGTGACTGTCTTTACCGGAACTCCCCGGCCGCCGCACTGTTCCCGGAGCAGCCGCAGCGGCGCCATGATCTCCTCTTTAAAAGCATTCATTTCAAGAAGATTCAGATTTTCTCCGCCATCAAACGTCCGGTCCCAGACCGCATCCCATTTGGCAAAGCCGCGGATTCCCATCGCACGCACATAGATTTCCATCCGGTCCACTTTCTCAGTCTGATCTGTTACAAGTCCCGTCCGGAGATATCGGAACATGCTCTCGTAATCAAATCCTTTCTGCAGGATATCGAGAGCACTCTGGATCAGGCGGATCAGTGGATTTCCGGAGACATCCCGGTTCTCATCGAGGAAAAGCGGGATCCCGTTTTCCTCAAAGCTCTTGGTGATCTCACGGCTGTATCCCGGAAGATCCCCGCATACCAGAGCAATATCGCGATACCGGTATCCGTTCTTTTTTACAAGAGTCTCGATCCTGTTTATTATAAAGTCTGCCTCGTCCTCAGGATTTTTCGCCTGCACGAGAAGGATTTCTTCCGTGCCGCCGCGGTATCTGGGATACGGATAACGGAAAAACGTCCGTTCCAGATGGTCGAGCGCAGGACTGTTCCGGAAGCGCACCAGCGGACGTTTGTAAAAGATCAGATCGCGGTAGATTTTTATACCGTTTTCTTCCGCCAGTTTTTTCAGTTTTCCGGTCATCTTCCTGCTCATATCAAAGAGATCGGTCTCATCGGACTCCGCAGAAAGATCCAGTCCCGGCTCCATTGTCGCAGAAACCGTCACAAAGAGATCCCGGCAGATTTTTAACAGGATTCCGATCAGCCGGTACTGGATCGGGGTAAAACCTGTATACCCGTCGAGAACCATAACACTGTCCTTTAAAAGCTCCGACCGCTCCGCCACCTGACAGAGCACATCCAAAAGTTCCTCCAGAGTAATGTACTTTTCCTTTGTGAACTCCCGGAATGCCTCAAAGATCACCTCCATGTCGGAGAGCTTTGCCGAAAGGATCTGACCGACACCGTCTCCTGCCGACTGGATCTTAAGGTCTTCCGGAGTTGCCCCGTACTGGTAGAGTTCCGAGAGCATGGACTTGATCTCCCCGATAAACCCCGGGCGGTTCAGATGAGACGAAAACATGGTAAGTTCGTCCTTCTTCTCCCCCGCAAGCTTCCGCAGGATCATATTTTTTCCCGTATCGTCCAGGACCTCCGGCTGCGGAATCGACAGTTCTGAAAAAATCCGGTAAGCCAGACGTTCAAAGCTCACAACATCAATGTTCATCGTTCCATGATTCGGATGCAGTCTCACGATCTCCTTCTGGGCCTGCATCGTCGCCTGTTCAGGCGTCACCACAAAAAAACGGCCATCCGGCTCCTTCATGGACAGCTCGATGATCTTCCTATAGATATATTCTGTTTTTCCGGCTCCGGAACCGCCCATCACCATGCACAATCCCATTCTATGTCCTCCTGCTCCCTGACCGCATTTCCGCCGGTCAGGCATTATTCAATTTCAGATATGTAAACCGTATATGTTCCGGACAAAAATGTCAAGTTTTTTGTCCGGCTTCCGGCCCATGCTCCGGGCCATGCAAAAGGAATGCCATGTATTTTTTCTCATCCGCTCTCATATGATTAATACAAACCATTCCCAAAAGGATCTATTATTCTATGAGTTCAAAAACAAAGATCATCGTCCTCAGGATGAAGGAGATCATCTACACGGCTCTTTTTATCGGCTTCGCCATCGTCCTCATCATGCTGTTTCTCTTTATGTTCCGCCCTAAAAAGGACAACATCTCCCATGATGCTCCTGATCAGGCATCGGAGAGCTCCTCACAGGCCGCTCCCGCCTCTGTTACATATGTTCCGGGACTTTATTCATCTCCCATCGTTTTAGGCAGCGAGAACGTCAATGTGGAGGTCGCTGTGGATCACACGGGGATCCGCTCCGTGTCCCTTGTCCCTTTAAGCGACTCCGTTGAGACTATGTATCCTCTAATGGCTCCTGCCATGGATCTCATCTCAGAACAGATCCTCGAAAACCAGAGTCTGGAAGGTCTGGAATACCCCGCCGGGTCCCAGTACACCTCCATGGCGCTCGTATCGGCGGTGAAAACGGCGCTCTCCAAGGCATCCGCGAAGTAGATCTCAAATTTTTTTTAATAACCCACTTGACAAATCTCTTTTCCTCCTGTATACTCTTCACCATGATAACAATTTACCACGCTAAACCAAAAGTTCATTAGCATACTGAATCAAGAGTATACAAGGAGGAACCATCCATGAAGAAATTCAATCAGCTTTTCATCTTAGGTACGTCACTTTTATTATCCGCTGCGGCACTCACCGGATGTTCCGGTTCCTCCGCGATGGGCGCTACGATCCCGCAGACAACGGCATCTGAGACAACAACTCCGCAGACAGACGCAGGTCTGGTAGCAGCAGAGACGACCGGTTCCGGCAATCGTTTAAACGACATTCTGGAGCGCGGATACATCGAGATCGCGACCGAGCCGTACTTCGCTCCGAACGAGTTCATCGATCCGACAAAGAGCGGAGATGACGCCTATGTCGGCTCCGATATCGAGCTTGCGAACTATATCGGCGAATCTCTCGGCGTTGAGGTCCGCATCAAACCGATGGACTTCACAAGCGTTCTCGGAAGCATCACGACCGGCAAATATGATCTCGCGATCTCCGCTCTGGCTTACACACCGGCAAGAGCTGAGACCATGAACCTCTCCAAAGGTTATTACTTCGGAGACGAAGATCCGCAGACTGCTTACGGTATCCTGGTCCGCAAGGAAGATGTCGACAGCATCAAATCCTTCAATGATCTCTCGGACAAGGTTGTCGTTGCACAGAACGGTTCCCTTCAGGAACAGTTCGTACAGGAACAGATCCCGAGCTATAAAAAATACAACCGTGTTTCTTCCACAAACGATGGTTTCCTGATGGTCCAGACCGGCAAAGCCGATGTCATGGTCGCTGCTCTCAGAATGGCAAGATTATATCTGGAATCCAACCCGGACAGCAACCTCGTGATCGTTCCGAACCTCTACTTTAAAGTTGATCCGGAGACACAGGGAACAAGAATCGGTATCCCGAAAGGGGAAGATGCCCTGACAGACAGGATCAACGAGATCATCGATGAAGTTGTTGATCAGAATCTCTACAATGAATGGTACGACGAGTATACGGAGTACGCTAAGAGCCTTGGCATTATCGAATAATTCGATCCTTTGATATAACCCCGCGGCCGCGGTCAGGCCGTACCCCTTCACCGGCGTCTTCCCCGGATGCCGGAAGTCATCTCATGAGAGTTCCCCCAGAACTCCCGTGACGAAAAAAGGCGATCCACAAATTACCTGGCGGATCGTCTTTTTCTTTTCTTTATTTTTACACTTCCCAGTCAGAATCAAGGAATCCTTCCCCGTAGACTTCCTGAGCCTCGGATACGATCATGAACGCCTTCGGATCAATGTCGTAAACGATCTTTTTTGCGCGGTAGAACTGCTTTTTATCAAGCACGCAGATCACCGTCTCGCCTTCCTCTTCCCGGTAGGCACCGCGGCTCTTTAGCAGTGTGCAGCCGCGCTCCAGATCCCTCATCAGCTCCTTTGCGATCTCCCCGGATCTCGGGCTGATCACCGTGATCATCGTGCTCTTATTCATACCATAGAGGATCACATCGATCACATACGTTCCGACTACCATATTGATCAGTCCGTAAAGACCCGATTCAATATTCCGGAACACTGCCATGGACAGGAGAATGATCACGAGATCCGTAGCCATGACAGCCTTTCCGGTCTGCATGTGCGGGCGGAACTTCTGTAAAAGCTTCGCGGCGATATCGCCGCCACCCGTTGTGGAACCGCGCATAAATACGACCGCCAGGCTGATCCCCATGAGCACTCCGCCGAAAAGGCAGGACACCATCTTGTCCCCCGAATACACCGGGAAATACGGCGTCACTAGTCCATCAAGGATCACCGTCATGATCGCCACGGTTTTCAATGTCTTGATCGTCTTTTCCTTCCCCAGATAGATCCAGGACGCGATCAGAAGCGGGATGTTGATCAAAAATGTCAGTGTACCGATCGGCAGGCTCGTTAGACGGTTGAGCAGGATCGCCATACCGCTGGCGCCTCCCGGCGCGATATCAATGTTGTCGATAAAGCAGTGCAGCGCAACAGCCTGGATAAAACCGCCCGCCACATCTACCAGAAAATCCAGGGCAAAGTCTTTTCCCCGTGTCTTCCCCATAAGATTACCCCCCCCTCATATCAAATGCTGCAAAGTCCGATTTTCCGGCATTCCCCACATGCCGGAGCGTGTCTGTCCGCCCTGTCAGCGTTCTCTGTCTTCCGGCTTTCTGCCCGTCCGGACAGAAAGTTCCCGATGCTGACCGGCCGGTCCGCTAGTCCTTATACAGCTCTTCAAACAGTTCCACAGGAACATATGCCTTCACATGGATCCCGTCGTCCTGGTATTCCTCCGAGAGAAGCTGTCCGCTCTTCCGGATCGTCTGGATCCGCCCGGCATTTTTGTATGCAAAGACCTTCTCAAAATAGATCCTGCGGTTTCTTAAGATCACGGCAAAAAGATCGAGCAGTTCCCCGATGCCCTCTCCTGTCTTTGCCGATAACCGTACCTTATAGTCCGCAGACATGTCCCGGCAGGCAGTGTCCGCATCCGGACGGTCCACCTTGTTGAACACGGTGATGATCTCTTTATCCTTGATGTCCAGTCGGCGCAGCGTCTCGTAGACTACATGCATCTGCATGTCCATCTGCGGATTGGAGCAGTCCACCACATGGAGGATCACATCACAGTACCTCGCTTCTTCAAGCGTACTCTTGAATGCCTCGACAAGGTGATGCGGAAGCTTCCGGATAAATCCGACCGTATCCGTCAGAAGGACCTTCTCCCCACCCGGAAGCACAAGCGCTCTCGTCGTCGGATCCAGAGTTGCAAAGAGCTTATCTTCCGCCAGAATCCCGGCGCCGGTGAGCTTATTTAAGAGTGTGGACTTTCCTGCATTCGTATAGCCAACAATGGCCGCCGTCAGAGTTCCGCTCTGCTCTCTCTGTTTCCGAACCACATCCCTGTGGCGCTCCACATCCTGAAGCTCCGATTTTAACTGGCTGATCCGCTCATGGATCCGTCTGCGGTCCACCTCGAGTTTCGTCTCACCAGGACCCCTCGTGCCGATTCCGCCGCCGAGTCTCGACAGAGAATTTCTGAGTCCGACAAGACGGACGGCACGGTATCTGAGCTGCGCCAGCTCGACCTGGATCTTTCCTTCCCTGGTCTTCGCGCGGGCCGCAAAGATATCAAGAATGATCATCGTCCGGTCCATGACCTTTGTGTCCAGGGCATCCTCCAGGTTTTTGAGCTGTGCCGGGGAGAGCTCATCGTCACAGACAACTCCGGTCGCTCCGCTCTCCCAGACCATCTCCTTCAGTTCCTGGATCTTTCCCTTTCCAAGGTAGGTTCCCGGATGGATGTTTTCCCGGTTCTGGATCACGGTCCCGACTGTCTCCGCTCCCGCCGTCTTTACAAGCTCTTTCAGCTCCTCCACGGATTCTTCCGTGTCATCGGAGTCGTTCGTGCTGGCGGCAAACAGGATCACCCGCTCCTGCTGCTCACCGATCTCTATCAATTCTGCCATTCTTTCTCCTATCTCGTCACAAGAAACGCGATCTCATGATCCGCTTTCTCATCCTGTCCGTACTGTTCCTCATAGCTCCGGAACAGCTCCAGCGCTTTCTCATACTGCCCCAGGTACTCGTAACACACCGCCTGGTTGAAGGCGATCTCCTTCTTCGCCCTGTCATCGGAGAGTGCAAGTCCCGCTTCCCCGTGCTGCAGTGCTTCCTCGTAATCGCCTTTTTTCATCGCCGCCATCATCCAGCGGTTATAGACTTCCGTGCTGGAAAATCCTTCTTCCACCAGCGTCTGGTAGATCTCATCTGCCTTCGTCTCATCTCCGGCCGTCATATAAGCCGCCCCAAGAGCTTCCATCGCTTCAGCATAGCCGGCAGCTGCATGTTTTTCGTCCGCCTTTGTTCCGGACTCCAGACGGTTTTCAGCGCCTTCCGCATCGCCGGAATTTGCGAGACTCACCGCGCCCAGATAATAGTATTCCGCTCTCGGTTTATCCACCTTCACCAGCGTATCATATGTGTACGCCGCGGCACCGTAATCTCCCAGCATAAATTCTGCCTCACCGCGGTATTTTAATACATCGATCTCAAAGAATGAGACATGCTTTGTCTGATCGATCAGGCGGTCAAACTCCGCGACAGCGCCCTCATAATCGCCGTTCTCCATGAGAGCGATCCCGTTTTCCTTCCCCGCCTTCATCTCCTCTGTCACATGACCGCAGCCGGTAAGGAGAAAAAGCATGCCAGCGATGAGAAGAGCTGATGCGATATGCTTTCGAACTTTCGCATGGAACTGCCGGTCTTCACAGACGACCGCAGCCGGTGTGTGGTTCAAATTCAGTACATCTTCTTTTGATTTTTCTCTTTTTTCTGATTTTCGATAATATTTATACATTTTCAACTATATATTTAATTTTGTTTTTTCTGTGATACTTCTGATTCTTCATCCTCCGCGCCTTCGGAAATATGCTCTGTCTCCTACGCGCGTGTCGTACTTCCGAATCCACCGTTTCTCACTTCATCGGCCTCGTCATCCACCGTGATGCCGTACTCCACAAAAATTCCCTGGGAGAAACCGGTTCCGGCTTCAACTTCCACAGTCTTTCCTTCACGGCTGTCGTTGGTGAGCTTCACCTGGATGTGGCCCTCGTTGTCGGATCCGTAGTAATCGCTGTCGATGATCCCGACGGTATTGTTTAACTGCAGGCGGAACTTAAATCCAAGTCCGCTTCTCGGATAGAGCTTTAACACCCATCCATCGTCGATCTGCGCACGGATCCCGGTAAGGATCTTAGTCATCTCACCAGGTTTCAGTGTAAATGCCGCCGGTGCGAAGAAATCATATCCGGCGGAACCTGCGGTCGCCCGTTTCGGGAGACGGATCCCGTCATAGATCTCCTTTATCATATCGTCTGTATCCTGCGGGTGTTCCCCCTGCCAATCTTTTTTAAACTGCTCAAAGCTTACTTTTTCAAATTTCGCGATTCTCTGCATGTTGTCTCCTCTTACTCTCATTCTGACGCCCCGCTCTTCCTTTCCGGATCGGCGTGCGCTCCCGGATCATTTCTCCTGTCGGACCGTCCGGATGTCTCCCACTACTATACCAAGAGCCCGGTCCCATTTCAAGCATTTCAAACGAAAAATCCGGCAGAACATACCACGTTATCGCGGCAGTGTGTCCACTGCCCGCAGTATATTCTGCCGGATCAATCCGTCTGTGACGTACAAAATCATCTTAAACTCATTTCATCATATACGACAGCATCTCCATCCCGAAAATGATCACATAGAAAAGAAATCCGGGATTCATATACACATATTTTTTATACGATGTCGGCACTCCGTTCTGCTGCCCCATCTGCCACCAGTAACGGCGTCCGTCCCGGAAGAAGAAATAGATCCCTGCCGCGATGACGAGCAGGACCATAAGAAAACTGGCAAACGAAAACGCCGCTGCCGCCCAGGAAAGCCCCAGCGCATAGAGCCCGTCCTCCACCATCACGAGCAGCATCGAAAACGAATTCACTGCCATATGGAGCAGGACATTGTAAAGGATCCGGTTCGTCCGCACCGCGAGATAACCGAGCACCAGTCCGATCACCACCGCATACAGGAACTGGTTCAGATTCCCATGCATCAGCCCGAACATGACCGCCGTGAATACGACCGCCGTCCGGTCTCCAAATCGTCTCGCTTTTCTTAACAGCACTCCCCTAAAGAGCAGTTCCTCCATAAACGGGGCCACCAGGCAGGTATAGATCACCATTCCCGGCGTCAGTGCATCCAGTGCGTCCATCACCGGGTTCATATCTCCAGCCGGAACACCGGTAAATATGGAAATAAACGAGTCAAGAAAGACTCCCAGGAAGTTAAAGATATAGCCGAGTCCCAGCGCCATGAACAGCGCAGAAACCCATACTTCCGCCGAAAGTTTCTGGGCCGGTCTCCGGTCTGACCGCAGAAACCAGGTCATCGGGATCACCGCAAGGAACGGAAGTCCGATGCTGAAGACATACTGCACGAGGACTCCGGTCCACGGGGACGAAAAGAGCCCGGAGAGCAGACGACCCCCGCCGCTCTCCAGGCTGAACACCCAGTGCCGCACCATGAGATAGAACGCACTGCCCAGGTACTGAAGACCTGAGCAGGCACACATGGCCAGACATAAAACTGTAAATGTGATCAGAAAATCTCTTCTCTTATGCACCATATTCTTCCTTCATGATCTCACTGCTTCTCGCAATGAACTTTGTCATACGCTCCGGAGAAAGACTTCCGTGAGCAAGTTTCGCAAGGTCATAGAGCTGTTCGCAGAGCATCGGTGTCTTCTCTCCGTCCTTGTTGGCAAGAACGTATTTTACAAGACCGTTGTTTGCGTTGAGGACTAATGTCTCCTCAGCCGGGAACATGTCGGAACCGCCGCCGTACATGCTGTACATCTTCATCATATCCTGCATTCTTCGGCTCTCCTCGGAGACTGTGATCATGGAAGCGAGACCTTCATTTTTCAGCTTCTCGACTTTCACGTTCAGCTTGTCGTTTCCGATCGCCTTCTTAAATACCTCAGCGAGAGTCTCGGCGTCCTTCTTCTCCTGCTCCTTCGCGGCCTCATCGGTCTCCTCCGTCTCTTTGAATGTCTCGTTGACATCCGCATCGATACGCAGGAACTTTAAGCCCTCATTCTTCTGCTCCACATGCTGCATGAACGGGGCATCGATCGGGTTCGGAAGGATCACAGCGTCGATCCCGGCTTCCTTGAACATGTTGATGTACTGGCTCTGCTCTTTCTCGTCCGTTACATAGAAGATCTTGTTCTCGTGTTTCTCCTTGTTCTCCTCAAGGCAGTCAGCGAGTGTCAGATATTTGCCGTCCAGGTTCTTATAGAGGATGTAATCTTTCATCTTCTCATCGAACTTCTCGTCCTTTAAGCAGCCGAATTTAATGAACGGATTGATATCATCCCAGTATTTCTCGTAGTTCTCGCGATCTGTCTTGCACATGCCGGAGAGCTTATCAGCAACTTTCTTTGTAATGTAATCGGAGATCTTCTTTACAAATCCATCGTTCTGAAGAGCACTTCTGGATACGTTGAGCGGAAGATCCGGGCAGTCGATCACGCCTTTTAACAGCATCAGGAATTCCGGAATAACTTCTTTGATGTTATCCGCGATGAATACCTGGTTGTTGTAGAGTTTGATCTTTCCTTCGATGCTCTCGTACTCCATGTTGATCTTCGGGAAGTAGAGGATTCCTTTTAAGTTGAACGGATAGTCCATATTCAGATGGATCCAGAATAACGGCTCCTTGAAGTCCTGGAATACCTTGCGGTAGAACTCCTTGTACTCCTCATCGGTGCACTCGTTCGGATGCTTGTTCCAGAGCGGGTTCGTATCATTGACCGGAACCGGGCGTCTTGCGATCTTATATTTCTCTTTCGCAGGGCTCACCTCAACAGTCTCCTTCGATCCGTCCTCTTTTTCCTTCTCCTCGGTCTTTGCCTGCTCAACGATCGTCTCGATGATCGTATCCTTGTCGGTCAGTTCCTCTTTCTCGATCGTATCGTACTGCGGCTCAGCAGTCTCATCGTTTAAGTAGATCTCGACCGGCATAAATGCACAGTACTTGTCGAGGATCTCTCTTGCGCGGTACTCATTCGCAAACTCAGCGCTGTCCTCATTTAAGTACAGGGTGATCAGGGTTCCGTGGCCTTCCTTAGTGCCTTCCTTCATATCAAACTCGGTACCGCCCTCAGACTCCCAGTGGACCGGTTTTGCGTCCTTCTTGTAGGATAAGGTATCGATCGTTACTTTGTCCGCTACCATAAATGAGGAATAGAAACCGAGTCCGAAATGACCGATGATCTGGTCTTCATTCGCTTTATCCTTGTACTTGTTCAGGAAATCCTGGGCGCCGGAGAAAGCGATCTGGTTGATATACTCGTCAACCTCATCCTCTGTCATACCGAGACCGTTATCTTCGATCCTGATCGTCTTTTCCTTCGGATTTACAGTAACCTGGACTTTATACGTTTCATCGTCCGGGGTCTCATACTCGCCCATCAGAGCCAGTTTCTTTAATTTTGTGATGGCATCGCAGCCATTGCTGACTAACTCACGATAAAAGATATCATGATCGGAATACAGCCATTTTTTGATGATCGGGAATATATTCTCACTGTTGATTGAAAGACTTCCGCTTTTTGCCATGTTAAACCACTCCTTATTTCCATTCGCGCGTCGGGGGACAATCTGTATTGCCGCCCGCCGGACCGCTGTTTTTTATTTTCTCTGTAACCGTTCCATTCTTAAACAGCTACTTTTTTCTTCTTTCAGGACAGCCGGTATCGCCCCGGATCTCCGGGATTTTTAACAGCTGTTCGATTCAACATGACATATTTTAATACCAGAAAATCAAAATGTCAATAAAATTAGCACTCATTTTTGATGAGTGCTAATAAAAATTTTATAAACTTTTTGATTTTTCTCTGTCAGTCACGGAGCTGCACTTCTGCTGCCGGCTTTACAGCCGCTCGCGGATCAGTTTTCACTCTCGATCGGAATAAACACGCGGGCCTGTTCGTCCTGCTGTTTTTTCTTCCGCTCCTCTTTCGCAGCATTGACTGCCATCTCGCAGAGTGCCATCTGGGAGCCGACCGGAAGTTTTCCTCGGCGGTCCGGCTTTTCATATGTCCCGTCCGGCTGAAGCACATGGGCCTTTAAGTTGTCCTCCAGCTCCAGCTCCATATATCTGCGAATCCTGTCTTTGAGTTCCTCTCTCAATACCGGGAACATAATCTCGACACGGCGGTCCAGGTTTCTCGGCATCCAGTCGGCACTTCCCATGTAGATCTCTTCACTCCCGTCGTTCTCAAAGATAAAGATCCTCGCATGTTCGAGGAATTCTCCGACGATCGAGCGGACCTCAATGTTCTCAGAAAGTCCCGGGATCCCCGCCTTCAGACAGCAGATGCCGCGGACAACCAGGCGGATCTTCACCCCTGCGCAGGACGCCTCATACAGCGCGGCGATGATCTCCTTGTCACAGAGGGAATTCATCTTCGCGATGATCGATGCCGGCTTTCCGTCTTTTGCATGCTTCGTCTCCCGGTTGATCAGATGCAGGAATTTCGTTCTGAGCCACAGCGGGGCAACCGAAAGCATGTTCCAGTTTAACGGCTCGGAATATCCGGAGAGCATGTTGAAGACCGCAGTCGCATCCTCTCCGATCATCGGATTGCAGGTCATGATTCCGCAGTCCGTGTAAAGTTTTGCAGTGGAATCGTTGTAGTTTCCGGTTCCAAGATGGACATATCTCCGGATCCCGTCTTCCTCCCTGCGGACCACGAGTGTGATCTTTGAGTGCGTCTTTAAGCCGACGAGTCCGTAAATAACATGACATCCGGCTTTTTCCAGCTTTTTCGCCCAGATGATGTTGTTCTCCTCGTCAAATCTCGCCTTCAGCTCGACGAGAACCGATACCTGCTTTCCGTTCTCGGCTGCCGCCGCCAGAGCCGCGATGATCGGGGAGTTGCCGCTGACACGGTATAACGTCTGCTTGATCGCCAGAACTTCCGGATCCTTTGCCGCGCTCCGCACGAAGTCCACGACAGGATCAAAAGTCTCATACGGATGCATCAGAAGGATATCGCCCTTCCGGATGTTCGTAAAGATATCATCGTCATTCATCAGAGCCGGAACCGGCTGCGGCGTATATTTCGGGGTCTTTAAGTGGTCGTACCCGTCAAGCCCGTACATTTTCATCAGGACCGTCAGGTCGAGCGCACCCGGGATCTCAAAGATGTCTTCCTCGTTGACCTCCAGCTCTCTCTTTAAGATCTTTAAAAGTCTCTGGTCCGCCTTGTCCTCGATCTCCAGACGGATGACTTCGCCCCACTGTCTGCGCTTTAACTGCTTTTCGATCTCCTCGAGAAGATCCACAGCTTCCTCCTCGTCCAGGGAGAAATCGGCGTTTCTCATGATACGGAACGGATGGGACGTCACGATATCATAGTTTAAGAACAGCTGCTGCATGTTCCGCTCGATGATCTCCTCCAGGAAGATCACATTCCGCATCTCACGGTTGTTCTCATCGGTCGTCACCGGGAGGCTGATGATCCTCGGAAGGACAGCCGGGACCTGCACCATCGCGAACTCCAGCTCCTTGCCGCCCTCTTTTTTCTTTAAGAGCGCCGCAATATTCAAGGACTTGTTTCTGACAAGCGGAAACGGTCTTGAGGAATCCACCGCCATCGGCGTCAGGACCGGATAGACCTCCTCACGGAAATAGCGGTCCACAAATTCGCCCTGCTCCGGGGTCAGGTCCTCGTGATTCTCGATGAGGTTCAGTCCGATGCTCCGAAGAGCCGGGAGCAGCGACCGGTTATATGTGTTGTACTGCTGAGTGACAAGCTCATGGGTCCGCACACTGATCTTTTCCAGCTGCTCCGACGCGGTCATCCCCGCGATATCCGGCTTTTTATATCCCGCATGGACCATATCCTTTAAGGATGCGACCCGGACCATGAAAAACTCATCCAGGTTCGATGCCGTGATGCTTAAGAATTTCAGCCGGTCAAAGAGCGGTGTCGTCTTATCTCTTGCCTCTTCGAGAACACGGCAGTCAAATTCCAGCCAGCTGAGTTCTCGGTTTACATAATTTTTCGGATCATTGAAGCGTGCCGGATCCTGCTCCTTCCGTTCTTTCTGAGCATTCCCCTTTTTTAACTCTTTTTTCATTTCTCTGCCTTCCTGTATCCGGCCGGTCCACGGTTCACGCAGTGCGCAAACGAAAACCGGCTCCGGACACCCTTTCACATCCTGAATTCATCGTGTTTCGCAGCAATATCCCTGTCTGCACTCCGGCATCTAGCGGTATTTTTTATGCCGCAGGACCGGCCGGATCCCGAAGATCTCCTCGAAGAATGCCGCCTTCTGTTCAAAGGATACCGCCTCCAGCGTGATATCGCCCGGATAATCCGTCGTGATCATGAGCTTTCCGTCTTTTACTGCCATCTTGCAGTCCGCAAGTTTGTCCCCGTGGCCGCGGTCCATGGAATTTGCCAGACGCAGGATCGCCGTCAGCTTCGCGATCAGGAGCATGACCTCATTCTGCCCGCCGAAGCTGTCTGTCACAGCGTCCAGCTCGGTCTCCATCCGGACCATGTTGTAATCGAAATCCCGGATGTTGTAGCGGACCACATTTGCGATGATCTCACGTTCCAGGTGAGAGATCCCGATGATCTCCGTCGACATGATGATATTGTAGGCGCACTCGTTGGAGTTGCGGACGCTGATAAATTTTCCGCAGGCGTGGATCAGCACGGCAATCTGTAACAGAAGCCGCTCTCTCTGCCCCATTCCATGGTATCTCCGCATCGTGTCAAAGATCTGGAGCACATATTTTTCCACTGTCTCCGTATGGCGGCTCAGGCACTGGTAGCGCTTCGCCATCGTGCGCGAGGTGCTGATGATGTCATTGTCAAAATTGTGCCGGAATTTCAAGAGTTTCTTGTCCGCCGCGTACTCGGCCGCGATCCCGTCGCAGAGGCGGATCCCCGGGATCCAGATCATCTCCGCTCCTGTCATCTCAAGGAACTTTTTATAGATCACCACACACGGAAGAAGCAAAGACGCATATTCCCTGCTCACCCCGAATGTCTCCTCGATCTGTGTCTCATTCATCGTGACAAGGCGCGCATAGAACTCGTCAAAGCGCTCTCTCGTGACTCTGCGGAGCGGTTTTCCGTGATCCTCATACCGGAACAGATAAAGGATATTTTCTCCGATCCCGATCAGATGTTTGATCTTCTTATCCTTCAGGTACATCTTTTTATAGTTTTCCAGCTCATTGTCCACCATCTCTCCGATGAGATCCCGGTACTGCTCCACCGTCGTATTGACGTCCTGAAGAGTGCCGCGTATCCTCAAAACACCGAGCGGCAGATTTTCCGTGGTCACAAGAAGGTTCTTGTCGAAAAGCGAGATCTGCATGCTTCCAAATCCCACATCCACGATCGCGGTCCCCTGCTGGATATTCTCATCAAACTCATCATCCGAGACGGCGATCGCCTTGTATCCCAGGAATCGCTGCTCCGAGTTGCTGATGATACGGACCTGGATGCCGGTGCGAACGCGGATCTGATCGAGAACGATCCGGTTGTTTCTCGCCTCACGCATCGCACTCGTCGCATAGGCACGGTATTCCGTGACCTTGTAGGATTTCATGATCCCGGCAAACCCCGCAAGTACATCGCAGAGCTCTTCCACCATCTCATAGCTGATCTTTCCGTTGTTGTAAGTATCGCTCCCAAGCGCCGTGACATGGCGGATATGGTCCAATTTCCGGATCTTGTTCCTGTTTGAGATCTCATAGATCCCCATCTCAACCTCAAACGATCCCACATCGATGGCTGCAAATGTAAGGGCTGCCATAGCTTTTCCTCCTCTTATAAGAATCGGTCCGGAAAATACCGGACCGTCTTTCATCAATAATTTCCTAAAATTCTCATGACAGAAGCTTCCGCCGCGATCCCCGTCAGGGCGTTGCGGACTCCCGCGTCGCTTAAGTTTCCTTCAAAATCCACAAAGAAACGATATTCAAAGCTCTTCTCCGGGATCGGTCTGGACTCGATCATCATCATATTGACATTGTTGAAGATGAAGTTTCCGAGAATGTTGTAAAGAGATCCGCTCTTGTGCGGGATCTCAAACGCCACACTGATCTTTCCGGCTTTCTTTGCGTAGACCGGCTCTTTCCCGAGGATCAGGAAACGTGTCGTATTTCCCTTTACGTTATTGACCTCCTCCGCAAGAACCTCCATTCCGTAGAGTTCCCCCGCAGTGCGGCTCGCAACAGCTGCCTGGGACGGGTCCTGCTCCTCCATGACCTTCTTCGCGGCAACGGCTGTGTTTAAAACTGCGATCTGTTTCCATTCCTTATGGGCAGAGAGGAAATCAGAGCTCTGGGCCAGCGCCTGGGCGTGGGAATAGACCGTCTTGATATCGGAGAGCTTTGCACCCGGAACGCCGAGAAGCATGTGGGCAACCGGAACATAGATCTCGCCTACTATGTAATTCTTATATTTTAAGAGCAGGTCATAATTGTTGATCACGAAACCGGCCGTGGAATTTTCGATCGGGAGTACCGCGTAATCGGCGCGTCCTTCCTCGACCTCCTTCATGGTATCCTCAAATTCCGGAACATGGTAGAGATCCGCATCCTCACCAAAGTATGCTTTGGCCGCTGCATGGCTGTATGCGCCCTCAACGCCCTGGAATACGATCCGTTTTCCTTTTTTGGCGATCTCTTCTACCTCGGAAAAACCAGTATCCATTCCCATTCCATGGGTGGATAACAGACCATACTGATACCGGCGGCTGATCGACATAAGCTGGGAGAAGATCTCCTTCACTGCCTCTCTGTTAAAATCGCTGTGCGCCAGATCCTGGACTGCCGCGATCTTCTGCGCCTCTCTCGTCGCATCATAAACGGCTTTTCCCGTTCCGATCTTATATTCTGCAACATCTCCGCAGACGGACATGCGCTCTTCAAACAGGCGGACGATCTCTTTATCGATCACGTCCAGCTTGTCCCTGCATTCTTTTAAGTCAAGATTCTTCATGTATTTCTATTGCCTCTGCTTTCTGCCATTTTACAGCACGCGGACCCTTTCTTTCCTTGAACGTGATCCGCTCTTTTTCTTCCGGAATTTCCGAAATGATCGACCGGTATGGGCTTTTATCACTTTTCTTCCTGCATCTCCTTCAGCATCCCGATTAGCACATTTCTCGTATATGCACCCGGATGTTTCCTGTCTTCCGGATCCAGCTCTTTAATATTGATCGGTTTTCCGTAATAAACGGTGATATGGGACGGAGTGATGAACGGAAAATGCTTTTCCAGGACTTCCGCAGTACCTGTCATCGCCACCGGGATCACCGGACAGCCGGATTTCTCCGCGATCTTCAGGCTTCCCTCTTTAAACGGGAGAAGCTCCGTGATATCGTCGTTCGTATTTCTCGTTCCTTCCGGGAAGATCCAGATGGAGATACCGTTTTTCACCTTCTCGATCCCCTGAAGGATCGTCTTTAATCCTTCTTTGATGTTCTTTCTGTCTAAGAATAGGCAGTTCACGTTCACCATCCAGGTGCGTAAGATCGGGATCTTTTCCATCTCCTTCTTTGCCACAAATCCGAGCAGCGTCGGTACGGTCGTATAGCCGGCAAGAATATCAAAGTAGCTTCTGTGGTTTCCAACATAGAGGACTGCCGTGTCTTCCGGTATATTTTCCGCGCCCTTCACCGTCACGGTCACGCCTGCAAGCTTTAAAAGCAGGCCGAACACGGAACGTACCATTTTGATCGTCTCCAGATCCCGCGCGTGGGGATCCTTTTTCCCAAGTGATACCTGTGCCACAAGGAACGGATAGCTGAAGATCAGGAATCCCACCAGTGTGAACAGGACAAGTAATAATCTTATCATAAGTAACAAACCTCCCATATTTTCTTTAACAGTAAAGGTGCTCTCTTACGGTCAGCACAACAGGTGTGCCGGCCTATTGAACAGTTACCTTTCATACACTTTAAAGAGTTACAGTGATGAGGTCCATGACTTATATTATATTAAATAAACCTCTTATTTGCAACTCAAATACACCTCGAATCCATCTAAAATCCAGTTCAAATCTGTCTAAACATTGACTCTCCTGCTGCCGGATCTCTGGAAAAGATCTCCTCTTTTCCTCCTGTCAGATATTCAAAGAGAAGTCCTGTCATGAACCAGAACGGGGCAAAATCCAGCCGGATCACGCCGTCGACATTCAACATCCGCCCTGTGTAATCCCATGGACATATCCCAAGGCTTTTCAAGAATGTTCCCGTGAGGTATTCTGCGAAAAAGATCAGGACCATGTCCAGGATCCCATGTCGGAAGATCCTGTCCTTTACCGCGATCTGTCCCCGGTCTCCGATCCAGCTGTCCACCCATTTCCCGATGGGCCCCAAAAGGATTCCCATTCCATATATCGGGAACATGTATATTGATGTCTTTCCCATGAATTTCATATCTCCAGCCGCAAAGCCTTCCACGGAAGTCAAAAGGATCTCAAGTCCCCATCCCGTCAGACCGCAGAGCATAAAATTCCTGACCCATTGTCTCCATCCGCCGCCGAAGCTTTTTTTTACTGCAATTTTCTGATTTCTGTTTTTCTGCTTCCATCTGTTCATGAAACCAGTATCTGTGATTCTCTGATCCACTATGCAGCCTTTTCCACGGTGCTTTTTTCCACTTTTATTTTTCTGCGGCTCATGCCCTGGAAAGCCAGGATCGGCCGCTTACTCTATACATACTGATTTTTTTCCGGATCGTACTCATAATCGATCGACGCGAGTTTTTCATCCACGTCTTTCCTGTCTAGACAAAGCGACCTGCACAACTCGTCCATGTCCGGGTAATTGTCCCGCAACTGCGTGTTGATATAGCTTAACAGCATGACCGGATCTTTCGGTATATTCACCATCTCTCCCCTTTCCCGGATGATTCTTTCTTTCCAAACCATCCGCCGTCTTTACTTTCTGAAGCCTCCTATGTTATACTATAAACCATATGTGAGATGATTGCAAACGAAAGGGGATTTTAAAATCATGAAACACCTTCTGCTGCTCGGAACAGGGGGAACGATTGCCTGCAAGAGAGGAGAAAACGGTCTGACACCGCTCCTCACCGGCGATGAACTGTTGTCTTATGTACCGGACGCAAAAAAATTCTGTGAGGTGGAGACTGTGCAGGTCTTAAACATCGACAGCACAAACATGCATCCGAAACACTGGCTGAAACTGGCTCAGGTTCTGGAAGAGAATTACGACAATTACGACGGCTTTGTGATCTGCCATGGAACGGACACGATGGCCTACACAGCCGCCGCCATGTCCTATCTCGTCCAGCACTCCAGCAAGCCGATCGTCATCACAGGAGCCCAGAAGCCCATCGACCTTGATGTGACGGATGCGAGGACCAACCTTTTAGACAGCCTGCGATTTGCCGCTTCCGACCGTGCTCACGGCGTTACGATCGTATTTGACGGAAAAGTGATCGCCGGAACCCGCGGAAAGAAAGAGCGCAGCAAGAGCTACAACGCGTTCTCCAGCATCAATTTCCCGTATCTCGCTGTGATCCAGGACGAGCACATTTTATACTATATCGACGATAAATGGCAGGACCGCGAGAGCGTCCGCTTCTACCACGAGATGGACAGCCAGGTCAGCCTCTTAAAGCTGATCCCGTCCATGGACTCCAGCCTCCTCGACTATATGGCAGAGCATTACGACGCAGTCGTCATCGAATCCTTCGGCGTCGGCGGACTTCCGTCCTATGAATCCGGCGATTTCTATAGCTCCATCGAAAAATGGATCTCCATGGGAAAAACCGTCGTAATGACCACTCAGGTAACTCAGGAAGGCAGCAACATGTCTGTCTACGAAGTCGGCCAGAAGATCAAAAACGCCTTCGGTCTCATCGAATCCTACGATATGACCCTGGAAGCCACCGTCACCAAGCTCATGTGGATCCTCGGCCAGACGAAAGATCATGATAAGGTGCGGGAAATGTTTTATGAGACCATCAATCATGATATTCTCTGGAATACGGGTGGACGGTAAATGAAAAAAGGCAGGATTCCCTTTCCGGTTTCCTGCCCCTTCATTTATTATTTAATATAGTGGCAGATGAAAAGTACTCTAATCATAAAATTCTCCTATCCTAAAATGCCGAGTTTTGCAAGGTTTTATCGGCTTTTTCGAGCATTGTATTTTTCTTGTTAATTACTACACTTTTTGCAAACTACTTCAAAATGGTGCAATTCAAGGCAATGTGTAGTAGTCAAATCGTAGTCAGTTAAGGGGGGCAGACTACTGACGGGGGTGTGCATTATTTAACGAAAGGGGCTGATACACCCCCTACACTATTTGCTTTCTCGCCTTTCCTTAATATATTTATTTAAATCTTCTTCATTATTTATATTATTTTTGTGAATATCCCTATGAGTTTGCTTATTAACCAATATCCCTTTATTCGGATTTAATCTTTGCACGGGATCCGTATAAATTGTCTTTTTATTTTTATGATGAAAATCTCCATTTCCTTCCAATGGTTCTCCCGTTACTTCATCACTACTAATATACTTTACAGCATTCTTTTCACCCTGCCGGATGAATTTAGAGCCAAATCCTGACTTCCATTTTTCCCGTTGCCAGTCTATACCGCCCGATGTCAAGTCTTGGACAACAAATTTCACAAATTTCTTTTTAAGAACTCCTCCCCAATACTGCAGCAAGCCCTTGATTTTCCTTGATATTCCGCCATTTTTCACTTTGGCGGTCTATTTTTTTGCCCTAATCTTCATTTTTACCGCTGATGATCTAGGTCCTTTACCTTTTTCAATCTTATAGGAATCCGCATTTAATCTTTTTCCGTGCTGCGCCATATCTTTACAGGATTCCATATCAATCTTTTCCAAAAATCCTGCTTATCTCTGGTTTTTCCATCAAAAGCAGAAATCCGACCCAACATGCCATCAACAGCCCGAAAAGATAGGTGTCAAAAATGCCATGAGATTTTTGTTAAAAAAGACTAAGATTTTTAATTTTCGAGCAAGCGATACACTTTTCCATCTCCATCATGTTCTTTGTTAAAAAATAAACATTCGTTAAAAGTCCGGCAAAGATTCATCTGGTTTGTCAGGAAGATAGCCTTTTTCACAATAAAAAAGCTCCCACCTGCAACTCAAAGTTTCCTTTGAATCACAAGTGGGAGCCACTACCAAATCTTCAAATATTATTTTTAGTCTTCTTTTTGTTCTGCTTCAATTTCAGATTTTTTTCTTCTGCCCCGGCGTTTCTTTTCTGCTTCCGGTTTCACATCTCCAATATCATAAATGACAACTTGCTCATCCGGGTACAAAGTTCCATTCAAGGTATAACTAAGTTTACCACCGTTTTCATCCTCGAAAGGCAGCATTCTCCGAAACTCCACCTGGATAGCCGGCACCTTAATGCTGATCGCATACGTCTGCTTGCTTTCCTCATTACTGAACTTAATCGCATTCGGGTCTTTTTCTGAACAAGGCTGAATCGCAATCTGCCTGGTCTTTGCGTTGAGCAGCACCTTGATGTAAGGCGCGTAGTTCAACTCTACAGCTGTTGCCTTATTGAATTTCAGGCTGTTTGAAGTCACCGTCATAACAGACTCGCCTTTCGGTTGCTTTAGATTGATTACTTCAAATCCTTTCAAAATTTCCATTTCACATTCCTCGCTTTCATATTCTATGTGTACCTGCACTGGCTTTGCATCAGCCAGTGCCATCACCTTTTCTGTTGCCGTTTCCAATCGCTTGAAGGAAACAGCCTTCCATGTAGGTCTGATGGGGACGAATCCTAACAGCACTCCCTTTCGTAATGGAATCAGCCTTTGCTGCTTGGGGCGAATGCGCCTCCGCTTGCCTGCAATCTGTTCCAGCCTTACCTGTGCCTTATCCCAGACCTCTCGCTCTACGATTGCGGGGTGATGGTCTGGTATAAAATACTGCTCCACCTCGCCTTCGTTTTTCTTTGTCTTGTGGGTCAAACAATCTACCGTATAGGTTTTCTGCATCAGAACGTCGCCGCAGTATTTTTCATTCCGCAGGATATTCTTGACCGATTCACCCGTCCACGGGTTATTTTTGATCGTTCTGATTTCCAACGCATTGAGCTTTTCTGCAATTTCTGCTGGGTGCATTCCTTTATCAAAGCTCATATAGATGGTACGAACAATTTCAGCTTCGTTGGTAACGATCACCATTTCGCCATCATCGTCCGTATCATAGCCCAGCAGACTCGTCGTACTGATTTTTTGCGTTCCGGCTTTCATCCGGCTTCGAGTTGCCCACTTGATATTAGTGGAGATGCTTCGGGATTCCTCCTGTGCGAAAGAAGCCAGCATCGTCAGAAATACTTCTGCCTTTTCATCCAGACTATCCAAGCGTTCCTTGTCAAAATACACACTGACCGGTGGCCGGAGATTCCGCAGCAATCGAATATTAGTCAGGCAGTCCACCACATTACGAGCAAAACGGCTGATAGACTTCGTAAGAATCAGATCAATTTTCTTAGCCTTTGCATCCTCTATCATCTGCTGAAACTGCACTCGATGCTTAACTTGTGTACCAGAGATTCCCTCATCCGCATAAATGCCTGCCAGCTCCCAGTCTGGATGCTCCGCTATAACAGTGTTGAAATGTGCCATTTGCTCTTCCAGACTGGTTTCCTGCGCCTCCTGGTCTGTGCTGACACGACAGTATGCAGCGACACGCTTTTTAGGTGGTTCTTCTGTTTCCGCCACGACACCCACTGTTGCAGGAATAATTTTTACATCATAGGTCTTTGTCAGGCGAGGTGTCTTTTTTCTTCCCTTTTCCTTACGCCGTTCTACCACAATCGGCCTTTTAGCATGACTATCGCTTGCCACATTCCCCCTCCTTTCACTTTTTCTTCCTATTACAAAGTTGCCCATGTTATAGCATTATCATTAATGTCATAACATGGGCAAACACTATTTGCAGACTCTCTATCTTACTTATTATACCGCATTGTGGGTATCTCCACAATATCCATTTGCATACCCAACCCGTATAATGAAACGTAAAGAACGATTTTTTACAAGCAAAAGTGGTGACAGCATTGATTGATTTTACTCCTCTGTGGGAAACTATGCGCCGCAAGCAGGTAACACAGTACCAGCTTCTCAAAAACGGCTTGGACAACAAAACGCTGGACACCCTGAAAAAAAATCGGAATATTACACTATCCACATTGGAAAAAATTTGTCTGATGCTTGATTGTACTCCCAATGATGTGGTGCAATTCATTCCAGACGATAAAAAATAATGCCGTCATAGTACCGTATAGTCGGTGGCTGTGGCGGCATTCCATTATATATAGGCAGAAACATTCACTCTATAACTATCACATTCCTGTGGAATGAAACACCCTCATAGTCGAGAAGATACAAATCCTCTCAACTATGAGGGCGTTGCTTTTATTCAAGCAGTTCCAAAGACAGGCTATCCTGGTCGGGCGTCTTATATGTACCATACCTGCCGAAGCATTACTGCCGCCAGTTCCAGAAGTACTACCACACTGCCGACCACCTGCGGTATCATAAAAATCACAAATCCGCCGATCAGCATTTGAAGTGCTTTCATCCCTTGCGACTGCTGCATGAGGTACGAAAGAATCGCCGTTGCCAATAGCACACTGCCCAGCAGATAGAAAATCCATGCCGAACAATGATGCAGGAATACCACAAACCACTTTGCCAGCCATACAGCAAGGATCAGCGGCAGGGTTATCATCACCAACATCAATTTTAACAGCCATCGAATCGCTTTCATAGTGTCCTCTTTCCGACTGGTCCGTTGCCCATGTTATAACACACTCTTTGATGTTCCAACATGGGCAACCCAGTCCTGTCTCAAATTCAGCCTGTATGCAGTGCCTTTACAGTATCCTGTATGCTCTGCTCGTATTTGAACCGTACCACAATGCGCCCTCCATCATGCACAAAGACATTTTCAATAAAGGCCGACACCATCCCTGCCGTGAGCCTCGTACTGTGCAGGAAATTCTCTGCCTGCTCTGCCGCTGCACGCACAGTTCCCGGCACAGCACTCCGAGTGGATTCCACTCCTTTTTCCAGTTCTATTTTTTCTTCTACCTCTGAAATTCGTCTATCACACTCCTGCTTTTTCTGCTTGTAGGTATCCAACGGGAGTGTTCCTGCCGCATATTCTTCATACATCCGCATCTTCTCTCCCTTTAGATTTTTTAATTCCTGCTCCATAAGAGTTTTTCGGCGGCTTGCCTTTTTGCTAGCCTCTTTCAAATCCTGTTCTTCTTTTTGAATATCACCATAGAGGGAATCCAGCAGAGAGAGTTCCTTTTTCAGTGCCTGAAAGACGGCACTTTCAATATCACTGACCTGAAATATCTCAGATGTGCATTGGGTCTGCCCAACCAGTTCCAAGCCCTCTCTGCACCAAAATGTCGGCACAACCTGTTTGAAATTGTGCGCCATCACTCGCCTGCAATTTCCGCAGCGAACTTTACCTTTCAATGGAAAGTCCACGCTGCCCATCAGCACTTTATGGCTGTTGCTCTTTATGACAAGCTGCGCTTTTTCAAATTCTTCACGACTTACGATTGCTTCATGGGTTCCCTCCGTAATAAACTGCTGTCCTTTGGGAACCGTTCTGACAATGCTTTTGCCAGAAATCAGCGTTTTGGTTTTGCCCAAAACCATCGCCCCGGTGTACACATACGCCGTGAGGATTTTCCAAACGCGAGAGCTATCCCAAAGAATCACTGGGGCAATGGTATAGGTTGTTTCTTTGCCATACGCTTTATTTTCTTTGTTATATACGCTCGGCACAGGAATATTTTCGTCATTGAGCATCATCGCTATCTCTCTTGTACCTAACCCCAGAATCGCAAGGTCGAAAATACGCCGCACGATTTTTGCCGCAGGTGGGTCGATGATAAATGCGCCCTTTTTGTCCGGATCGAACTGATAGCCGAACGGTGCAGCGGATGCCGTTGTAATGCCTTTTCGCCACTTGACCTGATTGGCAGTCCGCAGCTTCTTCCCTGCGTCCCGGCAGTACATCGTGTTCACCAGATTGCTGACCACCACATCCATACCCAGCGTTGTACCTTTATAATTATTGCTATCATAGTTGTCATTGATGGCAATGAGCCTTACCCCCAGCAAAGGAAAAATCTGTTCCATATACTCACCCACGCCGATATAATCACGACCAAAGCGAGAGAGGTCTTTTACAATGATGGTATCAATCTTGCCATTGCGTACACCATCCATCATCTGCTGGAATCCCGGTCTGTCAAAATTGCTGCCTGTGTAGCCATCATCTACAAAATCCATCACAGGCACATTTTGCAGACTTTCTTTGCAGGCAATATACCGCTGGATCAGTTCTTTCTGGTTTTCAATGCTGTTGCTCTTATCCTTGCCGTCTTTACCCAGGTCGCCATCAGCCCTTGAAATGCGCTGATACGCTGCAATCATTTTTCTGCACTCTCCTTTTCTACCTCTGCAAACACATCCCGAAATCCGAAAATGATCCGAATCCGCTTGTCTGCGCTCACTTCGATTCTATGCACAAGGGATTTTACCAACTGAATATCAAATTCAAAGTTGTCCAGATGTTCTTCCAAATGAGAAGCCATATTCAGATATTCTTCGATTTGCTGTTCTACCTGCACTTTTTTGTTCTCTGCTTCCTGCAGCGCAGTTCGCAGGCTATCGTATTGTCTGGAATAATCCTCCCGAATCAGTTGGTAATCTTCGGAATCCACCACACCAGCCACATAGTCCGCATAAAGCTGTTCCCGCTTCTTGGCCATCTGGCTGACTTTATCTGTCAGGCTCATAATTTCACCCTTCGCCCGGTAGACGGGATTCTGCACATCCTCGATTTTCTGCAATTCTTCCAGCACCTTCCGTTTATCGCTCAGCTGGACAATGAACAAATGCAGCTGATCCATTATCAGTGCTTTCAGCAGTTTTTCCGGAATCTGGTGGCCGATGCACTTATCGTCAGCCTGTCTTGCCTTGCAGATGTAATAGCAGACCTTTTTACTTTCTTCTGCTCCATGCGGCAGTCGTTCAAACTCCATCGGTCTGCCGCAGTCTGCGCAAAACACCATTCCTGCAAGGTCGTTCTGGTACTCACTGCGAATCTGCTCCGACTTTGCTCTTACGGTATGGAATACCTTTCGATTCTTGTTCAAGATTTTTTGCACCTTTTCAAAATCATCCCTTGCGATAATGGCCGGATGTGTGTTCTTTGCCACATACCACTGTTCTTTGGGAAGGTCGTGCTTGTCCTGTCCTGCGAATAACTTCTGTGTACTTTTGTTGTTGATGGTATCGCCCACATAGGTTTGATTTTCCAGAATGTGCCGGATTGTGGTTACGCCCCACTTTTTATAGGTAAGAACTTCTTTCCCCTCAACCATTTTTCTATGCCACTCCCGTGGAGTCGGAACCTGCAGCAATGTCATTCGTCGAGCAATTTCAAAAATAGGCACACCCATCAGTTCCCACTGGAAAATCAACTGCACATAAAATGCAGCTTCCGGATCAATTTCATTACGCTTCGTCACGGGGTTCCGAATATAGCCATACGGGGCATCGTTTCCGACTGCATAGCCTTCTTCTTTCTTGCGCTGCAAAGAAGTCCATATCTTTTTGGATATGTCTTTCGCGTACATTGCGTTGACCATATTCCGAATCGGGAGAGCCAGACTTTCCATGTCCTCTTTGCGCGTACTGTCAAAGTTGTCGGTAACTGCAATCAGCCGGACCCCCAGAAACGGGAACACTGTTTCGATATAATACCCCGCTTCCAAATAGTTACGACCAAAGCGCGAAAGGTCTTTCACCACAATGCACTTGATTTTCTTCTGCCGCACATCGTTCATCAGGCGGGTAAATGCAGGCCGCTTAAAATTCGTTCCCGTAAAACCATTGTCGAAGTAGGTGTCCACATAACTCAGTTCACTGCTGCGATTGATATAATCCTGCACCAACGCGATCTGCGTTTCCATACTTTCTTCTTTTTCTTCATCCTCAACAGAGAGCCGCCCATAGATTGCCGCTGGCATCTTTGCTTCTTCCAGTTCCGGGAGCAGCGCAGAAACTGCCGCCTGTTCCTGCTGCGGAAGATTTTTTCTACTCTTTCTTGCCATCGTCTGTGTCCTCCATCTCTATCCGGCCAAGCATCTTTTTCCATTCATCCGTTTTCATGGTCAGACTTATTTCTGCCTGATCATCGCCCAGTAATGTAACTGTGACCTGCTCGATGTACTTTTTGACAAAATTGCGGTCAAGTTCTTCCGGGGTCTTATACTGTGCCATCTGCTGAATCCACGGATTGCGCAAGCTTAATGCTCGTTCCCATATCAGCGTATCTTCCATAATTTCCGTAAGCTGCTCATTCAGCCTCCGATGTTCTTCTTCGTAGTCCAGCAGTTCGGCACGATATTGTTCTTCGGTGATTTCATCGGCCATATAACTTTCATACAGCGGCACACGGCGAAACTGTTCCATATTCAGTTCGGCCAGAACGGACTTCATCTGCACCGACTTTTCAGCTCGGACTACCTCGATTGCTTTTCTGCCTGCTCCCTGCTGAATCGCTGCAGTCAGCTTTTCTTCTTCCAGATGTTCCAGTTCCAGAGCATCCATCACATTTTTATAAATGGTAGCTGCCGGAACTTTCAGATTCTTTCCGTTTTCCTTGTGTGCGCGGCAGTAACGGCAATAGAAAAGTTCTTCCTCCGTTTTCTTATCCTTATGCCAGCAGAGTGCGCGTCCACAGGTGCAGACAATGTGCTTTGCCAGCGGATTCGGCTTTTTGTAGCTTTTTCTAGTGGAGATTTTGTTTTCGTCCTCGCGCATATTGCACGGGAACGCATGAAACTGTTCTTTGGTTATGTATGGTTCGTGGCAGTTTTCCGCAATGATCTGGCGGCTTCCATTTGCCGCCGCACCCGTATAAGTCGGGTTTCGGAATAAGCACCTCAACATATCCGTTGTCCACTGGTCTGGTTCTGCATCATAAGGCTTTCCCAAAATTCTCTTTTTGTGTCTCATTGGAGGTTCAACACCCTGCTCATTTAACCACTTTGCAATGTCACGCATTTTCTGACCGGACGCATATCTGGAAAAAGCCTCGCTCAAATAAGGAGCAACTTCTTCATCCTTTATCATGTTGCTTTCGCCATTCCTGCGGATATAGCCAAATGGAACAGAGCTTGTCAACCGGAATCCTGCGCCTTGTTTCCTTCTCCACGCAAACATGATTTCTGCGTGCATCTCACAGCGTTTTGCTTCAAAATAGTCCTCGACTTCTTTTCGGCTGGCTGTTCTGGAGTCCAAACCCTCCTCCAGCACGATCAGGTCGATGCCCGTCGCATAGAGCGTTTCCTTGATTGCCTGTCGTGCCGCCGGGAAATCCGGCCCGCAGTAGTACATGGATGCCACAATAATGCAATCAAATTTTCGCTCTACGCCATCATCGGTCATTTGGTCAAACGCAGTGCGCGTCTTTTCATCGTTCTTGCGGTCAGAATACTTTTTCAGCAAATCCAGTTCTTTATGTTCCGCCAGATATGCCGCAATACGCTGATTCTGCTCGGCAATCGCCAGTTCACCTTGATGGTTCTTCCATGGAAGCGTCCGGGTATAGCTTACGCACTTCATACTGCATTTCCTTCCGTTTCTGCCTGCGGAACACTACTGCAATATTCCAGCACATTGCGAATTTCCTGATCGAAACGGTACTGGATATGAATGTGTTCCTTATCATAGACGGTGATGTTCTCTACCAGTTCCACCAGAACGCGGCGGTTCAGGCTCGTCAGGTTTTGGTAGGACTTGAAATCTTCGATCCACGGCAGATGTTCCACATCCAGATTGTTCAGGCAATCCCGCTGGCGGTTCATTTCTGCTTTGGCCTTACGGATAGTTTCAACCTTTTCATTAAAGGAATGGCTGAACTCTTTGTACTCCTCCTGGCTGACGATGCCATTGCTCATATCCTCATAAAGCTGGCGGCGCAAGGTCTGATATTTTTGTTCTTCCTGCTCCAGCATTTTCAGATGCTCTTCCACAGATTTCAGTCTGCGTTCATTCTTGGGAATCTCGTTGATTTCATCCAGTCGATGTTCCAGTCCACTGATCTGCCGGATTTTTCCCTGCAATGCGGCCAGCACCACTTCTTCCAACTTACTTTCGCTGATAAGATGCGAGGAACAGCCCAGACCGTTGTGGTTTGTGACGCAGTGCAGATAAATATATTTTTTTCCGTTTTTTGATACGGTACGCCGCACCATGTTCTGTCCACAGCCGCCGCAGCGAACGATGCCCGAAAATAGATTTACAGTCTGCTGGCCTTTCGATGCGCAGGTGTCCAGCTTCAAAACTTCCTGCACCGTATCGAACAGCTTTTGCGGAATGATTGCTTCGTGCATATTGGGAACTCTGATCCAGCTGGATTCTTCCACATCCCGAATCTTCTTGATTTTGTAATTGATCTTCTGCCGCCTGCCTTGCACCATCGTCCCTGTGTAGACTTCATTTTTCAGAATCCGAAGCACCTGAATTGCCTGCCACTTTGCATGAGTGCCAGCTTTGAACCCACTATGGTAATTCAAACCGCACAGCCGTTTGTACTCGCTGGGGGCCAGCACATTCTCACTGTTCAGCTGTTCGGCAATCGCCTGTGCGCTCATGCCTTCCAGTTTTCTGCGGTAGATAGAGCGAACAATATCTGCTGCGTACTCGTCTACCACCAGACGGTTTTTGTTCCGTTCGTCTTTGCAGTAGCCGTAAATTGCATAGCCGCCAATGAACTCACCCTTGCGCCGTTTCATGTCCAACTGGCTGCGCACCTTAATGGAAATATCCCGGCAGTAAGAATCGTTCAGAAGATTCTTAAACGGAACCACAATGCTGTCCGAATCGCTGCTCTCGGAATTTGCATTGTCATAGTTGTCATTGATAGCGATGAAGCGAATCCCCATCATCGGGAAAATCTGTTCCAGATACTTTCCCATCTCGATGTAGTTACGGCCAAGTCGGGATAAGTCCTTGACGATGATGCAGTTGATTTTGCCAGATTTAATATCCTCCATCATCCGCTTAAAGCCCGGACGTTCAAAGTTGGTTCCTGTGTAGCCATCATCAGCGTACTCTTCGACCAAATGCAGTCCTGGCCGTTCTGCAGCAAAATCTCGAATCAGTTCTCTCTGATTGCCGATGCTGTTGCTCTCAGCCTTGTCGCCATCCTCGATGGACAATCTCAGATAGGCCGCTGCCCGTATGTCTTTATTCTTTTCCTTGTAAAAAAACAAAGCCATTAAACCTCCCGTCTCCACGCATATTGCATGGTAAAATCCAGAAAGTTAATGGCTTTTGATTGCACTATTCACTTAACCCGTCTGTATTTTACCAAGCTGCCGCGCAAAAATCAAGCTGCTGCGCACATTTTTTCAGAATTTCAAAAAAAGTTCTTGTTCAGTGCTTTCCCATGCTCTGCAACAGACAATCCCACAGTTCGCTGCCTTCTGACCGAAACGATTCATATACGGTAATGCCCTTGATGACGGCTTTTCTGTGATGCACAGGCTCCGTATGTTCCTGTTTAGGCTTTTCATCAAATCGTTCTTTCTGCTTCATGGAAATCAATCCCCCTTTACTAATATGAATTCAGAAAGCCATTGGGGGATACAGTGTTTGAAAAAATTACAGGAAATTTTAAAAAGTGTATCCTGCATCGGGGCTTCGGATTCATATTTATAGAAGCATCTTTATTGATGGGCCTGCGGAATTCGGTAAAACGCTGGGGCTTTTCTCTCTTAGCGCAAGATTCGCCCATAGCCGCTCAAAACTCACTTTCGTGGTTTTTCCCGGCTGGCAATCTTGATGGGGATTCCGTTCCCCATTCCCACGGTACGCACAAAATCTCAGATTTTTGCTGTCTGGCTCCACACGAATGTGTTCGCAGCCGAACGCCTACGGCTTATCGGGAGTTGCTCTGCAACTATAAAATGCAGGAGGATTATACGATGGCTCGACCAAAGAAAGACGAATCGCTTCATAGGGGGAAACGAGTTTACATCCGTTTCACAGAATTGGAATATGAGCTGGTAGCCGGATACGCTAAAGATGCTGGATACCCGATTGGTACTTTTGTACGCAAACAGGCTCTCCGCGAAAAGCTGGAAGTCAACTATAATATCGTTGCCGATCTGGGAGAGATTCAGAATTTGACGGTGCAGGCCGCAGGCATCGGGAACAATCTCAACCAGATTGCCCGTTATTTCCACGGCGGCGGTCTGGCATCGCGTGGAATGTTGGAAGAACTAAAAAAGTGCATTGCGGAAATTCGTGAACTGCGGCAGGAAATCGTTCAGCTTGGAGGTGTGTATCGTGGCAATTCTAAAACACATCGCAAGTAAAAATGCCAATTATGGGAGTGCCATCGACTATCTGAAATACCAGCACGATGAGTTTCATCTGGTTCCCGTTCTGGATGAAAGCGGGAATATGCTGCTTCGGGAAGAATTTTATCTTGACGGTTTGAACTGCAATCCCGAAACCTTCGACCTTGAATGTGAACTGTTAAACCAGCAGCACCATAAGAACAACACCTATGACGAAATCAAAAGCCACCACTACATTATCAGCCATGATCCCAGAGATAACGCCGACCATGATCTAACAGGAGAACGTGCGCAGGCCATCGGGCTGGAATACGCAAAAGCTAATTTTCCGGGGCATCAGGCTTTGGTCTGTACCCATACAGATGGCAATAACGGAACAGGCAACATCCATACCCACATCATAATCAACAGCCTACGCAAATTTGACATAGAGCCACAGCCCTACACCGAACGGCCAATCGACTGCAAGGCTGGATATAAACACCACCTTACCAAAGACTATTTGAAACACCTGCAAAAAACCTTGATGGATATTTGCCAGCGCGAAGGACTGCATCAGGTCGATCTGCTCTCCCCTGCTGTGGATAAAATCACACAGCAGGAGTACCATGCGCAGCGGCGCGGGCAGTTGAATCTGGACATTGCAAACATGGAACTTCTGGGCGATGGCATCACCCCCATGCACACTACCTTTGAAACAAACAAAGAAAAAATCCGCAATTCCATTTCTGACATTGCGGAACGTGCCACATCTTTTGAAGAATTTCAGAGATTGCTGAAAGCAGAATACGGAATTTCAGTAAAAGACCATCGCGGACGATTCAGCTATCTTCCTGCTGACCGACAGAAATTCATTTCTGCCCGCGCCCTCGGTTCTAATTATGACCGCGATAGGCTTCTCCGCATTTTTGCAGAAAATGCGCAGAACAAAGAACGGAACAATCCTCATTTGGCGGCAGATGATCCCCTGGCCATTCTGTTCATTAAGTCCGATCTGCGCCTTGTGGTTGATTTGCAGACCTGTGTAAAAGCGCAACAGAGCCGCGCGTATGCACAGAAAGTCAAGATTTCCAATTTGCAGCAGATGGCACGGACAGTCGCTTATGTGCAGGAACATGGATACGATTCTTACGAAAAACTCTCCGATACCACTGACACCATCCAATCCAAAATGGCGAAAGCTCGAAGTGATGCTAAATTCACCGAAGCCAAATTGAAAAAGGTCAACGAACAGATTCGTTATTTAGGACAGTATCTTTCTACAAAATCAGTCTATGGTGATTTTTTGAAATCCAGCAATAAGAAATCTTTCCGTCAGGCTCATGCAGAGGATATTGCCAAATATGAAGAAGCCATCCACATTCTAAAGCAGCACTCCCCAGATGGAAAGTTTCCTACCATGAAAGACCTCCGGGCTGAAAAGGAGCAGCTCACCATTCAGAAAGATGCGCAGTATGACACATACCACTATTTCAAAGATTACCACAGGGAACTCCAGACTGTATGCGCCAATGTAGATAATATTCTGGGAACAGAACGAGAAGCACGGCGCGAACAGCAGCAATCCCGAAAGAACGAACACTCTCTATAAAACAAAAAAGCCAGCCCTGGCCTTTCACAAGACTAGGGCTGACTCTTTTTCTGCCGTATCACTGTTAGAACAGGATTTGAACTGTCGCATCCTGAATCAAGTCAATAAACTGCTCTTTCGTTATAACTTCCTTACGACAAATAATCGACTTATCAGCTTGCTGCCGTGTATAAGTCAATTTTCTATCATCGCGGCGAAGCTGCCGCACCGCCTCCAAAGTCAAGGCTCCCTCACGATACATCTGGCACAAAATAAAGTCATTTGACTTAAAGGCCACCGAAATCGGAGAATCCAGCTCAGGAGTAAATTCAGAATTTCCCGTTAAGATACGCTCTGCATTCGTTTGGAACTCATGCGCATCCGTATCCTGCGTATAGATTGTCAGACTGTCCACTTCATCGTGATACCACGCGAATATTTCAGCAAGGATCGTCAACGAGATTTCTCCCGCATTCTTTTTAAGAGCGCGGCCCGTTGACAGCGTTCTTCCATAGATCGGCCATTCATCGTACAGCCGGTTCATCCATTCTTCTGCGGAGGGTAAATCAATCAGATCTTCGGTTTTTACTTTCCTACGAAGAAAGCGCATCAACTCTGACACACGCGACACCGCAGCTTCAACGATGTAGTACAGGTTCACATCTTCATCATTGACAAAAGTGCCGTACTTTGTTTCATCAATCCAACGAATAGGATACCCTTTTGCCTGAAGCTGTTCAACATAGGTGCTTCTGTATGTAGAATCCTCAATTTCTTCCATTACCCACTTTGGTATCAGAATCAAATCGTATACGCTGAGGATTCCATCAGACGGATAACTTCTCTGGCTCAACTCGTGCATAAATGCCAGTGATGAGTTATCCATAAGTGCTATTTTGGTTTCCCCACCATATTCTTTATACTCTGGTATATTAAGCATCGGCCTCTCCCGTCAGCATTTTAAATTCACTTAAAACCGTTTTCAGAAATGCTTCATTGTCTTTATGGTATTCCACTTCCGGCTCATTGCGAATCGTCTTATTGATTTTCTCCTGCAACGGACTTACATTTACTACATACGAAGGCCGTACAAGAGAATCATCCAATCCCAAATCGCGGAATCTCTGTGCAATGTCTTCAACCTGCACATCAAAGTTTTCCTTAACTTCTTCCGCAATAACCGTGTTCCCATTCTTTACTGCACTTTCATACAGAGAGATCAGCACCGCCTTATAAGGAGCCTGGAAAGCGTTCATACACTGAAACGCTTTTGCTTGGAAATCCATATCCTTTAAGCCCTCAAAATACGGCATAAGGTTTCCTAAAAGCATAAGCGCAGCAAAGTATTCTGCTTTTCGTTCTTCCATCAGGATTTCGGATTCAATCAAATGGTCAAAAGAAACTTCATCAAACAATAGATGATAAATTTCATGCCACGCAGTAAAATACTGATTTGCTCTCGGAAGTGCCGTATTTATCAAGGGGATTCGTTTTCCATCCCGAACAAAAATTGCTCCGCTTAAATAGCGATTATCAATCGGCAGTTGTATCAAACCATACGGTCTTAAAATCTGTAACGCCAACTGTATCGGAGAATTTATCTGCATCGGATTGTATTTTGACCAGATAAGCGAAGCGCTCTGCTTCATCTGCTCCTCGATGACTTCGTTCCTTTTGATAACCTCATCTAAGTTAGCTGCTGTAATTCGCTCACTCATAGCCTTCCGCCTTTAATAATAAACACTGCAAAGGTTTAGAATATCCTGCAACAGATCGTACTCCATCTTTGCCTTATCATTCATCTGATAATCAATCGGCGCATTCTGTGAGTACACGGCATCTACACTTTGCACCCTCGGTGAAAATCCCATCAAAGTTTCCGGGTCAATGCTCAAACTGGTAAGAATTTTATTCAAATGCTTATCGAATGTACTTTTACTGTCTATCTCGCCATTCAAAATCTTATCTAAAGTAGGGCGAGAAATCTCTGTTTTCTTGCAGAACGATACCTTTGAGAATCCATTGCTACGAATATAGTTCTTTAATTTTGTCCCTGTCAGTTTTCTCATTTCAAAAAGTTCATCAAAACGCATTATCATCTCTCCCTTCTGCTATTATTATATACCATCAGCTTCGGGAAATCAATCGTAATGTAAAAAAGTTTTTTACATTACGATCCTAACGCAAAAAAGATGGCCTCCTTTTTGGGGGAAGCCATCTCAACGATATTACGGTATTTTAACTTTTTCGGCTTCTTTCCTGTTCCTGCTGCGGCGCATTGTCTTTTTGTCGCCGCTCGGCCTGCTTAATATGCAGCCGATCCAGCACCGACCACCTGCCACCAATGCGCCGGGGCTTTTTCGGCACATTATTGACGCAGCCATCTATCATATTGTAATTTTGCTCTGTGCCGGATTCCTTGGCGCGTTCCGCTGTACCGTTTTCAAAGAACTTCTGGTGGTGCAGCAGTTCAGGCTTTGGGCCTTGCAAGAAAGTGCGCATCTTTCTGGTAGCTTCTCCATCAAAACCTAAAGCTGTCTGCGTCACAAAGGCTCCACTCGCGTGAAGAATAATGCTCGGCGGCGGATTTTTTGTTTGTTCACTTCTCATCTGAACAAACCGCTGACCATCGACCTCCACTTCATCCGATACCAGCCATGTGCCTTTTTGTCCTGCCACCTGATAGCCGCCCTCATCAAGAATCAGGTATGTGCCGCTCTGGGGCTTTGGGAAAAAGCCGTTGAATCTCACCAACCTATCCTTATCAACATAGAAAAAAGAGGTTTTGCCTGCCACAGTCAATCCGATCACATCACTGACCCCAAATTTTCTAATTTTGAATTTGTCCGGGTTAATGCTTTCCATCTTTTTACGAATAGCTTCCTCGCCCATTCCTCGTGTAGCCGTACCGGAATAGCCCGTACTATAATTGTCTGCGGTTATCATAAAGCCATGCTGAATCTGGTATTCATAGCTGCGGCAGCGATACTCACGGTTTTTATCAGAATTGTCGATCTGGTAAATCACAAATATATCTGAACTCATTTTCCTGCATCATCCTCCGGCCTATGCCATTCCAGTTCCAAGCCCTTGAACTGCTGCTCGTTCAACTGCTGCATCTTCGGGATGGTCTGCTGAACGAGCGCAGCCATCTCTGCATCCTCTGCCACAAGCGGCTGGATTTCCGTCAACACCTGAATCGTTTCCTTGAGCGTCGGCTGCTCAAACATCGCCATCAGCATCAATTCCAGTTCATCAAAGCGTACATTGCTCATAACTCCATTCCTTTCGTTTTTGCTTTCTTCGGCTTGTCCTGTTCCTGTGCAGGCTGCTCCTGCTTTTTAGCTTTCAGACTGCGCAGGGCATCCAGAACAGACTTTTTCGTGTTGCTGCGTTCCTGCTCCTTACTCTGCTGCCGTGCCGCCATCAGCTTTTCCATATCGGAGATCGCCTGCTGCACCAGCTTATCATCCCTGAAATAGTTGATGGAATTGATATTCTCGCGCTGCACTTTATCGTTCACGACCAACTCATACATTCCAACAAAGCCGCCATTCTCCTCGATGCAGAATCCAATGCACTTGTCGGCGTTCATCCGTTCGGACGGAATCTTGTCATAGACTTCCAAGGCTTCTTCCATTGTCAGATGGTCGTGGAACTCTCCCGCAAACGTGAACTCCAAACACTCCGCAACATAAAAGCTGAGCGTTTCTTCCGGCGCAGGTCTTTCTGCGGCGAGCTTTTCTTTCAAAACTTCTGCCTGCTGTTCAGCCACCGTATCGGCCTGTTCCCGCAGTTCTGCCGCGTCCATAACTTTACCCTCTGCCGCATCACAGCCAAACTCTGCCAACAGTTCCGTCATAGCCTCCTGCACAGACTTATCTCCATCCGTTTCAAGTATACCGCCATCCCGCTCCGTGAAGTCCTTATTATATAAGGTATAGTCGAAGCCATCATCACAGGTCTGAATGTGGAAATAGGCATCCGGCAGTTCGTAGGCCACTTCCACATCCTGCACGGCTAAGGCCCCCTGCAACGGCTGCACAACATGATTTTGGATATACGGGTTATCCCAGCCCGGAACCGTTTTGTAGTCCTCCACGATGGTGTCAATACCGTTCTTGCATTGCAGAACATCCAGCACCCCCGGCAGCGGATCAGGATTTTTCTCCACGCCCAGGGCTTTCATGTAATGGTTCGGAAGTACCTGATACTGCGACATTGCATCGTCCAGATTGCCAAACCGCTTAATTTCAAGCGGAACGGCCTGCCGGTTCTCGACTACATAGAATCGCTTTACAAATGGCTGCTCCTGCTCCAGCTTTTTCTGCGCTTCTAGTTCATCCCGGTACATCGTCACAAAGCCATCCAAAACAGCCGGATGGCTGGAAACCACCCAATCTGCTCGAAATTTAATGATTCTCGCGTTATTTTCCGGGGTGCCGACCTGCTCTGCCCATTCCTTATTGCTGGGAGAAAAGCGGCCATCATAGTTTTTGTAGCGCAGGGTATTCGCCAGAATGTATCCCACACGCTCCATACCATACTGCCGCACCACCTGATTCACTGCATCATCGCCAAGGTGCATCCCGTCATAGTTGTCCGCAATCGCTTCTTGGATTGCCTGCTTGCACTCGCTGTTCAGCCGATAGGATGTACGGTATACATCCACCTCGTCATTTTCTTTAGCATAGCTGAACGGCTCGTAGTAGACAGGCACATCAGAAAAGTCCTGTGCGCTGTTGTCCGGCACAGGCACAGCCTTTTCAATGATCTCCGATACCACATCTTCTTTTTTCGGCATATTCCATTTTTCAGAAAGATATTTCTGCACGGCCTCCTGAAAATCTTCATCGAAGCCGTTCCACAAATCCTCTGCCACCAGCTTGCCCTGCTCATTGACTGCAACACAAGCCGCCATATCGCCGTGTTCCTCATGCTCCAGCAGGAAGAACTTCTCGCCACCAATTTCCGTTTCATCAACAGCATACCATGTGCCGATATGCCCCTCGACTGCGATGTGGTCGGAGTCACCGTGGATCAGTCCATTTCTTTTCTGCTGCTGTTCCTCCATAAACTCTCGCACGGTCAGCTCTGCGCCCGTGAAGTTCAGCCCTTCCTCACCCAGTTCCAGCCGCCCGTCTGCGCCAAGGTCAAGTTCTTCTGCCATCAGGATCGATGCCGCATGGTTCACCACCACAGTTTTCTCCACTGTAATAGGCTGGCCAGGGTCATAGTCCGAACCACGCAGATCATAGCGATACAATCCCTCCGGCACATCTTCATCCCGCAGTCGGCCATTGCTGAAAAGTCCGGGCTTATCAAAGATTTCGATTTCCTGCAATTCTTCGTTCAGAAGGTTTTCTTTCTGCAAAGCCATATTCCTTTCCTTGAAAAATTCCGGCAGTTCGGCAAAGCCGATACTGTCCACATAATAGGCTTTGACTGTGCTGCCATCGTTGAGTGCCACCACATCGCTGACAGACAGAGAATGACCCGTAAAGTCTGCCGGACGCTGGATGTTGAACCGTTCAAAGATTTCCTCCAGCGTATCTTTGTCCGTGAGCGGCGCAACATAAATCAGGTCGTAGTCTGCGCGATCGACCGTCATGCCTTTCTTCTGCACAAAATCCAGACCCATGAAGCGGTAGTCGTGTTCCGGGTCACGGGCAGTGATCTGGTAAATGCCAAACCGCTTTTCGCCGCTGTGCAACAGTAAATTTTCGTGTTCTGCCATGTTCCGCTCCTGTTCCAAATCAGCTATTGCAATCTGGAAGGTATCACTTCCGCGCTCGATTTCCTCTCGTGCCGTGACAAGAATCGGCCACGGGCTGATACGAACAAGATAAATTTGCTTACCCTCATCATACAGCCGTAGAGCCTGTTCACGATTTATTACTGTCAACGGAAAATCCGGGCGCGCATACTCGTCTGCATAATCTTCTCGCTGTTCCAGCAAAATTGAATCCCATGCGTCTGCCTTAATACCGAAAATGCCTTCGTGCTGTTCGATCTCGTCCTGACTTGCATAGTCACCTGCCGTGCCATCACGGAACAGCGGATAAATCCTCTCACCCAGCCGATGCCACTCCCTTGCGCCTTCTTTTGTCAGCGGCAGCACATCATCTTTCAAATAGCCATAGTCGTGCATTTCCGAAAGACCAATCATCCCATCCGGGAGATTTTCAATTTTCTCCTGCGCATCGTACATCAGACGGTTGGCTTCTTCTTTGTCATCCTCGGCCAGTGCAGCCGTCAGACCGCTCACCAGTTCTTCCGTTGCTGCCCGATCATCCAGCTTAAAAGCAAAATTCACGATGAGACTTCTCTGCTCATCATCGAAAATCGTTATTTCCTGCTCCTTGTCGGCAATCAGCTTTTCCGCATACTGCATCGCGGTCATGCGCTCTGCGCTCCTTTCTGCCACCGCCGCTTCCAGTTTTTCCAGAAAGTCGGCTGCGGTCAATCGAATCGTATCCATCGAATCTTTCAGCTCCTTCATCTCCTTGCCGCTCGCCCAGCTTGCCACATACGGAAAAGAGTAATCGGACGTATCAATGCCCAGAGCCGAGCAGACTGTAAATGCAATGCTTTCAGCTTCGGTTTCCTTCGTAAGCCGGTCTTTTTCCTCTCCGTTCTGCTTCATGAAATCGCTGTTATGCAGCATCGCATGAGCAACCTCGTGGATCATTGTTTTTATGGTCTGGCTCTCGCCCATGCCGACCCGAATGCAGATTTCTTTGTCTACATCACTGTAATACCCTTTTGCATCCCCTTCGATTTCATCAAACCGCATCGGCACAGGCGATACCTGCTCGATTGCCGCCGTAAGCAGCGCATAGTCTTTAACGCTGGCCGTCAGTTCATGCGCTCCCAGTTCCGGAAGCGGTTCACCATCGGTCTGCGAAACATCGAAGACCGTTGTTACGCGGAAACGCGGAATCACATACTCCACACGTTCCATTTCCGGCTCACCGTTTTCGTTCAGCACCGCCAGACCCGTATCCTTGTCGATTTTCTCGCGCTCCTCCACTTCCTTGATGGGAGCCGGAGCAATGATCTGGATGCCCTTTTCGCCTTTTTTGACGTAACGGTTAAACTTATTCTTCCATGCGTTAAACCCTGCCACCAGTGTGGCATCAGGCCGCTGCATAGCGATCAGCAGCGTATTGTTGAAGCTGTAATTGTGGAATTTTGCCATCGTGCGCAGGTACGTCGTGTACATTTCCGATGTAAAAATATCCTTTACGCCCTGCTCCAGCCGTTCCGTGATTTCTTTCATCTGCTGTTTGCGGTCAACTGCCATGCAAGCCCTCCTTTTCCTTGACCCATCGTGTTTTCATCTGACGCGGATATTGGTCGGCCTGTTTCGGTGCTTTTGCGCCGTTCCACTCCAATCCTCCGGCTCTGCCCTCACAGGTGTATCCGGCAGCTCTCAGGGATGCTCCATTTTCCGTATCCAGAATGTAGGTGATCACTTTGTTGTAACCCATTGCCCGTGCTGCACGGTATGCCGCCGCGTACAGGATGCTGCAAGCGTTCGGCGTTCCATCCGTACACAAGCGGTTAACTTCCAGCGTATAGCCATCATCCAGCCGCCGCGCCACAGGTCTACCGCAGATAGCAACACCCACCAACGCACCATTTTTCGATACTCCGATGGAGAACTTATGCCCTCGTGTCGGCTTATGGTGGCGGTGATACTGCTGCACAAATGCGTTTGCTGTTTTCAGATTGATCGGTGTTAATGTCAGCAAATGCCCTCCTTTTTCAAAAATACCCCGTTAGATTCCTTGCAGAGATCTAACGGGGTTATCCTATTTACAGTTCCATATCGTGACTTTTCCTCTTCTGGGATTTCTGCGGTTCGGCGGTGCGCTCTGCCTGCTTTGCATGAAGCTGTGCCAGCACAGAGGGTTTCCGCACATTGTCCGCAGTTCGCTCTGCAACGCGGCCTGCATAGTTCACAGGCTGGCGCGGCCTGTCTGCAACCTCGGTTTCAGTGGCATCCTCGTCCACGCCCAGCGCATCCTCACTGCCCTTTTCGTCCATGTTGAGCAAAGAGTTCAGCTCCGCAAGGCGCGCAGATTTTTCAGCCAATTCCGCTTCCTGTGCAAAAGGACGTTTGGCTTCTTCCCTTGCCTGCGTCAACTGCTGTTCCAAGGTTTCCAGTCTGCGCTCCACCTGTGGCAAAGACCTTTCGATACCTGTCAGCGCATTGGTAACGCGCAGAATGTTACCCTGCGGGTCTTTGCCGACTTCCATTGAGTAATTCCATGCGCCCTTGATGGACAATCGGAACACCTTATCGAAATTGTCAAACCGGGAATGCAGTTCAAACGCACCGTAGCTGCCGATCCTTCCCTCGGTGCCAGCCGCTTTCAAAGCCTTGCAAGCCTCAATGATGGCTGCACCCGCTTCCTTACGTTCGGTGTACACCTTGCCGCTGATCTCCATAGAGAAGTGGTCTTTGTCCTGCGCCAGAAGCGGTTTTGCCGCTTCCATATCGGTTTTCAGTGCTTCAATCTGACCCTGTGCCACAGCGATTTCTCGCGGATAGCGGCGCGCAATATCCGATTCCAAGCTATAAATCTGACTGGTGTGGTTGGCTTTCAGCAGCTTCAGCTTACTGACCTGAATATCCAAGTCCATCTTTTCCTTGATGTAGGGATTGCCCGTTGCCAGTGCCTTGATTTCAGCATAGGACAGCGCGGTATCGTCCACATCATCGCAGGCACGGACAGGAGATTTGGAAGTCATGATCTGGGAAATGAACTTCTGCTTATTTTCCAGAATCTGCCACATGTACGAATCAAACGTATTTTCAGTGACGTAACGATAGATTTTTACCTGCTTATTCCGGTTTCCCTGCCGGAGAATACGCCCCTCCTGCTGTTCCAGGTCAGAGGGCTTCCACGGACAATCCAGATGATGCAGGGCAATCAGCCGATCCTGAATATTGGTTCCTGCGCCAAGTTTTGGCGTAGACCCCATCAGGATACGCACCTGTCCTGCGCGCACCTTTGCAAACAGGTCAGCCTTTTTCGTTTCGGTGTTATACTCGTGAATGAACGCCACTTCTTCGCGGGGAACACCTCTCGCCACCAGTTTCTCCCGCACATCATCGTAGACGTTGAATGTTCCATCGGCTTTTGGTGTCGATAAATCGCAGAAAATCAACTGTGTTCCCTTGTCCGACGCAGATTCTTCCCAAACCTTGAACGCATTGTCCACACAGCGATTGACCTTGCTCTCCGGCTCATCCGGCAGCATATCGTTCATAAGCCGCTGGTCGAGTGCCAGTTTTCGGCCATCGTTGGTGATCTTGAGCATATTATCGAATCTGGGATTCACATTACCGTTGCGTACAGCCTCGGCACGGTCTGCAAAGGAACTCACCATTTCTTCCTGCGTTTCGCTCGGTTTCAGCACTTCGTTGATGTATTCCGCTTGCGGCACAGGTAGGTTTAGCATATCCGCCGTCTGCACATCCGCCGATTCCTTGAACAGAGAAATCAACTCCGGCAGATTGAAGAACCGGGCAAAGCGTGTTTTCGCACGGTAGCCGGTTCCTTCCGGGGAAAGCTCGATTGCCGTGACGGTTTCGCCAAAGGATGCCGCCCAATCATCGAAGTGGCTCAGCCCCATCTTCTGCAGGGTGTCATACTGGAGATACCGCATAATGGTGTACAGCTCCACCATCGAGTTGCTGACCGGGGTTCCGGTTGCAAAGGTCACGCCCTTGCCGCCTGTCAGCTCGTCCAGATACTGACACTTTGCAAACATATCGCTGGACTTCTGTGCATCCGTCTGGGCGATACCCGCGATGTTTCGCATTTTTGTGTAGAGGAACATATTTTTATAGAAATGCGACTCGTCCACAAACAGACGGTCAACACCCAGTTCCTCAAATGTAACCACATCATCCTTTCTCGTCTGGTCGTTCAGCTTTTGCAGCTTTGCTTCCAGTGTTTTCTTTGTTTTTTCCATCTGCTTGACCGTAAAACTGCGGCTATCCTCACTCCGGGCATCGGCTAAAGCCAGCGTAATGTCGTCGATCTGCCGCTCAATAATGGCTTTTTGCCGTTCCGGGGAAAGCGGCACACGCTCAAACTGCGAGTGTCCGATCACAATGGCATCGTAATCGCCGGTTGCGATACGGGAACAGAACTGCTTACGACTACTGGGTTCAAAATCCTTTTTCGTTGCCACCAGCACATTGGCATTGGGATAGAGCCGCAGGAAGTCTGCGCCCCACTGCTCTGTGAGGTGGTTCGGCACCACATAGAGGTTTTTCTGCGACAGGCCCAGTCTGCGGCTTTCCATGCCGGCAGCGATCATCTGGAAGGTCTTGCCGGCACCTACGCAATGCGCCAGCAACGTATTGTTGCCGTACAGAATGTGCGCCACCGCATTTTTCTGGTGCGGCATCAAAGAGATTTCCGGGGTCATGCCCTCAAAACGAATATGACTGCCATCGTACTCACGAGGACGAATTGCATTGAAAATCCGATTATAGGTCGCACACAAATCCTCGCGGCGATCCAAATCCTTGAAAATCCACTGCTTGAACGCTTCCCGAATGGATTCCTGCGCTTGCTGTGCAAGCATGGTTTCCTGTTTGTTCAGCACACGATGGTCGCCATCCGCATCGTGAATCGTATCGTAGATTTTGGTATCCCGGAGATTCAGCGCATCTTCCAGCAGCTTATAGCCGTTGACGCGCAGGGTTCCGTAAGTGTTGGTGACAAGCGGATTGCCGCGATCCAGCGACTTGCCCGAAATGTTCCATGCGCCTGATATTTCGGAATAGGTTGCTTTAATATCACTGCCCACATAGTAGTTCGGGGTCTTGAACACTTCTTTCATAAACTGCGTGATGTATTCCGGTTTTACCCAGTTTGCTCCCAGCCGCACTTCGATTTCCGAAGCGTCCAGATCTTTGGGCTGTACCCGTTTCAGGTAATCCACATTGATCTGATACTCTGCATGGTTCGCAGCAAATGTTTCTGCTGTGGCCAGTTTTTCACGAACATTGCCAGACAAGTATTCATCCGAGGTTTCCCACTGCTGTGTCACAGGATTTCGGAAAATCGCACCTGCCAGTTCATCCGTGATCTCCTGTTCCGGTTTGCCGCAGAGCTGCACCATAAACGGCACATCCACCTTTGCTTTCTCTCCAATGGAAAGTGCCAGGGCTTCGCTTGGCGTATCCACCGAGGTAACAGGCTCCGGCTTACGGATGGTACGTTTGGTGAAAATATCGGCCAGCCGTTTGAGATTCTTCTCCTCATCCAGAATTTCCAGAGATGCCAGCAGGCAATAACTGCTGTCCTGTCGGAACGCCCGCTTGTTAGCCGTGCTGTTGATCAGGCCATACTGCGCCTTAAATGCGGTGTACTGCTGTTTCAGTTCGTTCTGCAAAAGTTGAACTTCTGCATCCGAACCATCATGCAGCTGACAATCCAGCAGCTTCCGGGTGGTTTCCCGCAGAGCGATCATGCCCAGCACCCGTTCTGCAGTTACGGCAGGCAGTTCCACCTTGTTCATAAAGGAATTTTCGCGGTAGTAAATCTGCCCATCAACATTCGTGAAGCTGAAATTCTTCACACTGGGGTCTGCCGGAATGGGTTCTTCCTGCACATCCAGTTCATCATCGGAAATTTCCGGCTCTGTGATGGTGGCATGGATGTTGCCGACCGCCTCTTTTAACTGCTTGGCAAGGTCTGCGCCTTCGATGGGTTTGACTGTAGTTTCCTGCTTGCCATACTGGGTGCTTTCCGTGGTGATCTCGCCCAGCACCATTTCAGGATGCTGCGCAAAATACTGGTTGATGGAGTAGCCTTCCGGTGTTTCACCGAGATCCACCCAGTCAGCCCGTTCCACCGCCGCACGGTCACGCTTTTGCAGAAAAAGAATATCCGCGACCACGCCGGTATTAGCATTGCGCTGGAACGCATTGTCCGGCAATCGAATTGCACCGACCAGATCAGCTCGGTTAGCAAGATATTCACGGACAGAGGAATCTTTCTTGTCCAGTGTACCGCTGGACGTTACCACCGCTACCACACCGCCCGGACGCACAAGGTCAAGGCTCTTGGCGATAAAATAATCGTGGATGAGGAAATTATGGCGGTCATACCGCTTATCCGGTACCTTGTAATTACCGAACGGTACGTTGCCCACAACACAGTCAAAGAAACTGTCCGGGAACTGCATCGTTTCAAAGCCCTGTACCGCAATCTTGTTTTTCTGGTACAGTTGCTGTGCAATGCGGCCCGAAATGCTGTCCAGCTCCACGCCGTACATCCGAATCTTCTCCATGCTGTCCGGCACCAGACCCATGAAGTTGCCGACACCGCAGGACGGCTCCAGCACATTGCCTTTGGACAATCCCATATTGCCCAGGGCTTCATACATTGCCTTGATGACCGTAGGGGAAGTATAAAACGCATTCAGGGTACTGGCGCGGGCTTCCTTATACTCATCTGCCGTGAGCAGAGATTCCAGTTCGGCATATTCCTTTGACCAGTCCGCATTGTTTTCGTCGAACGCCTGCGGAATGCCGCCCCAGCCCACATACCGGGAAAGTATTTCCTGTTCCTCTGCGGTGGCCTGCCGCTGCTCTGCATCCAGCGTTTTCAGCAGCCGAATGGCATCCACATTGGCTTTATACTTTGTTTTCGCCCCTCCTGCGCCGAGGTCGTTGTCCGTAATATGGAAGTTAATAGGCTCCTGTTTGGGCTGTACAGGCAGTTCCGTTTCCGCTCCGCTGTCCAGCGGAAGATTGTGCTGCCGCCTTGCATGGTTGACCTCTGCCGGGGTCATGGGCTGCTGGATCAGTGGTTCAAGGGCTTCCTCTGCTGCTGCACGGCTGATGGCATCCGTTCTGTTCTGCACATCTGCGATCAGCTGCATCTGTTCTGGCGGGAAGTCGGGATTCAGCAGTTCTTCCAGTTCGCCGCCCGATTCTGCCACCGAATAAATCACATCCATCTGCTCCGGGGAAAAATCCTCGTAGGCCACGCCAGCGTTGTGCAGAGCCGTAAAGACTGTGATTTCAACCGCTTCTTCCATCGGCACATCTGCCTGTTCGTACAGATGCCGAATGTACTCCAGTGGTTCCGTTCGGAAAATCGGATACCGGGCTTCTTTCGCAAGGGTCATATCCTGCAAACTGACCGTTCTATTTCCAAAGTCCACCGAATCCACACGGAACTCTCTATCGTCCAGTTCGATGATGGTATTAACAGGCAGATATTCCTCTCTGCGGAAGTATTTCGTTTGGGCATGGGTTCCATCTTCCTGCTGGCCGGACAGATAGACGCTCTCCCCCTGTTTCCAGAGCTTCATTGCCTTTGAAATCCACTGTTCATGCGGAAAACCAGATACCTCAACCTTGCCGAGTGCAGTTTCCTTTTCCAACAGCTTGCTGCCAAGAAGTTCTGAAACGCGCTTTGCATCCTCGCCGTAGAACTCAAAGTTTCCGTACTGCTCATACCCGACCAGTGCATCCGGGTAACGCTCTTTCAGCGTGTTATACTCGTTGGCGGCATCCAGCGACATGGGCTGCAGCATCTGCTCTGAGGTCTTTTCATCAGCAAGAGGCGCATCCTTTTGGGGTTCCTCAACCGCTGCTGCAGTTGACTGCTCTTTCGATTGCGGCTCCTGCTCCATGAAGTCAAACATGGACATCTGCCCCTGTTCAGGAACCGCAATCTCAACAGCCCGTTTCTTTTCCGGGAAAATTGTGTACATTCCCTCGACATACTGGTGCAGGATAGAGAGGGATTCTGCCTTGCGCTCATATTCTTCCGAATCCAGCGGCACAGACAGCAGTGCATTGTCCATCTGCTCCAGCAGTTCCGCCGCCTGTTCGGGGTCTGCCAGCTTTTCAATGAGAGCCTTTCGTCCTTCTTCATGGTAAAGGTCTTGCGGATAAGGCCGCTCCACGTCGTTCGGCAGATGGTGATAGAAGCCCATCACCCGCATTGCCATCCGCTCGCGCTCATAAGCAGGCATCCGGGAGTAGTCTGCTGACTTCAAATACTCACTGTCACGGATAAGCTGGTCAATCCGGCCCGCAGCCTGATTCCAGTTCAGATGAACACTGGCATCCGGGTTCCCGTATGGGCCACGCTCCAAAGCAATGCCCCTGCCATCGTGATCTTCGTGAGAATCATCTGCCCCGCAGAGTGCATGGCTGCTGCCGCCGATTCCGTAATGATCTTTCAGGAAGTCAGCCCGTTCTTTTTTGTCCTCATGATTCAGGAAAAACGAATAGATTGCCAGCCGACTGTCCGAATAATTGCTGCCCCGTGTGAAGTAAGCATTGATTTCATCTTCCGTGATGAACTTCTTATACTCGCTCCAGTGAAAGCCCTCTCTTGCTGCATAGTTCTGATGGGGCTTTGCAAACTGCCGGAACAGTGCCGCCACTTTATTCGGCTTATAAAAGTGCATCCGCATCAGGTCTTTATCTTCGGCATAGGCTTCTCCCAGCGCGGACAATCTCTCATTGAGATCGGTCAGAAAATCCGTATCATCCAGCAAGCCCGCCAGCCTGTCCGTCAGTTCCGGGAAACCGCCCCTAAAGATTTCTGTATCCTGAAACACTGCTTCGGCAACGCCATCTGCTAAGTCGCGTTCCATATAAGCCAATGTCTGCGCGTGTTCCTGCAAAGCATTCTGCCGTGCAGCATCCAGAACCGCCTGCGGCGCATACTCGCCCTGCCGGAGCAGTTCATGGATACGGTTGCTGACATCCTCCCACGAAAGAAACGCATTGACAATCGTGCCGCCCTTGACCGTGTCACCTGCTGCAATGCGAAGTCCCAGATCATCGAACCAGACCGCATACTTTGCACCGTCAATTTCAAAGCCTTTGCCACCCGTACCATATTCGTTTTTCACGAACTCTGTGTATTCTTCCGGGGTTTTCTCGACCATGAAATTATAAATCAGGCGCAGCTGGCCCTTGCTGCGGTTGCTACCCGTGCGCAGAATTTCATCTACAACTTCGGAATCAAGTGCAATCTCGTCCGCATACCGCGCCTGGATCGGTGCTTCAATGGCGCGGATCTGTTGTTCCACGGTCGGCAAATCAGGAAAAGAAAAAGCAGAGGCAATTTCTTCCTCTGCTTCGCTCATATCCTGTTCTGTTGTCGTTTCGGTTAATTGTACACCAATTCCTTCAAGACGATTTCCTCTGCCATCGCCGTCAGGTTGTTCTGGTGCGCTGCCCATGCCAGCGGGTCCTGCTCCTTGCTCGGTGCCGGGAACTTCTCGTTCAGGCTGTCCAGCAGGGTTTCCACCCGGCTCTCCGCTGCTTCCTCGATCTGTGCCAGATGCTGGTTCAGCCTGCCGCTCATCAGCATACTCTGATACCAGTTCTTGCGATTCTCTTTCAGGTACGTCCTGCGCAGCATCCCGTACTTCCCGATGGTCTGCGGCTCGTCCTGCACGGCCAGATTCGGGAACAGATAATCTCCCTTGCGGTAATACGTCAACTCCATTTTCTTGTCCTCCTTTGGTCGTGGTTTCTTCGGTTTCACGATTTAATGCACTAAAGTCTGTATTGGTATTATACAAGCTGTCAACGGATTTTTCAAGCTGCTGCGTGATTTCTTTTTTGTAAATTTTCCGCATCTCACGGCCAATGTCAAAAAGAACCGCTTCGCACTGCTCCGAAACGGCATTGCCAAGGAACGACAGCACAGGCAGTTTGTTGAAATCCACAATACGGATAAAGTCATCATCGTCCAGTACATCCATAGGCTCCTGCCCGCAGCGGCGGGAAAGCGTATAGAAGATACTGTTGGTCATCAGTTCCCGAAAGCGAACACGGATGTTATCTTCGTCCAGTTCCTCCAGAAAAGTGTCTGCCACCTCATAGGCCAGACCATCCATCGCTTCATCCAGATTATCGGCGGTCAACTGCTGTGCCAGCTCCATCAGGGCAGTATTCATGCTATCTGTCTGGGATAAACCATAGGTATCTGCCAGATGGTCTAAGATCGTCTGCTCATGCTCGTGGCTGTCCAAATTCCATAAAAGCGGTGTTCTGCCGCCGCGCACCAGATGGGTGTCAGCAATATCGAACACATACCGCAGTTTGGTACGCGGTCCGGTATCATCCAGAAGCGCGATGCCTTTTGCGCCACGGTTGACCCATCGGCTCATTTTCTGATTCCAGAGTTCCATTTCTGCGCAGGCGGTTGCATCGGGCCGCTGCGCGCGGATCAGGAGCGCATCGGTGAACGAATAGCGGTACAGCCGCGCCGCCACATCCAGATAACTCATCCAGTCCTGTGGCGAGTTACTGACATACCGGGCGTTCTGCTGCGCCAATTCTCGAATATCGTTAATCTGTGGCAAGGGTCAAACCTCCTTTACGTTTTCTTTTTCATTGGTGTTTTGGGAAATTCCAAACTGTACTGTGCGCGGCCATCTTCGACGCGCATCACAAGGTCAGCGGCGAATGTCTTATCTTTTTTCACGGAATAAAAGTCTTTTACATGGGTGCGGCCTTTCTTCAAAAGGTCTGCCGCCATCTTCCTGTCCAGCGTCTTTCTCATGTTTGACAAGTATCTGCTTTCTTTCCAGAGTGCAAATTTGCAGCTACGGTCTGCACAGCAAAAACTGAGTTTGCTTTCATGTACAGGGTTGCCGCAGACCGGGCAGTTTCCTACGCCTACCTTATTACAATAGGGAGCCGCCGCGACGGTAGGAATCTGCCGGAGGTCAGCCAGCATCTTATCGAGCAGCCCGTGGATGCCCTGCATAAAATCATGGGGTTTAATTTCACCGCGCTCCATCCGCAGCAGATCATTTTCCCACTTGGCTGTCATGCTGGCGGATTTCAGGTAGTCCGGGATGTTGTGAATTACCGCCACGCCGTCCTCCGTGGGAATCATCTGCTTGCCCTTACGCTGCACATAGCCGGAGGATACCAGCTTTTCCAGAATCGCAGCACGGGTTGCCGGTGTTCCCAAGCCCTTCTTCTCAGTATCCTTATCAAATTCTTTGTTGCCTGCCGTTTCCATGGCCGACAGCAGGGTATCTTCGGTGTAGACTTTCGGCGGCGAAGTAAAGCCCTGCTTTTTCTCGGCCCGTACCACAGGAAGGACGGTTCCCTGCTCCATCTTTTTCGGAAGCGGCACATCCTTATCCTTTTCCGGCTCCACAAACGGAACGGGCTTTGCCGTGTATCCGGGTTGCAGAACATCCTTATATTTTGCCGTAAAGTTCCTGCCCTGGCAGCATACTGTCACCAGAACATCTTCGTAGATGAACGGCTGCTGTACAGCCTGCACCAGCTTCCAGATAATGAGCGAAAGAATCTTCTGTTTGGTTTCGGGCAGCTTTTCCTTGTCACACTTTGCGCCCTGCATCGTCGGCAGAATTGCGTGATGGTCTGTGACCCTGTTGTTATTGATAACGCAGCTTACATCTGCTGCCGTACCACCCAAATCAAGCACCAGAGATTCCACTGTCTTGCGCATATCCTCGGTCACAAACTGGCTGTCCGTTCTAGGGTATGTCACCAGCTTTTCTTCGTACAGTTCCTGCGCGGCCTGTAAGGTCTGGCTGGCGGTCAGGCCGTAATAGCGGTTTGCTTCTCGCTGTAAGGTTGTCAGGTCATACAGTTTCGGGGGCTTCTTCTCCACTCGCTTACGCTCGATGCTGCCGACCACCGCACACTGGCCATCACAAGCAGCCTGCACAGCATCTGCGTCCTGCTCCTGTGCCATCTGTTCCGATACCGCAACCACGCCTCCACCGGACAGTTCCACTTTATAATAGGGTTCCTTTACAAAGTTCTGGATTTTAGCCTGCCGCTCCGTCAGCATCGCCAGCGTCGGGGTCTGCACACGGCCAATGGTCTGCTTTCTGCCATATTTTTTCGTAAAAGCGCGGGTTCCGTTCATTCCGATCAACCAGTCCGCTTTTGCCCTGCACTCGGACGCCGCAAACAGGTTGTCATACGCTGCGCCATCTTTCAGGTTTTCAAAGCCCTGCTGAATGGCAGCATCTTCCATGCTGCTGATCCACAGCCTCTTGATGGGAAGTTTGCTTCCGGCAAGGGCATACACACGGCGGAAAATCGCTTCACCCTCGCGCCCTGCATCGCAGGCGTTCACCACATAATCAAATTTCTTGCTGCGGAACAGTTTGCGCAGGACATTGAACTGCGGCTTTTTGGTGTTATGCACCAGCAGTTTCCACTCGGTCGGGAGAATCGGCAAATCTTCAAAACACCAGTTCTCATAGCGTTCATCGTAGTGTTCCGGGGCTGCATACTCTGCCAGATGCCCCAGACACCAGCTCACCACGCAATCCCCACCCTCCAGATACCCGTCCTCCTGCCGATATGCACCGATCACTTTTGCAATGGATTTCGATACGCTCGGTTTTTCTGCAATCACCAAATATTTCAAATTTTTCCCTCCTTGCAAAAAACAGGGATAGCCTTTCGACTATCCCTGCATCCTTATGTTACGGTTTTCTTATGTGCCATTTTCGTAATCCGACTGATTATCCTCGTTCACAGTCGCAAGGCTCTGGTCGGTTTCCAGATTTTCACTCTGCGGCGTTTCTTCTTTCGGCTTCGGCTTATAAATGTAGAAGTAGAAGAAAGCACCTGCGCCGCCCAGTGCAGCCACGAACACCAGCAGCAGAATCTTATTCATGCCGCTGCTGGATTCTTCTTTCGGTTCTTCGATTTCCACATCCGGGGCAGGTTCAGGTTTGGTTTCGGGCAGGACTACCGCAGGCGTTTCTTCTTCCTGTTTGCCGTTCCGTTCTTCATCATCCAGAAACTCCTGCAAATCGTACTCATCGATCATGGAAAGCATATAGACGTTCTCACTGTTCCGCGCCCGGTCAATCACCAGAAAGAACGTATTGCCGCCCTTCGTCTTGACCGTAAAGAACTCCTTGCTGGGATCATCTACGATATTGTCCTCTACCTCGCCGTTGCCTGCGATGGTGAACGGAATCTTTTCTTCTTCCGTCGGCTCTGCCTCCTCAATCACCTGTACAGGTTCCTCTGCCACCGCGGTGGTATCCACATAAGCAAAGGCCGGTGTCGAAAAGCCCACTGCCATCAGCAGGGTCAGAATTGTGCTGGGAATAACAACACCCAGCCCTTTAAGCATCTTTTTCAATCGCTTCCTCCGTTTCTGCTTCTTCCGAAGCCTTGTTTACAGCGGTCAGGAACGTCACATTGCCCGCCTGAATGTTGTCCAGCAGAGCCAGCAGTTCGCGCCCGCCCATTTTGGTGCTGCGGATGGCACGAATGATCTCGCTGTCCTCTTCCTTTTTCTGTGCTGCACGGATGGTTCTCAGCCGTTCTTCCAGTTCCGCGATCTGCTGTTCTGTCTTTTCGGCTTCATCCAGATATTTCTGTAACTTCTTGCCCATCGGCCCTCCTCAGTTGATTCTGCCAAAGCCTAGGAAGTGGCTCTGCCAGTAGGTCGAATTGATGCTGGTGTAGGAAATGGGGTCGCCGCAGTGGATCATCATGCCATTGCCGACATAGATTCCAACGTGCGACGCGCCAACGGTGTTATAGGTTTTCTCAAAGAAGATCAGGTCGCCGGGCTGCGCATCCGCAGGAGAAACATAGCTGCACTTCCCGCGCAGACCATTGGCCGTTGTGCGTCCAACGCTCCACCCGTTGCCACAGTTATTGATGACCCAGCAGACAAAGCCGGAGCAGTCAAAACTGGTGCTTGGGGAACTGCCGCCCCACACATACGGCATACCGAGATACTTTTCAGCTTCTTCGATCATCCTTGCGAACTTTTCATCCGAAAGGGCTTCCGAGGGAATGTCGTACTTAAAACCACCGCCGGAACCACCCGCTCCGCCGCCCGTGCCAATACTGCCCGTTGTGCCGCCGCTGTAAGTCGGTGATCCTGCGCCAAACAGTTCGGGGCGGTTGCCGTAGGTCAGGTTATAGGCATCGTACCGCCCGGTCTGCTTCTGGTTCATGTTCTTCCGCGCGATGGTGTCGAAGCCCTTATTTTTCAGCAGGACATTGAGGATTTTATACTCATACTCCACTTTTTCCTGATAGGTATAGGTTTCCATACTGACATTTCCAAAAGCGTCAATCGTTGGCCGAATCCCTACTCTGGTTTCCATGCGAGTGCGAATCTCAATGGTTTCCCACACTTTCAGGAGATACTGCTGCTTGAACAGTTCCTTGATAACAGGCTTGACCTGTCCTCTGGTGAACTGCTCATAAACTGCCGTCAGATGAGAAATCAGCTGATACGGGTCATGTCCGATCTCATCCAGCTGATAGCGGTATTCATCATAGCCCGGATGGGTGGACTCCATCTGCCGAATCTGCTTATCCAGTTCTTTTTCCAGTTCCAGATAATCTTCTTCCGCACCTTTCATATCGGCATCCTTGCTGGGGTAGGTCGTTCCTACAAAGGTACTGCCTGTTCCCTGAATCGCCGCACCGCAGCTTGAAAAGGCTCCTAACATTACCATCACCAGAAGGATACCCACTCCAATACTGCCCCACAGTTTTTTGTTCTGCAGAACAATCTCCTGCACCGCCGCTCTCGCTTTCTCCGTAATGGTGTTTGTTGCCGCTGTTGCCTGCTTGCTGGCGGCAGTTCCGGCTTTCTGGCCGCGCTTGGCGGCTGCATAGGCATCCTTATACTGCTTTTTCTGGTAAAACTTTGCACCGACTGTTTTTGCTTCACCCTCTGCGGCAGTCGGTGGTGGCTGGGGCTGCTTCTTTTTCAGCGGCGGTTCTGCTGCATTTTCCGCCGTACCGCCCTCGCTCTCGGAGAATTTCAGGCGGCTGGACTTCTGATCCTCCCCACCTCTTTTCTCCGCTCTGGCAGATTTATCTTTGGGCTTTTTTCTGCCTTTGACAAAGTGGTGCAGGCGTTCGGCAGCTTCTTCCGACTTATGAGCAGCTTCCACGCCGGAATTGTCCTTTTCTACCTGATGTACTTTCTGATGGGCAAACCCGGTGGCGGTGTCCACTCCTTTCTTCGCCACCTTTTTAACGCCCATCCCTACGCCACGAACGATGCCGCTTTTTTCATCCTCAAAAGAAAGTCGGCCCTTCTTTGTGGACGGCTCTGCATCCGATTCTGCAGGCGCATCTTTTGGTTTACCATCCTCCTGATGGGCTTTATAATAGTCTGCGCTCTGCTTGGCGGTACTGTGATGCCGGGGTGGTTCCTCCTTCCCATCCTCGGCATCCATACAGATTTCTTCGTCCATGACAGGTTCTTTGTCTGTTTCCTTTTCCGCAGTTTCTTTTGCCGAATCTTCCTGCTCCGGCTTTTCAGCTGCGGTTGCGGACTTCTGTTTTCCGGTGCGGAGGTTTTCATCCACCAGACCATCCTTGGTCATTTTCTGAACGATTTTATCTCTGCCCCGAAACTTTTTGTCTGCTATGGAAATCACCTCCTTCCGGCTGGAGCCGTCATGCGAGCAGGGCTGCGTGGGTTTCCCACTTATCAAGCACCTGTTCCAGCTTCCGGGCAAAGGCGATTAAACGGGCGTTCACTTCCTCACGGTCAAGATAACCGTGAGCTTCCATGTGAAAGCCGTCAGTCAGTTCATCGGCCAGTGTGCCAACGGCATAGAAATCTTCCAGCACCGTATGCACCACCGATTCTTCATCGTGAAAGTTGAGCGGCTCCACCTCATCAAAAGGCGGGCCGGAATCGCTTTCGTGCGGCTCCATGTCAGAGTGATGATGAATCTTGCGGCTCAGTCGGTCAAAAATGTTCGGTGTGTTCATGCTTCTTTCTTCTCCTTGTATTTTCCCATCTCATTGGGCTTCGTGGTCATCAGGCTATACAGTTTCAGCGAAGTATCGAACTTATCCTTGAACGGGATAATCGTGTTGCCGTAGAACAGCAACCCCTCACCCTCGTTGCTGTTCGTTACATACGACAGCTGGAACGGCGAAATATTCAGCTGTTTGGCAAGAATTTGTCGGTCGCCGGATGCCTGGTTAAGCATATAAATGAAATCACTGTTCTCGAAGATGTTCTCGATTTCCCGGCTGGCCAACAAATCCTTGATGTTCTGCGTAATTCCTGTCGGTACACCGCCCCATTTTCGGAACCGCTTCCAGATTTCGACGCTGTATGCCGCCGTCTGCTCCTCTTTCAGCAGGAGGTGGAACTCGTCTATATAGTACCGCGTGTTCTTTTTGCTGTTGCGGTTGATGGTAACACGGTTCCAGACCTGATCCTGAACGATAAGCATACCCAGCTTTTTAAGCTGTTTGCCCAACTCCTTAATATCGAAACAAATAATGCGGTTATCCAGTTCCACATTGGTCTGGTGGTTGAACACTCGCAGCGAACCATTGACGTAGATTTCCAGTGCCGTTGCAATACGCTGCGCCTGCCGTTCTTTCTGCTCCCGCAGACAGTCGTACAGATCACCGAGCGTGGGCATATTCTCCGGCTTCGGGTCGTTCAGATACTTCTGGTAAACCAGCGGCAGGCAGCGGTCAATGACCGACTTTTCTTCCGGCTCCATACCATCCCGTGCGCCCATGATAAGTTCGCACAGGGAAAGAATAAAGTCCGATTTCATGCCCAGTGGGTTATCATCGTCCGCGTAGTTCAGGTTAATATCCATCGGGTTGATGTAGTCCCGGCTCGTAGACGAGATATGAATGACCTGACCGCCCAGTGCTTCCACCAGCGGATAATACTCGCCTTCCGGGTCTGCCACGATAATATCGTCCGTTGTGGTGAAGAACACATTGGTGATTTCACGCTTTGCACTGAATGACTTACCACTGCCCGGTGTGCCGAGAATCAGACCGTTCGGGTTTTTGAGCTGCTTGCGGTCTGCCATAATCATGTTGTTGGATACCGCATTCAGACCGTAATAGAGGGAATCGCCCTCCATAAAAAGCTCCTGCGTCGTAAACGGGACGAAAATCGCGGTGGAAGTGGTAGTCAGTGCGCGCTTGATGGGAACGAGATTATTTGCCAGCGGCAGGCTGCTCATAAGCCCCTGCTCCTGCAAATAGTCCAGACGGTTCAGCGTGCAGTTGAACTTCTGAGCGATACCGGCAGTCTGAAACACAGCACTATCCAACTCCTGCTTTGTTCTGGCCGTATTGAGGAAAAGCACCGTAACAAGGAACATACGCTCATTACGGCTCTGCAAATCGTCCAGAATCTTTTTGGCCTCGCCGCCATAAGTTGCAAGGTCACTCGGAATAATTTCCATATCATAACCAGATCTCACAGCTTTCTTCTGGTGGAGTAGGGAGCTGCCGCCTTACTATCTTGCAATAGCAGGTTTGCATCACCCTCTCCGGGAACCGTACTTACCTCTCTCGAAGTATACGGCTCTGTCATTGTTCGGTCAGAAAAACTCATTGATTGTGAATTAGATGGTGGCAGTGCTCACACACTACAAGTGTCTTTCGCCGTTTTGCTAACATTGCGATTTCCCACGGTTCTTTTCCTTTAAGGTTTTTCAGTTTATTGATATGGTGGATTTCGTAACGTTCGCTTTCCGTTGTGCCACAAAGTTCACAAATTCTTGCTTTCAAACGCTTCTCAAGCGGTGTTACCGACTGACCATAAATAATTGCGGCATTGCTAATGCAGTCTGTTGAAATTTTCGCATCTTTACAGTCCATATAGTTGGCGAAATAGCGGCGCTTGGCTTTCTTTTTCGTTTCGTAGGGGATACCCCATTCGCCAGTTCCGTCTTTATACATAGCAACAACTTTTGAGATTTTGCTTTTGTGTTTTGCTGCAAGCGTTTTTAGGCAGCTGTATTCCATAAGGTAAGACAGATATTTCAGTTTACAGAAGTTGCTGGCTATTCCGTAATAATTACAAATACCTCTCAACTCATCGTTGTAAACTGTGACTATCTCAAGGTCTGTCAGCCGTAGCAGGGAATTTCTGTGAACGGGAAATAGCTTTCCGTCCTTTTTCTGTATCGCTATACCCTTTGAGAAAATAAAGTTGTGGATTTTGTCATCGAATGGCACTAGCAGCTCAACATGGTTGTTGAGAGTTCTCGCTTTTGTGCCTTTCTTGTTCCGCTTTACTTTCTCACATCTTCTGACACGAACATCAAAACCTAAGAACCGGGCACATTCACCGCTGTGGGTAATAAGTGTCTTTTCTTCGCTGAGTTCCATCTTGAGTGTTTGCCCAATAAACTCAGAGAGTTTGCTCTTAATCCACTGGCAATCCTCTTTACTGCCCTTTACACCAATAATAAAATCATCTGCATAGCGGATATATTTGAGCTTTTTATCCGTCTGTGCTGTGCATGGAGTTTTCAAAAGTTGTTTGCGGAGTGTTTTACACTCTGCAATCATGTTTTCTCTTTCTACTCCATTCTTTCTGTCGATGTGGTAGCAAAGATTTTTGATTCTATTGTGCAGTTCACGGTATTCCGGGGTGATTTTCCCTTTTTCAGGAGTATCAAATTCGTCTTTTAGCTGCATGACGAATTTATCAAGTTCGTGCAGATAGATGTTTGCCAGCAACGGTGAAAGAATACCGCCTTGCGGTGTGCCGCTGTAGGTTTTGTGGTAAACCCAATCTTCCAAATATCCTGCTTTTAGAAATTTGTAGACCAGTTTTACGATGCGTGCATCTTTGACCTTGCTGCCGATAAATCCAACCAGTGCATCGTGATTTATATTGTCAAAGCACTCTTTAATATCCCCCTCAACAAACCAACGCACACCACCAAATTGGTACTTCAATTTGTCTAATGCGGTGTGACAGCTTCTTTTCGGGCGGAATCCATGCGAGCAGTCCAGAAAGAGCGGTTCATAAATTGCTTCCAATATCATACGGAGTGCTTCTTGAACCAATTTGTCCGTAAAGGTCGGAATACCTAATGGACGCTTCTTCTTCGGATTGCTTTTCTTTGCAATATAAGTTCGTCGTACTGGCGTGGGCTGATAGGTTTCATCTGCCAAGGACTGAATGATTTTTTCAATCTTAGCTTCGCTGAAACCGTCTGCTGTGTCTTGATTGATACCTTTTGTCGATGCACCCTTGTTCGTGTACAGACGCTGGTATGCCTGATAGTAAATATCTGGGCGCAGCAGATAGCGATACAATCTAGTAAATACTTCTTCCTTATGGGTTAATGAGTCTTTGCTGATTCTTTCTAAAATTTCGGTTGTTGGTTGCAATGAGGTTTTCCTCCATAATCAACGTTCTATTTTAGTACACAATAACTACGCTCCTTCGCCATGTAAGGGTCATTATCCCTCTCGGACTACTATGAGCGTTCCGTACCCATGCAGGATTTTCAGGCTCTACAGCCATAGCCTTTTCAGGCGTTCCTGTGTAGGGTATCCCCAGTTAACATTGTGTGTAGGGAAATGCGGATTGTCGGTATGCGCTTTCGTTTCCTTGCCATAGGTTCTCCTACAGATTCCATGAACATTGAGATAACCGATGGATGGAAGAGCATCATCCATCGCGTTCATGACAGAGGTTTCAGACATTTTCCTCCGCCTGAAAATAACAGAAATTAGAAACTTGCGTATCAGTAAACCCAACTTCATCCTCGTATCCGCTTAACATGGCGGTTCAGTCGCACAATACTGTCTTTCAGTGACTTACCGCTTTCCTGCCGTGCTCTGTTCCCGTTTCAGCTTTCGCCTTTCGGTTAGGCAGGTTGTTTCCCGCGTTATCCTACGGGGTAGTCCCTTACNTTAACATGGCGGTTCAGTCGCACAATACTGTCTTTCAGTGACTTACCGCTTTCCTGCCGTGCTCTGTTCCCGTTTCAGCTTTCGCCTTTCGGTTAGGCAGGTTGTTTCCCGCGTTATCCTACGGGGTAGTCCCTTACGCTACATTACACAATGCCCTATCTGGGCGCACTTCCTCAATTTTCATACGGTCCAGATCGGTAATTTTGCCCTTGATAAGTTTGATGGCTTTCAACTGGTCTACCGACTGCACATGGATGCTGACCACCAGATTTTTGTCCATGTCCAGAAACTCGGCCAGCACCTTATCCGTCAGTTCCGGGGCAAGGATGTTCAGATAGGATGCAGCACCATAGGTGTCACCCATCATAAAGTCCTTGCCACTCTTGAACAGGAAACTGGTCGGGGCAATGAAGTCCTTGGTCGTCATGCCGCTCTGCAAAATGCGGTCATAACTGAAATCGAACTTCTGCTGTTCTTCCTGATGAAAGGTTTCGTACATGATCTGAAGCCGTTCCACACCGTTCAGCGGATAGGCTTTCACTCCCAGCACCTTGAAATTATTGAGAATATCGGTTTCGATACGCTCTAACCGGGGCTTTGCTTCCCGGACGCTTTTTGCTTCGATGCTGAACGTGATGTACTTCGTCCGAACCAGACCGTTGTTGCCCTTGGCAAGCTGCTGTTTCAGCATCTGCGCATATTCCATACGCACATCGTCAAACGCATCGTGCTGCGGCTCGATCTGGATAACCTTGTTGTACTCGCTCATGTCGCTCTTATGGTTGATGAACGACAGCTGAAAACGAATGCTGGCATCGAAATAGTTGAGGAAGTCGCACCAGCTTTCAAAGATGGTGTTTTTATCCTCGTTTTGGGCGAGTTGGTAATTGATGTCATAAAATCGGACGGTTTTGGAATACAGATGTTCCTCCACCCGGCAGATACCATCGCGCCCCATTTCCAGATACGGAATGGAACGCTGCACGGTGAGCCGCTGTTCCTTCTGGTTCTTTTCGGGTTTCCGAAAGAACTTCTGGAAGAAGCCGCCGAACTGCGGTTTCTTCTTCGGTTCACTTTTTACCAAGAATGCCTCCTTTCTTCTGCATCGGTGCTGCGGTTTCCAGTTCCCGGTCATACAGGTTTTCGACTTCATAGCGCCGTACCGCAGGACGTTTGAATCGGACGCTGATGAAATTCGTCAGGATGGTTTCAAGGTGCATCCCGTTTTTTTCATATAGCGCAAAGAAAAACTCCGGCAGCATCAGAAGCACCATGCCTGCCGCTGCATTGCTCGTTCCCAGCGTATCACGCATGAGGAAATAGAACGGAACGCCAATGCCTGCCGCGAACCCCATACATACAAGCTGGCGCTTCGTCAGGTTCAGAAAGACCTTATTCTTCACTTTAGAGAGGTCTTTAGGAATCGTTACATAGGCCATTGATTACCAGAACAGCCAGACCGCCGCCGGGAAACGGCGTTGTCTGCTGTCTTTTCCTTTCATTGGATTTTCCCGGATTTAGTGACTGCCAAAGATCTGTTTGGACAGACTTCCCGTTTTGAGCAGCGAGAAGCAAAGAATCACCGTGTAGGCCATCGTGCCGAACAATGCCGAGTGAATATCTGAAGATACCCGGATGCTGCCGATGAGGGCTGCATAGATTGCCACGCAGACCATCATCAGAAACGCTTGAAATGCCAGAGCGAACAGCCCTCGGAAGTAGTTTGTACCCACATGACCCCATTCACGGTTGCTCATGGTTGCAAAAGGAATCGGAGCAAGCGAAGTGTAGAGGTATATTTCTATCATTCTGCCGTACATAATTACCGTGATAACCACCGACAGAATTTTCAGACACCAGCTTACAACAAGGGTTTCCAATGCCAGCGTCACCAGTTCGCCAATCGCCATCGTTGCCATTGCCGCCTGCATCTGCATGGAAAGAGAACTAATATCAATGGCGGTATTGCCACGGATAATGCCGGAGGAAGAATTTACCACCGACTGTCCAATGTCAAATACCGCCATTGCAATATCGAACGTATGGCTGACGAGATAGACCGCAATCCACATCTTCACGAAATACTTGAAGAACATCCAAGTGTCTACATCGTGCAGATTGTTCCGTTCCGTCAGCATCGAAATCAGTTCGTAGCAGAGGATCAGCGTGATGATGATTCCCGCAATGGGGATCACCACCGAATCCGAAATGTTACGGATCATGCTGAAAATGCTGCTGTTCCACCCTTGCGGTGTCTGCCCAACCTGAGCAGCGATCTCACTGGTCTGTTGGTTGACCGCTGTGAACATCGTACTCAGGTTGGACTCCACCATGCCGGAAAGAAGTTCCCTCATCCATTTTTCGATTGCTGCGAAAATATTATCGAACAATGGCGGGTTTTCCTCCTATCGCTTGTTGATTAGCCGAACAGACCAGAGAGCAGCGGAATCAGCTGAGTGCCGATGAGAATGACCCCGCCACCACTCATAAGCTGCTTCATGCCCTGCGACTTTACTGATGTGTGATAAAGAAGTAATAGAAGTGTAAAAAATTTTGCCGTTCCTATCCGGCACATGAGGTATGTCGGATAGGTCGGGCGGTTATTCGGGCAAGTCCACCTTGCCAACAAAAGAATAATAAATCTCAATGTCCTGCCTACGGGTCTTGTTCTCGTCATAGCTGCACTCATGCACAACGATTTTCTCTACAAACTCCCGCAACAGAGTAGGGGTAAGTTCTTCAAAGCTGGTATGCCGCCGAACAACATTCATAAACTTTTCTGCGTTCACGGTGGCTTCCTGTGCTTTGGAAAGCTCCGCTTGGATAGCAGCGGCTCTTTCTTTCAGCTCCCGTTGTTCTGCTTCATAGTCTGCCGACAGCTCTGTGAAACGCTCGTCTGATATGCGCCCGGTCACGCTGTCCTCATACAGCCGCTTGAAAATAGCGGATAACTCGGCTATGCGTTTCTCGGTGGCTTCCAGCTCCTTTTTCTTGGCGGCGTTCCTGCGCTTGCCCCCGTCCTCGTTCTGCTCAATCAAGAGCTTCATAAACCGGGCTTCATGCTTTGCCGCATAGCTTGTCACTTTCCGCAGATTGGAGAGTACGCCAGCGGTCAAGAGGTCGGTGCGGATAAAGTGCGCCGTACAGTCATGGGTGCGTTTCTTGTAGTTGCCGCAGATATAACAGTCCTGCTTGCGCTTGTCCGTCTGGTATCGCTGCTGATACATGACACTACCGCAGTCCGCACAGAACAGTATGCCGGAGAACAAGCCCACTTCATCATAGCGGTTGGGGCGTTTGCGCTGCTTGCGAAGTTCCTGCACCCGTTCCCATGTCTGGGTGTCTATGATAGGCTCGTGGTGGTTCTCGAAAATCACTTGCTTTTCCAGGGGATTTTCTACACTGTGCTTGACTTTGTAAGAGAGCTTTTCTGTCTTGAAGTTTACCAGACAGCCTGTGTATTCCCGGTTTTCAAGGATATGCACAACGGTATTGGTCGCCCACTTGCACTCATAGCCGGGGTGGTAGCGGCGGGTGCTGCCCGTCCTACGGTATTCCAGCGTCCCCGGCGTGAGGATTTGCTGCTCTGTGAGCATACGGGCTATCTTAGTCGGACCGTTCCCGGCAAGGCAGAGGTTGTATATCTGCTTGACTACGGGTGCAGCTTCCTCGTCAATAATGAAATTTTCGTCCTCGTCCATGAGGTAGCCATACACAGGCTTGCTTGTGATGGGCTTGCCACTCATGCCTTTTGAGCGTTTTACTGCTTTGATTTTCTTGCTCGTATCTCTCACCAGCCATTCGTTAAAGATATTCCGCAGCGGGGCAAAGTCATTGTCGCCTTGTGCGCTGTCCACTCCGTCATTGATAGCGATAAAGCGGACACCTTTCTGTGGGAAAATCATTTCCGTGTACATTCCCACTTGCAGGTAGTTTCGCCCTAACCTCGACATATCCTTTACGATAACTGTCCCGACTTTTCCGGCTTCAATGTCCGCAAGCATGGCTTGAAAACCGGGTCTTTGAAAGTTCGCACCAGAATAACCGTCGTCCGTGTACCAGCGCAGATTGGAAAAGCCGTTCTGCTTTGCATAGGTTTCAAGAATACGCTTCTGGTTGGAAATGGAATTGCTCTCGCCTTGCAGCTCGTCCTCATGGGAAAGTCTTGGGTAAAGGGCAGTAATTGGTTGTTGGTTGGTCTGTCTTAACATAAAATCCTCCGTTTCCGACAGCCAGCCCCACTATTCCGTACCTTGATTGTACCACATGGGGCGGCGGTCTGTATAGCGGCAAAAGCGTCAAATCTGCTTCTTTATGGTCGGTCAAATCGCCGTTTTTTGTGTAGCAGATGATTGGGATTGCATAGTAGAAAAACTCTTGTTCTTATGGTAAAATGGAGCTAATCAATACAAGGGGGTGTGACAATGAAAGGGTTTGTCCGTAACAATCGGTACCTTTCTCTTTGTGGTCTAAATTGTAAATTATGTCCTATGAATTTGGCAGGGCATTGTTCCGGTTGCGGCGTTGATAATCAAAGTTGTAAAATCGCAAAGTGCAGTATTGAACATGGGAAAATCGAATATTGCTTTCAGTGTACCAGCTTCCCTTGTGACAAATACGCTCATATAGATGATTTTGATTCTTTTATAACTCATCATAATCAAATGAATGACATGGAAAAAGCCAGCCAGATAGGGATTCCCGCCTATAATGCTGAACAGGAAGAAAAGCGCAAATTATTGGATTTCCTCTTGTCACACTATAATGACGGGCGCAGAAAAAATCTATTCTGTGTTGCAGTCAATCTCTTAACGATTAAAGAAATTGAAAATATCTTGCAAACAGTTAAATCCGATAAGGATTTTCAAAGTATGGGGAAGAAAGAACAGGCTTCTGTTATCGCAAAACTGTTGCAGGATATAGCTGTTCCAAAAGGCATTGAGTTGAAACTTCGGAAAAAATAAAGTTGTTACTGATATTCCAGCGGTCATGCTCCCCGGCGTGACCGCTTTTCCATGTCATCACTTATGCGCTGAACGGTGGCGTATGTCCGGCAGCAGTTTCCGCTTCCAGCACTTTCATCATCTTGTCGGCTGCGGTGTCGGTTGCGCCCTGCTTGAAGAAGCCGGAAACGGTAAGGACGGAGTTGCCCATGCGGATTTCCGTTACACAGTCCGGGCGGCGGTCTGTTTTGGTGGTGCTTGTCTGTTTCGTTTCTGTCATAGGCTCTCCTTTCGCTGCTTCATCAGTTGCTTTAAGCGTTCCAGCTTTTCCTGTGCGGTTTCCTTTCGGAAGTTGCTGCCCGTGAAGCGGACGGGGGCGCACATGGAAGTCAGCCTGTCATAGATACGGGCGTGTCCTGCGGGTGCTGCAATTCCTCCAGCGTGAGGTTGGTCGTGGCGATCAGCGGCTTGTCGCTTCGGTAACGGCTGTCAATCACGCTGTAAACCTGTTCCAGCCCGTATTCTGTTCCTCGCTCCATACCAAAATCATCAAGTATCAGCAGGGGGTAGCTGCAAAGGCGGGAAATATATTCGTTCCTGCCATCAAAGCTGGCAGCAAGGTCATTGAGTATGGTTGCAAAGTTTGTCATACAGACGGCAACCTCTTTCTCCATAAGGGCGTTGGCGATACAGGCGGCAAGGTAGCTTTTTCCTGTCCCCACGCCGCCCCAAAACAGGTAGCCGATATTTTCAGCCTGCATGGTTTCCCAGCTCTCCACATAAAAGCGGGCGGTTTCGGTCTGTGGGTTTCTGCCGTTGTCATGCTCAAATGTCCAGTTCCGCATAGCAGGGTCGGTAAAGCCCCGGCGTTTCAAGTCCTCCACTTTTTCAAGGTGCTTCTGTCGGCTTTCGGCGGCTTGCTGCTTTTCACGGGCTGCTCGCTGGCAGTCGCAGTCTGTTGGGTGGCGGTCACGCCCGAAACAGGTCTTTCCCTCTGCAAAGTAGGCTTCTTTGGGCGTATGGCACTTGCCGCAGTATAAAAGCCCGTCCTCGCCTGTGTAGTCCTCCGCTTCGGCGGTAGTGGCTGTAATGTCCGTAATCATAGCTTCAATCTCGTTTTTCATAAGCTCTCGCCCTCCTTGCATGAATAATCGGGTATGCCCTGTTTCGGGGCAGCCTTGCCTTTGGCAGCGTCTTCCTGCGCCCACTTGTAAATGGTGGCTGCATGGCTATGGTACTGCTTTCCGGTGGAAGCGATATGGCAGGAAAGCCGGTCAATATAATACTCCCACTTGTCGGGCAGCTCTGTTTTCAGCCCGGAAAGCTCTGTATCGGTCAGTATCACATTGTTGTATCTGCCATAAGCGGCGGGGGCGGGGTGTCCCGTTTTTCCCTCTCTCTCTTTTTCTATCTCTATCTCTTTCTCTAACTCTATCTCTATCTCTGGTGGACGAATGTCGGACAAATGTCCGCCTTTTGTCCGGGGCGGTAAAAGTGCCTTGTTTTCCAGCCTTGCAGCCCGTTTCCTCTCGGCTTCGGTAGAGGACTGTCCTATCATCAGCTCAATGTCGGTCATATAGAAAGCCCCGCTGTCAAGCTGCTCCACAAGCCCCAACTGCCGGAAAATCTCTAAAGCCCTTTCAACCGTCCCTATCTGGTGGCGGGTCAGTGTCGCTATCATCTGCGCTGTGTAGGGGATATGCTCGTCAAGCTGCAATTTCCCGCCGTTTTTCAGCGATTTTAAGTACAGCTTCAAGAGGATATTGGAGTATAAAATCCCGTCTTTCATATCTTCCAGCAGCACAATGGAGTCGCTGTCAAAAAAGTTCTCTTTCAGCTTGAGGTAGTAATATTTGCGGTTATCTGCCATTGTCCCTGTCCTCCTTTTTCCGGCGTTTGGAGTAGTAGCGGGGGCAGAGTATGATAACCGCCCGGAAGCTCTGCTTGCAGCTATGGGTACAGCCCCGACAGAGGTCGTTGTATGTGATACGGTCGCAGGTGGTATTCCCGACTTTCACTTGCCGCAGGAAAAAAGACCATTCCAGCCGCCGTTTCTTGCTCATTCTTGGCATGGGTGCGCTCCTTTCTGCCGTTTCCGCTGGTGTGACGGTATCGGCGGTAATTCTGTATCATCTCGGTATCATTTTCGGGGTTTTTCTGCCCTGTAAGCCCGTTAAAAAATCCTTTGGTATTGCGGGTAGGGTACGGGGCAGCCCCCTTGTTCTGTATGGGTTCGGGTACATTTTGGGGTGGTTTTTATCGCTCCTGTTCCTGCCTTTTCACGGGCTTGCGTTCCCGGCGTAAAATCTGGTCGATATTGCCCCTGACAGTCTGTAAGCGGCGGTATTCCTCCCGTTTTGCCCGGTAATCGTTGTAGCCGCTGTTTTTCTCTTTGATAAGGGTTTCAATCTCTGCTTGCAGGGATTTATAGCTCGGCAGCTTGGAAATGCCGTTCTCCCTGAAATAACGGGCGGCTGCGTCTGCTATGATAAAGTCACTTTCGTGCTTCTGTCGGTAGACTGCTTTTGCTTTGGCGTTTTTCTGCTGTTTCAGCCCGTCCCGGACAGGGCGGGTCTTGGAATAGGCAAGTACCTGCCGTTGCAGCTCCTTTTTCCCGTTCAGCGTCTTTTCCACCTGCTTCAGCTCTGTAAGGCTTTCCTGCATGGCGGCATAGGCGGCAGAACAGGCTTCGTCCAGTTCCTCCGGGGAAGAAAAGCCGTACTGCTGATAAGCGGTAACGGTAGCTGCCATTTGCTTTAGGTTGTGCTTTGCCGCCCAGCGGTCATAGCCCACGCCCTTGCCCTCGGCTCGCTTGGCTTCCCGGTCAACCATGCGCTGCAAGGTGTTGTCTGCCGGGGTGGTTTTTGCGGCTTTTTCCTCCCGCAAGCGTTCCTTTTGGGTGTGTGGGTATTCGGGTATGTCTGTGGTCTGTTCGGCGGCTCTGTGGGCGTTCTGCGTGAGCAGGGCAAGGACAGCAGCCTTGTCAAAATCGTCCCCCAGCTTCCGGGCTGTGATAGGCTTTGTCCTGTCCGGCGTGAGGTAGGAAAGCCGCCCCCGGCTCTCCTTGACGGTCACACCCTCCCGCAGCAAAAGGGAAGAAAATTCGTCAAAGCTGCCAGCTTGGGAAAGTGCCTGCCGTATCGTCCGGCGCAGCTTCGCCTTGTCCGTTTCAAACTTGGTGGGCTTGGTCGGCTGTCCGGCGGCTTCTCTGGCGGCGTTCTCTTTATCAAGGGCAAGCTGCCCTTTCTTTGCCGCCCAGTATTCCCGTTCCGTTATCCGTTCCTTGCTGCCGCTTAGGAGGTCGATTTGGTAAAGCCCCTCCCGGTGGCACATCTCCATGACTTCACTCTTGAAATATTCCATAGCAGCGTTGGTGCAGCGGTGCTTGCAGCCCTCCCGTGTATCGGCTGGTCTGTCCATGTAGGGCAGAAGCGGGACTTCATAAATCCGCAGGGAGTTGATGACGATATGCACATGGATATTGCCGCTGTGGTTATGCCCGTCCGGGTGGGTGCAGATTAGGGCTTGGTGTCCGGGAAAATGCTCCTTGCAGAACTGCTCGCCCAGCTCCTGCGCCCGGTCTACGGTCAAGCCGTTGTCTGTCCCGTCCCGTGGGTCAAAGCTGATGATATAGTGGTGGCTTTTCACATCTTCCCGTTTTTGGTTTTTCTCATAGCGGAGATTGGCTCGCATACAGGCAACGGCGAAATCATCGCCCCCGCAGTTGAGGGAAGAAATGCGGTAATCCTCTCTCGGTATCAGCCGCCCGTTTTCATCAAGGGTGGGCTTCATGGTAAACTCGTCATGCTCAAATGTGAGGTAGGCTTCCGCTGCGCCATAGTCGGCATTTTTAGAGCTGATATGTTTGAATGTTGCCAACAGCATCACCCACTTTCTGCAAGACTTCAAACTTTAGGGCAGCAAGGTCGGAAACCGCCGCCCGTACCTCCCCGGCAAGCTGCGGGTAGGGACTGTGCCACTCGTTCAGCGTCCGGGCTATCTGGTTTAAGTTGCCGCCGATCCTGCCGTATTCGGCGGTCAGCTTCCCGACAGCGGCAAGCAGCTCGTCATTGACGGGGGAAACGGTTATGATGGGGCGTATGGCTGCCCCGGTTATGGCTTGCCGGATAAACTCGGCTTGGCTCATGTTGCAGGCAGAAAGCCTTTCCGCAAACTCGGCATATTCTTCCTCGGTCATGCGTGTCTTGACTACCCGGCTGCGGTGCGGCGTGTTGTATCGTTTTCGCATGGTAAAACCTCCTTTCTGTGCGTGGTGTCCTCTCACTAATAGGAGAAAAACGGGGTGTGAAGCGGAACTGTTTTTGAAAAATCCGAAAAAATATTTTGAGGGATTTTTAAGCGGCGCAAGCCGCATAAGCAGGGTTTGGGGAAGGCACTCCCCAACAAGATTCCCGCAGGGGCAAAATGAGCGAAAAGCGAATTTTGGTACTGCGGTAGAATCTTGCTCTAAAAAACTGCCGCTTTCCTCGGCGGCTCTGGTCTGCGGATATACTGGCTTGCTCCACCAATATAGCGATTGCGGCGGCGTGTTCTGCCCGCTGTTCACCACTACAACGGTGAAAAGGGTGCGTTTTGGCAAACGCAGCGGAAATTTTTGTATTTTCCCTGTCTGCTCCCTACAACCATCCGGCGGTGTGGTTTGCCAAAGATTTTTGAAAATGGGCGCAAAAAAGCAGCAAACCTTTTTCAAGATTTACTGCTTATATGCCGCTGTGATGGGCGGTGGTATTAAATTGTCAGGCAGTTCTTCAAGCTGGAATTGATTTATTTTGTTTGTAAATCTTCCAGAAAGAAAATCCCCTCTGTTAGGTTGATAAACATTTCTTTGTCCTTGATTACATGAATTTTATTGTTCCACCAGACGGTAGTGTTATTAGCGGAGATTGTTTTGCTTGTTCCATCCTTAAGAAAATAAGTAATTGTAATAGCAGGTTCTTCTTCGCTATTCACTTCCCAAAATAAATCATATTTCAGAAATCCCATTAGCTTTAAGGCTAACTCAATATCCTCTCGGCTCGAAATTTCTTTAACATCATCCGTGACACTCGGATATGTAATATTTACAGACTGAATATCATTTATGCGGGGCAATCCCCAAAGATACATACCATTCGTAAATATGTTGATTCCAACAATTAAAACAGTCAAAACTATCGCTTCTATCAAAAATCGAATAAGACATTTGAAAATCTTGTTCACCAATTTATCCTCCACTCTCGATTTCTCCTGCTCCCAAAATTCCTATTTATCAGTCTTATTATACACTATTTCTATCAGCGGTCAAAGCGGAACTTCAACAAACTTTCTATCAGCCGCCCGACAATATGCTCCTGCATATCCGTGTTGATCTGCCCGTCCATTTTCGCACAGGAGCGGATATACCCGGCATAATGGGATAGGACGGCGGCAACGGCTTCCGGGTCGCCCTCGCTCGCCTTAACGATTGTTTCATAGGGAAGTAGATGGCTCATAGGACAAGCCCTCCAACTCTGCCCGTAGCCGCCGCAAAATCATCTGAATACGCCGCCCGGTTGTGTTGCCAGCCCGTCCATATCTCTGTCCAATCTCCCTATGCGTCAATCGTTGGAAGTAGTATAGGAAAATGATTTCTTGTTCCATCTGCGATAGTGCGGACAGGGCTGCGGCAAGCTCTGGACTTTCCAAAAGCACAATCTGACCACAGACGAAAAGCGGATAGCTGTTCATGGCTGCTTGCTCCGCAAAGTATTTATCTGTGGTGCTGAATGGATAGTGTTTTTCTTCTATCAGATATTCAAGCGAGATTTCCCGCTTGCGGCGGCTGCGTATGCTCCGGGCTGCGTCTATGGCAGCGTGGCGAATAACGGTCTTGCAAAAAACATCGTGTGTATGCTGGATATGTTCTTGATATTCTAACTCAGTCAAAGAAATCCCCCTTTCGGAATTATGAGAAAGGGCGGCAGCACATTTTGCTGTCGCCCCTTAGCTGCCTATCAGCAAAGACAGACGGGGCTGTCAACGGTGGGCGAAGCCCATTTACTTGCCGTTGACTGGCTCGACTGGATTTGCTATTTCAATCCTTTTTTGTGCCTTTGAACCCTCGTGTTGCTGCCAAAATGCCGATAACAATAATATACGCACAAATACACAACGCTACAATGGCTATTTCTGTGCCATAGTCCGAAATAGTGTTATTCTGTATTGCTGGAATTGCCCTAAATTGAATATACGAAGCCAAAGCTATCAAGCCAATATCAATGAAAACCATAAGTGTACCGGCTTGCCTGCTTACCTTTTTCTTATCATATTTCGCACGTTCTTCGGGGCTTTTCGTATTAAATCCAGAAACCAATATGCTTCCTTTTCCTGTTAGCAGGATAATCGTTGCAATGGTAGCGATTGCCACAATCGCCCACATAATCCAAATGAACCACATAGTTAAAACTCCTTTCAGCTTTTGATTAGATTTTATAATTTGTGATTAGATACCATAGTTCGGTAATCATCATTACTACCCATTGAAAGAAAATTAGTGCAAAAATTGTTTCGACAAAATACACTGGAGCAAGTATGAGTACCGTCAATGAAAAAGGAAACAATACTGCTGTAAAAACGCCATTAAACAGGAAAACTTTCTCCAACAAAACAATTTGATATTCGTCATATCGTTTTCTTCTTATTGCCGACAAGATGTCAACGATAATGGAAACACTAATCATACCGACCCCCACAAATTTCATATTTCGGGATATGATAAACGAAGCCCACCAACTTTCAGAAAGCAAGTTGCTGTAACTCATTACAAATTCAGAAGAAACGATAAAGATTGCAGCATAAATAGCTGTGATTAAGGCAACATATATGGCATTTACCATAGGATTTTTCAGCCATCTCATTTCCGTTCACTCTCCTTAAAATCAAATACTTCTTCAATACTCATACCAAATAACTGGGCAATGTCATAAGCTAACCAAAGTGACGGATCAAATTTTCCTGTTTCTACTGCATTGATTGCTTGACGGGAAACATTAACTTGTTCACCCAGTTGCTTTTGCGTTAGTCCTCGTTCTTCACGAAGCTTTCGCACTTGATTTTTCAAATGCAACCTCCTCCTTGTTTGTGGTGTGTAAGGCTAACCTTACATGTATTATAGCATGAAAATTCGGTATGTCAAGCTACCCTTACACATTGCTTGTTACATTTTATTTTACGGAATAGTGGTCGCTGTCTATCAAATTCTTGTGTGTTACTTTACCACACATGAGCATTTGCGCCAGGGTTGTCGTTTCCGTACCCTTCCATGAGGTTCACAACGCCCCAAACACCAAGGCCTGCGCCGATGGCAACAACGAGAGTCTGCAGAACGGTAATAGCCTGATTGAAGAATTCCATAGTGTTGTTTCGCCAGATTGCAGCATTGATAAAAAACACGATTCCAAAAGAAAAACAGGCTGGCACATCTTCGGTGCTGCCTGCTTCCTGCAATGCTGGCTTCTCCTTTCATTTTCATAAAAAATCAGCCTTTTGGAATCGCAAATAATGTAGAGATCAGTCGGACAAGTTACCTGCCACGGGGTCTGCCCGGACAGGCGGGCGAGCATACTTGTTTCGGATAAGAACCTCCTTTTTTATGCGCTTGCTTCTTCGGTTGTTGTGGTCAAATCCACCTCATAGCAATCAAATTCTTCATCCATCCGCAGCCTTAGTTCGTGCTTCAGGTAGCGTTCCACATCAAAAGCGTTCTTTTTATCGAAGTCTGAAAGCTCCTTGTACCGCTTATGCTTGGTAATGTCGAATTTATCGCTCAGAAATGGCCGGACACCGCGCAGCTGCAGGATACACTTGCTGCCATCCATGACAGAAAGCTCGTCCCGGCTCATGAGTTCCTTCCCGGTCTTTTGGTACGTTGTGCCAAAGGATCGGCTTTGCCCTCGCGTGTCGGATGTGTTATATAGGTCGATGGTTTCTTTTCCCAGCGTTTCGGAAATTTCTTTGAGGGTCGAACTTTCCTTGCCGCCGAGGAACAGCATGGTGTCGCAGTTGCCGATGATGGTTTCTGCGGCATCCTTGTAGATGGTTTTCAACTGGCTCTGCGACTGCAAGATGATGGATGCCGAAATCTCGCGGCTGCGGATGGTGGCGATCAGTTTATCAAACTTCGGGATCAGCCCGATGTTCGCAAACTCATCGAGCAGCAACCGCACATGATACTTTAGCTGCCCTCCACATTGATCGTCCGCACGGTCACAAAGCAGATTGAAAAGCTGGGTGTACATGATGGACACCACGAAATTGAAGGTATCGTCCGTGTCGGAAATAATAACGAACAAGGCCGTGCGGCGGTCCCCCAGCAAATCCAGTTCCATTTCATCGTAGGCCATAAGGTCACGCAGCTCCGCAATGTCAAATGGGGCTAATCTGGCACCACAGGAAATGAGGATGGATTTCGCCGTTTTGCCAGAGACGAAAAGTCAAGGACTTTTTCATCAAATTCACAAACAAGTTACATTTTGCTGAATCTCGTTGCGAAGCAGACGCTTGATTTTGTCCTCCATTGTCTCTCTGGCGTTCTCGTTGAAGTGGACACGGACGATATAGGTCGTGCCGTTTATCTGCTTTCTGACGGTGGGTGCGGTGTGCTGGGTGGTGGTCTGTGCTGCTGTGTTTCTGTTTTCTGTCATTCAATACCTCCTGTGAATGAAAAATGCCCGACAAGGAAAGGCTGACAACGAAGTCCTGACAACGGACATTCAAAAACCTTTTATCTTATCGGGCGGCTCTTATTGCTTACTATTTACTTTTTCTTTGAAATCTTGGTTGTCAAGGTTGTCAGAGAGAGAAAAGTCCAGTCTTGACAAGGCTTTTTCGGATTTTGCCCGACAACGGGATTGACAACCGGCTCGGCAACAAGCTGACAACAGGATAGCAATTTTCTATCGCCATCCCTCCGGCAGTTCCATCTGTTCAAGCTCCGCATCGGAGAGAGGAATAAATCTTCCGTCTCCGTTGTCAGCTTCTCCGTTGTCGGGCAACTCACGCTCCCAACCTTTCTGACGAAGATACGGCTTCGGGAAGTGTCTCGGATTGCTGAAAGACTTCCAACCTTTGACAACATTGTTCATAATGTCGTTTATCTCTCGCAGTTCCCATTGCTTCGGCTCGTCATACTCATGCCCCAATGCTTCTCTGTAAAGCTGTTTGGAGCAGACGGCATTGCCTGTGTAGCTGTCCAGATAATCAAGTATCTGTCCGGCTTTGGTGTCCTCCGGCATAAACTCCCTTTGATGTGCTTTCAGATACTCATTCATTGTCGGGCTAAACCGCAGCTTGAAGTCTCTGCTTCGGTAGATCGCCATTGCTTCTGCCCACATCTGATGAATGTAGGCTCTGGATTCTTCCTCATTGTCGAGGATATGCACCTCGGCTCTTTCGGGGTAAACCATGACCGGCACGAAACGGCGGTTGCCTGTGCGGTCAAGGGGTAGGAAGTCCAGAGTATTTGACGAACCGCCAAACACGCATTGTCGCTTGCGGTCTGCCGGATGTGTCTCATAGGGGACTTTGTAGGTCTCTTTCTGTCTGCTCAAAAAGGACTTGATTTCCTCAATACTCTTTGCATTGGCTGTGGCTATCATCTCCGACATCTCGATTATCCAATGCCCTTGCATTTTGCGGTACACATTTTCATCATCCAGCTTTTTAAGGTCATCGGTAAACCAATCGTCCTTGACCGCAAGCAGACGGAAGAAAGAGGACTTTCCGGCTCCTTGCCCTCCGACAAGGCATAGCATGACTTCAAACTTGCACCCCGGCTTAAAGGCTCGGCTGATTGCCCCAAGCAGAAACAGCTTCAAGGCTTCATAGGTATAATCATCGGCATCCGACCCAAGAAAGCGGTGCAGACAAAAGCGTATGCGTTCCTGTCCGTCCCACTCCAAGCCGTTCAGAAAATCGCAGACAGGGTGGTAGCGGTTTTCGTTGGCAATAACCAATGCGGCATCCTCGATTTTCTTCTCAACCGTCAAGCCGTAGTGTTCTTCAAAGTAGAGAAGCAGATATTTAATATCCACATCGGTCAGAGTGGAGCTTTCACGATACCAACCAAGCGGCTTTACAATGTCGGTGCGTTCCGTCAACAGATTGTTGCGGATAGCACCTTTCAGTAGAGGGTCATTCTGAAATACCGTCTTGTAATTCATGGCGGTATTCGCAGGCTTACCTTGCTGTGTCAGTTCTAATCGGTCTCGAATTTCCTCTCTGGCGGCTGTCTGCAAATCTTCGTTCAAGTTTCATCACCTCGTTTCTTTGCTCGGCTACAAGTGCCTTTCTATCTTCAAGTGTTCCGTCAATCAAAATATCAAGGAGATATTCAATATAATCTCTCTTGTTCAAGGCTTCTGTAAATAGCGGATGCCATTCGTCCTCTGGCTGCTTCGGTGCATAGTCCTTTTCCCACGCTCGGAGCTTGTGGAAGTAATCGGACAGCACACGAAAGCACCGTTTTTCCTCCGCTTCAAACTTCTGTTTGGCGGTAGGCTCTCGGATTTTTGCCACGATGGACGGCTTGCCGTTTCGGTCATAAGCGATACCGAAATCGTCAGCCAGTTTCATAGCGGCTTCTTTGCTCGGCAATTCAAACAGTCGGGAAACAAAGTCAACGGCATCCCCATCCGCACCGCAGCCGAAACAATGAAAACGCTTATCCACTTTCATGCTCGGTGTGCGGTCATTGTGAAACGGACAGGCTATCATTCCGGCTCGGTTTACACGAAAGCCGTAAAACTCTGCCGCCTGCCTTGTCGTGACCGACTGCTTTACTGCTTCAAATACATTCATTATCAACCTCCCAAAATGGAAAAAGCACCTGTCATTCTCAAATCGAAAATGGCAAGTGCCTTAAAGCTCCATATTCTGTTTTTTGTGCGGACGGTGTTCGCTCCGTCTCGCTTCATTTTCCTGTTTTGCCAGTTCCTTGTTTCTTTCAAGTCTGGCAAGGATGGAGGGCTTGACCTTTTCCTTAATCTGCTCTTTGCTCGTTTTCTTGACCTCCGGCGAAAGAAGTCTGGACTGGATTTTCTGCAATGCAGACTGCATGGCATTTTTGATTTTGCCAATCACGCCATCCAAACGGCTGATTGCATAGTCACGCTCTTTCTTCGGTGCTTTGCGTTCCGGCGATTGAAGCCATGTCTTTGTTTCCTCAATCAGCCGAATGTCCTCCTTGTGGGTTTCCACTCTGACTGTATCTGTCACGACCTCCACCGCCTTGTCATAGGCAATATCGGCAACATCATCAATCAGCGTTTCCACATCCTCGATTTTCAAAGTCAGTTCCTCTAATCTCTGCTCCTGTACCTCCAACTGCTCTTTTTGTTTGGCAAGAATGAAGTCCTGTTTTTCAAGATAGGCTCGCCCTCCATATTCCGGCTCTTGCTCCAAATGCAGACCATGCCTTTTTGCAATATCAAAGAGCATGGCACGACAGGCAGAATCGAAAGTCATTTTTCGGTTGTTGTGTCTGCCTTGCTTCTTGGTGGGGTCTGGCAGTTCAAAGCCTAATGCTTCAAGTGCCTTTTCCTGTTGTGGGCAAATCTCGCCGTAGCGGTTTTCACAGTCGAATACATGGCGTTCTTGAATGTGCGGTGTCGCTTCATCCAGATGTAATGCCCAATCCAGAATGTGAACATGAGAGCCGAAACGCCGTTCCATCTCCACGAAGAAATCCGTCACGACTTTCAGCAGAACATCAGGCGAAACATGGTCGCCCATCTTTCCGATCTGATAGATGGTTTCCTCCGGGCAAGTCCTTTTGTCTTTAAGCAAATCCGTTGTGGTGCGGTTGCGTTCCGAGTGCCTGTTCTTATCGTTTCTGGCGTTCTGTGCTTCGACATAAGCACCGTATTTTGCGGAGTAGAACAGTTCCTCCACTTCCTCGAAAGTGTCTGCAAGCTCGCTCTGGACTTGCTTCTCTGCAAAGGTGCGATAGCCGTTGAAGCAGTCCCAATAGACATTGTGCTTGGCTCGTTCTTCGTCAATGTGTTCGCTGTTGCTCACATCAAAAGTGCGGTCATTGTGCTTCGGGTTGTAAGTGCCATGCTTGCCGGAGCGACCGTTGTGTCTTGTTAATTTCAAACCATTTCTAACCTCCGTTCAGATTTTCCCCGCAGGGGAAAGGGGCAGCGAAGCTGCCATCCTTGCTGCAATTTTGCGACAAGTAATACCCAGTACTAAGTGGCGAAACGCCACTTAACTGGGCAAGGCTGCCGCCCTTGACCTGCACAGGGATATTGCATTCCCTGTACCCATGCACAAAGGGCTTGCCGCCCTCTGTACTCCTGCCCGATAAACTGCTTCACATCGTCAGCTGCCGACATTTGCAGTCCATCGGTTTTTGCGAAACTCTCCATCGGAGACTTTCACAAAAAAATGGAGAAGTCCAATTTCGTCAAATCGGATTTCTCCACTTTTCGGATATGCCGTTTCCGACACATCCGCTTTGCAAATGAGCAAAGCAAAAGCGACCAACTTTTTACGGTTAGTCGCCTTTGGTTTGTTCATTCTATTCAGTTTTTACGAAACAAGAGAGTTTCTACCATTACCTTTCTAACGCTAAGTATTCTTGCCCCATAAAGAAGATTGTCAATTCGTCATGATCTACTTCTATCTCAAATTCTACACTACTATCTCCCTGTGTCACGCAGATTATATCCGAGTAAGAAAAACCATAAGATGCGTTACCGCAGGACAGACCCGAATCGGGCATATCTTTACTCACAGCAAGTTCCCCGTTCTCTTGAAAGGTAAATACCTCCTCCGCATTTGTATCCTTCCATGTGCCAATAATATCTTTTTCGTTCTGAATGCGATTTACTTTACCGACACATACAATGGCAAGTATAACTACACCAACAGTCAAAGCAATGCCTGCAACTCTCTTTACCAGTTTCTTTTTACGCAATTTCTATTACCTCCGTTTCAGTTGCTTTGTTAGATTGAATGATTACATATTGCTCAATTTCAGTTCCTCTACAATTTCCACCTTTGATACGCTTCTGACAGCAAACAGCATAGCGATACATACCATAGCACCGACCGCCAGAACTGCAAGAGCATAAATACCACCGTTGATATAAAAAGCAAATGGTGTCATACCCGACGATATGAAGTAGTAGATGGCACAATGAATCAAAAAGCTCACAGGCAACGCAAGAACCAATGCTTTTACGCCGTACAAAACAGCTTCAAGCAATAGCGTACATTTCAATCCTTTGGCAGTCATACCAACAGAACGCAGAACAGCAAATTCGCTTCTTCTCAAATGAATTGTATTTGAGATAGTGTTGCAAACATTCAAACTGATAATAACCGTCATCAGGATCGAGAACAGGCAGATTACCAGTTTTGCAATCGTATATACCTGTCTGGAATTATTCGTTGCGGCTGCAATGTCCACAGTTTGCGGAAATCCTCTGTCAGCCAGACAGTCCATTGCTTCTTTATGCTGTGCTGTCTGTATTCTCATTTCCACATAGGCGTTATCATCTATCAGCCAGTTAAAATAACTTAAAGGCACAATGAGGACAGCTCGATCTCTCACAAACATGGATTGGATATTTGCATTTTCTTCTGAAACGATTTCTTCCACGATAATCGGCAAGGCATCCTCGGATGCCCCCAACGGAATGATTTCAGTTCCCGGTTCAATAAGAAACGGGGAGCCTGCAATCACTCGATTTTGACCCGCATTATAATATCCCATTGTCTGATTGAGCAGGATTCCACGATTGGAGCTGCCAGTCATAATATGAAAGCCATTTTCCTCACAAAAGGAAGTAAAATGTTCTTCGTCCAGTCCTACGACATATACCTCTGCTTTCGTACCATTGATAAAATATCCCTGCATATCAGGATTGATTTGTTCCTGCGAAAATTCAGCAGTCATATATCGCTGAAAAGAATAGGAAACATCCGCAGTGATATTTTCATCCGATAATGCCCCGATTGCGGTAGGAATATCTTTGTATTGAATCGTCGAAATCACATCAGTATAACAGGAACCGTCCTCCTTCATGTCCAAGGATGTCTGATAAAGCATAAAATCAGACAAACTGTATAAGGAAAGGGCAATTACCACCGACAAGAAAATAGAGCCAGTAATTGCTCGGAAGCGTTTTGGATTACGCTTAATATTTTTAGCTGCCAGCGAACCATAAATGCCAAAAACCAAAGAAACGATTTTTCCATCACGGAATTTCTTTTTTGATACCGCATTGTTAGACTGGCGGATAGCTTCAATAACTGTAATTTTAGCAGCTTGCTTCACAGGCTTTCTGCTTCCGAAGTACAAAGAAGCAATGCCGGATAATCCGCTGACGAGTAGGATAAGTCCGTTTACCTTTAAGGACAGTTCTACAATGCCAAAAGTGAATGTTTCTCCAAAAGCTGCCCTGACCACACTTAACAACAGAGCAGACAGCAGTATGCCGACAACCAATCCCAAAGGTATGCTTACCACACCCAAAAGAAAGGCTTCTAAATATACACTAAGGCGTTTTTGCCCTTTTGTGGCTCCAATACTGGATAACATTCCCATCTGCTTAATTCGTTCCTGCAAGGAAATGGAGAGGGCGTTGCTGATCATTGAAGCGGATGCAGCCATCAAAAGGCAAATGACCATGACTACCAAAGCAATCAGTTTGGCAGCTCCTTTGCCGCCGGTAATTCCATGATAGACTAACAGTTCAGAATGAAACTTTGCTACATGACTGTCTACTGCCGCAGCCACTTCTTCGGCTTCTGTATAGATCGAATTGGATAAATTCTTTGCCTTGACATACGCAGCAAAATCGGATGCCGTTTTGTCAACGCCTGCAAAGGCATTATAGTTTGCTGCGATTTTTGAGTCATTCACATCTGACAGAATACCAACAACTACATACGCTTTCTCTTTCGTTGGAACGAAACTTTCTTCTTCGCCCCTATAATTTGTCAGCCCGGAAAGCTGGGCATTATATTCATCCCAAATTCTTGAACCAAGGGTTAAAGAAATCGTATCTCCAATCTCTGTGTTCATATTGTTTTTCTTCAAAAAAGATTCTGAAATAACAAGCTCATTTTCATCTTGCGGGAAACGCCCCGCAAGCAAATACTGATTTAACGAAAATCTTTGGGTAAAGTTCTCGTCAATCTCGCCAACGGAGAGCATTGTACTGTTGGATTTCTCCCCGTAAAAACTGTTTCCGGCAAAGCGGAGAAGCGAAACCTCGCCTACATTGTTTTGACTATATAGCTCTTGAACCTGCTCCCAAGTCAAATCCTCCATGTAGTAGTCATAATCGCCACCATACACTTTTTCTTTCTCTTTCAAAAAATCAACCAACGACCATCCCCCACAGAGAATAGCGGTTATCATACTGATTGACAAAAGAATGGTTAAAAGTGTGAGTAGGGTACGCTTTTTATTCGACAGCAGATTCCTGAGTGTAAGCGTGAAAATCATATTCATCAGCGTATCACCTCATCCCTCACAAGTCTGCCATCCTGAATTTCCAGAATACGGTCTGCCTGCATTGCGATTTCACGGTCATGGGTAATCAGGATCATTGTCTGGCGATAGACTTCATTGGATTCACGCAGAAGTTTCATAATATCCCTTGTGTTCTCCGTGTCCAGATTTCCCGTCGGCTCGTCCGCAAGGATAATCGCAGGTGCGTTAATCAACGCTCGTCCGATTGCCACTCTTTGTTGTTGACCGCCGGATAACTGACTTGGCAGGTGCTTTCTACGCTTTACCAGTTTGAGCGTGGATAGCAGTTCTTTCAAACGCTCCTTATTGATTTTACGCCCATCCAATCGAATCGGCAGCGTGATATTTTCCTCGACAGTCAAAACCGGGATCAGATTATAAAACTGATAGACAAGCCCAACCTGCCTTCTTCTGAATACAGCCAATTCATCTTCGTTTTGCTCATAAACATCCTGTCCATCCACAAATACTTTTCCCGAAGTTGGTCTGTCAACACCACCTAAAATGTGCAACAGGGTAGACTTGCCAGACCCAGATGCTCCAATGATTGCAACAAACTCTCCTTTATCGACGGAAAAAGAAACATCTGACAAAGCATGGACAGGAGCATTGTCCATTTCATAGGTTTTGCAGATATTCTCTACTCTTAATATTTCCATAAAAAGTTCCTCCATATATTTTTGCAATTCAGTATAGCAAAGCCAAGTGACTGCTTCATTACTTTTTCATTACAAAAATGTCACTTAAAAAGGGGCTGCATTAAGCAGTCCCCCGATAAAAGCAGATTTCAAATTCTGCACCGCCTGACTTCCGGTTTTTCGCCTGGATGACGCCGCCCTGATTGACGATGATTGTTTTTGCCAGAGCCAACCCCAAACCGGCATTACCGATTGTAGAGCCACTTCCTTGATAAAATCGGTCAAATAGATGCGGTATATCCTTTTTCCGAAAACCTGCTCCATTATCCGCTATAATGATCTGTGTCAAAAGAGGTCTTTCTATTGCCTTGATTTCAATACTGCTGCTCTCTGGTGAATGTTCGATACAGTTTTTAATTACATTCCCCAAGGCTTCAGCAGTCCAATCAGCATCAAGAGCAAGTTTCAGTTCTGCCGGAATCACTTGCGTTATTGTCTGCATTTTTAATTCTGCCGCAATCTCCAGAGGACGAATTGCTTTTTCTACCACATCTTTTAAGTATATCTCCTGTGGCTTTAGAGTAATCGTTCCTGCATCCAGCTTGGATATTTTCAGAAGTGTGGCTATCAGCCACTCCATTCTTGATAAGAGCATAGTCTGTTTGCGGATCAGCTCATACCTTTCTTCGTCAGTCAGTTCCTCATTACACAGAGAAGCATTTAGGATATTCAGCGATGTCAAAGGTGTTTTTAATTGATGTGAAATATCGGCTAAAGCATTCGCCAAATTACCTTTCTCCATTTTCAGAGCTTCTGCCTGTTCAATAAGTCGTCTTGTCATCTTAGATATTTCATCATGTAAAACAGATAATTCGCCTTCTTGAAACTGCCCAAAAGAAATCGTTTCATCTCCATGCAGCAGCCTATCAATATGCAAACTAAAATCAGCAATTTTCTTGTATCTCTGATATGTAAAAAAGAGGGAAACTGCACTTGATGAAATGATAGCCGACAGAACAATCCACACAGCTTTGCTATCAACGATAATGCCAATGCCGCCCCAAAATAGAATAAGAATACTGCTGACAACAATCTGCCTTTTAACTTCTTTATTTCTGATAAAGTCCATATCAACCCACCTTATAGCCAAGCCCACGAACGGTAATTATGATTTCCGGCTCCTGTGGATTTGTTTCAATTTTGTCACGCAGCCTTTTCATGTAAACAGTCAGCGTATTATCATTGATAAACTCTCCGGTAGTGTCCCATAAAAGCTCCAACAATCTTCTGCGAGAAAGGACAATACCTTTGTTACGCAAAAAGACTAACAGCAACTTATATTCCATAGCAGACAATAAAATCTCTGTTCCGTTTTTTACCACGGTTGCTTGATTTGTGTCCACAACTAAGTCATGGTAGCTGATAATGTTTTGCGTGTTCTTAGTTCTCCTTAATACGCTGTTGATCCTTGAAAGAAGCTCCCTTGGTCTAAATGGTTTACTGATATAATCGTCAGCTCCCATGTCCAGTCCTGCCACAACACTATATTCATCATCAGACGCCGTTAAGAAAATAACCGGCATAGTTCCTCTTTCTTTAATTGCAGAACAAACAGAAAAGCCATTTCCATTTGATAATTGAATATCCACCAAGGCTATATCGTATTGGTCGTTATCCAATTTTTCTATTGCTTCTTTTTGCCCGGAAGCACTTTCGATTTTGAACCCTTCATTTCCTAAATAGTCCGATAATGAGGATACGATACTTTGGTCATCCTCCACTAATAATAATTTACTCATCATGTATTCTCCTTGCTGAAAGGATTTCTGGCATCATTGCCTTTTTCGTTAGGTATAAATTCAAGAATATCATCAACTCCGCAATGGAGTGTGTTGCATATCTTTTCGATGGTGTCAAGGGAAAGGTAATTATCTCGTTTCAATCGGGTTATGATGTTGGCACTAAAACCTGCCTGTTCCATCAATTCCGCATTGCTCATACCCTTGTCAATCATTAAATGAAACAACTTTTTATATGTTACCGCCATAGCTTACCCTCCTTGTGCTTACATATTCTATTATTATATCACGCAAGTGTGAATAAATCAACACTCTTGCGGTAAATTCGTAGTTCATATTAGCTCCATAACGCATACTTTTCCTTTTTTGGGTAGGTAAGGACTTTATACCTTGACGATATGTAACAGTCAAAACATCGGGTACAGACCCGACATTTTGACCGCAAACAGACCCGAAAAGCTACATTATCCGTTCTGACCGTTAAAACCGTTTTGCTTCGCCAATTCGCTTGCTTTTCGTCTGCGTTCCTCGCTCATGGGCGGCTGAAAGCGGATAGACAATCTGGACTTGTCAATCCAATAGGACACACCGCCTTGCCCCATACTCATATCCAAACGGCAGAGGTCGGGGTACTTCTTGCTGAACGCTTCAAGGCGTTTCCGAAGTCCGGCATTGTAAGTCTGGATATGAGCTTCTTCGTCTGCTTCATTAAACAGGACGATTGTTTCTTTCTCATACTTCGTCAGCTTACTCATAAAGCCCCTCCATAATCGGAACAGGATAGCTGTCCGGCACATACTTGTGGTGAGCAAAGCGTTCCATTTCCACCCTCATGTTGTAGAAGAAACAGCGATACCAACGGTCACAGTCCTTGTCATTCAACTTGACTGCCAGAGCGAAAAACAGCTTCTTAGCCGCAGGGTCGGGAGCAAGTGCAGCCACAAGACGCAAGCGTTGAACGGTCGCTTCTCGATTCGGACAGCCAAAAGCATAAAGAGCTTTCTTTTCATTGATGTTCATATTCATAGTGGGTTCCTCCTTGAAAGATTAAGATTTAAGGTTAATAAAAGCAACAAGCATTTCACGAAGAACGAAACACTTGCCGCTTGAATTACGGTATTAAATTGTCGGGTTCAGACCTTGTTTTTTTAATCCTCTTTGGGATTGAGTGGATATTCATAGGCTTCTTTCATAAGTAGCAATCCTGTGGACAGTCCGCACTTAAAATGCTCGGTGCTTTCGTACTGCTGAATAATCGTCATTCGCTGATGAAGCTCCTCCACTTTGGAAAAGTCAGCTTTTGAAAACCTGTTCGCCAGTTCGTCCATAAGGTCGGCAATGGCTTTGACCTCTGCCTTGTAGCCGTCCTGTTGCGGTACAATGTTCTCCAATGGGTACATATCGCCGCCGAAAATCGCTTCCATAATCATTTAATCACCCCCTCCGCTATAATGGCAGTAAATCATTTCATGCTTGACAATTTCCTCGGCTCGGTTGCGGATAGAGTTCATAGACTGCACCCACAACATCTGATTTTCCGCTTTCATTTGCTCTGTCACGCCCTCGGCTCTTGCCATCTGCTCCATAATCAGAGAGAAGCGGTCATTTGCCTGTTCGTTCAGATCCGCAAGGACGGAATGAAGCCGACAGGACAAAACAAGCTCGTTGTAAACGGTGGGGCGGTAGTTCTGCAAATAGGCTTTGTGAAGTCTGCCCCAATGCCCGATAGGTCGCTTTTCCTCCGGCAGCTTCAAATCCGGCACATAGTAATCTCCCACAAGGACATAGTCAATGCCGTTTTCATGGATTCTCGCTTTCAGTTCGTTCATGCTGTGATAGCTCCTTTCTGTGGTTCTCGCTTCGGAAGATTGCTGACAGGGATAAATACGCCCCTTGCAATATCCTCGGCTCGAATGGCATTTTTCTTTTCGTCCATCTCGGCTTTCTTTGCCGCCTTGATTTTGTCCTCATAACGCTTCTGGGCACCGCTGGCTTTACGCTTCAAGTAGTTCTGATGAAGTTTGTCCTTGCGTTCCTCACGCTTGCGGATTTCCTCTAATTCTTCCGGTGTAAGCTCCACTTCGGCAAATGCCGGAGGGACGAAACGCCCGACAAAGTTAAAGAAGATTTCAACCTCTTGCGTAGTCTCTCGACTGCCTTTTCTGGCTCGCTCATGGACAAGGATTTTATCGACAAACTCATTGAGCATGGTATTTGTCAGCTTGTCGAAGTTCTGATACTTGTCAATCAGAGCGATAAAGCGGTCTGCGGATTTCTCATGCTTCTCATAATCTCCGACAGCCTTTTCAAGTGTTGCAATCTCGGCGGTAAGTGCCGCCTGTTCCTTTGCGTACTGTGCATCCAGAACGGCATATCTGGCATCGGGGAGCTTGCCCAATACATTGTCCTCATAAATTTTACAGAGCAAAACTTCCAGTTCTGAAACACGCTGTTTTGCCGTAGCAAGCCTTGTGCGTTGCTTCTTGACCTCGCTTGTCTGCTGACTGGACTGTGCTTCTTGTACCACTCGGACAAACTCGGCTCGCTCATGCTTTGCATACTCGGCTATGGCTCGGAGCATATCGGAGACAAGGGAAAGTACCACATCTTCATTGATACGGTGCTGTGTCTTGCAGAGCGTTCCACAAGGGACTTTTGTGTACTGTGAGCAAGTGTATTGAGAGATACGCTTGCCGTTGTTAGTGCGGTGGACATACATCTTGCCGCCGCAATCGGCACAGTAGAGCAAGCCTGTGAGGGGAGCAGCTTCGCCCCATCCATCGGGGTATCGTCTGACCTTGCTTCGGATTTTCTGTGCAAGGTCGAAAGTCTCTTGGCTGATAATGGCTTCGTGGGTATTCTCGAAAATCGTCCATTCGTCCTCCGGGACATAATGGCTTTTCTTGTCCTTAAAGTGCTTTCGGGTCTTGAAATTGACGGTATGACCGAGATATTCACGCTTGTCCAACAGATTGACGATAGTGGAAGAACCCCAACCGTACACATCCTTGAAAGTCTTGTTTTTGTTCACGCCCTCGTTATGCTGTGCAAGGTAGGCAGAGGGAATGAGTATCTTGTCCTCGGACAGCTTCTTTGCAATCTGATACGGTCCGTAGCCGTCAATCGTCATAGCAAAAATACGCTTGACAACCTCGGCGGCGTATTCATCAACAATCCATTGGTCTCTCGTCTCATTCCAGAGATAACCATAAATGACCGTCCCTGTCAGATGCTTGCCTGTCATGCCTTTGGTCTTGAAAGTGGACTTGATTTTGCGGCTTGTGTCTCTGGCGTAGTATTCGTTCATGATATTGCGAAAAGGGGTAAAATCATCGTCTCCTCTGGCACTGTCCACACCGTCATTGATGGCAATGAGACGGACACCTCTCTGGCGTAAAATCTCCATAATCTGACCGACTTTGAGATAATCACGCCCCAGACGGCTCATGTCCTTAATGCACAGATAGTCCACATTTCCGGCTTCGACTTGCCGCATCATATCAAGAAAGCCGGGTCTATCGAAACAAGTCCCGCTTATTCCATCGTCCGTAAAGTGGACACAGTTTGTAAAGCCTTGCTGTGCGGCGTATTCCTCCAATAATTTTTTCTGATTGGATATGGAATTACTCTCGCCTTGCAGTTCATCGTCACGGCTCAAACGCTCATACAGGGCGGTTATTTTCTGTTTGCTCATGGGGGTCTCCTTTCTGCTTTGTAGCCTTATATGTTTTAAGAGACTTACTCATATCGTGATGAATAAGTCTCTTAAAGCATACAACACCTGCCGCCAGCTTATACTTCTTATACTGGCGAACTGCAAAATGCTCCGGTTTCTTCTGTTCCAGTTCATCAAAAAGCTCATCCACAGGATTCTTAAATTCTTCATCATCCTCACGGGCTTCGCTGGCGTTGATGAACTCCAGCAGCGTGGAGAAGTTCTGCTCCTCCTCCGGGGCTTCATACCAGATGTAGCCGATCAGTGCGCAGTAGAGTAGGCGTTCCGCTTTGACCCAGAAATCCTCACCGGACTTCTCACCATCCCCCTTTGTATTGGCGATGATGGTATTGACCAGCTTCAGAATATCTTTTTCGCTGCGGATGTAATGGAACGGATTGTACCGCATGGATTTTTTGAAGTTGATGGTGTTCAGGACTTTAATTTTATACCCAGCATCCGAGAGCATTTTTCCGCACTCGACAATAATTGTGCCTTTGGGATCTGTCAGGACATAGCTGACCTTTTCGGGCATTTGCATCAAGTTGGGCTTGACGTAGAATCGGGTCTTACCGCTTCCGCTGCCGCCGATCACAATGACGTTTTTGTTTCGAGCATACTTCGGATGCTTTGGTCTACCACTCATCATCAGCCGTTCGGTCTGTGTGAGGATGACGTTGTTCTCGAATACCGGGTCAATAAAAGGTTCGATGTCCTTCTGGTTGCCCCATCGGGCAGAGCCGTATTCTTCGCCTTGCCGATACTTCTTCGCGTTCTTCCCTTTGAAGTAGATCACTGCTTTCAGCACAGCTGCGCCGACCAGCCCCACCATCAGGTCGAACGGGTGAAAACTAGGCAAGGCACTTTTGTAGGCCAGTCCAAAGTTCATAAAGAGAACCATGAGCCTGTCCACCACGGAATCGCCATTGCAATGACGGTAGAGCCATGCGGCTTTCTCCACCATGTAAAAGGCGATGATGTATGGAAAATTCAGCAGGATCAGCTTTTTCATATCTGCTGCCTGCGCCATCCTGCTGATTTCCGCAGCTAGTTTTTTGCCCCATGCCGTGCCGCCCGTCTGGTTGGACGGTGCTTTGCGCGGACGTTGGGCAGGTGTTTTCAGATTCTTCATCGTATCGGTTCCTGCTCCCTCGTCTTTTCTTTCTTGAGCTGGCGGTGATTTGAAAGTTCTTCTTTCACCTTTTCCAGCTTCTGACGCACCGATTCACGCTTCTGCTTTTTCAGCGTTTCACTGGTGTACTCCTTAAAGGCGGCGGTCATAACATCCACGTCTTTGGCCTTGAAAAAGACAAGGTATTCTGTTTTGCCCTCCTGTTCCACCTTTTTCAGACTGTAATCAATGCCATACTTCCGGGCCACCCGGTCAAAGGACTTGATATTATTGTCCGTAACCACGATGTTCGTGATCTGCGCGCCGCTCTTTTGCAAACTCTTGATGCTCTGCCGACCTGTTTTCTTACATTGGCTCTTTTCTCCTTTCACCTGCTGTTTCTTTTTTTCCATCTCTGCCAGCAGCTTTATCAGGGCTGCTTTCAAAATCTGTGCGGTGATTTTTCCTCCTTTGATGCACAGTGAGATGGTTTTCTCGTTTACTTCTTCCTGCAAGATGCTCACCTCCCATCTATCGCCGCTACATCAGGGGCGGACTGCCCCGGCTGCAGGCGGTGCGGTGTCACCCAGCACCGAGCGAAACTTCTTGCGGCACTGGTGCAGCAGATAGCCGCACTCCCATTTGTGGCGGCAGTGCTTGCAGGGATGGCCGCTGTCCGTTCCCGGACGCTGGCGCATCATGCGTTCAAACGGATTGTCGGTAAAATTCATAGGCATTACCCTCCCTGTTCAGCCAGCGGCAGCACTCCGCGCCGCTTCAAAGTGTGATATAGGAACTTCCGGCCTTTCTGCGTCCATGCAGTGTGCAGCTTTTCCACCTCGGAGCCATCGCTGCGCTGGAGCCGGAATGTCAGGCTGGACGTATAGCCCTTGCCGTGGTGTTCCGAATACAGTACCCACTGGCCGTTGGCCCGGTACTGGATGCCGTGCAAGTGCAGCAGCCGATTGAACACCTTTGCTCCGCAGCCGTACTCTTTAGCGATTTGCGTGGTCGTAACCAGCGAGTCCGAATCGCTCAACTGCGCTTCGTAGCTGCTCTGGCGCGGCGGCTTCTTATGCAGCAGGCCGAGCAGCGCATCCCACTCAAACGGTTGCGGATGGTACGCCGCACCGACCGCCGTGTGGTGCAGTTTGCAGAGCTTCTTTGCCATGTCCTGCGTAATGCGGTAGTCTTTCACATACCGCTGGACCGTGCGCCCGCCCTCATCCTGCAGCCGGACACGGGGCATATACTCGTAGTCACGCCCCTCGATGAATCCATACTGGCACATACGCGGGAACCACTTGCGGAAATCACTGCGAATGTGCATCTGGTCATACAGATCACGCGCCCACAGAGTAGAGGGCAGCGTGTCCATACTCATGAATACGATGTTCATGGGGTTGTCCTCCTTAATTTTTATCTACCCTGCCGCCCCACCCAAATTCATGTCGAACCTGTGCGGAATAATAGCTATCCACGGTCACAGGTGCATTATAGAGTGTTGCCAGCAGGTATTGCTTGATGTTCCGAATCTGAGTGCTGTTTTCTTTCAAGCACTCCAATATGTACTGGATATGCGAGGAATCCAGCTTCATCAGGCGGCTCTTCACCACCTCTTTCGGCTTTTCTTCCCCACAGATACGCAGGAACTTCTTTCTGCTGGTGACGGTTTCCACCAACAGTTCCAGAATCTCATACAGGACCGCTTTATCCGCTGGGTAGCCCTGTTCCAGAATTTCCAGTTCCAGAGCTTCCTTGAAATAGCGGCGGTACTGCTCTTCTTCCTGTAATTCAGCGGGATAGATAAGATCAGTTTCACTATTATCTGTCTTATTTATCTTCTCAGTATTACTTCCGTTTGATTTTGGAACTCCCGGAAGTTCGTTTTTCATACCGCCGGAAGTATGATTTTCATACTTCCAGTAGTTTGATTGCGAAAGCCCCGCATAAAGGTCTTTCACATACAGCAGATTGGGTTTGCCAAGTCCCTGCCTGCATCGCTCGATAAGCTGAAACTCATGTTCCAGTTCATCCAGCAGCTTGACCGCCTTTTGTCTGGCGCAATGGATAGAGTCCATAACTTCCTCTATCGTGCAGATAATGTAGGCGTTGCCGTGCTTGTCCTGCCAGCCGTTCTTAATGGAAAGGCTCATACGATCCAGCAGCACAGCATACAACAGCTTGGCATCCCCGGACATCTTCTGGAACAGATCAGCCTTGACCAGTGCTTTCGGCACACGGTAAAAGCTGTATCGGTCTGCTTCCAGACCTTTGAAATACGGGTATTCCATGTAAATTCATCACCCCCTGTCGGATTGGATTTGCACTATTGAAAATAACAGTACATTCCTGCGGCGGAACACGTTTTCAATGCTCCGCCGCAGTGTATCTGCTGTTATTTGAGCTTTGCCATTCTGCCCCAGCCCGTTCCTGCCCCATATTTCAGCGGCGTTTTCTCTGGTAAGACGCGCAGGATGCACATTCAGTGCCAGAAGTATCTCTCTGGGATGGCTTATTCAGTTTTCAAGGAGCTTCGTAAGGTTCTCTTTTCTGACCCTTACACTAATATGAATTTGAAAGGTCTTTGGGGGATACAGTTCCCAAAGATTTTTTGAATTTTTTTATCCCGCATTTATTTTTAACGGATTATCGAAGCATTCATTTTTATTCAATTTGATATTTTTCATTGAGATAAGCTGCAATGCAGCTTTCCAACGAACTACTGCCTGCAAATTCGGCCTCGATGGTATACTCACCGCATCTATTGATATAAGCAGAACCGCTTGCCACGTTCTCTGCCTGCCGGGTATTCTTGCTCATCTGCTGTTTCCTTTTCATGTAAAGTCTCCCACTGTCAATTCATAATGTGCTTCAAAATCAAATTTGCGGCGAATCCGTTCAAGTGCCTGATTGACAGACCTTGTAACCGACCCGCGTGCAATTCCCATACCATCTGCAATTTCCTGATGGGTCTTGTCAAGAACATAATTCTGGTAGATCAGGTTACGCTGCTTTTTCGTCAGAACCGCCATCATTGCATGAAGTGCTTCCTTCTCAATATATTTATCCAGAACATTGATTTCAGAGTCTGCCATCTCTCCCCAATCTTCCGCCACGGCATGATATGACACACTCACTTTGGTCTGACCTACGCCCTCGCACTTCAGCTGTGATTCCTCCACTCTCTGTTCGCCCTCAAACAGTGCGCGAATATGCCACTCGCAGTTTTCAAAGTATTCTTCCTTAATCACTTCGCCCTTTCCTTTTGATGCACCGTAGGCATAGTCCCCACGGCAGTCATGGATATGGAACACAGTATTGCGCTTTCCAGCAGAAAACCAAACATAGCCGTTGTGATAGAGTGTCAGATGACTACCATGCTCAAATTCTTTACGCAGAAAAATCCGGCCTTCTTCCAAAAGCACCTTCGGAGAGGGTACGCGCTTGGTATGTGCAGGAGCTTTTACCATTTCCTTGACCTTTTTCAATGTAAGCATTTTGTCCACCTTTCTGCCTTCCGGCTCCGGGTGAACTGAAAAAAGCAGCAAAAATCGTCTCAGATTCACCCGTTTTTTTTGAACGGGAATCTAAGATTCCTCTTGCTGCTTTCTATTTTTTTGAAGTCCCTATACTAACATGAATCCGTAGAGCCACCTGGGAATACAAATTTTCGAGAAAATAAAAAAAGCCGGAACAGGATGAACTACTTGCAGGCGCACTACTGCGCTGCATTCGCTCATTCTGTCCCGGCCTATATCACATATTGCTACGGTATCGCTCTAAACAAACAGATATTATATTGTAGACCCAAAAGAACGTCTGATGGAGCTGGTCGGCTAACCAAGTGCCGCCTAAGATTCCACCTCTGCGCTTTCAGTGTCCGATGAAGCACTCTGCTTCAGGCTTCTTTCCGTTGGTTCTCTGCTGTGAAAAATTCGATACTCTTCACAGGAAGGCCGTGAATACACTCCACCAGAGATTCAGCAGAAATATAATCTTCACAGCCACCACGCTTGATCTGGAGCATATTCTTTCCATCAACGACACTGCGATTCCCGATCCGCAGCCCTTTTGGGGTGCGGATTTCATGTTCTCCGTTGCTCATCTTTTCACGGCCTCCTTTGTGTTGGTTTAAGTTTCTTCTTTTCTTTTATTCAACTTCACCTTTTGAACTTCCGCTCTTTTTTCACCTTTTTCAGCTTGCATATTCACAATTTTTACGGTATAATAATTCAAAAGATGATAGAATATAGCATATATTATAAGCAAGTAATATCGCCGTGTCAAGAGGAAAATGTGAAAATTCGTTGCATCTTACAGGCCGAATATTTACAAATTCCATTGCACATCGTTACAGCACGACAACTACTCCATAGAAAGGTTGCAAACATGAAATTTGGAGAGAAAGTTCGCGATCTACGAAAGAAACATTCTTTGACCCAGGACGAATTGGCACAATGTCTGGGTATCAACAAACGAACGATCATCGGATGGGAGCGGGATGGCCGCTACCCTCGCAGTATTGAAATGCTCGAAAAGATGGCCGATATATTCCATGTACCTCTGACCTATTTACAGCCGGATCAGTCTTTATTTATCGAACGTGCCGCCGAAGCCTACGGAAAAAAGGGCAAAATAGAAGCCCAGCATCTCGCATTTGAGCTTACTGAGCTATTTGCCAGCGGAGAGTTGACCCCGCAGGATATGGACGGCATCATGTATGAAATGCACAAAGCCTATTTTAAGTATCGAGAACAAAAACGAGAAAAGGAACGAATCATGAACCTGTAAATCACTGTTCTATTCACTATGCCATCCCCGGAAGGAGATCACATTATGGATTCTGCATTTATTCACCAAGCTGCTAATGAACTTGTCCAAAATGTCGGAACTCGCAACATTAAACAGATTGCGCGCAGTTGTAGTTTGGACATCAGTGAAACATCCCGCATTAAAGATATGTTGGGTTTGCTTTCACTCTATTTTGATAAGCCATTGATCCTTATCAATCGCCAGCTGGACAAGCAGACAAAGCAGATGGTATGTGGCTATGCGCTGGGGCATTATCTGGAACATCAGTTGCTTATGGACTTGCATACCCTGAACAGGTTTCTGACCATTAAGGATAAGCACATCCGTCTTTACGAGCATAACGCTTTCACATCCCACCTGATGCTGGACAGTGATGAAGTCTATCAAATGACGAAGCGCGGGCTGGATGCTGCTCAGATTGCCGCTGCTAAGGGAATCCACCTCAATCTGGTTCTGGTGAAGCTGCTGGAACTGCATCATTTGGGTTATGATCTACGGCATTACCATGAGCAGCACCATGCGTTTATCAAACAGTTCAACCTTCCGGCACATTTTCAGTTTGATGTTGCCGCTGGATAAACTTATGTTCTTATAACCCTAAAACCCGTAATGAACGGCGCGTTATGCCTGTCCATCACGGGTTTTTCGTGTTATTTCAGTTTTGCGAGGATTTCATCGGCACTCATACCTTCGGCCAGCAGCTTTTTCAGAACGGCCTCCGCTTCTGCCTTTTTTGCTTCTTCTGCAGCTTTAGCATCTGCCTTTGCCTTCTTCGCTTCCAGCATTGCCACTTCTTTTTCGGCCTTCTTCAGAGCAGTCTTCTTCACTTTCAGGTCAGCCTTCAAAGTGTCAATGTTTGCGGTGATAGATGCGATTTCCGCTGTGAGCGCTTCCTTTGCGGACTGCTTTTCTGCAATCTGCGTTGCGAAATCAGCAGTCACAGTTTTGGGCTTATTCTTGCTACCTTTAGTTCTGGGCATAGGACACAAACCTCTTTCCTATTATGATAGCTCAAGTATATCACAAGTCTGAAAACAAATCAGCCTTGTACACACCATCCGCCAACATTTTCTTGAAGCTGTTTTTTACGGCTGCGACATCCTCATGATAGGTCATGCCATACCAAGTGTCATTGGTCTTCAGGACCTTTACGGACATCTTTCCCTGCTCCAGCAGCTCACCGATGAAGATTGGGATCAGATACTCGGCTTTCTGAGGATTGCTCGGTACTTCTTTCTCGAAAAACTCCTTAAAACCATTTTCCAGCACATCCAAAAAATCAGGAGTCAAGCCCCACATATTCATGGATACCAGAGAATTCACATCAACAACCACACCGTCTGCCTCTGCTCCATCTGCAGTCTTTACGATGTTCTTGGTTTCCACAACCTCAGTCAAGTTTCCATTCTCATCCATCTTGCAGATACCACGAGTCACACCGCCGTTATCAGACAGCGTGTTCTTCAGCACAAAGCCAGCCATGCAGGACTTGCCGCCATTCACCAGATACTCATGGACGGCCTTGAAGCCTTCCTTGCCATAGTAATCGTCTGCGTTAATGACGATGAACGGAGTTTTAATTACGTCCTTCGCTGCAAGCACAGCCTGACCGGTTCCCCACGGCTTTGTACGGCCTGCCGGAAGTTCTCCCGGAATATCGTTGATATCCTGGAAAGCATAGTCCACAGTTACATTGTGAGCGGAACAAATAGAGGCAATGCGATCACCGATGACCTCTTTGAACTCCTTCTCAATATCCTTACGGATGATAAATACCACATGATTGAAACCAGCTCCAATCGCATCATGTATCGAGTAGTCCATAATGATATGACCAGCATCATCCACCGGCTCCAACTGCTTGATTCCCGTTCCGAAGCGGCTACCGATACCAGCAGCCATGATAAGTAATGTTGTTTTCATGATTCCTCCTCACTGTGCTCTTGCCGCTTTTATTGGACATACCTTGATACACTGATAACAATGAACACATTTATTCTCATCAATCTTTGGATATTCAAAGCCTTCTTCGTCCTCGACCATAGAAATAGCCTCTTTCGGACAGATGGCATAACAGGCCGTACACCCACAGCATTCTTCTTTTCTTTTATATAACACTGGAAGCTCTCTCATCTGATTAACCTCCTTTTTATACTTCTAATCCACTGTTTGATTTTATATTTGAAACCTAAGCCTCCATACTTTTTTGCAATATACTCAAAATCTTCATTTAATATATTATTCCAAAGTACATCTCTATTTATTGGACGTGGATAAGGAGCTTTAAAAGACATCTGCATGCTATCTTCAATGCGTGTTTCTTTCCATTTAATGCTCTCTTTTACAGTATTAAATATTTTATCGCCCTTCTCGTTATTTATCAAAACCAAAGAGACTCCTTTATTATCATCAAATTCTGGCGCGGCCTTTTCAATGCCCCAGTAATCCGCAATTGTAATGTCGCCCGGATGAGTCACTTTCTTATACGGGCATTCATAACAACATGGTCTCAGAATACTATGGCTATAAAACAACGTCGTAAAAACCGTACTATTGACGATTTTTCCATTTTCAAATACCAAGTTTTCTTTGTGAGCTCGCCAGCCATAATCTCTTTTATTTCTGAAATCGACCTTTATAACCTTAGATTTGTTTTTCTTTTCCTGCCAACATAAATATTCTTTCCATACCTTCGGACTCGGCACTCCGTGGCAGACTATATCCACACAAACCAGATTTGTATATTCTTTTCCAAGATATTTCCTTAATCCTGCAACTTGACAAGAAGTTCCTGAAAATAATACAAAGCAGCCATCCACTAGGTCTGACCTTACGCTTTTATAGGTTTCTCCTAATTTGCTCTGAATATATTTTGACCCCCGCATACGATTTCGATCTTCATAATTATCTGCTCTGATATGAATTGCATTAAAATTTTCATCCAAAACACATCCGTATACAACACCGTTCTTTGCAAATGCCAAATCGGATAATGCTGTAAAAATACCGCCAGATCTGGAAGCTACTCTTGTTGCTTCATCTTTATGTTTTACTGCATATACTTTAGGCTGCTTCCAATTCATTATGCTGCCCTCCTTTCGGAGTAATCAGCATAACGGGTACTACTTTCTGTGTACCCCCCCCCCATGATTTTGAGGAGCTTATTCTTAATCTTCGTTTTCATTGGAACTGTTCCATATTTCTTCATCACGAAATCAATTCCTTTCTTCTTATAATCATTCCAGAACGCTTCTCTTCGTTCAGACTTCTTGGTCGGAGCTTCAAGATTTGCCTGCCAACATTGTGTCGTATTGCTCAATCGACAATCCAAATCATCCTCAATTTTTTCAAACAGTTTCTTCCCTCGCTTTGTATGAATCAGAAAGAGAGAGTTTCCATTGGGGTCATAAAAATCCGGAATCGTTTCTTCAATATGCCAGAAATCTCCGATGGTCATATCTGTTTTTCTTTCAGTTGTCGTATATGGACATTCGTAGCATGATGGACGCAATGCACAGCGATTATAAAACACCTTAACATAATCTTTAATCGGCCTCTCTGCTCCGTTGACTTTCACATAAGCCATTGGAGATTTCCAGCCGTTACGCTTATCTTTGAATGTAAGATATGTTATCTTTCCATCCGTCTTCTGAATAGACTCCGCATACTCTTTCCACAACTTTGGACTTGGAGAGCCATGACAGATAATGTCTACTATGTACACTCGTTCACGGATACTTTTTATTTCACTGAATTTCCGAAAACCATCTGATTGGCATCCCATACCAACAAAGAGCAGTTCTTTTTCTGGATTTTCTATCAACCAGTGATATGCTTTTCTGTAAATGTCACCGGGTTTGCTTTGCATATATTTTGATCCTTTTGCCCTTTCACGTTGCTCTCTATCCAGAATCATCTTAAATTCCGCTGTGTGATCATCATAATTATATACTGCCGAAACAACAGCATTGCCACTTTTCAGAAAGAAGTCAGAAAGCGCAGTAAATGCGCCACCGGACGAACTACTCATCAATGCGGACCTATCTTTTAATCTTCCCGCATATACTATTGTATTTATCAAATCCACCACGAGTTGTTCCTCCAACATATTTATTTTTTCTCACGTCACAGTTTGGGAAATTCACTTCAATTTTATCTTCTTTATGTGTAAAATATCTACTATAAATCTAGATATCAATGTTGAAATCGCAATCACCAAAATTGGTTTTACAGCGCTCCACAGTACCCCCCCCCCGTGCAAATCACATATTTTCATGACTGCAATATGTAAAATATAGATGTACATGGAAAGTTTCTTTCCAATATACTGAATGGTTTTATTATATCCGTTCGGATATGTCATGCAAAAAACAAAAAGGGCAATGACCGCTATATATGTTCCCACGTAAAACTGTGATTCCACAAATATTATTCTCTCCAATAGACTCAAAAGAAAGCCAAACAGTATTACACACTGAAGTTTTCTTTTTGATATTTCAAGTGCACGAAAAACGATTGCTTCCATGTTTTCTCTCAAATAAATCCCCAAAAGAAAAAATGGCAACGCTCTAAATATAAAGACATTATATAATGCAACTCCATAAAAAGAAATTTTCAGTCCAAATCTCGGTAAGATTTCACTCATCACCGAAAACATCACAAGCAACAAAACTATAATGTTCTTTTTCCACTTACCACAAATTCTCTCTTTCAATACTCCAGCAAATATATAGCAATAGAGTAGTGCACCTAAAAACCACAGGTGGCTATATACAAATGGGCTATTTGAAATAATCAACTTAAAAAGTGTTTTTCCCGTTACTATGTTTTCAAATTCTATTCTTTGCTTTAAAATGAGAATATAAATGGCAGAGAACGCAAAGTAAAACAATGCTGCTCCCATCATAATTCTAACAATATGCAATATTTTTTCTTTATTCTTTTTATAGTTATATTCGCAATTTGAACCATATAGAAAAAAGAAGCCAGATACCATATAAAAGTATGGAACTCCAAACTTGGCAACTGTTCGTAATATATTACCAATATAGCCAGGGAACTTACAATGAATCAATACAATAAAGCAACACGCAAATGCTTTGAAATAATTATAGCTTTCAATTTCTTTACTCCTTGTTGCCATTGTTTCCTCCGCGTTTTAAGCTATTAACCAATTTTAGAATCAAATCCGAATTAGCGACTGCAAAAAAAGTCACCCCCATAATCATATTTACAATATTAAGATAGAAATTTTTAATAAAGCAAATATACAGCATTACTATTAATGCAAACAAATAAAATATCTGTTCCTTTATATAGTAATTCATCGGCTGAAACTTTTTTGTATCCACCAAACGATATAAATATAGCAAAAAATAAGCTGCTAATGTCGATACTGATCCTGCTGTAATACCGAGCACATTAATAAAAGCAACATCGATAAGTAGATTTACTATTGCTGCTACAGTTGTCGTCACACCCACACTTTTAGTTCTTTTATGTGCGACATATATTCCCCCCTGAAATGCCGACATACAATAAAAAAACATTCCCAATATTAAAACAGGCATCTGCGTATACGCGTCAGAATAATCTCCACGAATCAGAAGAGAAAAAATAATCGGTGTAAAACCAATAAGAATAGCTGTAAACCCAAACATCATTCTCAACACACAATTAAACATTTTTGAGTAGTATATCCCAGCATCTTTATCCCCGACTGCAATAGACGCATTCTCTTGCCATGCCATCACAAAAATAGACTGTGCTATTGATAACAAATTTGGTATTTTATTGGCCACTGCATATACAGCATTAGCCTCTACTCCCAACACTGCAGTTATAATGAGTCTATCCGAAAGTTTGAGTACCCAATTGGATAAGTTATTCGGTATCATGGGCCATGAGTATGATATCAATTCCTTAATTTTTGTCCAAGACACCATCCTCCAATCCAAGTATCCAAACAAGTTAATCTTCAGTGTCAAATATACTGTTGCAGCAAAATCTGCCAACACTAATGAAAAAATTGCGCCACTCAAGCCTGTATTTTTTACTTGTAAGACAAATACAACAGATATACAGTTCACAACCGATACTATTACTGAACTAATCGAATATAATTTATTATAGGACAAGCCTCTGGTGACTTGCGATACAGTAATATAGAGAATATCTCCAACCAAATACATTCCAAACAATATCCTATTCAGTATGCTAATATCCTTCCATATAAATGCCGCAATACAGGAAACCACAACAGAGATTGGAACTGTTACTACAAATATATTACTGATAATTTTAGCAGACTTTTCTTTATCACCTCGGCAATCAATCAAAAATCTAAATGCAGCGGATTGTATTTGCAATGTTGCTATTGGTAAAATCAGCATGACCAAGGTAGAAATCAAATCGTATGTACCATACTCGGTCTTTGTCAACTTTGCTGTAATAATTGGCAGTGTAATAATCGCTACAAATTTTGGAAGGAACTTACCAATTCCTAGAACAGCAGTATTTTTTATTAATTCTTTTTCCCTGCTCATCTCAAAGCCTCTACGAATTTTGCAAAATAATGTTCTCCAAGGCTTCTTTCTTTAGTGACAGCCTTCGAATAATCTAACTTCTTAGGAGATTTACACAATTTAATTGTTTTATCCATATATTCAGTGTCAGTTGTAGAAAGGAAGGTATTCAACATGGAATTTCGATTCAACAAATCATAAATTTTTCCGTGTTCTACATTCTTTTCCCTAGAATCAATAGCCACAAAATATGTGTTACTTATCATTGAAAAGCACACGCCATGAAAATAATTGGAAACGAGTACATCAAGTGCAGTAATTACATCAATCCATTCAAAAGGCGTCAAGCTAGCCGTCTTTTTATAGCCTGGCCATTGACGGTATAACGAAACCAACTCGTATTCTTTTCCAAATTCGCTCCGTATTCTTCTTGCCAATTTTTCATCATTTAGCATAATTCCCAAAATTGGTCTATCAATTCTAACATTAAATCTATTCTTCAGTATTTCTTTTCCTCGTTCTTTACTGGGTTCAAAATCAAAAAGAAATACTGGATCACAGCACAATTCTATTTTTTCACTTTCTCTTATAATGCGATTCAATTCGCTGTATGTAAAAGAATCCCTAACACCAATAAGAGAGAACTTTCTCAATGTCCCCTTTACAACCTCTATTTGCTCTTCGCTCAACATAGAGAAGTCTGATCTTGATGATGCTGCATACGAAAACCGTTGATAATTATTATTATCAATCAACCAGTATGGATTGGGGAAGCCTCTGAATGAATCTATTTTCCAAATCTCATCACTTCCTGCAATAATGACATCATATCGATTTGCTATAAACTTTTCAAAATCGGAAATCGAATCACTGACCAAGCTCTCTTTAGAAATTGGCAAATTTCTAAGTTCGCATTTAAACATATTTCTTCTAATTTTTTCGTTATACCATCTAATCGGGTTTCGATTATGAACTTTATAGCGTTCTTCCGCGCATTTCATATCATAGTCAATGATTTCCGCCTCATAACCGAAACTTCTTACCTTCATAGTCAACGCATACGCCTGAAGGTAAGCCCCATAGTTATTTGCTCTATGATATGTTAATATACCAACTTTCATCTAATTTCCTCACATCTTACTTCTTTACTATTTTTCTTAATTTTATTTACTGTTGCAAGGCCCATAGCCACCGCAACCATATAAGGCAAGTAGCACTGAATATCATAGAGTGGATTACCTGAAACAGCATATAATAAAAAATAAATTTGCATTGCCATCGATGTACCTAATGAATTCAGTTGATTATGCGATATGTCCAGTTTCCCTTTTCTCCAATTGCTCAATGTCTTACCAATAATTATTACACTAGCAATCATCGCTCCAAGTACAATAATGCTTCCCAAAACTCCAGTTTCACAAAGTAATTGTAAATAAACATTGTGTGCATTATTCTGGTTTGCTGCATACTGGTAATATTTTCTAAAGGAGAATTTAAAGTTACCCCATCCTATTCCAGTAATTGGTTTTTCCAAGAAAAGCAATATAGCGGGAAGCCATAGCATTTCATACCGCTTATTCGTTATATCATTTAAATCTGTACTTCCCAAAATTGCAACTATTCGTCCAACAGCACCCCCTAAACCCGGAATCAATGTCATAATCAACAATGCACTTAATATTGCTATAATTACTATTGCTATGTAATTATATCTTCTGCTCGCATTTTTGGGTTTAAAATATAAAAAGTAAACGATCAGCACTGCCAAGGCCGGAAATAGCAATGCAGATCTTTTTCCCGATAAAAGCGTACCTGTTAGCATAATTAATATGCCAACCAGATCCTTTATTTCAATTCTGTCTTTGTCATTAAAAATATTACTAGCAAAAAAGCACATTCCTATGGACATATAGATTCCCATTGTGCTGTAATGAGAAGTTAGTCCTGTCATATATCCATTATGAATTTGATTAATCAGCTCATTGGAATAGTATTCACTAGATTCGCTCAGCTTAAAAAGCGGCACAATGTACTTTATCAATATATTTCTAGCAAATAAAAAAATCACTCCCGTACAAAAGTGAAACAGTGCAAATCCCTTAATAATTTTAATTGTTGATATGCACCATGTATCATTCACTTGTAATAACACTACAAGTAATGTCCCTATTATCAACTGTGCAATTGCCATTGTATTTCCATCTTTTAAATCATAATTATTGGAAAGTGCAACAGCCAAAGTTGCAATCCACAAAAGAGAAAATCCCGTAAATTTATAATAAAATTTACCATTCACTATGTTAGCTGCAAAAACCAAAGCCATTCCAATAATGAGAACTATCGTTGCTCCTGCATTGCTACCATACAATGTTTTAATAAGCGATTTTGTAAATGCAATTAATAGAATCAAAAAGACTCCAATACTACATAGGTTTGATTTCTTTAGTTTCATAATATATACCAACTATTTATGACTTACAGCTTCAAGTAACACTTTTTCTATCGCATTTACATTTTCCTCCATTGTAAAATGCGAATTACCATACTGGATAGCTTTTTGGGCAAGTTCCTTTCTAAATTTTTCATCACTATATACTGTATAAATTTTATTTGCCAAATCATCAACGTCATTTTTCTTATACAAAAGACCGTTTTCCCCATCTACAACAATATCTAATGTTCCCCCCGCAGCGACGCCAATTACAATCAAGCCACTCCTCATGGCCTCAACGGTAACTCTTCCAAAAGGTTCATCTGGATTACACATCAGCTCCACATTCATTTGGGAACGTAATTTCCCCATATCCTTTACTTCCCCTAGAAATTCCACATTATCTTCTAATCTATTTTCACCGATGAATTTTAGTAAAGACTTTTTGTATTCGGCATCACTTTTTTCCCCTTCTGTTCCCGCAAAAGACAATTTTATATTTGTAATTCCCCGATCAACAAGTATTTTTAACGCTTTCAAAGCATCAATATGATGCTTTGTCGGAGAAATACGTGCGGTTAAAACTATATTAAAAATACCATCTATCTCTTTTTGCTCTGAAAGCGGAATATCCTCCACAGGAATTCCATTTGTAATTAGAACAATTTTATCTGTTAATCCTCGTTTTTTCCATTGGTTTTTCAAGTCGCTTGAAATCACAATAATCTTATTGGCGTGATTGTATAAAAATTTCTCATATCCAATAATTTGTGGAACATTCGTACCGTCCAATGGCTCCCTATCGTGAATCACACTTGGTATATTTAATTTCTTTGCTGCAAATAGCCCACAATATGGCAAAATCGTATTAGTATAAACCACATCATAATCGTTATTCTTAATCTTATTATAAATTTCTATTCCTTTAATTTTATGATGAATATATTTTCCGTACAATATCGAATAGCTTATTATTCTCATTGGTCCAGAGAATGGTTTAGCTCCCATACGATAATACTGACAATGCCACCATGGTATATTCTCCATCGTTAATGCATCATTTAGTTCTCCTGTTTCTTTAGGAAGAATCACATCAATTTGATGTCCTTTGTCTCTAAGACCTTTTAGAACAGCTAACAGCGATCTATTTGCACCGCCGCTAAAATTAGATCTATGTGTTAATACTAAGATTTTCACTACTTTTCCTCCAACACCTTATTATGAATGTAAATATATATCCCTCAATATTTTTGCAGACTCATTAATGTCAAAGCCGTAATTTTGGGCATTATTTTGTGCACACAGTGAATTTTTTTCTCTATTATTGGAGTGAACCATCTGAACTATTTTTTTTGCCCATTTTTCTGCTTGTTCATCCAGCGAGAGCAGTTCGAAATTTTCCGATATTACGCACTCTTTCGTTATAGTATCTGCCGCCAATACCGGAAGGCCATTTAGCTGCCATTCAATGGCAACTAATGGAAGTCCCTCAAAAAGTGATGGTAAAATCATTCCATCCATTGCGTTTAAATAGTCATAAACATTATCGACAGTTCCCAAAAAAGCAACATCTAATCCTTTTGCCTCTTCTTCAATTTCTGTTCTCTTCGGCCCATCACCAATTAAAAAGAACTTCACATTAGAGTCGAGTTTTACTATTTCCTTAAAGATATTGATTAAAAAACTGTGATTTTTCTGCTCAACAAACCCTCCTACATGCCCAATTGCTAATTCTTTTGTAAGTCCAAGTTGTTCTCTCATCAACTGTCTTTTTTCTGGATTATAAGAAAATTTTTCAACATCTCTGCCATTATTTAAGACCATAAATTGCTTTGTTCCAAACAACCACTTTCCCGCGTCTTCGCCACAAGCCAAAGCATCTGTATAAAACAAATTAAAAAAAGGTCGCAAAACCTTGTCTGCTTTCACTTGGTCACACCTTGTGTTATGGGAGTGCGCAATTCTTTTTTTTGCACCTCCCAGCCAGGCAGCAATCATTTCAACGGCAAGAGTTGCACTATTTCCATGTGCATGAACTATATCAATATCATTTTTTCTGATGAACTTTGTTAATTCATGAAAATACTGTATCGGATAAGTTCTCCTATTCGCAAACTCAACAATGATGCAGCCCAAATCTTCAAGTTGCTTTTTTATACCCGGTCTACAGTCTATTGTCGATACAACATAGAACTCAATTCCTTCTCGATTCATGGCTCTTAAGCACTCAAGAATCACACTTGTAATCCCATCATAAATTAGACCTACTGTACTGATTATAAGCACCTTAACTTTTTGCTGTTTGTATTTTTTCATTTACACTTCCTCAATACAATTTGTTTACCAGTTTTTCTAGTTCCTCATTAAACTTTGCATTATTGCTACTCATGCCATGTCCCATATCAGCAACAATCTGATCGTAGTTCGTGATAATATCTCCTAGTGTATTAATGTCTTCCACAGGAATAATCGTCCCCATTCTCTGCGCCACATTCCTTGCAAACTCAACCTGATGGTCGTTCACATGCTCATTAAACTGATGCTGACGCGGCACAACAATGGGAGTTTTGCCAATTTGTAGTGGCATAATGAAACTTGCTGGGCCACCGTGAGTAATCACAATCCGGGCATCAGCCACATTCTTTACCATCTGCTGATATGGAATTAATTTGCTCCATTGGCAGTATTTCGGCTCGTAAGTACTGAAACCAGTCTGGATAACTACATCATCCTGAATAGTACCATCCTTCTTTAGTTCATCTATCTTCTGTATTAACCGATTAAACGGTTGTTCATGTGTTCCCACCGTCACAAAAATCATTTTTTCGTCCCCTACTTAGAATATGCTGCCAAGATTGACCGCTTTCGGATAAACCTTTTTCTGTTCCTCCCACTGCACAACAAATTTGTCTACAATGGGGTAAACCATTTTTCCTGTCATAGTCGGCTTATCAATTCGATCAAAAACCTCAATATAAACCAGTTTTGCGCCCATCATTTTTCCAATGTAAAAAAACGGAACCGCAACTGCTGCACCGCAGGAAACAATCAAATCAGGCTTTTCCTTGTGAAGCACATCCCACGCAATTTTGGTATTTTTAATCAGTGCTTTCAAACTCCTGTTTGTCGGATAGTAACACGGATATACTTTCTCACCTTCAAGCAAACTTCGTGCATCCTCTTTATCAAAAGTTACCCAAAAATGACTTTTGTTTTCCCAAAATGGCTTTAGCATATAAAGATGGGTTAAATGTCCTCCAGATGAACCCACCAAACATACTTTTATTTTCTGTTTATCCTTCATTCCACTCGCTCCCTTATTAATCTCTCTGGAAAATGTCGCGAGTGTATACTTTGTCCTTTACATCGTCCAAACATTTATCATATCGATTTGCAATAATAGCATTACTCATTTCCTTGAACTTAGCCAAGTCGTTTACAATAACGCTGCCAAAAAAAGTCTCTCCATCTTTCAGAGTCGGCTCATAGATTACCACTGTTGCTCCCTTAGCCTTAACGCGCTTCATCACGCCTTGGATAGAACTCTGGCGGAAGTTATCAGAATTAGACTTCATTGTCAAACGATACACACCAATAGTCACAAACTTTTCTTTAGCCTCATTAAACTCATTTTCTTCATCATAGCCATAATAACCAGCCAGTTTTAGGACACGATCCGCAATAAAATCTTTGCGAGTACGGTTAGACTCCACAATTGCTTCAATCAAATTTTCCGGTACATCGACATAATTTGCGAGCAGCTGTTTAGTGTCCTTGGGCAGGCAGTACCCGCCGTAGCCAAAGCTCGGATTATTGTAGTGACTACCAATACGCGGATCAAGGCAGACACCATTGATAATCTGCTGGGTGTTCAGGCCCTTGCTCTCTGCGTAGGTATCCAGTTCGTTGAAGTAAGCCACACGCAGGGCCAGATAGGTATTGGCAAACAGCTTAACGGCCTCCGCCTCTGTGAAGCCCATGAACAGAGTGTCGATGTTCTCTTTGATTGCGCCTTCCTGCAGCAGGCCAGCGAACTCATGAGCGGCTTCAACCAGACGCTCATCATTCAGATCAGTACCAACGATGATGCGGCTCGGATACAGATTGTCATAAAGAGCCTTGGACTCACGCAGAAATTCCGGGCTAAAAATGATGTTCTTGCTGTTGAATTTCTCACGCACGGAAGCAGTGTAGCCCACAGGAATCGTGGACTTGATGACCATGATAGCGTTCGGGTTATATTTCATGACCAGCTTGATCACAGCCTCGACTGCAGATGTGTCAAAGTGCTGCGTGTGGCTGTCGTAGTTTGTAGGGGCCGCAATTACAACAAAGTCCGCATCAGAGTATGCAGCCTTTGCATCCAGCGTTGCGGTCAGGTTCAGTTCTTTTTCTGCGAGGTACTTTTCAATGTAGTCATCCTGAATCGGGGACTTACGGCTGTTAATCAAATCCACTTTCTCCGGGATTATATCCACCGCCGTTACCTGATGGTGCTGGGAGAGCAAAGTGGCAATGGACAATCCCACATATCCCGTACCAGCCACAGCAATTTTATAATTTTTCATAATATTCTCCTCCTGCCTTTTTAGGCTCTCTCAAAAATAGACTTTTTAAATTTATATACACATCCTAAAAGATGGTATTTCCCATGTTATGTACAATCAGTTACGTGTTTCTCTTTGTTGGCACGTCGTGTAGATACAACGGCATTTTTTATACGTTCGCATTTTCTACACTACTTATGCTTTTCTTGATTTTCCGAATATCGGTTTACGCGATTACTCATTTCATTGCACGACAACAAGCCTGTATACAGATTGCCGTAGCGATCTATACGCAGGCTTGCCTTCGTACCTCCTTATTCTGTTTTCTGCTCTATCAGCTTTCGCTGTGGTGGGTTAAGTATAGAGCGCAACCAGAAGCCATTAACCCCTGAAAGCACGCTGGTTATAACGCACCATGACAAGCAGAAACAAGTTGAGGTGAAAAGGTCAAGCCGCGCAAACCCGCATGAAATCAGGATTTTTTCTGGTTGTCCATATTATTTCACACTCCCCATGAATGGTAACCACAACCCTCTTTCCAAACATCTTTGGAAGCCATGAGAAAAAAGCTGGACCTTCTGCATGGATATGAACCACATCATATGTTCCAAAAGCACTGTACAGTGCCGCGAAGAAAGAGGAACTCACCGCTGCAAGACCCCCTGATGTCAAGATAGGGGCGAAAACTTTTTAGAAAAAATCGCAAAAAAATAAGCCCTACAAGGCTTTTAGTCAGTTCTGTGAACCGACCTGAGCCTTGTAGGGCTTTACTCGCTATTCTATTTTCAATGGTAGCTTATCGAATCCAATCCATCAATTTTCTTACGCCGCTTATCACACTGGCATAATCAATATCTGCTGCATACGAGTATTTCTTCCGATATGCTCTCCATAGCACTTGAAGCTGTTCATCTGCTTCAATAATTTTGATAATCTCCGCGGCCTGCTCCTGCAGATGATCTGTTCCTCTCTTGTTACAAGTTGCCGCAAAAGCATCCTTCAAAACAGCCTTATTGACTTTATCTTCGTATGTATCAAGCAGCATCCGTATATCGTAAAAATCTCTCATTCGGGTGTTTAAGATGCCCCTCGCCAAAACTGTCTGCAACTTCTCGGCTAATATAGTTTCCAAATTATACGACCATAGACTGATAGAACGATCTTCCAGCAAGAGATCATAATTGAATTCGATTGCTCGTGGGGTAATCACGTCGCCCGTGGAAATATCAATTTTCAAAGGCGTAATCAATCTTCCCACATTGGCGTTCATGGTAACGCGGATTCCCGGATACTCCATTTCATCCATGATATTGGAAACATCTTTAACCTCAAAAGAAACACCGTCGTCAAGGTCAATATCTTTGACCTGATTGACAACTCGCAAGGCATCCTCCGCAGATAGATTTAGATTCTTCATGCTGGTGTCTATGTCCATCGTGGAACGGTGCGCAACACCAATCATTGCCGTAACTAGTATTCCGCCTTTGATAATGAAGTTATCCCGATATTCTGATTGTGCCAGTCTTTCCAGAAAACGCTCCATCATATAGATTCGCATGAGTGTCCTTGCGTCTGCATTGTTCTGTTTTGCAACGCTCTTGATACGCCCTTTTATCTGTTCAGGTGTAAATCCCATTTACAGTAGTACCTCCATATAATTTCGGATGATCTTATCCACTCGAAATAGCTTTGCATACTTCATCAGTTTATTAAGGTCCTTATCTTTTCTCCCGACATACGCTTTTAATACCGCATTGAAATCCTGTACTTCTATAGAACTTCTACTCCGCACCAAGTCGCAAATTGTCCGTTCCAAATCGTACATAGGAATTTCATTTCCCTGATTGCTTTTTACGATTTGCTTGCCAACGTCAAGAAGTTCCTTTTTTACTGTATAAACCTTATAGCCATCCTCTTTCAAGCGGTGAACATTATATCCACTATAAATCGTGAGTGTATGAACAAGCGGTTCCCGATCTGTCAGCCCATAATAATAGAACGCTTCATCATGAGAAAACACTCCCATCGGGCAGCGGCGGTGCAGCATTTCTAATTCGTCAATCCAAGTATCTTTTGCTGCGTATACGCCATGTCCGACTTGCTCGTATTCATTGGCCTTTACATATTTATAAAACTCAAATTTCGTTAAACCTACTTTTGTTGCAAGCTGCGGTGTTAAAATCTCATGTGTTTGAGCCAAATTGTTCATGTTCATCATAAGCGTCACCTCACCTTCGTGCTTATATTGTATTCCAAATAAGCACGAAAGTCAACGCAAACTTTCTTTTGTGCTTATTTCATTTGCAATATTAGCACATTCGTCCACTCAGCCTTACTTGATGCTCCCTATTCAACGTGTTATACTTAAATTGTAAAAATCAATCAAGGGAGTGCATTTGTCATGAGCAAAAGACTTGTCACTTACTTCTCTGCCAGCGGCATCACCGCGAAAGTTGCCGAAAATCTGGCTGATGCTATCGGTGCAGACATTTTTGAGATTCAGCCGGAAGTTCCGTACACCAAGGCCGATCTGAACTGGATGGACAAGAAATCCCGCAGCACCATCGAAATGAGCGATCCTACCTCTCGCCCTGCCATCGCTGCCAAGCGTGATAACATGGACGAATACGACACCATCTTTGTCGGATTCCCCATCTGGTGGTATGTTGCTCCCACCATTATCAATACATTTCTGGAAAGCTATGATTTGAAAGGTAAAACAATCATTCCCTTTGCCACATCTGGCGGCAGCGACATGGGTAAGACCAATGAAAAACTTGCGCCGAGCTGCCCCGGTGCAAAGCTGCTACATGGTAAGGTGTTTAACTCATATTCCAGCAAAGCCGACTTGTCTGCATGGGTGGAAGCCATCAGCCTCTAATAGACACATTCCTGCGGAATGAAATACTCGCCTGGTCGAGAAGATTATATCAATCCTCTCACCCAGACGGGTATTCTTTTTCTTATGCAACTTCTTCCATCCAATTATGCGCCATACTTTTCCAACGCTCTCCGAATCACATCCTCACAGTTGAACTCTATTTTCATCGTTTGGTCGTCATACAGATAAACCATGCTGACAAAAGCATCCACACATTCTTTTGTCAGCCCGCCAATGTACGTTTTCTCGCTGGCCTGCTTTGTCAGAGCGCGAATTTCTTCATCCAGTTCATCGGCACACTCCTGTTCCTCCTTTTCTGTTCGTATGCTATCCTGCAATGCAGCCAGTTTTTCCGAAAGAGCTTTTTTCTTTTCTATGTACGCATCCCGCAGCAGTACACCGTCCGCATACGATTCGTACAGTTTGATTTGCTCTACCCGAATGGCTTCTGCTTGCTTTTCCAAGCCCTCAATGTCCACGCAGCGCACCGTGATAGACTGCTTTTCCTGCATTCCCTGATTCACCACATCCAGCGCATAGAACACAGTTTTTATCGCACGAGCCACTTTTGCGTTCACCGAATATTCTCTGTAATAGCCGCCGTAGCATTTAGAGAACTTTCCGGCTGACCGTTTATAGCCGCAATAGAAAACCATTTCCCCATATTGCCTTTCGTGGCGAAGCTGCCGTTTGCAGTTTCCGCAGCAAATCTTCCCTTTTAACGCGAAATCATCACCCACCTTATATTGAATTGGAGTTACGTTACGGATTGCTTTCTGTGCCTGATAGTATTCATCTTTTGTCACGATGGCCGCATGAGCGTTTTCTGCGATGATCCACTTATCCTCCGGGAGCGTCCGAACAGAGGTAGTATTCACATCAATTTTCTTTCTTCTCCCCATAACCAACGCACCAGTGTATTCATACCGTCTAAGGATTCTCCACACGATTGCCGCGTTCCATAACATTTCACTGTCCGGGGCAATAATAGGATTGCTACCCATCAGCAGATTCTTTCGTTTCGCATACAATCCCGGCGTAGGAAGATTTAATTCGTTCATGCCATAGGCAATCTGCGTTGTATTGCGGCCGGACAATGCTAATTCAAATACTTTTTTCACGCAGGGTGCTGCCTCCGGGTCAATCTCCCACCGCTGCCCACCTTTCTTGTTCCACACATATCCAAAAGGGACATTCGTGCAGGTGGCTTTCCCGTTCTTCCAGTTCGTTTCCAGAGCAGCCCGAATTTTTTTCGCAATATCCCGGCTATACATATTATTCACCAGATTGCTGACCGCCACTTCGATTCCCGGTGTTCCGTTGTTCAGTTTCATGCTGTCAAAGGAATTATTCACAGCAATAAACCGAACTCCCATCAACGGAAAAATCTGTTCAATGTAATCGCCAACACCGATATAGTCACGACCAAGGCGGGATAAATCCTTTACCATAATGACTTTTATATCGCCCTGCTTCAAATCCACGATCATTTTCTGAAAAGCCGGACGATTAAAATTTGTTCCAGTATAGCCATCATCTACATATTCTACAATCTCGCCAAACAAATCTTCCTGCTTCCCAATGTAATCGTGGAGCAGCATCCGTTGGTTCTCAATGCTGTTACTTTCATCCTTGCTGCCCTTTTTCAAATCTCCGTCTGCCAATGATAAGCGGAGATAGATTGCAATTTTATCATTCATTCTGAACCTCCGACATGATTGCAAGCACTTCCTGATAGGGGTCGCTACACTTAAATTCGACCTCCACAGAATTGTCCATTCCTACATAGATTCTCTTGATAAGTTCATGCACCAGTTCTTCATCAAATTCATTTTGATTCAGAATCCCGCGCATCCGCTCCATCTGCGCATCGCAGATTTTGATTCTTTTTTCCAGTTCCAATGCACGTTGACGCTGCTTTTGCAGTTCATGTTCCAACCGCTGCTTTTCTGCTATGTAGTGTTCCTTTAGCTGACTGTATTCATCTTCGTCCAGAATTTCAGCTTTATAGTCCTCATATAAGCGCAACCGCCGTTCTTCAGCTTCCTGAATCCGAAACAGGATAGAGTTTTCTTTCATTTTGATGGAACGAGCCGAATCCAGATTGCTGCCGCGCATCATGTCTTTTACCAGCTTTTCTTCTTCACACATGGTAGACACCAGATGATGAATCTGATCCATCGCCACCATCATCAGCATTTTCTCCGGCACCGCATGATAGGCACAGGGAGTCGTGTTCTTCTTTCTTTTGCAAATGAACACTCCATAGTGCGTTTCCTTCACCGTACCATGCACACGCCGTTCAAACGTCATGTTGCGTCTGCAGCAGCCACAGTAACCCATTCCCGATAGATGGTTATAACACTTCTCTCTGGTTGCTTTGGAACGAGCCATCGCCCTTTCCCGTTTTTCCTTATTCTGCTCCCGCCGTGCCTGCACTTTTTCAAAATCCGATTTCAGAATGATTGCTTCATGAGCGTTTTCAACAATATGCCATTCTTTCTTTTCCACTGGATGGAGGCCAATCCCTTTGTATGATGCAGTTTGCGTTTTCCCAGATACCAGTTCTCCAATATAAGCACTGCTGTTTAAAATACGAAGAACCGTACTGGGGTGCCATTTATTATAGGTAGGGTCATCTCCCTCATGTAATTTGCGATTCAGCCGTTCGTTCGGCCTTGCTACTTCTAAAAATTCCAACCTGCGGGCAATTTCGTTTGTACTCACTCCTGCAAGATACCATTGATAGATCAGTTTGACCCACTTCGCATCCTCAGTCGCTTCAAGCTTATTTCCCTGTTGGTTCAACTGATAGCCATACGGTGTACACCACGATGTAGGGATTCCTTTCTCGCGGCGCATCTGGTAACTAAGGCTGATTTTCTTTGAAATGTCCTTCGCGTACAAGCTGTTTACCATGTTCTTGATGGGAACCGCAAGGCTATCCACATCCGACTGCCGGATGTTGTCAAAATCATCGTTGATGGCGATAAAACGAACATGGAGCATCGGGAAAATAGTTTCCAGATAGCTTCCCGTTTCGATATAGTCACGACCAAATCGAGATAAGTCCTTCACTACGATGCACTGAATTTTGCCTGTCCGTACATCCTGCATCATACGCTCAAATTCTGGTCGGTCAAAACGTGTTCCCGTAAAACCGTTGTCTGCATAGGTATCGGTCAGCGTCAGTTCCGGGTTTTCCCTGATATAATTATGAATTTGCAAAATCTGTGTGTGCAGGGAATCTTCTGTTTCATGCCCGCCGTTCTCAACTGACAGCCGCGCATACGCTGCCGTGCGCAGAAGTTCTTTTTCGTTTTGCTGTACGGCCTCCTGCACAGCAGCCTGCGGCATCATATTCTTTCTACTCTTTCTTGCCATTACAATCTTCCTCTCCTTTGTTCAGCCATTCTTCCGGGAAGAATCTCTTCCACTCACTTTCTTGTAGGATCACTTCTACCTGTTCAAAATCTACAATCCATACATGGTCAAGCCATTCTTTAAGATGCGTGCGCTCCAACGTTTCAGGAATTGAAATCGCTCGGAACTTCATCAACCAGGGATTCCCATGGCTAAATGCTTTTTCTATGTCATTAACAGCCAGCATTACTTTTTTAAAAGCCGCTTCCTGCTTCTGGACCGCCACCTGATACTGATGTTCATACTCCTCTACCTGTTCTAGTGAAATTGATCCCTGCTCGTATTCCCGATAAACTGCTGTTCGTTCATCGTCCTTGGCCATCAAGTACGTAACAATCTCATTTGCTCTTTTTCTGTACTGCAACAGTCCAGCATCCATGCACTGCTTGACTTTCTCAGGATTCAAGTCCAGCACCCTATCAATATGCGCAGCTTGCATTTTTTCTTTTTCCAAAGCTGAAAGAATCTCTCGAAAGATTTTCTCGCTTTCGATGAAAGGGGCTTTTCCAGAGAAGCATCTATACCCCTTGTCAAACGAATAGATTTGCTGGCTTTCATCTTCTGATGTTCTGCACAGCAGACCTTTTCCACTTTCCTTGTCATAGATTTTTTTGAAGAGCAGATTTGGTTTTTTTCGGGCCTTTTTTCTCGAAGGCAACCTCGTAGATTCCAACTTTTTCTGAGCTTTCTGAAATTCCGTCTCTGAAACAATCGCCGGAACCTCCAATTCTCGCTTTGCCTTTGCCAGTGTCAGCGTACACTTTCCGATATAGAGTGGATTTTTCAAAATCGAGCGAATTGTTGAATCCGGCCACTTGATTTTTGCTCTTGATCTTTTTTTCTTTGCCATCTGGATTTGTGGAGATGGAACGCCCTGTGCATCCAATGCTCTTGCGATTTCCGGGATTTTCATATCTTCCAGATACATCTGAAAAATCAGCTTTACAACCTGTGCGCTCTCAGGATTAAGAACAAGGTTTCTGCGATCTTCCGACAGCGCATAACCATATTTAGCCTGTCGATGGGTCAATGTACCTTCTTCAAAGTGATTCTGGCGATTGGTAATAAATTCCGAACGAATCTTATCAATGGTCTTTCCATTGAAATACTCTGCAACTTCTTCGGCAGTTTTGTCTGCACTGCAAAAGTCATCTTCCACAACTGCAAATTGGATACCAAGCGGATAGAACGTCCTCTGCAGTGCTTCAATGGCAAACGGAAGGGTTCTTCCACAGCGGAAGATAGAATCCACAACAACTGCATCAAATTTCCGCGCCATCCCATCCTGTACCAATTTGTCAAAGCCCTCTGTGGCTTCTGCTGTTCTCTTTCGGTCACTGTATTTTTCGGATACGTTGCACCCAAGCTTTTTTAGATACCGTGCAATTCGCTCATTCTGCTCCGCAATCGTATTGGATGGATTTTCTTCTCCGATCCTGCTGGAAATCGACCTTGTATAACTGACCCATTTCATTTCTCTGCCACCTCATTTCCATGATGTGCTTGATATTCCATAAATTTTTCTGTGATACTGTGCAGTTCATCCTCGAAGCAGAAATGAATTTCAATCTCTGTTTTGCTATGAACATCTATGTGGTCAATCAGTTCCACCACGACCCTGCGTTCGAGCGTTTTGATATGTTCGTACTGCTTAAATTCTTCCAGCCAAGTGGGAAGCAGCGTATCGTGCTTTAACGCTTCCTGCTTCTTTTCGCGGATTTCCTGAATCTTATCCTGTGCCTCTTTTATCTTCTGCGCAAAGCGAGTATTCATTTCTCCGTACTCTTCCCGACTGACAACATCATCGCATAAGTCCTGATACAGACGGATTTTCAAATTACTGTACCGTTCTAATTCAGCTTCCAGTGCAGTGATCTGGCTGTCCAGAATCTTTATGCCAATCTGTTCGCCGCTTGCCAACTCTGCATTGGAGAGTACCTTTTCCGCTTCTACAAGAAGTGTCACTTGATGCCGAATCGCAGCCAGAACACTTTCCGTCAGCTTCTCACTGTTTATCATGTGCGGTGTGCAGCCGCCGCCATTCTTATAGGTAGAGCAGTGATAGTATTGATACTTCTTCCCGTTTTTCGTCACTGTGCGGCGAATCATATTCTGCCCGCAGTCTGCACAGCGCAGAAAACCTGATAATGGATAAACTGTTGTCTGCGATGGTGCGGTACGAGTGTCCAGTTCCAACAACTGCTGTACTTGCTGGAACTCGCCTTTGCTGATAATGGCATCATGCGCATCTTCCACCCGAATCCAGTTTTCACTTCCAACATCATGGCTCTTTTTTACTTTGTAATTGATTTTCCTGCGTTTGCCCTGAATCAATGTTCCCGTATAGGATTCATTTTTCAAAATACGATTGACGGAAACCACTGTCCACTTCTGATTCAGCCCAGCCTGAAAACCGCAGGTATAGTTGAATCCATTGGCTCTCTTATACTCGTTCGGCGGCAGGACCCCAAGTTCATTCAAGTGGCTGGCAATGCGCTGTGAACTCATTCCGTTCAATTTTGATTTGAATATTTCCTGCACAATGCCCGCAGCGTATTCATCTATAATCAGATGATTTTTGTCTTTGGGGTCTTTGCGATACCCATACCCTGCGAAACTGCCAATGAACTGACCTTCTTTTCGTTTCACATCCAAGTGACTGCGAACGCGCAGCGAAATATCCCGGCAGTAGGTGTCATTGATAAGATTATTGAACGGAATCAGAATACGGCCCTTATCATCGTTTTCCTCTGCACTGTCATAATGATCGTTGATGGCGATAAAGCGCACACCCATGAACGGAAAGATTCTTTCCAGATAACGGCCCGTTTCAATGTAGTTTCTGCCGAAGCGAGATAAATCCTTGACGATGATACAGTTGACGTTCCTTTTCTCAATGTCCTGCATCATCCGCTTAAAATCCGGGCGTTCAAAATTTGTGCCGCTGTAACCATCGTCCACATACTCATCGAACTTGTGCAATTCCGGGTGCTTACCCATGTAATCGTTCAGCAACGCTCTTTGATTTTTAATGCTGTTGCTCTCCTGCTGGTCGCCATCCGAACGCGACAATCGAAGATATGTGGCACAGTTGTATTTTTCATTTCCCTGAAAAAACATAAAAAGCCGATAACCTCCTAATCTATTTGTCGTTCAGACAATAAACCAAGAAATTATCGGCTTTATCAGCATATTCTGTTTTGACCCAAAGCCATTATCTCATATTTCGTGGTTCATGTCAACGCTTTAATGTGTTAAAGTGTAAATTTTCTTCTACTTTCTTCTTTTTTTATTTCCGATGTGTCCTTGCGCATTTTTTCAGCGTGTCCTCTAATCGGTTCTCTCCCGCAAAGCTGATCTTCACTACCATGCCCTTGTCGAGATAGCAATAAGGGTTCTTGATCTGCGAAATGAAATCGACCATCCGCTCCCGCTGCGACAAGTCTTTTCTAATTTCCACTTCGTTGATGTCTACCAGTTCCTTGCGGTTCACATTACGGAGATCGGTCTGTGCCATCTGGCGCAGGCTTTCCATGGTGTGATAGGTTCGTGCAGTTGTTTCGGTCATTCACTCATTCCTTTCTGTTTTTGGGGTGGTGTGTCAGCCTCTTTCACTTATAGAATTGGAGAAAGGCCATTTCGCAAGGTATTTCAAAAAATTTTTTGTCTTTTTTCAAAAACACCTTGCGAACCACGCTCTGCCCGATTCTAAAGATAGAAGAACCCGAAAAATGCGTAAGGCAACGGCTTCACCGTAAGTAGGGCAAGATTCGCCTGGAGTAACTCAAAATTCACTTTCGTGATTTTTCGTTACCGGCAATCTTGATGGGGATTCCGCTTCCCCATTCCCTCGGTACGCACAAAATCTCTGATTTTGGCTATTTGGCTTCCACTAAAGTGGTCGCAGCCGACCGCCTACGGCTTGTCGGGATTTGCTTCGCAAATAAATTTGAAGGGAGTTTCTATCTATGGGCAGAAGAAAAAAGTGCGAGCAGATAAAAAGAACAAATAACGTAATGGTACGTTTTACGGATGCCGAGTACGCTTCTATTTCCATTTCTGCTGAACAGGCAGGCTATCCGGTTGCCGTTTATGTCAGGAAGAGTGCGCTGGACGAACGCATCGAAGTCCACTACAACATCACTGCAGAACTTCCCGAACTTCAAAAACTGATTGCTGAGTATTCTGCCATCGGCAACAACCTAAATCAGATTGCCCAATACTTCCACTCTGGCGGTTTCTATTCCAAGTCAATGCAGGACGAGATCAACCGCCATCTCACTGCATTATGGCAGCTTCGGCAGGAAGCAATCAAATTAGGGGGAACCTATCATGGCCGTGTTAAAACACATCGCAATAAAAAACGCTGATTACAGTGCGGCAGTCTGCTATTTGAAATATCAGCATGATGAACGACACTTAAAACCGCTCCTTGATGAAAACGGGAGCATGATGCTCCGCAGCGAATTTCACATGAATGGAGTAAACTGCAATCCCGACACCTTTGATCTTGAGTGCGAAATGCTCAATGACCAGTATCGAAAAAACTACCGATACGACGAAGTCAAGTCCCATCACTATATCATCAGTTTTGATCCGCGCGATAAAGGCGAACACCATCTTACTGGCGAGAAAGCACAAACCCTGGGACTTGAATTTGTGAAGAATCATCTTCCCGGCCATCAAGCATTGGTTTGTACTCACACGGATGGACATAATGGCAGTGGCAACATCCATGTTCATATCATAATCAACAGCTTACGGAAACTGGACATAGAGCCACAGTCATACACCACACGCAGCATTGACTGCAAAGCAGGATACAAACATCACCTGACAAAAGATTATCTAAAATACTTACAGCAAGAACTTATGAATCTATGCCAGCGTGAAAATCTGTATCAGGTCGATCTTCTCTCTCCGGCTCAACATAAAATCACTGAAGCTGAATACTGGTTGCAAAAGCGAGGGCAGAAAGAGCTGGAAGATATAAACGAACAGATCATTGCTGATGGCATGAATCCAATGGAAACAACATTTCAGACTCGTAAGCAGTTTGTTCGGAATGCCGTTTCAGAGATTTCTTCCTCCGCAATTTCGTTTGAAGATTTTCAAAGCCAGTTATTTGAAAAGTATAAGATTCATGTGAAAGAAAATCGGGGAAGATATAGCTATCTGCATCCAGAGCGAGAGAAGTACATTTCTGGTCGCTCTTTAGGCACAAATTTTGATAAAGATTATCTGCTCAAACTTTTTGAAGCAAATGCACTTGCTGTTGAGCAAGAACAGAAGCATCGACAGCCCATGCATGATTACCATACAGACCCGATTGCCATTCTCTTCATTCGCTCTGATTTGCGTCTTGTTGTGGACTTGCAGAATTGCATCAAGGCTCAGCAAAGTAGGGCTTATGCTCAAAAAGTTAAAATTTCCAATCTTCAGCAGATGGCAAAGACCGTAGCTTACATTCAGGAAAACGGATTTGACACCAGAGAAAATTTACAGTCAACCTACGATAGCATCACCTCACAGATGCACAATGCACGGCAAAAGGCAAAGGACACTGAAGCACAAATCAAATCTGTAAACGAGCAGATTCACTATCTGGGTCAGTACCTTTCCACAAAATCCACCTACAATGAATTTTTGAAAGCTTGCTTCAAAGGAAAATTCCGCAAGGATCATGCCGATGAAATTGAGAAGCATGAAAAAGCCGTCCAGATTCTGAAAGCACAAAATCCAGACGACTCACTTCCGAAGATGAAAGATTTGAAGCTTGAAAAAGAACGGTTGCTTGCCTTGAAAGCGGCTCAGTACGACACCTATACCTATTATAAAGATTATCAGAAAGAATTACGAACAGCCTGCGCCAATGTTGACAACATCTTGGGGCAGCACCACATTCGAGATCACACTCAGCGAACAGAACAGACCCTTTAAGCAAAAAAGAGCCACCATACGCTACCCTTTTGTTGGGTAAGCCTATGGTGGCTCTTGCACTATTTTCAGCCTTTAAGCGTCCCTGTATTTCAAGAAACCATTTTGTAATTCCACAAAGCGATCCTGAAATATTTCTTCCAACGCCTGTTTGCAGGGAACCCTCTGCATCCGGGCAACAACAGATCACTTCCTGTTCCGTTCCATATCAGCCGACTGCTCTTGGCTACTCTTTTGCTTTTCCCGTGCCATCCGCCTGATTCGCAATTTATCAAGAACGGATTCCCGTCCGTTGATTATGCGGGGCTTAGGGAGATTGTTGGCACAGCCATCAATCATATTGTAGTTTTGTTCCGTAGTTGATTCTACGGCCCGAACATATTCCCCGTTCTCATAGAACTTCTGATAATGTTCCATCTGGTGTAGTGACGGCTTCTGGTTCATCGGCTTTTCCATCAGCGGTGGATGCAGATAATCCAGAATCTTTTTTCTGGCATCCTCATCCAACCCTTTTCGGATTTCAGTGGAAACCAGTTTTCCAGAAGCATCTACAATCACGTTCGGTGCTTTTTCCTTATAGACTTCATGCTGCATCAGAAAAAAGTGCTGGCTTTCTACTACGCATTCTTCGGTTGCCATCCACGTTCCAGCACATCCATCTATAAAAAGATTTTTCGTGTCAAGTGTAACCAGAATGCCAGAACTACTACTGCGGATAAAGCCAGCAACCACAACAAGGGAGTCCTTATCCACAAAATACGCCGTGATTTCTCCCTGTTGGTTTATGACAATCACATCACCGACACCAAATGGACGGCCACGGAAATTCTTCGGTCGATGCTCTTCCAACCGTTTCCGAATCATCTCTGGTGTGTCCGATGTAAACAACTTGGTAAAATACGCCTGCTGATAATTTTGTACGATCACCTGAAAATGATGTTCCGTCAAATACTGATATGAACGTGACCGATACGCAGCAAGTTCTGCACTTTCTTTCAGCTGATAGACCGCATACTGATTGATATTCATTTTGCCACCACATCCTGAAGATACGGTTTAAGGTCAAGTCTGGAAAATTCCATGTCCGAAATAGAGCGTATCTTTTTCATGGTCGATGCTACCAGCGAAAAAACTTCAACATCGTCCTCGACAAACGGAACAACTTCCTCGATATATCTCATGGTTTCCGTCCGTGTCGGCTGCTCAAACATTGCCATAACCATCATCTCATCTGCATTAAACTTCACCTTGCTCACAGTTCCATTTCTCCTTTCTTCTTTGCCTTCTTCGGTTTTTCCTGTTCCTGATTGGACTGCTGTTCCTGCGCCTTTTTGCGGTTCTTCAACGCTTCACGAACAGACTGCCGGGTGCTGGGGCGTTCCTCTAACTCCTTGCTTGCCTGCCGCTTTTCCAAAAGCGTTTTCATATTCGAAATTGCTTTCTGCACCAGCGGACTTTCCCGGTAATGCTGGATATGGTTGACGATTTCTGCCTGCACTTCTCCACCTACCATCAGGTCAAACATTCCCGAATAGATGCTTCCATCCTCAAGGGAAAAGCCAATGCTCTTGATTCCGTTCATCCGCTCTGCCGGAATCTTATCGTAGACTTCCAATGCCTGCTCCAAGGTCAGATTGTCATGGAACTCACCCATCACTGGGAACTCTGCACACTCTGCCACATAAAAGCTGATGCTTGCTTCTGGCGCAGGCTTCTCTGCCGCCAGCTTTTCTTTCATCGCTTCTGCCCGCTGTGTTTCTGCACGGTAGGACTGTTCCTGAAGATATTCAGCGCTAATCACACCGCACTCAGAAACGCTGTGTCCGTGTTCTGCCAGAACTTCTTCCATCACTTCCTGCACGGGTCTGTACTCGTCTGTTTCAACAATGCCACCGTCCATTACTGTGAAGTCCTTACTATATAAGGTATAGTCGTAGCCGTCCTCGCTGGTCTGGATGTGAAAATAGCCATCGTTGATCTCATAGGCTACCGCCACATCCTGCACTTTCAATGCTTCTGCCACCAATGCAACAACATGATTCTGGATGTACGGATTATCCCAGCCCGGAACTTTCTTGTAGTCCTCCACAATCGTGTCGATACCGTTCTTGCACTGCACAATGTCCAGACTGCCCGGAAGTGGCTCAGGCGTTTTCTCTACGCCAAGGGCTTTTAGATGAAAATTCGGAACCTGTTGATAGCAGGACATTGCATCATCGAGATCCCCGAACTTCTCAATTTGCATCGGATTGGTCTGCAAATCTGTCACAACATAGAACTGCTGCACAAAAGGCTTTTCCGGCTCCCTCTGCTGTTCAGCCTCAAGTTCTTTGCGGTACATCTCCACAAATCCGTTCAGCACAGCCGGGTGACTGCGCACGATCCAGTCAGGACGAATGTTGTTACCGCGTTCTCCTTTACAGGTGGTCTCTGCCCATTCCTTATTGCTGTGCGAATACCGTCCGTCGTGATTGTTATAATTCAGCGTATACGCCAGAATATAGCCCATACGCTCCATGCCGAACTGTTCAATGACGGATTTCGTAGCATCGTCTGCAAGGTGCATTCCATCGAAATTGTCTGCAATCGCTTCTTCAATGGCATTTCTGCAATCTTCATTGAGCTGTCTGGAAATGCGGTACAAATCCACCTCGCCATTCTCTGCTGCATAGGCAAAAGATTCGTAATAAACCGGAACATCCGAATTATCCGTGCGGCTTTCCTCTGCCACAGGCACAGCCTGTTCTTCTTTTTGTGAAGTCGGATTCTTTTCTGCAAAATACTCCTTTACGGCATCCTGAAAGTCCTCATCAAAGCCGTTCCACAAATCTTCTGCCACCAGTTTTCCCTGCTCATTGACCGCAACGCAGGCAGCTTCATCCCCGTATTCCTCATGCTCCAGCAGGAAGAACTTCTCGCCACCGACCTCCGTTTCATCAATCGCATACCATGTACCAACATGACCCTCAACTGCAATCTGGTCGGAGTCACCGTGTATTAAGCCATCCTTTTTATGCTCTTGTTCTTCCATAAACTCCCGTACAGTCAGCAATCCACCCGTGAAGTTCAGCCCTTCCTCGCCCAGTTCCAGCCGACCGCCTGCGCCAAGGTCAAGTTCTTCTGCCATCAGAACAGATGCCGCATGGTTTACGATCACTGTTTTCTCCACCAGAATCGGCTGCCCCGGATCATAGTCCGACCCGCGCAGGTCATAGCGGTACAATCCATCCGGCACATCCTCATCCCGCAGTCTGCTGTTGCTGAAAAGACCGGGCTTATCAAAGATTTCAATTTCCTGCAACTGTTCATCCAGAATCGTTTCTTTCTTCAAATCCATCTTTCTTTCCTTGAAAAAATCCGGCAACTCTGCAAAGCCGATGCTGTCCACATAGCAGGCTTTGATCGACTTGCCATCGTTCAGCACCACAACATCACTGACGGAAAGCGAATGCCCGGTAAAATCCGTTGGACGCTGGATATTGAAGCGTTCGTAAATGGCTTCAAGTGTATCTTTTTCCGTAAGAGGCTCGGTATAGACCAGCTCATAGTCTGCACGGTTCACTTCCATCCCATGCCGTTTTACAAAGTCCAGATTCATAAAGCGATAGTCGTGTTCCGGGTCACGGACAGTGATCTGGTAGATGCCAAACTGCTTTTCACTGCCGGAAAGCAGCTTCTGCTCCTTGACCAACGCATCCAGCCGGGTTATCAGCTCTGCCGCCTTTTCTGCGGACTCTCCCTCTGCTTCCTCCACTGCAACTTGCAGCCATTCCCGGATCGGCTGAATATCCCCAGCCTGAATCTGTTCTTTCAGTGCTTCAACTGCCTGTTCCCGATCCTCCACGCTATCTTTATAGTGGTAGAAATCGAAGTCAAAGGCGAAATTATCAAGGTCTGCCGCCAGCTTTTCAACGGGTGTTTTTTCGCTGTTTTCCATTGCTTTCTGCTTGTCCTTTTCCAAATCTTCCTGGGCAATCTGGAAATAGTCACTTCCCCGCTCGATTTCTTCACGCCCTGTGACAAGAACCGGCCATGGACTAACACGGATAAGATAAATCTGCTTGCCCTCATCAAACAGGCGCAGAGCCTGCTCCCGGCTTATCAGCGTCAGTGCAGCGTCCGGGCGGGCATACTCATCTTCCAGATACTCTTCGTTCTTTTCCAGCAAAATTGCACTCCATGCGTCTGCCTTGATTCCGAAAATGCCATCATGCTGTTCGATCTCTTCCTGACTGGCGAAATCTCCTGCCGTGCCATCCTGAAACAGCGGGTAAATCCGTTCGCCCAGCCGATGCCACTCCCGTGCGCCTTCCTTTGTCAGCGGCAGAACATCATCTTTCAGATACCCATATTCGTGCATTTCCGAAAGACCGATCATGCCATCCGGCAGATTTTCGATCTTCTCCTCTGCTTCCCACATCAGGCGATTGATTTCTTCCGTGTTTTCAGCCGCAACTGCAGCTGCCAGATTGTTGGCAAGTTCTTCCGTTGCCGCCCGGTCATCCAGCTTGTAAGCAAAGTTTACAATGAGATTTCGCTGGCTGTTGTCAAAAACGGTTTTGTCCCGTTCCTTGTCCGCAATCAGCTTTTCAGCATATTCCATCGCCGTCATGCGCTCCACACTCCTTTCTGCCACCGCCGTTTCCAGTTTTTCAAGAAAATCAGCAGCGGTCAATCGAATCGTATCCATCGAATCTTTCAATTCTTTCAGTTCCTTGCCGCTTGCCCAGCTTGCTACATACGGGAACGAGTAGTCCGAAGTATCAATGCCAAGTGCCGAGCAAACCGTAAATGCAATGCTTTCCGCTTCTGTTTCTTTGGTAAGCTGGTCTTTTTCCTCGCCGCGCTGTTTCATCTGGTCGCTGTCATGCAGCATGGCATGAGCAACCTCATGGATCATCGTCTTAATGGTCTGGCTCTCACCCATATCGGCACGAACACAGATTTCTTTGTCCATGTGGCTGTAATAACCTTTTGCGTTGCCCTCGATCTCTCCAAAACGAATTGGCACAGGAGATACCTGTTCGATTGCCTCTTTCAGCAGGGTATAATCCTTGACACGGGCAGTCAGTTCATTCACTTCCAGCGTAGGCAGCGGTTCTCCGTCTGTCTGGGCATAATCGAAAACCGTTGTTACCCGGAACCGGGGAATCACCCTCTCCACCACTTCGATTTCCGGCTCCCCGCTCTCATTCAGCACCGTAAGCCCGGTGTCCTTGTCGATTTTCTCCCTCTCTTCCCGTTCCTTTACCGGGGCAGGCGCGATGATCTGGATGCCCTTTTCACCCTTTTTCACATAGCGGTTAAACTTATTTTTCCAGGCATTGTACCCAGCCACCAACGTAGCATCTGGACGCTGCATTGCGATCAGCAGCGTATTATTGAAGCTGTAATTGTGGAATTTCGACATTGTAAGCAGGTACTTCGTATACATTTCCGAAGTAAAAATGTCCTTTACGCCCTGTTCCAACCGTTCCGTGATTTCTTTGAGCTGGTCTGCCCGCTTATCTGCCATTCATGCCCTCCTTTACAAAATCTGCCCCATCAGATTCCCTTTCGGAGATCTGACGGGGCATTCTCAGTTATAGTTCCATATCGTGACTTTTCTTTTTCTGCGGTTTCGGCTCTGCCATGCGTTCTGCCTGCTTTTCGTGAAGCTGTGCAAGGATCGACGGACGTTTTACGCTGTCTGCACTCCGCTCAATCTCACGTTTCGGCGCAGGAAGTTCGCTATCCGTTACTTCCTCATCCATGCCAAGAGCCGCATCATCCCCCTTTTCGTCCATATCCAGCAGGGCATTCAATTCTGCAAGCCGTGCAGATTTTTCGTTTAATTCCGTCTCCTGCGGGAACGGACGCTGCACTTCTTCCTTTGCTTCTGCCAACTGCTGCTGTAAGGTTTCCAATCTGCGCTCCACCTGCGGCAGTGTCTTTTCGATAGATGCCAGCGCATTGAGAATACGCTGGATATTGCCAGCCGGATCACTGCCAAGTTCAATCGTATAACTGCTCTGCCGCTTGATGGTCAGCTTGAATGTCTGGGCGAACGCATCAAACCGGGAACTGATTGCAAACCCTCCCAAATCTGCGATTTGCCCCTCTGTCTTAGCGATCTTCATTGCGGCACAGGCTGCAAGAATTGCCGAGCCTGCTTCCTTGCGGTCGGTATAAACCCTGTCCTCCACCGTGATGGAGAACTGCTCCTTGTCCTGTTCCAGCAACGGCTTTGCCACTGCAAGGTCAGCTTTCAGACCTGCTATACGCTCTTTCGCTGCCGTGATTTCTGCCGGATACCGCCGTGCAATATCCGATTCTAGGCTGTAAATCTGGCTGGTGTGGTTGGCCCGCATCAGCTTCAGCTTGCTGACCTGAATATCCAAATCCATCTTTTCCTTGATGTAGGGATTTCCCGTTGCCAATGCTTTGATTTCTGCATAGGTCAGCGCGGTATCGTCCACATCATCGCAGGCACGAACAGGAGATTTCGAGGTCATGATCTGCGAGATGAACTTCTGTTTATTTTCCAGAATTTGCCACATATACGAATCGAACGTATTCTCTGTGACGTAACGGAAAATCTTCACTTTCTGGTTGCGGTTTCCCTGACGAAGAATGCGTCCTTCCTGCTGTTCCAGATCAGAGGGCTTCCAAGGGCAGTCCAGATGATGCAGGGCGATCAGTCTGTCCTGAATGTTTGTACCAGCACCAAGTTTCGGGGTCGAACCAAGCAGGATACGCACCTGACCGGAGCGCACCTTTGCAAACAGTTCTGTCTTTTTGGTTTCGGTATTTGCCTCATGGATAAAAGCAATCTCCTCACGGGGGATTCCCTTTGCCACCAGTTTTTCCCGGACATCATCGTACACATTGAATGTTCCGTCTGCTTTCGGGGTCGATAAGTCGCAGAAAATCAACTGGGTGGATTTGTCGGGCGTGGATTCTTCCCATACCTGATAGGCATTCTCCACGCAGAGGTTGACCTTACTTTCCGGCTCATCCGGCAGCAGGTCATTGATAAGCCGCTGATCCAAGGCCAGTTTTCTGCCGTCGTTCGTGATTTTGAGCATATTATCGGTTCTCGGATCGACATTTCCGTTCCTCACACGCTCTGCACGGTCGGCAAAGCTGCTCACCATTTCCTGCTGCGTTTCACTGGGTTTCAGCACCTCATTGATGTACTCTGCTTCTGGCACAGGCAGATTCAGCATATCTGCCGTCTGTACGTCTGCGGACTCCTTGAACAGTGAAATCAATTCAGGGAGATTGAAAAAACGGGCGAACCGCGTCTTTGCACGGTAGCCCGTTCCCTCTGGGGACAATTCGATTGCCGTTACGGTTTCGCCAAACGAAGCCGCCCAGCTATCGAAATGTCCGAGATGAAGTTTCTGCAAGGTGTCATACTGCAAGTAGCGCATAATGGTATACAGCTCTACCATGCTGTTCGATACAGGCGTACCTGTTGCAAAGGTCACACCCTTGCCGCCAGTGATTTCATCGAGATACTGACATTTTGCAAACATATCCGAGGACTTCTGTGCATCGGTCTGAGCAATACCAGCGATGTTCCGCATTTTTGTGTAGAGGAACATATTTTTATAAAAATGGCTCTCGTCCACAAACAGGCGGTCAACACCAAGCTGCTCAAATGTAACTACATCATCCTTGCGGCTCTGGTCGTTCAGCTTCTGAAGTTTTGCCTGCAAGGTTTTCTTTGTTTTCTCCATCTGCTTGACCGTGAAACTCTTGCCATCGTCCTCTGCCTTTGCTTCTGCAATCGCAAAGGTAATGTCCTGAATCTGCCGCTCGATCATGGATTTCTGCCGTTCCGGGGAAAGCGGAATCCGCTCAAACTGCGAATGCCCGATAATGATAGCATCATAATCGCCCGTGGCAATCCGGGAACAGAACTTCTTTCGGTTGGATGGCTCGAAATCCTTTTTCGTTGCCACCAGCACATTGGCATTCGGATACAGCCGCAGGAAGTCTGCACCCCACTGTTCCGTCAGATGGTTCGGCACAACATAAAGATTCTTCTGCGCCAGACCCAGACGGCGGCTTTCCATGCCGGCAGCGATCATCTGGAAGGTCTTGCCAGCACCCACACAATGCGCCAGCAGCGTATTATTGCCATACAGGATATGCGCCACTGCATTTTTCTGGTGCGGCATCAGGCTGATTTCCGGGGTCATGCCCACGAACTTGATGTGACTGCCATCGTATTCACGGGGACGAATCGCATTGAACCGCTCATTGTAGACCTTGCAAAGTTCCTCTCTGCGGTCTAAATCCTTGAAAATCCACTGCTTGAACGCATCCCGAATCGCTTCCTGTGCCTGCTGCGCCAGCATGGTTTCTTTTTTGTTCAGCACTCTCCTTTCTTTTCCATCCTCATAGATGGTATCGTAAATTTTGGTATCCCGGAGATTCAGCGCATCTTCCAGCAGTCGATAGCCGTTGACCCGCATTGTGCCATAGGTGTTCGTCACACGGGGATTACTCCGGTCAAGTGACTTTCCGCTGATGTTCCATGCGCCGCTGATTTCCGAATAGGTTGCCTTGATGGAACTTCCGATATAGTAACTCGGCGTTTTGAACACCCGCTCCATGAAGTCCGTAATGTACTCTGCCTTGATCCAGTTTGCACCAAGCCGCACTTCAATCTCCGAAGCATTCAAATCTTTCGGCTGTACCCGCTTGAGATACTCGACATTGACCTGATACTCCAGGTGGTTTGCGGCAAAGGTTTCTGCCGTTGCCAGCTTTTCCCGGACGTTGCCGGACAGATATTCGTCCGCCGTCACCCACACCTGTGTGACAGGATTTCGGAAGATAACACCTGCCAGTTCTTCGGTCACTTCCTGCTCTGTCTTTCCGCAAAGTTCTGCCATAAACGGCACATCGACCTTTGCTTTTTCTCCAATGGAGAGTGCCAGGGCTTCACTCGGAGTATCCACAGAGGTGACGGGTTCCGGCTTGCGAATAGTGCGTTTCGTGAAAATATCTGCCAGCCGCTTGAGGTTTTTATCCTCGTCCAGAATCTCAAGAGATGCCAGCAGACAATAGCTGCTATCCTGCCGGAATGCCCGTTTGTTGGCGGTGCTGTTGATCAGACCATACTGCGCTGTGAACCGCTTATACTGGTCTTTCAGCTTTCCTTGCAGCAGTTTCACTTCGGCATCCGTACCATCGTGCAACTGGCAGTCCAGCAATTTCTGTGTAGTTTCCCGCAGGGCAATCATCCCCAGCACACGCTCTGCCGTGACCGCAGGCAGGTCAACCTTGTTCATATAGGAGTTTTCACGGTAATAGACCTGTCCGTCCACATTGGTGTAACTGAAATTCTTCACGTTTGGGTCTGCCGGAAGTGGTTCTGCGTTCTGTTCAAGTTCATCGTCCGTGATTTCCGGCTCAGTGATTTCCGCATGGATGTTCTCAACGGCTGCTTTCAACTGTTGTGCAAGGTCTGCGCCCTCGATGGGCTTGACCGTGGTTTCCTGTTTGCCGTACTGTGTACTTTCAGTCGTGATCTCACCCAGCACCATTTCAGGATGCTGCGCAAAATACTGGTTGATGGGGTATCCCTCCGGCGTTGTGCCAAGGTCTACCCACTCTGCCCGCTCCACTGCCGCCCGGTCACGCTTTTGCAGGAACAAAATGTCAGCTACAACACTTGTGTTCGCATTGCGCTGGAACGCATTGTTTGGCAGGCGAATTGCACCGACCAGATCGGCACGGTTGGCAAGATACTCTCGGACAGAGGAATCCTTTTTATCCATCGTACCGCTGGAAGTGACTACCGCCACCACGCCGCCCGGACGAACAAGGTCAAGACTTTTTGCAATAAAGTAATCATGGATGAGGAAGTTGTGGCGGTCATACCGCTTATCCGGCACTTTTTAATTGCCGAACGGCACATTACCCACCACACAAACAAAGAAACTGTCCGGGAACTGCATTGTTTCAAAGCCCTGCACCGCAATTTTGTTTTTCTGGTACAACTTCTGAGCAATGCGGCCCGAAATGCTGTCCAGCTCCACACCGTACATCCGAATCTTCTCCATGCTGTCCGGCACCAGACCCATGAAATTGCCGACACCGCAGGACGGTTCCAGCACATTGCCTTTGGACAATCCCATATTGCCCAGGGTCTCGTACATCGCCTTGATAACCGCAGGAGAAGTGTAAAATGCGTTCAGGGTACTGGCACGGGCTTCCTTATACTCATCTGCCGTAAGCAGAGATTCCAGTTCAGCATATTCCTTTGACCAGTCCGCATTGTTTTCATCGAACACCTGCGGAATGCCGCCCCAGCCCACATACCGGGAAAGTATCTCCTGCTCTTCTGCGGTAGCCTGCCGCTGCTCTGCATCCAGCGTTTTCAGCAGCCGAATGGCTTCCACATTGGCTTTATACTTTGTTTTCGGCCCTCCTGCACCGAGATCATCGTCCGTAATACGGAAGTTCATAGGCTCCTGTTTGGGCTGTGCAGGCTGTTCTGTTTCGGCTCCACTGTCCAGTGGAAGGTTGTGCTGCCGCCGTGCATGGTTGACCTCTGTCGGAGTCATAGGCTGCTGGACCAGCGGTTCAAGGGCTTCCTCTGCTGCTGCACGGCTGATGGCATCCGTTCTGTTCTGCACATCTGCGATCAGCTGCATCTGTTCCGGCGGAAACTCAGGATTGAGCAAATCTTCCAACTCGCCGCCCGATTCTGCCACCGAATAGATCACATCCATCTGCTCCGGGGAAAAATCCTCGTAAGCCACACCTGCATTGTGCAGAGCCGTAAAGACCGTAATTTCCACCGCTTCTTCCATCGGCACATCTGCCTGTTCGTACAGATGCCGAATGTACTCCAGCGGTTCCGTTCGGAAAATCGGGTACCGGGCTTCTTTCGCAAGGGTCATGTCCTGCAAGCTGACCGTTCCCTGCTCAAAGTTGACCGAATCCACACGGAACTCCCGATCGTCCAGTTCGATGATGGTATTAACAGGCAGATATTCCTCTCTGCGGAAGTATTTCGTTTGGGCATGGGTTCCATCTTCCTGCTGGCCGGACAGATAGACGCTCTCCCCCTGTTTCCAGAGCTTCATTGCCTGCGAAACCCACTGTTCACGCGGAAAACCAGATACCTCCACCTTGCCGAGTGCGGTTTCCTTTTCCAACAGCTTGCTGCCAAGAAGTTCTGAAACGCGCTTTGCATCCTCGCCGTAGAACTCAAAGTTGCCGTACTGCTCATAGCCGACCAGAGCATCCGGGTAACGCTCTTTCAGCGCGTTATATTCGTTTACGGCATCCAGCGGCAGGGGCTGCAAGGTCGGCTCAACGGCCTTTTCTTCCGCTGCATACGGAACCATAATGCCGCGCACCCACTGCGGTGCGTCCTTGCTATCCTGATACAGTGCAACGGCATCCCGTCTGTCCGTAATAATGTCCTGATAGGTGCGCTGGAAAATATCTTCTACCAACCAGTCTTTGAAGTTTTCCCAGTTCTGGCTTGCTTCCAGATACAGCGGAGCAGTTTTCGCATTCTGCTCTAACAGCTCGTCAATCTTGTTCCGAAGTTCCTTTTCCGCTTCGTCTGCATCCACATCGCGGTCGCGGAGATACAGATAGATTTCACTCTGCTGCACCGCATCCAGCATGGAATACAGACATTCTTTGTAAACACAGCGACTATCTTTCAATGCAGATTCCTGCCCTGCCAGAAGATAATCATTCAGCGGATTCTTTGCCAGTTCTGCATCATACTGGTTCGGTCGAAGCACCCGCGCCGCCCATGCAGAACGCTCCATATCTTTCAGATAGATCAGAGAATCCGTAACACGTTCGATTTTATAAAGGCGGTCATCTTCCAGATAGAGATAATCCCCGACATTTCTGCTGTACTTTGCCGCCTGCTTCTGGGGTTCTTCAACCACTGCGGTGGTTGAATGCTCTTTCGATTCCTGTTCCTGCGCCCAAATATCGAAAAGTGATATTTGTCCTGTCTCAGAAACAGAAATCTCAACAGCCTTTTTCTTTTCCGGGAAGATCGTGTACGTTCCCTCAACATACTGGTGCAGTTCAGCAAGCGTCTTTGATTTTTCCGCATATTCCGGGGAATCCAGCGGCACGGAAAGAAGTGCTGCATCCATCTTTTCCAGAAGCTCTACCGCCTGTTCCGGATCAGCCAGCATGGTGGGCAGTTTTTTTCTGGCATCCTCATTCAGCAATTCCCGCTTAAATGGACGCTCTACTTCATCGGGCAGACGATGGTAGAAACCGATTACCCGATTTGCCATCTGCTCACGCTCGTAACTCGGCATCCGGCTGTAATCCGCAGGCTTCAGATACAAACTCTGGTCAATGAGCTTTGCAACTCGTTCAGCCGCCTGGTTCCAGTTCAGCTTTACCAGCGCATCCGGCTTTCCATAGATGCCCCGTGCCAGTTCAAGACCTCTGCCGTCATAGCTGGCATGGGAATTATCTGCACGGGAAAGTGCATGACTGCTGCCGCCCACACCGTATCGGTCTTTCAGAAATACCGCGCGTTCTGCTTTCTCTGTATGGGTAAGGAAGAAACTGTACGTTGCCAGCCTGCCATCCGAATACGGCCCGCCGCCTGCAAGGAAAGCATTGATCTCATCTTCCGTGATAAAGACTTCCTGCTCATTCCACTGAAAGCCCTCTCTTGCCTGATACGGCTGGAACGGGAGGGCAAACTTCTGAAACTGTTCGGATACTTTGTCCGGGCGATAGAACGGCATCCGCATCACGCTTTTATCTTCGGCGTAGGCTTCTGCCAGTCCCAAAAGACGTTCGTTCAGGTCAGCCAGAAATTCCGGCTGGTCAATCAACTTTGCAAGTCGTTCTGTAAGTTCCGGGTATCCGCCGGAGAAGATGGACGTATCGGCAAAGACCATCTCTGCCACGCCCTCTGCCATATCGCGTTCCATATAGCTTAGGGCTTCTGCGTGTTCATGCAGAGCATTGCCACGGGCTGCATCCAGGACAGACTTTGGTGCGTACTCTCCCTGCTGCAGAAGCTGATGGATTCTGCAGCTGACATCTTCCCAGGACAGAAATGCTTTGTTTTTGGGGTCGTTCCGAACCGTATCTCCAACGGCGATCTGCATACCCAACTCACCGAACCAGACTGCATATTTTGTGCCACCGATCTCAAAGCCCTTGCCGCCCTCGCCATACTCTTTTTTGACGAAAGCAGTATACTCTTCCGGGGTCTGTTCGGTCATAAAGTTATAGATAAGGCGGAGCTGGCTTTTGCTTCGATTGCTTCCCGTCCGCAGGATTTCATCCACAACTTCTGCCGGAATCGTGATCTCATCGGCATACTGGGCCTGCATCGGGGCTTCGATTGCCCGAATCTGCTGTTCCACGGTCGGCAGACTGGGCAGAGAAAAAGCAGAGGCAATTTCTTCCTCTGCTTCGCTCAAATCCTGTTCGGTTGTGTCAGCGGTTAGTTGTACACCAATTCCTTCAGCACGATCTCTTCCGCCATCGCGGTCAGATTGTTCTGATGTGCCGCCCATGCCATCTGTTCGGTTTCCTTGTTCGGAGCCGGATACTTCTCGTTCAGGCTCTCGATCAGTTCTTCCATCCGGTTCTCCGCCTGCTCGTCGATCTGCGCCAGATGCTGATTCAGCCTGCCGCTCATCAGCATACTCTGATACCAGTTCTTCTTGTTTTCCCTCAGATAAGTCCTGCGCAGCATCCCGTACTTCCCAATGCTCATCGGCTCGTCCTGTACGGTCAGGTTCGGAAACAGGTAGTCCCCCTTGCGGTGATAAGTCAGTTCCATACGGTTTTCCTCCTTCAGTGATGTTCGTTTCAGTTTCACGCTTTAATGCGCTAAAGTCCGTACTGGTATTATACAAGCTGTCGGCAGTTTTTGCAAGATGTTCTGTGACTTCTTTTCGGTAAATTTTCTGCATTTCCCGTCCGATGTCACGGAGAACCGCTTCACATTGTTCCGAAACAGCATTGCCCAGGAACGTCAAAACCGGAAGCTGGTTGAAATCCACAATACGGATAAAATCCTCATCTTCCAAAACTTCCAGCGGTTCCTGTTCGCAGCGTCGGGAAAGGGTATAGAAAATACTGTTGGTCATTAACTCCCGGAAACGGACACGGAGGTTATCTTCATCCAGTCCTTCCAGAAAAGTGTCTGCCACCTCATATTCCAGACCATCCATCGCTTCTTCCAGATTTTCAGCGGTCAACTGCTGTGCCAGTTCCATCAGCGCAGCATTCATGCTGTCCGTCTGCGTCAGAGCATAAGTGTCTGCCAGATGGTCGAGGATCATCTGCTGGTGTTCCGAATCATCAATGCGCCAGAGGATCGGCGTTCTGCCGCCCTGCACCAGATGCGTGTCCGCAATGTCGAACACATAGCGCAGCTTTGCCCGTGGGCTGGCATCGTCCAAAAGCGCAATGCCTTTTGCGCCACGGTTTACCCAGCGGTTCATTTTCTTGTTCCAGACTTCCAGCTCTGCACAGGCGGTCGCATCAGGACGCTGGGCATGGATCAGCAGAGTATCTTTGAACGAATAGCGGTACAGCCGTGCCGCCACATCCAGATAGTTCATCCAGTCTTTCGGAGAATTGCTTACCCACCGTGCGTTCTGCTGGGCAAGTTCCCGAATATCGTTAAATTTCGCCAATCGTTCCCTCCTTACTTCTTAGCTGGTGTTTTCGGAAATTCAAGACTGTACTGCGCCCTGCCATTTTCTATTGCCATAACAAGGTCTGCGGCAAAGGTCTTGTCCTTTTTGGCAGAGTAGAAGTCTTTTGCATAGGTACGTCCTTTCTTCAAAAGGTCAGTTGCCATCTTCTTTGTGAGCGTCTTTTTCATGCCGGAAAGGTATTTACTTTCTTTCCAGAGGGCAAATTTACAGTCCCGGTCAGAGCAATAGAAATTCAGCTTGCCTTCACAGACGGGCTTTCCACATACCGGGCAGTTCCCGATAGATACCTTATTATAAATAGGTGATTCCTGTACGGTCGGAATTTGCCGGAGGTCTGCCAGCATTCGTTCCAGCAATCCACCGATGCCCTGCATGAAGTCGGCGGGCTTTGTTTCGCCCCGTTCCATCCGCAGCAGTTCATTTTCCCACTCAGCGGTCATGCTTGCCGATTTCAGGTAATCCGGGATATTTGCGATTGCCGTAACCCCCTCTGCACTGGGAAGAATCTGCTTGCCTTTGCATTCCACATAGCCGGAAGATACCAGCTTTTCCAGAATCGCTGCACGGGTCGCAGGTGTTCCCAGTCCTTTCTTTTCCGTGTCTTTTTCAAACTCCTTGTTGCCTGCGCTTTCCATTGCAGAAAGCAGGGTGTCTTCGGTAAATGCTTTCGGCGGAGATGTAAAGCCCTGCTTTTTCTCCGCGCTCACCACAGGAATCACCTCGCCCTGTTCTAGCTTCTTGGGGAATGCCATATCCTTGCTTTTTTCCTGTTCTGCAAACGGAACAGGCATTGCGGTATGTCCCGCCTGCAAGACATTTTTGTATTTTGCAGTGAATTTCCTGTCCTGACAGCATACTGTTACCAGAACATCTTCATAGATGTATGGCGGCTGTACTGCCTGTTGCATCTTCCAGACGATGAGAGCAAAGACCTTTTCCTTATCCCCGGACAGGCTGTTTGACCCACGCTTGCAGCTTTCCAGTGTCGGCAGAATCGCATGGTGGTCAGTGACCTTTTTGTTATTGACCACCTGCTTTACTCCATCTGCTTCGCCGCCATAGTGTTTGAGCAAATCTGCCATGGTCTGCTGCATATCTTCCGTGATGTACTGGCTGTCCGTTCGCGGGTATGTCACCAGCTTTTCTTCGTACAATTCCTGTACGATCTTCAAAGTCTGACTGGCGGTAAAACCATAATAGCGGTTAGCTTCTCGCTGCAAGGTCGTTAAGTCATACAGCTTCGACGCAGACTGTTCTTTCCGTTTGCGCTCGATGCTGCCAACTACGGCACACTGTCCATCACAAGCTGCCTGCATGGTATCCGCATCCTGCTCCTGTGCCATCCGTTCCGATTCTGCCACGATGCCATTTCCTGTGATTTCTACTTTGTAATACGGCTCTTTTACAAAGTTCTGGATTTTGTTCTGCCGTTCCGTCAGCATTGCCAGTGTCGGAGTCTGCACCCGTCCAATGGTCTGCCGCCTGCCGTATTTCTTGGTAAAAGCCCGTGTGCCATTCATACCAATCAGCCAGTCTGCCTTTGCCCTGCACTCCGAAGCGGCAAACAGGTTGTCATACTCTGCGCCATCCTTTAAGGAATCAAAGCCCTGCTGGATAGCGGAATCTTCCATGCTGCTAATCCACAGCCGTTTGACCGGGAGTTTGCTGCCTGCCAGCCCGTACACGCGGCGAAAGATTGCTTCGCCCTCACGCCCTGCGTCGCAGGCATTTACCACATAATCAAAATCTTTGCTTCGGAGGAGCTTTCGCAGGATATTGAAATGCGCTTTCTTATCTTCCAAAACCAACAATTTCCATTCTTCCGGGAGAATCGGAAGATCATCAAACCGCCAGCTTTTATAGCGTTCATCGTAATACTCCGGGGCTGCATACTCTGCCAGATGCCCTAGACACCAGCTCACCACGCAATCCCCACCCTCCAGATACCCGTCCTCATGTTTGTATGCACCGATCACTTTCGAGATGGAACGTGCCACACTCGGCTTTTCTGCTATCACAAGATATTTCATGTATCCTCCTGCTTGTTTGAAAAAAGCAGGGACAGTCCGAATCAGACCATCCCTGCACCACTAGATTATACGGTTTTTCTATTATTCTTCGGTTTCTGCGTCCTACCCTGCTTCCTCATCCTCATTCTTTGTCGGCAGAGCTTCATATTCCAGATTTTCTTTCGATACTTCCGGCTCACTCTGCTTCGGCTTATAAATGTAGAAATAGAAGAATGCGCCTGCACCGCCTACACCCATAACAAATACGATTGCCAGAATCTTGGTCAGCTTTCCATCGTCCTGTTCCGGCTCTTCGATCTCGACATCCGGTTCCGGCTCAGGTTTGGTTTCCGGTAGCACGACTGCCGGCTTCTCTTCTTCCTTGCCGTTGCGTTCCTCATCGGTTAGAAACTCCTGCAAATCGTATTCGTCGATCATGGAGAGCATATACACATTCTCGCTGTTCCTTGCCCGGTCGATCACTAGAAAAAAGGTATTTCCGCCCTTGGTCTTGACCGTGAAGAACTCCTTACTGGAATCGTCCGTAATGTTATCCTCCACCTCACCATTGCCCGCAATGGTGAACGGAATCTTCTCTTCCTCGGTGGGTTCCTCTTCCTCAATGACCTGTGCAGGCTCTTCCTTGACTTCCGGCTCCACATAGGCAAATGCCGGAGTGGAAAAGCCTACCGCCATCAGCAGGGTCAGCACTGCACTGGGAATCACAATACCCAGCTTTTTAAGCATCTTTCGCAATCACATCCTCCATTTCTGCTTCTTCCGAAGTCTTATTCTCGTTATTCACGGTTGTCTGGAACGTCACATTCCCCGCCTGGATATTTTCCAGCAGTGCCAACAGGTCACGCCCGCCCAGCTTTGTGCTGCGGATAGCCCGAACGATCTCATTGTCCTCTTCCTTTTTCTGTGCAGCCCGGACATTTCTCAGGTACTCTTCCAGTTCCGCGATCTTGCTTTCGGTTTTCTCTGCATCATTCAAAAACTTCTTCAGCTTTTTGCTCATCTAACTTCTCTCCTTTCCTCTACTTGATTCTGCCAAAACCAAGGAAGTGGTTCTGCCAGTAGGTCGAATTGATGCTGGTATAAGAAATCGGGTCGCCGCAGTGAATCATCATGCCGTTGCCAACATAGATGCCAACGTGCGACGCGCCGACGGTATTATAGGTTTTTTCAAAGAAGATCAAGTCACCCGGCTGTGCATTTGCAGGAGAAACGTAGCTGCACTTGCCGCGCAGTCCGTTTGCTGTCGTGCGTCCGACATTCCAGCCATTGCCGCAGTTATTGATGACCCAGCAGACAAAGCCAGAGCAATCAAAACTGGTGCTGGGCGAACTTCCGCCCCACACATACGGCATACCCAGATACTTTTCGGCTTCTGCAATCATCCTTGCAAACTTTTCATCCGACAGGGCTTCTTCTGGAATATCATATCGGAAACCACCGCCGGAACTACCGCCTGTTCCACCCGAACCGCCAGAGCCAATGCTTCCTGTTGTGCCGCCGCTGTATGTAGGTGAGCCTGCACCAAACAGTTCCGGGCGATTGCCATAGGTCAGATTGTAGGCATCATACCGCCCAGTCTGCTTCCGATCCATGTTCTTTCTGGCAATGGTGTCAAAGCCCTTATTTTTCAGTAGGACGTTGAGGATTTTGTACTCATACTCCACTTCTTCCTGATAGGTATAGGTTTCCATGCTGACGTTTCCAAAAGCGTCAATCGTTGGCCGAATCCCTACTCTGGTTTCCATGCGTGTGCGAATCTCTATCGTTTCCCAGACTTTCAGGAGATACTGCTGCTCAAACAGCGACTTGATGACGGTTTTCACCTGTCCTCTGGTGAACTGCTCATATACGGCAGTCAGATGAGAGATCAGCTGATAAGGGTCATGCCCAATTTCGTCCAACTGGTAACGGTATTCGTCATAGCCGGGATGTGTGGACTCCATCTGCCGTATCTGCTCATCCAGCTTCTTTTCCAGTTCCAGATAATCTTCTTCTGCACCTTTCATGTCAGCATCCTTACTAGGATACGTCGTTCCGATAAAGGTGCTGCCCGTTCCCTGGATCGCTGCGGAACAGCTTGAAAATGCGCCCATAATCAGCATGAGCATCAGTGCTGCGATGCCAAGTCCCGCCCACAGGGTCTTGTTCTGCACAACGATTTCCTGCACCGCCGCTTTTGCTTTTTCGGCAAGCGTGTTCGCCGCCGTTGCCGCCTGCTTGCTGGCAGCGTTTCCAGCTTTCCGACCTCGCTTGGCTGCTGCATAGGCATCCTTATACTGCTTTTTCTGATAGAATTTTGAACCGACTGTCTTTGTTGCTTCACCTCCTGCGGCAGTCGGTGGTGGCAAGTGCGGTTTCTTTTTCAGTGACGTTTCTGCCACTTCTTCGGCCATGCCGCCCTCACTCTCCGAAAATTTCAGACGGCTGGATTTTTTCTCAACCTCGACTTTCTTCTCAGCTCTGGCAGATTTTTCTCTGGTCTTTTTCCTGCCTTTAGAGAAGCGGTACAATCCTTCCAGCGTTTCTTCGCTCTTGTGCGCCGACTCCACACCGGAGTTTTCCTTTTCGACCTGATGCACCTTGTTATGGGCAAAACCAGTGGCGGTATCCACTCCTTTCTTCGCCACCTTCTTAATGCCCAGCCCTGCGCCCCGGACGATGCCGCCCTGCTGCTCATCATCAAACGATAAGCGGCCCTTTTTCTTCGGCGCAGGCTCTGCATCTTCGTCTACTGGCGAAGCATCTTTTTCTTTCGCTTTGCCATCCTCCTGATGGGCTTTATAATATTCTGTACTCTGCTTGGCGGTGCTGCGCCGGGGCTTTTCCTCCTCTCCATCCTCGGCATCCATGCACACATCTTCTTCCACAACAGGGGTTTCTTCTGCACTTTCCGCAGCGTCTTTTTCCGAATCTTCCTGCTTCGGTGGTTCTTCTTCAACTGCGGACTTGGTTTCCCCGGTGCGGAGATTCTCTTCCACCAGACCGTCTTTGGTCATTTTCTGGACGATTTTATCTCTGCCCCGGAATCGCTTGTCTGCCATCGGATTCACCTCCCGTCCGGCAGGAAACTCATGCAATCAGGACTGCATGAGTCTCCCATTTATCGAGAATCCGCTCCAGCTCCCTGGCAAAAGCGATCAGCCGGGAATTGACCTCCGTGCGGTCGATGTAGCCCCGTTCTTCCATGTGGAATCCGTGGGTCAGTTCATCTGCCAGTGCGCCGACTGCGTAAAAGTCCTCCAGCACCGTATGCACCACCGATTCCTCATCGTGGAAATTCAGCATTTCCACTTCCTGATAAGGCGGGCTGGAATCGCCATCGTATTTTGCTGCCTCAGCACGGTCATGCAGCTTCAGGATCATCTGGCTCAGTTTTTTCTCGTTCATCATGCGTCTTTCTTCTCCCTGTATTTTGCAATTTCATTCGGTTTCGTGGTCATAAGGCCATAAAGTTTCAGCGAAGTATCAAACTTGTCCTTGAACGGGATAATGGTGTTGCCGTAGAACAGCAGTCCCTCGCCCTCGTTGCTGTTCGTCACATAGGAAAGCTGGAACGGCGAAATGTTGAGCTGCTTTGCAAGAATCTGCCTATCGCCGGATGCCTGATTCAGCATATAGATGAAATCGCTATTTTCAAAGATGTTCTCGATCTCCCGGCTTGCCAGCAGGTCTTTAATGTTCTGCGTAATACCCGTGGGGATGCCGCCCCATTTTCGGAAACGCTTCCAGATTTCAACACTGTATGCAGCAGTCTGCTCTTCCTTTAAGAGCAAGTGGAACTCATCAATGTAGTATCGTGTGTTTTTCTTTGCGTTGCGGTTGATGGTTACACGATTCCACACCTGATCCTGCACGATGAGCATACCCAGCTTTTTGAGCTGCTTGCCCAATTCTTTGATGTCAAAGCAGATAAGGCGGTTATACAGTTCCACATTCGTCTGGTGGTTGAACACCCGCAGCGAACCATTGACGTAGATTTCCAATGCCGTGGCGATACGCTGCGCCTGCCGTTCTTTCTGCTCCCGCAGGCAGTCATATAAATCACCGAGAATCGGCATATTTTCCGGCTTCGGGTCATTCAGATATTTCTGATAGACCAGCGGCAGGCATCGGTCAATGACAGATTTTTCTTCCGGCTCCATGCCATCCCGTGCGCCCATGATAAGTTCGCACAGGGAAAGGATGAAATCCGATTTCATGCCAAGCGGGTTATCATCGTCCGCATAGTTCAGGTTAATGTCCATCGGATTGATGTAGTCCCGGCTGGTGGATGAGATATGAATGACCTGCCCGCCCAGGGCTTCGACCAGCGGATAATACTCGCCTTCCGGGTCTGCGATGATAATATCGTCCGTTGTCGTGAAGAACACGTTTGTCATTTCACGCTTTGCGCTAAACGACTTACCACTGCCCGGTGTTCCAAGAATCAGACCGTTCGGGTTTTTGAGCTGTTTTCGGTCTGCCATAATCATGTTGTTGGACACTGCATTCAGACCGTAGTAGAGGGAATCACCCTCCATGAAAAGTTCCTGTGTGGTGAACGGCACGAAGATGGCGGTGGAAGTTGTAGTCAATGCCCGCTTGATGGGAACCAGATTATTGGCCAGCGGCAGACTGCTCATAAGCCCCTGCTCCTGCATATAGTCCAGTCGATTCAATGTGCAGTTGAACTTCTGAGCGATACCAGCCGTCTGAAACACTGCACTATCCAGCTCCTGTTTGGTTTTCGCAGCATTGAGGAACATCACCGTAATAAGGAACATACGCTCATTGCGGCTCTGCAAATCATCCAGAATCTTCTTGGCTTCACCACCATAAGTTGCAAGGTCACTCGGAATAATTTCCATATCATAGCCGGAACGCACCGCCTTTTTCTGTTCCTCAATCTTCATGCGGTCAAGGTCTGTGATCTTGCCCTTGATGAGTTTGATTGCCTTGAGCTGGTCTACCGACTGCACATGGATGCTGACCACCAGATTCTTGTCCATGTCCAGAAACTCTGCCAGAACCTTATCCGTCAGTTCCGGGGCAAGGATGTTCAGATAGGATACTGCGCCGATAGTATCTCCCATCTGGAAGTCCTTGCCGCTCTTGAACAGAAAACTGGTCGGAGCAATGAAGTCCTTGGTAGTCATGCCGCTTTGCAGGATGCGGTCATAGCTGAACTCAAACTTCCGTTCTTCCTCCTGATGGAACATCTCGTACATGATCTGTAAGCGTTCCACACCATTCAGAGGATATGCTTTTACGCCCAGCACCTTGAAATTGTTGAGAATATCGGTTTCGATACGCTCCAGCCGGGGCTTTGCTTCTTTCACGCTTTTGGCTTCAATGCTGAACGTGATGTACTTCGTCCGAACCAGACCGTTGTTGCCCTTGGCAAGCTGCTGTTTCAACATCTGCGCATATTCCATGCGTACATCATCGAACTGGTCATGCTGCGGCTCAATCTGAATGACCTTGTTGTATTCGCTCATATCACTTTTGTGGTTAATGAACGAAAGCTGAAAGCGGATGCTGGAATCAAAGTAGTTGAGGAAGTCACACCAGCTTTCAAAAATGGTGTTCTTATCTTCGTTTTGCGCGAGCTGATAGTTGATGTCATAGAAGCGGACGGTTTTGGAATACAGATGTTCCTCCACCCGGCAGATGCCGTCCCGTCCCATTTCCAGATACGGAATCGACCGCTGCACGGTCAAGTGATGCTCTTTCTTCTTTTTTGCTTCTGCCTTTGCAGACGGCTTGAAGAATTTCTGGAAGATGCCGCCGAACAGCGGCTTCTTATCCTTTTCTTTTCCCAATAATGCCTCCCTTCTTCACTTTTGGTGTTACAGGTTTCTCCGGCTCATATTCGTACAGATTTTCGATCTCGTAGCGGCGAACCGCCGGACGTTTGAAACGGACATTGATGAAGTTCGTCAGGATGGTTTCAAGGTGCATCCCGTTTTTCTCGAACAGCGCAAAGAAAAATTCCGGGAGCATCAGCAGCACCATGCCCGCCGCCGCGTTGCTTGTGCCAAGTGTTCCCCGTGTGAGAAAGTAGAACGGAACACCAATGGATGCCGCAAAGCCCATACAGATGAGCTGCCGCTTTGTCAGATTGAGAAAGACCTTGTTTTTGACTTTGGACAGGTCTTTCGGGATCGTTACATAAGCCATTCTTCACCATGACAGCCAGACACGCCGCCGGGATACGGCTTTCGTCTGCTGCCTTTCCTTTCCTCGGATTTTCCCGGTTTTAGTGACTGCCGAAGATCTGTTTGGACAGACTTCCCGTTTTCATCAGGCTGAAACACAGAATCACGGTATACGCTGCAACGCCGATCAGCGCGGAGTGCATATTGCTGGAAATCCGCACCGAAGAAATCAGTGCTGCGTAAATCGCCACACAGACCATCATCAGAAATGCCTGAAATGCAAGGGCGAACAGCCCTCTGAAATAATTGGTTCCTACATGACCCCATTCACGGTTGCTCATCGTTGCGAACGGGATCGGGGCAAGCGATGTATAGAGATAAATCTCTATCATGCGCCCATAGACAATGACAGTTATCACCACCGACATAATTTTCATGCAGAAGCTGACAAGGAAGGTTTCAAGAGCCAGCACCACCAGTTCACCGATCTCCATGGTTGCCATCGCCGCCTGCATCTGCATGGACAGCGAACTAACATCAATGGCAGTCTCGCCGTTGATGATACCGGAAGCCGAATTGACCACCGATTGTCCAACGTCAAAGACTGCCATTGTAATTGTGAACGTATTGCTGACCAGATAGATTGCGACCCATGCCTTGACAAAATACTTGAAGAACATCCATGTATCTACATCATGCAGGTTGTTTCGCTCGGTCAGCATCGAGATCAGCTCATAGCAGAGTACCAGAGTGATGATGATTCCGGCAATCGGAACTACCACCGACTCTGATAAGTTCTGAATCATACTGAAAACGCTGCTGTTCCAGTTTTGTGGAGTGCGTCCAACCTGAGCCGCGATCTCACTTGTCTTTTCATTGACATCCGTGAACATCGTACTCATGTTGGACTCCACCATTCCTGTCAGAAGTTCCCGCATCCATTTTTCGATGGCTGCAAAGATATTATCGAACAATGGCGGGAGTACCTCCTATCGCGGGTGCTTAGCCGAACAGACCAGAGAGCAGAGGGATCAGCTGCGTACCGATGAGAATGACGCCGCCACCGCTCATGAGCTGCTTCATGCCCTGGGACTTTGCACCCGATAGCCATAGGTAAGTCTTTGATATGATCTCCAACTTTTCCCCGGCTCCACACCGTGCGTGCAGCTTTCACCGCACACGGCGTTCCATCGAATTCAGTTGCACAGGGCTTGCAATACAACTTACACACTTCGTAGCTTGAACAAGAAAAGATTTTTAATCAATCAAAGGCATTTCTGCCATCTCACGAAACTTATTCAGCTTTAAAATTTGCGTACTATCGAGATTGAGAAGGTTCAGGTAAAACTTTATGGTAGCCATGTCAGAAGCATGGATAAGTTTGTGGACGGGAGCCGATATAAGAACGAGGTTTCCGTATTCATCTGTGCCGCCCTTCGCAGCAGGCCTCTTGTGGTGGCAGTGGATATCATGGGCTTCCATGATTGAACCCGTCACTGCACATTTTCCATGCTGCGCTGCATACAGAGAAATTCGATTATCTGCGTATTCTATCGACCTGCCCTGCACAGGATTTCGCATCAGCCAAAGCATCGTCTTAGTGTCGATGTTCAGATTCTTGTGAATCAGTTCCCGACCTTCTGGCGTATACTTGTTGACCGACTTCCTTTTGTGCTGGGCATTTCTGCTCTGAACATATCCAATAGGAACTACTGGCCGTCCATGCAGAAATCGCAGTTGACTGCTTTTTCCATACTTTTCTTTGATATAGCCTTTTTTCAGTTCGCCTTTGCGTGTCAGGTCATTCCGCAGACGATTGTGCATCTGCTTTTTGACCCCATAAGCCAGCTTTCCAAAGTCCTCAGAAGCAGCCGTTGCAATGCAGTAATACTGGTGTATTCCTGCCACCACAGCATTGTAGGTCATCAGCTGCATGAACTGAGCCTTATCATCTGCCGAGTGTTCCAGCTTTTTCACTTCTTCTGTGAGCTTCTTTTGAACTTTCTTGTACGCTTTATCGCACATATGCGATTTTACAACGTACTTGTTGCTGCGCTTTTGCACTTTCAGTTTAAAACCAAGGAATTCTGAATACTGCCGTTTCAGATTGACAATTCTCGACTTTTCCGGGCTGATATCCAGTCCCAATCGGTCTTTTAACCATTTGGCTGTTGCATGATATGCCTTTACTGCATCCGTATGGGATGAGCAAAAAATCTTGAAATCGTCCGCATACCGAACCGAGTGCATTTCTTTCAGATTACTGCGCCGCAATGCCCGGTAGACATGGCTTTTTATTTCTGCACCTGCACGATTCTGCCGTATCGTGAATTCCGTTCTGGTCGGCATATTCTCCCACTGGGATGCAATCCACCAGTCCAGTTCGTTCAACACGATATTAGCCAGCAGTGGAGAAAGAATTCCGCCCTGCGGCGTACCCTTGGTTGGGTAAATCTTTTCACCATTTGGCAGGATAACAGGGGCTTTTAGCATCTGTTTTATAATGCACAGCAGTTTCTTATCCCGAATACCAAGTGACCATATTTGCCGTATCAGCTTTGTGTGATTGATATTGTCGAAGAAGCCTTTAATGTCAAGGTCTACTACATGGTACAGGTGTTGTACCTGAATCAACCTGCAACACTGTGCAATGGCAGTTTCGGCGGAGCGATTTGGGCGAAATCCGTTAGAATTTTCACTGAACTTCGCTTCGCAGATTGGCTCCATGACTTGCAATATACATTGCTGCACGATACGGTCTGAGATTGCCGGAATCCCCAGTGGTCTGGTTTTCCCATTATCCTTTGGTATTTCCTCACGCCTTACTGGGCGAGGATGGTAATTACTGAATTTCTTCTTTACAAGGCGGACATACTCATCCTCGTTTAATTTTGCGAGATTTCGTATTGTCTTCTTATCTACACCCGGCGTTTTACTTCCATGGTTCCTTTTGATAGTTCGGTATGCCAGTTTAATGTTTTCTTCACTCTCAATGATTGCCATGAGGTGATTGAATGTTTTGCCATTCCTGCTTTCCGCATACAACGTATCAAAGATGGATTCCATGCCGTAGTATTCCGAGTTTCGGATTTTTCCTTGCTTCTTTTCTCGCCGCTCCGAAGTCAACACAGGCATCCTCTCCTTTCGGGTTGGATTTTCTTAGTCTTACTCGAAGCTGTGTTTGTTGTATCTTGATGTTACTTTCACTGAATTCGACTTGTGGCCTTCCCTCCACCGCTTACTTTTTCACGGTTTCACAGGTACTACGCCACTACTTTCACTGAAACAAAGAATGGTTATTGCCCTCTCACGAAGGTATTCCCATCCACCATCTCACAGCCTTGCAACAGGCTAAATGTTTTCAGCTTCCTGCGTTCCGATATTTCTATCATGGGCCACCTTTAGGTTCTTCCTCTAAGCCTGTATTCAATTCTTTCCGAATCGTGCCGCCTGTAACGGCACATGGACTTTCATAACAACCATTCTTACTCATCCACGAATACCTCCATATAAGGAGTACCACCATTTCGATGGTATCAACGTTTAGACTTGTACATTCAGAAGTTCGTCAGTATTTCCATACATACTAACCATGGGCGGCTGACACCCGGCATATCCGATGCACCGTCCACCTCTGGACAGCTTTCGGCTCTGACCTTGCGGCCAGAACTACGACATCTTTCTGCCGACTTCACCGAGCTTCTGACAATCGGCGGTTGCGCGCCTATGCCAGTCGGAGTATCAGTGCGGACGCTTCGGGGCGTTACTCCCTCATTTCATCCATCGAAATATCAGTTCTCCAAGATTCTGGACTTCTTTAGTCCTTCAACTTGTGCCTGACCTTTTCAGTCAGGAACGCATCGCACGATTGTCGTTGCCATATCCTTCCATCAGATTGACAACACCCCAAACGCCAAGACCTGCGCCAATAGCCACAACGAGAGTCTGCAGAACGGTAATAGACTGATTAAAGAATTCCATATATTATTTTCGCCAGACCGCAGATTTGATGAATATTTGCGATTCCAAAAGGAAAGCGGGCTGGCACATCTTCGGTGCTGCCCGCTTCCTGCGATTCTGGCTTCTCCTTTCATTTTCAATAAAGTCAGCCTTTTGGAATCACATGATAGATGGTGGTTATTTCGTGTCGGTCATACGGATCACCTGTTCAGGGTCTGCCCGAACGGGTGGGAGGGTGTATCGCTTGCTGTTGATAAAAGCCTCCTTCCTTATCCTTGTGCCTGTTCGGTCACATCCACTTCATAAAGGTCAAATTCTTCCGTGGTGAGCAGCCGCAGTTCGTGTTTCAGGTAGCGTTCTACGTCGAACTCGTTTTTCTTGTCGAAATCCGAAAGTTCCTTGTACCGCTTATGTTTGGTAATATCAAACTTATCGCTCAGGAATGGTCTGACACCTCTTAACTGTAAGATGCACTTGCTGCCGTCCATGACTGCAAGCTCATCCCGGCTCATCAGTTCTTTTCCGGTCTTTTGGTAGTTCGTGCCAAAAGAGGGGCTGTTGCCGCGGGTATCCGATGTGTTGTAAAGGTCGATGGTTTCCTTGCCCAGGGTTTCAGAAATCTCCTTGAGGGTGGAGCTTTCCTTGCCGCCAAGGAACAGCATCGTGTCGCAGTTGCCAATGATGGTTTCTGCGGCATCCTTGTAAATGGTCTTTAGCTGGCTTTGCGATTGGAGAATAATCGAAGCAGAAATCTCACGGCTGCGGATGGTAGCGATCAGTTTATCGAACTTTGGAATCTGACCGATGTTTGCAAACTCGTCCAGGAGCAGCCGCACATGGTACGGAAGTCTGCCACCGTGTTCATCGTCCGCCTTATCACAAAGCAAATTGAATAGCTGTGTGTACAGGATCGACACCACAAAATTGAAGGTGTCATCCGTGTCGGAAATGATAACGAACATTGCGGTGCGCTGATCGCCCAGCATATCCAGCTCCATCTCGTCGTATGCCATCAGGTCACGCAGTTCCTTAATGTCAAATGGAGCCAGTCTCGCACCGCAGGAAATAAGGATGGATTTTGCGGTCTTGCCTGCCGCCAACTTGTACTTTTTGTACTGCCGCACGGCAAAGTGTTCTGGTTTAGCCTTTTCCAAATCCTCAAATAGTTCATCGACCGGATTCTTGAACTCTTCATCATCCTCGCGGGCTTCGCTGGCATTGATAAATTCCAGCAGCGTGGAGAAGTTCTGTTCTTCTTCCGGGGCTTCATAGTAGATATAGCCGATGAGTGCGCAGTAGAGCAGGCGTTCTGCCTTGACCCAGAAATCTTCGCCGGACTTCTCGCCGTCTCCTTTCGTGTTGGCAATGATCGTATTGACCAGTTTCAGAATATCTTTCTCACTGCGGATATAGTGGAACGATAGTGATAGGTAACCCTTTGAAATTATCTCCGGGTTTTCCCCCACTTCACACCGGACATGCGACTTTCACCGCATCCGGCGTTCCATCAAGCATAGTTTCAGCAGTGATACACAATCACTCTTTCACATTGGCTAAGTTTGCTACTTTGCTGCCAGTAGCGGCAGTCCTGCGGTAGCACGCAGTTTGTTCACTTTGGTAATAACTTTGGCATTCAGAGAGTATTCCTTCACCAACGCCACTACAGACATCATGTCTTCCGAGCTGACTATTGCCAACCCCTGCAAAGAAAGAAGCAACAGGTTCTGGTAGCTGTCATTGCCCTTCTTACAGTCGTTTGTTTTCCTGTAACAGATACAGGTTTGAACATCCAGTTTCTTCCCGGTGATTGCACATTTACCGTCTTGCCCTGCGTAGAGGGAGACCCGGTTGTCGTTGTATCTCACTGATTCGGTCGGTATCGGATGCCTCATCAGCCAGAGCATTGAATTTACGTCAACCCTGAGATTGTCGTGTATCTCTGCTCTACCTTCGGACGTATACGGATTGATTTTTCGGCTTTTCCGCATTGGAATCTTGAATTGCACGTAGGCTAATGGAACCAGTGGCGTTTCTCCAATCCATCGCATTTGCTTCGATTTTCCATACCGTTTCCTTAGATATCTGTTTTTGATTTCGCCCTGCTTCTTGATTCCGTCAATACGATGGAGAAGCTGTCCATTGATTGGACGGGCGATATCGCTGAAATTCAAGTTGACCCTTGTCGCAATGCAGTAATAGTCCTGCACTCCGATAACCTTGGCATTATAGTCCCCCACATTCAGGCTTATTTCTTCAGCCGTCTTACTACTTTGTATTGCCTTGACACTGTCAGCCATTTCCTTGCTGATTCTGTGTATGGCTTTATCGCAGACATTTGAAGTTATCACCCACGAGTTACTTTTGCGCCGCAGTTTTATGCGAAAACCCAGAAACTCACTGTCACGTTTCCTGAGATTAGTCACTTTTGACTTTTCATCAGACACTTCCAGTTTTAGCCGTTTCCATAGCCAGTCTTTGACTGCATAATAGGTTTTCTCTGCATCCTCTTTGGTTCTGCAAAATATCTTGAAATCATCCGCATAACGGACAATCCGCATCTCCTTGAGGTTGCTTTTCTTCAAGGCTGTATAACTGTTGCACTTTTTCTCTGCGCCGTTTGGATAGTAGGTCACTTTACACGGATGTTTCATGTGCCTCACCATTTCATCCCACTGAGAGGCAATCCACCAGTCCAGTTCATTGAGGACAATGTTCGCCAGCAATGGTGAAAGGATACCACCTTGCGGCGTTCCCTTAGATGGGAGGACGGTTTCTCCATCAGGCATTTCGATTGGCGCTTTCAGCATGGCCTTGATGATCTGAATCAACTTGGTGTCCCGTATACCTAAAGTCCAGATCTGTTTCAGCAGCTTTCTGTGGTCGACGTTATCGAAGAATCCTTTAACGTCCACATCTACTACATAGTGAAGCTTGTTCCTTTGGGCGAGTCCATACGCATAGGAAATCGCATTTTCTGCGCTCCGACACGGTCTGAACCCATAAGAGTGCTCATAGAACTTTGCTTCGCAGATTGGCTCCATGACCTGCAAAATACATTGCTGTACTATTCGGTCAATAATACACGGTATTCCCAGAGGCCTCATCTTTCCGTTTGGCTTTGGTATTTCTACTCTTTTTACTGCTTTTGGTTCATACCTCCTGAACTGTTTCTGGATGAGCTTTACAAACTTATCCTCTGGCATGACTGCCAATGATTCTATTGTCCGCCCATCCGTGCCTGCGGTATGACTGCCATCATTGCCTTTAATATTTCTGAATGCCAGCTTGATGTTGCTTGGGGCACTGATGATATCCATCAGATGCCCAAAGACTTCATCGCTTTTGCTGTCGGCATACAGACTGTCAAAGGTTTTCTGCATGTCATAGTATTCCGCATGGCGCAACTTGCTTTTCTTCTTAGCTTTTTGTGCCATGTACATCACCCCATTTCTATGAAACCGAGCGACAATTTCTTTTTCTTACTCGACTGCATGAATAGTGGTTGTGTACTGCTGACGTTTTGCCTGATTTGTGGCCATTCCTAACCGTCCTCTTTTTCGCAGACGATATCATCGGTTCGACCACTGCTTTTCAGCAGGAATTCATCCGCTTATTATTCTTCGCCGGATTATCCAGTAGACTTCCTGCCTTTCCTTGTTCCGATAATCCTATCTGTACATACATACCTTTAGGTGTTCCCTCTGGGCCTGACAGCTTGGACACGCCTGTAACGTGCCACGGCGTTTCGTAACAGCCATTTCTACTAAACCGTACTGCCTGGGCTTTAACCCACACACCCATTTCTGAGTGTGGCACTTTTAGACCTTTACATTCGGGAGCTTCGTCAGACATCTCTGTCATTCTCACCATGGGTATCTTATAGATCCCCGGCATATAGGATGCACCGTCCACCTCTGGACAGCTTTCGTCAGCTTAACCTGTTACGGCATCTCTCTGCCGACTTTACCGGGCTTCACACAGAGTTTGGCCTCTGCATGCCGGAGTATCAGGGGAGGCGTTTCAGGGCGTTACCCCTTCATTCCACCTCTCGAATTATCAGTTCACAGAACTGATTGCAACAGCGCTGTGCGCCGCCTTTTCAGCGACGAACAAGTCGCACGGTTATAGTGCATCGACTTCTTGAAATTGATCGTGTTCAGGACTTTGATTTTGTACCCGGCATCCGAGAGCATCTTTCCGCATTCAATGATGATCGTACCTTTCGGGTCAGTACAGACATAGCTGACCTTTTCGGGCATCTGCATCAGATTGGGCTTTACGAAAAACCGTGTCTTGCCGCTGCCAGAGCCGCCGATCACAATGACATTCTTGTTTCTGGCATACTTCGGATGCTTTGGTCTGCCGCTCATCATCAACCGTTCCGTCTGGGTGAGCAGCACATTATTCTCGAATACCGGGTCAATAAAAGGTTCAATGTCCTTGGCATTGCCCCACCGGGCAGAGCCGTATTCCTCTCCCTGACGATACTTCTTTGCGTTCTTTCCCTTAAAGTAGATCACGGCTTTCAGTGCTGCTGCACCGATCAGACCCACCAGCAAGTCGAACGGATGGACACTTGGCAGATAACTTTTGTAGGCCAGACCGAAGTTCATAAAAAGAACCATCAGCCTGTCCACGATGGTATCGCCATTACAGTGTCGGTACAGCCATGCGGCTTTCTCCACCATGTAAAAGGCGATAATGTAAGGAAAATTCAGCAGGATCAGCTTTTTCACATCTGCCGACTGCATCTTTCCGCTGATTGCCGCCGCTGCTTTCTTGCCCCATGCCGTTCCACCTGTCTGGTTAGAGGGGGCTTTACGCGGACGTTTGCTCTGTGCGGTCGTTTTCTTTTTCTGGCTCATCGCATCTGCCCTCTGTCTTTCATCTTTTCCTTGGTGATCTCCCGGTGCTTGGCAACACGCTCCTTGGCCTGCTCCAGCTTCTTTCGGATGGACTGCCGCTGCTCCTTTTTCAGCGAAACTCCGGTATATTCCTTGAATGCCGCCGTCATAACATCCACATCTTTTGCCTTGAAAAAGACCAGATATTCGGTTTTCCCCTCTTTTTCTGCCTTTTTCAGACTATAATCAACGCCGTACTTCCGAGCTACCCGGTCAAACGACTTGATGTTATTGTCCGTGACAACGATATTGGTAAGCTGTGCGCCGCTCTGTTGCAGGCTCTTGATGCTCTGCTTTCCTCTCTTACATCGGTTCTGCCCTCCCATCTTCTTCGACTGCTGTTTTTTCTTCTCGATCTCTGAAAGCAGCTTTGTCAGTGCTGCTTTCAGAAGCTGCGCCGAGATTTTTCCGCCTTTGATGCACAATGCCATCGTTTTTTCGTTTACTTCATCCTGCACCTGCGCCCTCCTTTCCGGTTTATAGTTTTATCCAAACGGCATCAGACACTGACTGTGCCTGATACCGGGGGAGCCGTATCGCCAAAGACCGAACGAAATTTCTTTCTGCACTGGTGCATCATGTAGCCGCACTCCCTGCGGTGTCGGCAGGAAATGCAGGGATGGTCACTGTCCGTTCCCGGACGCTGGCGCATCATACGTTCAAACGGGCTATTCGTAAAGTTCATAGGCTCACCCCTCCTGTTCTGCCATCGGAAGAATCCCACGCCGTTTCAGTTCGTGGTACAGAAACTTCCTGCCTTTGTGCGTCCATGCCGTATGCAGCTTTTCCACTGCACTGCCATCACTCCGATGGAGCCGGAAAACAAGGTTTGCAGTATATCCCTTATCCTGATGCTTTGCATACAGCACCCACTGGTTATTGGCCCGGTACTGGATACCGTGCAGATGGAGCAGACGATTGAACACCTTTGCACCGCAGCCGTACTCTTTTGCGATCTGTGTCGTTGTCACCAGCGAATCGGGCGGCTGTGATTCGTAAAAACGCTTCGGCGGCGCGTGGCTTTTGCACTTGTGCTGATGCAGCAGTTCAATGACTGCCTGCATCCAGTGATCCGTTCCCATGCAGTGCTGTCCTTCGCAGCTGCGGAAACAGTCGTTCTTGTGGAAGTGATGGAGCTTGTACAACTGCTTTGCCATCTCCAGCGTAATCCGGTAGTCTTTCACATACCGCTGCACCGTGCGCCCGCCCTCATCCTGCGGACGGACACGGGGAACGAACTCATAGTCCCGGCCCTCCACAAATCCATACTGGCACATCCGGGGGAACCACTTGCGGAAGTCACTCCGAATCTGCATCTGGTCGTACAAGTCTCTCGCCCAGATCACCGAGGGAGCCATATCAAAATCCATAAAAAACACGCTCATTGCATCGTCCTCCTTAATTGCTTCTGCCGCCCCATCCGAAATCATGTCTGACCTGTGCAGCGTAATAGCTGTCAATCGTGGTCGGAGCATTATACAGTGTAGCAAGCAGATATTGTTTGATGTTTCGTACCTGTGTGGTATTGCTTTTCAGGCATTCCATTACATACTGGATGTGCATGGAATCCAGCTTCATCAGGCGGCTTTTGACCACCTCTTTCGGCTTTTCTTCCCCGCAAATGCGCAGGAACTTCTTTCTGCTGGTTACGGTTTCCACAAGAAGTTCCAGAATCTCCATCAGGATTTCCCGGTCATGTGGGAAGTTCTTCTCTAAGATTGGGATTTCCAGCTTGTCTTGAAAATAGAAGCGATACCTTTCATCTTCCCGCATCTCCCCGGATATGTTTTCACCAGATTGTGCAGAATAGATTAGATCAGTCTCACTACTATCAGTATTATTATTTATATCAGTCTTACTTCCGTTTGATTTCCATACTCCCGGAAGTTCGCTTTTCAAACCACCAGAAGTTTGATTTTCATACTTCCAGTAGTTCGATTGTGAAAGTCCCGCATAGAGGTCTTTTACATAGAGCAGGTTCGGCTTTCCCAAGCCCTGCCTGCGCCGCTCAATAAGCTGATATTCATGTTCCAGCTCGTCCAGCAGTTTGACCGCTTTTTGTCTGGCACATCGAATCGAATCCATGATCTCATCTATCGTACAGATGATATAGGCATTTCCATTCTCATCCTGCCAGCCATTTTTAAGCGAAAGATTCATCCGATCCAGCAAGACAGCATACAGCAGCTTTGCGTCGCCGGACATCTTTTCAAACAGGTCTACCTTGATGAGTGCTTTCGGCACACGGTAGAAACTGTATCGGTCTGCTTCCAGACCTCTGAAATACGGGTACTTCATGTAGATTCATCACCTCCCCTCTTTCTGGATTTGCACTATTATAAATAACAGTACATTCCTACGACGGAGCATCTTTCGACACTCCGCCGCATTGTATCTGCTGTTATTTGAGCTTTGCCATTCTGCCCCAGCCCGTTCCTGCCCCATATTTCAGCGGCGTTTTCTCTGACAAGACACGCAGGATGCACATTCAATATCAGAAGTATCTCTCTGGGATGGCTTATTCAATTTTCAAGGTTCCTGTGGAGGGGTTTTGTGTTGTCCTCTCATCCTTAGAATCGGAGAAGGGTCATTTCGCAAGGTGTTTTTGAAAAAAACTCAAAAAAATTTTTGAGCCGCCCAATTCAGATTGTTTTCTGTGATTGGACGGCTCATCTTTTGATTATGTATAATATGTTAGCAACTGCACAGTGCCCGGAAGTGCTTTTTCTGTATCTTGTAAATTGCTGCGTTATAAATTCCGGTAAGATTCTGGCGGGTCATGCCAAGGTGTTTTGCCGCCTCTGTAAAAGAAAGACCATGGAATAGGTGGATGTGAACGACTTTTCTCTGCAAATCAGTCAAAGTAGAGAGCAGTTCTTCCACTCTTTCCTCACTTATCATTCTTTCCAGTGTACTGACTGCGTCATCGACTCCCTCCAGGATTTCTTCCTTATACTCCCTATCCTCACGGGATGGCATCCATTTTCCCTGAATGATCTCGTAGTTCATGAAAATACGATCCTCTCCTTCCAGAACCAGACGGATGTGCCACTCGTATTCATCAAATTCCTCTTCCTCAATGTGATGCCCCGCACCCTCCAGTGCATCATATTTATAATGTACGCAGTTGCGAAGCGAGAAAACGGTCACTCTTTTATGCGCCCGGTAAATCACATAACCATTTTGGTAGACACTGATGCTTCCATGATTTTCCAGAATCTTCTCAGCTACCACTGGCACACCAGATACCTCAAGTGCCTTCACGGTTGGAACACGCTGTTCCTTGTACGAAGGGAGTTCAACAAGCTTTTTCAGATCCTTGAATGTCATCATAATGTCCACCTTTCTGCCTTTTGGCTGCGGGCGGTCTGAAACAAAAATGCAGCAAAAGTTGTCCCAGACTTACCCGTTTTTTTTGAACGGGAAGTCTAAGACTTCTCCTACTGCATCGCTATTTCATGATTCACTTTTAAGGTGTGATGTTTAGTCTCTCATATATAGAATTGCTGGAAGGGCATTTCGCAAGGTGTTTTTGAAAAAAAAATTAAAAAAACCGGAACAGGATGAGTTACTCACAGGCGCACTACTGCGCTGCATTCGCTCATTCTGTTCCGGCCTATATCACATATTGCTACGGTATCGCTCTAAACAAACAGATATTATATTGTAGACCCAAAAGAACGTCTGGTGGAGCTGGTCGGCTAACCAAGTGCCGCCTAAGATTCCACCTCTGCGCTTTCAGTGTCCGATGAAGCACTCTGCTTCAGGCTTCTTTCCGTTGGTTCTCTTCTGTGAAAAATTCGATACTCTTCACGGGAAGGCCGTGAATACACTCCACCAGAGATTCAGCAGAAATATAATCTTCACAGCCACCACGCTTGATCTGAAGCATATTCTTTCCATCAACGACACTGCGATTCCCGATCCGCAGCCCCTTTGGGGTGCGGATTTCATGTTCTCCGTTGCTCATCTTCTCACGGCCTCCTTTGTGTTGGTTTAAGTTTCTTTTTTCTATTCAATTTCACCTTTTGAACTTCCGCTCTTTTTTCACCTTTTTCGACTTGCATATTTACGTTTTTTACGGTATAATAATCCAAAAGATGATAGAATATAGCATATATTATAAGCAAGTCGTGTCGCCGTGTCAAGAGGAAAATGTGAAAATTCGTTGCATCTTCCAGATTGAATATTTACAAATCCCGTTGCACATTGTTACAGCACGATAACTACGCCATAGAAAGGTTGCAAACATGAAATTTGGAGAGAAAGTTCGCGATCTACGAAAGAAACATTCTTTAACACAGGACGAATTGGCACAATGTCTGGGTATCAACAAACGAACGATCATCGGATGGGAGCGTGATGGCCGCTACCCTCGCAGTATTGAAATGCTTGAAAAGATGGCCGATATATTCCATGTACCTCTGACCTATTTACAGCCGGATCAGTCTTTATTTATCGAACGTGCCGCCGAAGCCTACGGAAAAAAGGGCAAAATAGAAGCCCAGCATCTCGCATTTGAGCTTACTGAGCTATTTGCCAGCGGAGAGTTGACCCCGCAGGATATGGACGGCATCATGTATGAAATGCACAAAGCCTATTTTAAGTACCGAGAACAAAAACGAGAAAAGGAACGAATAATGAACCTGTGAACCACTGTTCTATTCACTATGCTATCCCCGGAAGGAGATCACATTATGGATTCTGCATTTATTCACCAAGCTGCTAATGAACTTGTCCAAAATGTCGGAACTCGCAACATCAAACAGATCGCGCGCAGTTGCAGTCTGGACATCAGTGAAACATCTCGCATTAAAGATATGTTGGGTTTGCTTTCACTCTATTTTGATAAGCCACTGATCCTTATCAATCGCCAGCTAGACAAACAGACAAAGCAGATGGTGTGCGGTTATGCGCTCGGACATTATCTGGAGCATCAGCTTCTTATGGACTTGCATACTCTGAACAAGTTTCTGACCATTAAGGATAAGCACATCCTTCTTTATGAGCATAACGCTTTCACATCCCACCTGATGCTAGACAGTGAGGAAGTCTATCAGATGACGAAACGCAAGATGGATGCTGCTCAGATTGCCGATGCCAAACGCATTCATATCAATCTGGTGTTGGTAAAGCTTCTTGAACTGCATCATCTGGGGTATGATCTTCGGCACTACCAAGCCCAGCACCATGCATTTATCAAGCAGCTCAACCTGCCGGCACATTTTCAGTTTGATGTGGCCGCCGGATAACTGTATTTTCTTATAACCCTAAAACCCGTAATGGACGGTGCGTTATGCCTGTCCATCACGGGTTTTTCGTGTTATTTCAGTTTTTCGAGAATTTCATCGGCACTCATGCCTTCGGCAAGCAACTTCTTCAGAACGGATTCCGCTTCTGCTTTCTTCGCTTCTTCTGCAGCCTTAGCATCTGCCTTTGCCTTCTTTGCTACCAGAGTGGCCACTTCTTTTTCGGCCTTCTTCAGAGCAGCCTTTTTTGCTTTCAAATCAGCCTTCAGAGTGTCAATGTTTGCGGTGATGGATGCAATCTCAGCTGTGAGTGCTTCCTTTGCGGACTGCTTTTCTGCAATCTGCGTTGCAAAATCAGCAGTCACAGTTTTGGGCTTATTCTTGCTACCTTTGGTTCTGGGCATAGGACACAAACCTCTTTCCTATTATGATGGCTCAAGTATATCACAAATCTGCAAATAAATCAGCCTTATACACGCCGTTCTCTAGCATCTTCTTGAAGCTGTCCTTTACGGCTGCGACATCTTCGTGATAGGTCATGCCATACCAGGTGTCGTTGGTCTTCAGAACCTTTACGGACATTTTTCCCTGCTCCAGCAGTTCACCGATAAAGATAGGAATCAGATACTCTGCTTTCAGCGGATTACCCTGGACCTCTTCCTTAAAGAACTCCTTAAAGCCATCTTCCAGCACAGTCAAAAAGTCAGGAGTCAATCCCCACATGTTCATGGAAACCAAAGAGTCAACATCAACAGCTACGCCGTCTGTTTCTGCCCCAGTTGCAGTTTTTACAATATTCTTGGTTTCCACAACCTCAGTCAAATTGTTCTGGTCGTCCATCTTGCAAACACCACGGGTTACTCCGCCATTATCGGACAGAGTATTCTTCAGCACGAAGCCTGCCATACAGGACTTGCCGCCATTTACCAAATACTCGTGGACTGCTTTGAAACCTTCTTTGCCATAGTAATCATCTGCGTTGATCACAATGAACGGGGTATCAATCACATTCTTTGCTGCAAGCACAGCCTGTCCGGTTCCCCACGGCTTTGTCCGACCTGCCGGAAGTTCTCCCGGAATATCGTTGATATCCTGAAATGCGTAGTCCACAGTGACACCATGAGAAGCACAAATGGAGGCAATGCGATCGCCGATGACCTCTTTGAATTCCTTCTCGATATCCTTACGGATAATAAATACCACATGATTGAAACCAACCTCAATCGCATCATGGATTGAGTAATCCATGATGATATGTCCAGCATCATCCACTGGCTCTAACTGCTTGATTCCTGTTCCGAAGCGACTGCCAATACCGGCTGCCATAATAAGTAATGTTGTTTTCATAGTTCTCTCCTCTCGCAGTTTATTCATAATTTAGTCTATTAGTTTCTCTTTTCGAGCAATTAAAAATATCACTTCTTTAACACATTTTTCATCATATTCCTGATAGTTGTTTCTTTACTTTATTTAAATAATACATAATATTTTTAACTACAAAAAAAACTGTCTCTTTCATAAAAAAATAACAGACTATAACCGTTACGGCCACATACACACACAAGCCTAAAATTGGAGATAGCTTATATCCACAAAAACAATAAGTTCCCATGATTACGAATAAAGAAAGATACTCCTTATTACTGAATCTCAATTCTTTGTCTTTGTACTCGCAAATGAGCATCCAAATAATGGATGTACAAAATGTTGCAAAAGCAATCGAAATAGTACTATTATAGACAGCAAAGAAAAGCGCGTTTAGTACTGCACCTAAGACAATCATTACTACCATCTGTTGCAAATAAATATTTTGTTGCTTTTCTGCTTTATATAAATTTACATATATTGATTTAACTACAATATAAAAGACTTGTGCTCCAAACAATAGAAAAATCACATCATTCGCCGCAAGATAAGTATTTAAATAATGAACCAATATCCATTTTGCAGGAAATGCAGCCGAAATAACAACAAATCCCCATATCAAAGATAATTTCTTTACACTCTTAATTTCATTTAGACTAGGTTTTTTACAAAAGTAATTATACATTGATACAGTTATTGGCGAAACGAATACATTTATTATATTTTCCATGCTCACAGCAAAAGAATACATAGCAAAATCAAATGACAGCAATAAAATCTTAACAAACCATCTATCTAACCCAGTAAAAATACTACTAGAAAAATTACCAAGCATAAGAATAATTCCTGATGAGATGTTTTCTTTATACTCATTCATATTTAGAGAACCTAATTTCAGGAATCTAACCTTTGTTTCTAACTTTAGCAACAGTATTACAGTGACAACTAATCCTATAATAACCTGTATCCAAATGTACCACAAATAGTTATCTGATTTAATAATATAAATTAAAATTAAATTAAAAATAAATACAGATACTTTTTCTATGTTTAACGCCCTGCTATAAGCTCCAAATTCACCAGTTGCCTGATATAATGACTTCAAATAGCCTAATATATTATACGATATTATTCCGAAAGAAAATGCAATCACAATATTATCATTAAGAAACAACCCTACAGCAAGGACAAAAAGCTGCATTAAAATTATTAATATTGAATAGTTAAAAAAATTATCCGCAAGTTCCTTTTTGTTTATTTGATCAAGGTTTTTTCCTCCGTACTTCAAGTACATACCATCATTGTATCCAATACTAAAAAAACCCGCATACGTCAGATACAATGCGTAAGTTTTTATAAGACTATAAGAATCAACTGAAACATATTTTGGAATCAAAAAATTAGTAACGACGCTAATTACCAAACCAATTAAATTAGCGATCATTACCTTAAGGAGTCCTTTTCTCATAAGGCTGTTTTCTCCTCTCTATTATCGTATACATTTAAAAGCCAATAATAAACACTATCCGGGCTCGTATTCACCTTGCACTTATTAGATAATTTAATTATTTTTGTGTTTTTTATAATTTCATCAACACTCTCTTTTACATCAGAATAATCTTTTGTAAACATTTTTGCTAATTGCATTGTTTTAGTATTGTTTACCGGAACTTGATTGACTTGATCTCTGCAAAACGGGGATACATCAACCAACAAAGAGATAAAACAGTCAATTATCAAATAGCAAATCGGATATTTTTCATTCCTCCAATATTTTTCTTGCAAATCTGCTAAATATTTAAAAAATTTGTTTCCTTTACATGACGCCATAAAAAATGTAGACCATTTTCCTTCGCAAATATGATAATCTGATCGTTCCCCATGTCTTATCGTATAAAATCCATATTTAGTCAGATCTTCATCCACATTATCCGTCAAAAATAATGTCGCATCCATCCATATTCCACCGTATTTATATAACAACCTAGTTCTTATATAATCAGAAAAATGTTGAATAGAAATCTCATTATTTTCCAATTTACTCCAGAAAAAATCCGGAACATCAAGATAATTCATAAGATTCGTCTTATCAATGATTACAACATTGTGCTTACCCTTAAACTTAATAATCGTACTAAGACATTTTTTCACCAATTCAGGAGCATTACAAATCCCTTGCCACCAAAATACCCAAATATTTGAGTTTTCATCTATTCTTCCAATTTCATCACTATCATCGAAGCTATAATCTGACAAGTAATGTGAATAAAGGTAGTCTTTGCACAATCTGTAGTATTTTTTATTAATTTTCTTCCACAACGAAATATGTTTTATAAACGGAATAGACAACAGAAAATTATAACATCCTAACGAAAGCCCAAAATAGCGATATATCGAAATAATATTTCTAATCTTTCCTTTAATTTTTTTCACTTATATCTTCACCTCTTGTCAGTCCGAAAATAATACTATCGACATTTTCTTCGGTAATATCTTTAGTGAGCAAGTCTAATTGATTTACGCTTAACTCACAATTAGCCAAATCAATACCAATGATTTTTTTTATAATGCTCTCCGAAAACCTATATTTAATTATTCTGGCAGGTGAGCCGCCCACAATAGCGTATGGTGGCACATCTCTTGTTACGATTGAACCTGTTGCGATAATTGCACCTTTGCCTACTGTAACCCCTGACAATATCCATGCCCCATCACCAATCCAGACTTCATCTTCAATCTTGATTGGTCCTTTCGATCTAACATCATTAGTCAAACCAAAAACTCTATACCTATATGGAAATGTAGTGATACATTTATAATTGTGTTCACCACCCAATAAAAAATTTGCGCTTCCTGCAATCGAACAATTATTTCCAATTGTTAATGCTTCGTTGGGAGCTCCAGTATAGTTAATATTTAACTTTCCGTATGTATTCTTTCCAACATTCACTCCATTGTTTTGAATTAATTTTAATAAATTTGGAGTTGTAATGTAACCTATGCTTGTATGATTATGCTTATTGTTTTTTTTCCAAAGTTTGCGTATTTTTAGATCTTTTACGTAATTTAATATTTTTCTTATCATATATCTTCACCTAAACAATATTCCTTTTTCTATACTTAATCTTTAATCCTCTAATTTTTACACAGGTAAATATATAATACACCGCAAATAATACAATCAATGTTGTCAAAAAATTGAATGAAATGAATGATTTATAAAAGGTATCATCGATAGGCATTTCAAATACGTGATAAGACAAATATGCATACAAAAAATACGTAAATTTCGATTTTTGTTTGCTTTGCTGTTTAATCTTGGCGTAAAAAGCATTGAAGAAGAAAGAGCAAATGGTCTGTAAAACAATTACCCCCATAATACCAAAATCATTATAATATCTTCTTACAGCGCCATAAACATTTCCAATAGAAACACCATTTGACCTTCTAAACTCCAAATTTGAATTTGTCAAATATATCCCAGAAACATCAACAAATCCAAATTTCTGTAATGTGGAATAAACACCCATGAATGTTTCTTGGCCCCATATTTGCCGGCTTCCTGTTGGTGGATTATCTAAATATAAATTAAAATTTTGAATTGAGCCCCCTGCATAATATCCTATATAATCCAAAATAGAATTTACTGTATTACCCACTCGTACTACATATTTCAATAAATAAAATCCTACAAATACAGCAGCCATAAGTTTCAATCCAATTTTGATGTACTTAAAGGATATTCTTTTTTTCCATTCACTTTTTTTCATAGTGATAATATAGGATGTCATAAAGCCAGTAGAAACCAACCATAAAATGTATCCTCTACCACCTCCAATAATATTTTGAAGTGCTGTTAATACTACAAACGGGATTAGCCAATAATCCCGTTTTATATTACGATCAATTTGATTATTGTACATAAGTATAAACAATGCCGTAAAACCAAATGACCTTCCTAGCTTGAGAAACTGATTTGCTAATGTAGATAATCCCTCTGCATCAGCATTATTAGCAGTATACATTCTATAATAAGAGAACATTCCTGCTATTCCGAGTGGATTTCCACCAATAAGGGATATGCGATAAACCTCTCTAAAGTAATAAATAGAGATAAGTATATCGACAATAAGACATCCTATAAGTATTCCTTTGTCGAATTCTATGATTTCCAATTCATAATCTGATTGTATTCCCACCTTATTATTTTTTATATTAAAAAACACAGAGGGTAGTACAAACGATAATATCATTATTATCATCACACAAAATGCTTTGTCCGAATACTCAATTCCCCATGATTTTTGATTCAATACAGTAAACATTACACATATTACATATATCATGCTGCACAGAACCGATGGGGCAAGAAGATCTCTTTTATTAATCAAATATGCTAACATAAAAATTATGATAGTGCATATCCATAATACAACTAGCATTTTTACGATTATCTCCTTCCTGTTCCAATATATGCCCTTTTATCATTCTAAATATAATTCCTTTCAAAACTTCTTATACTGCTGAATCCTTCAAAACAGTTTTCAATAGTATTCTGCTTTTTATCTTCAGGGAGTCCGAATACTCATTTTAAGACATAATACAAATCTGTAAGCCACAATCGTTTCCGTGAATAATAATTTAGAACTGAAACCATCTTCACAATTCCTGTTACAGATCTTCTGCTTAAAAGATCTATTCTTTTACAATACACTTTGTATTGTTTCGATATGAATTCTACTTGTTTTTTTGTAAGGAAGTTGCTATTCAGCATATTTTTGATGATAGACGTCTCCTTATACATCCTATCAATTCTATTACTGGACGTATGAGCCATACGACTCGATGCATTATTATCATGACGTCTAAATTCAATAGTGTCTTTATTAAAAAGGTATGCTGTTCCTCTTAACACCGCTAAGCCCCAAAGTAGACAATCATGCGGGTAACCATCAAACCATATTTCATCATAATATTCAAGCAGACTTCTTCTAATACACATGGTACATCCAGGTCTGGCTGGCTTAACCCATGATGCCAAGCGATTAATCTTTATTAATGAGCCATAAAACTTTTCGTAATTGACCTTCTGCGGTTTATTTCCTTCGTAAAATGGATGCGGATTAGAAGCCAGTAACTGTATTTGCTTATTGCTTTCCATAACAGAATACATTTGTTCTACTTTATCATTATGCCAAATGTCGTCTTGATCGGCTAAAAAAATAATCTCTCCTGATGCCTTCATTAGAAGTTTGGAAAAATTCTTAGAATATCCTAGATTATTCTCATTCCTATAAACAGACCATTGCTCCAAGCTATGTGATTTTATATAATCAAGAATAAATTCATACGTCCCATCAGTTGAACGATCATCTGCAATAATAACTTCATCCGCAATTAGCGTCTGATTTCTCAAAGACTCTAATTGCTCTTCAATAAAATTCTTACCATTATATGTTGCCATCACAATCGATATCATATTACTGGTCTCCATTCCGAATTAAATCTTTATATTTTTCCTGATATTCTAAGGCCATTCTTTTTGCATGCAAATAATTATAAGCACAATTTTTCACTAGGCTATTAATTTTATCATCTTTAACTTTATTTTTAATGATAGTTGATAAATCATCAACATTATCCAAATCAAATAATTCTATTCCTTCTTCACAACATTTTTTTACCTCAATATGTGAATCTATGCGTGATAACACAGGCGGCAAACCTAAAGCCATCCCTTCCATTACTGCCATAGGTAAACCTTCAGATAGAGATGCTGATATAAAATAATCAGATAATTGCAAATAATTTGCAGGAGTTGAAACTTTTCCAACAAATATCACATTATCTTTTTTTGCAGATGTTTTTAATGCAACTAGTTCATCCCCATCTCCAATTACTAGTAACTTATAATTATTTGGAAGTGTATTGAACACCTCTATTAAAAATTTGACATTTTTTCTTTTAGATAAATATCCACAAAACGCATAAACTGTATCTGATTCTTCAATTTTCAACTCACTTCTTTTAATAGATTTATTGACTACAAGCATTGTAGGATCTATTCCATTTCTGATATAATCAAATTTAACTTTTCGATTTTCATAAATTTTGTTTGATATAGTTTCTGAACAGGCTATTGGACAATCCATTCTTTTTAGATTATGTAAAAAGATATTGGCTACAATAGTTCCTTTAACCTTTCCATATTTCATTATCAAATCAATATCCGGATCACAATGAATAGTAGTTATTTTTTTAGACCCATTTTTCGTATGAACGTTTATCCAATCTGCCAGTCCACCATGTGAATGTATAATGTCCGGACTAATTCTTTTAATCTCTTCGAATGCTTTATTTATCCTTTTCAATTTGTTATTTTCATTTATAATTATTAATTCACAATTTAAATTGCTAAAATCTCTAGCATTAATATCGCATTTCTTGAGTGCCATCACATATATCTTGTATTGCGTATTATCTAAATATTTACACAAACTATATAACATATTAACTGGGCCACCATTTTTCAAGCTGTTAATCAAATACAGAACTTTTCTCATTTTTCTCTCTCCTCGATAACAAAATACTTGATGCCTTTCTTTTCAAGCATTGACAGCACTCGCTTCATACACTCTATTGCGAAATCCAAATATTTATCATCTGATAACAAATCCTTTTGCAATTCTGAACCGCCATTATTCTTTCTCAATAATAATCTATTCTTTATTTCATCTTTCTCCGCACTGATAAACAACACCGTATCACAACAATACTCGTTGAACATATCAAAAATACCGTTAATCGCTTCAATAGAATCTTTAGAATTATAATAAAATGCCCATAGGACCTGCCCCAATCCCTCATCAATTAGAACATCTTTATCTTTATATTTATCTAATAGTCCCAATGTCATAAATAAATATAAATTCATTTTAATCTTGGTTTTTCTAGAATTAAAATGAATATTATTTAATCTATTTATGCCTAGTAAATAGCGTTTTGGGTTTCTTGCGGCAAAAAAAACATAGAAAACAATTTTATTCAAATTTTGACGAATTCTATTATCGGAATATATATTGTTTTCAAGTATATTTGTATAATCGCCCAATTTTTTCTTTGCATATGTTGTTTTTCCTGCTCCCGGCAGGCCTAACAATTCAATCATTCTATTAACTCCCTATATTTTTACATTTGATTTTTTTCCATATTTCAATTCCAACCAGCGCTAATGCAATTCCTATCGCATACCCTATCAAATCAAATCTCATATCTATGAAATCAAATTCTCTCCCCGGAAGAAGTCCCTTCACAACTTCATCAATAAAGCTAATAGTCACACAAAATATTCCAGCTTTCAACCATTTACCAAAAACAAAATATGCGCTTCCACCAAGCAATAAATATTCTGGTATATGTCCAAGTTTTCTCATTAAAATATAGTCATTCCACCAATTTGCTTTTGATGAACTACTTACAACATTTCCAATAACAGCTTGTGTACTTTCTGTTAGTTGCTTCGATTCAGCCCCATTTTGAAAAGTCAATCCAAATATCAAAAGTAAGGAGAAAATTAGCGGAATATATCTTATATATTTCTTCATCTCGTCTTCCTTGTCTAAGCACTCATAGTTTTAGAATATTTTATCACTAATTCTTTGTTCCTATTATCATCGCATTTCCCAGGAAAAACAGCTATTGTTCTTCATTTTTCCTCTGCATCCTTCCAGATAAATGCGGTTCAAATCGGTAATCTCCAGTTCACCACGACCAGACGGTTTCAGGTTCTTAGCAAACTCGACCACACGGTTATCATAGAAGTACAAACCGGTGACACAGTAGTTGCTCTTCGTATGTTCTGGCTTTTCCTCGATAGAAATGGCCTTACCGTTCTTGTCAAACTCCACAATGCCGAAACGCTCCGGATCGTCCACATAGTAGCCAAACACCGTTGCGCCCTTGCCGTTTTCCGCCTTTTCCACTGCTGCGTTTAATCTCTTCTTCAGACCATGACCCGCAAAGATGTTGTCGCCCAGCACCATAGCCACAGATTCATTGCCGATAAAGTTGGCACCAATGATAAAGGCCTGTGCCAGTCCATCCGGAGACGGCTGAACAGCATAGGTCAAGTTCACACCAAACTAGTGTCCATCACCCAGCAGGTTCTCAAATCGAGGTGTATCCTGCGGTGTGGAGATAATCAAAATGTCACGGATGCCTGCGTCCATCAGGACAGACATCGGATAATAAATCATCGGTTTGTCATAGATTGGCAAGAGCTGTTTACTTGTTACCTTTGTCAATGGATAAAGGCGTGTGCCTGAACCACCTGCCAAAATAATGCCCTTCATCCTCCATTATTCTCTCGAAAAGCTTCCCATGCTCCGCAGAAACTCTCCGAGCATTAAATCTGTTATGCACATCTTCCAATCCTTGTGTCACCAATCTGTCTTTCAAATCATTTTCCTGATAGATTTGTAACACAGCTTCACTTGCTCCATGAGCGTCATCCGCTTCAACAAGCAAACCATTTTCTCCATTCCGTATTATATTAGGGATAGCATCCACTCTGCTCGCCACGATTGGCTTACCTGCCATCATATATTCCGGCAAAGCTAAACCAAAGCCCTCCCAGCGACTCAGTAAACACGCGACATCGAAAATTTCCACATAACTCATCGGATTATCAACCCATCCTGTAATATGTAAGCTTTCCGAGAAATTGTTGTCCTCCGCATATTTTCTAATTTTAGTTTCCTGATTTCCATTTCCAACAATAATAAAGTGTGCATTAGGCACTTTATCCTTAACTTGTTTTGCCATCTTAATAAAAACATCAGGTGCTTTCTGTGGACTCATTCGTCCAACCATACCGACGACGAATGCTTCTTCTGGAATATTCAGATCTCTTCTCTTAACTACACCGTGTTCCCCATTTTCATAGCCTTCAATATCGACACCGTTAAAGATAACCTGCAGTTTATTCTCTTTACAAATTTTCTTATCGAGAGCTGATTTTTTTTCTGCATCCGATATGCAGATGATCTTATCGCAAAATGGTGCTGCAATCTTCTCAATAGCAGTATATACAGCCTTTTTCTTTGCAGAACAACGCATATTAAAAGCCCAACCATGTGGATTGTACACACAATGATTTTTCAGTCCAATATCCGCAACACGAGCAATTGCCCCCGCCTTGCTAGAATGCGCATAGACAATGTCGGGGTTATATTTTTTTATTAGTGTTCTAACCGATTTAATTGCCTTTAAATCATTACTTCCGATGGCTCTTGTCATTTCTACCTGATCAAAATAATCAACCAAACCTTTGTAATCTTCTTCATGAAAATCTTGCGAACAAATCAAGATATTCTCAAACTTTTCTTTATCCAAATACTTGAGAAGCATTCGGATGTAGCGATCCACGCCGCCTGCTGCCTGCGCCACATGCAATATTCTGATTTTATTCTTTCTCATCTCCAAATACCCCTCATAATTTCACTAAATTTTATATACAATTTTGCAGAGATAGTATTTTCTTTTTAATCATGTGTCTACCACATAATTAAAAACAACATTTCTTTCCATCGTATTCTTTTACTCCTCAACTTACTTCATTGTACAACAACAAGCCTGTATACAGATTGCAGCAGCAATCTATACGCAGGCGCGCCTTCGTACCTCCTTATTCTGTTTTTTGCTCTATCAGCTTTCGCTGTGGTGGGTTAAGTATAGAGCGCAACCAGAAGCCATTAACTCCTGAAAACACGCTGACCGTAACGCACCATGACAAGCAGAAACAAGTTGAGGTAAAAAGGTCAAGCCGCGCAAACCCGCATGAAATCAGGATTATTTTTGGTTGCCCATATTATTTCACACTCCCCCGTGCCAACCACAGCAGTTTTATAATTTCTCATAGTGCTGTTCTCCCTCACTAATTCTTCATTTAATAAAGCAGCAAACAAGCCCACGGCGGATCACTCAATGGCAATCCACCGTAGGCTCGATTCGTTCTCCTTGATTTTTTACTTGCTGCTCATTTTGTGGGTCAAAACAGAGCTGCACCAAAACCTCCCACCTATAACCTCTGGATTTCAGCTTCTCCGCAGCCTGTCAGCAAATAAATATTTTTGTTGAACGAGTCGATCCGTCAAAATCCTTTATTTATCGTAGGTTTTCTTGGTTGACCCTATTATATCTCTAGCCCCTTTTCTTTCAATAGTTGGAACAAATTTCTGTCGGATTCCATCATATTCAATTTTATTGTCAAACTCTGCGCCACTCACGTGATGACCAGATCTGTTGTAGCAGGTAACCTGACATCCATCTCTTGCCATTCTGGTGCATAATTCTTTTACAACAATCTCTATCCCACCCTCACGGGACAATCGTTTTTGTCCGAACATGGACACTGCAAATCTATCTTTCATAAAGTTCTCCAAGGCTCCGTGATAAGGTAGCGGCAAACCATAGTTTTTTTAATAATTCATCAAACACATAATCCTGTCTGCTCCTGAACCGTGCTAAAAACGATAAGCCAACCGCAGTCCCCGCTTTGCGGCGATCACCGTTGGCTTGATCTTCCTTTTCTTCTACATCGCCCCTTCTCCTTTGACTACAAGAAATACCGTACGGATAAGGATCTTGATATCGAGCCCGATATTCCAGTTGTTGATGTACTCCTTATCGAGGTTGACAACCTCCTCAAAGTCGGTAATGTCACTACGGCCGCTGACCTGCCACATCCCGGTGATCCCCGGCTTGATCGCAAGCCGTGCCTTGTGGTGCGGCTCGTAAAGGTTCGTCTCTGAAATCAGAGGCGGGCGGGGCCCGACAAGGGGCATATCGCCCTTTAAGACATTAAAGAACTGTGGGGACTCGTCCAGGCTTGTCCGGCGGATAAAGTCGCCGATCCCGGTCTTTTTTGTTCCGTCCGGGAGGATCCTGTTTCCGATCACTCTCGGATCAAAGTCGAGCTTAAACATCTTTCCGTCACCGAGACGGTTTTCTTTCATAAGCTCTGCCTTTCTTTCCTCCGCATCCATGTACATGCTCCGGAATTTATAAATCTTAAAGTGCTTTCCGTTTCTTCCGACACGTTCCTGGGTAAAGAAGATCGGTCCCGGAGATGCAAGATAGATTGCCGGTGCAGCAAAGATAAAGATGATCCCTGTAAGGAAGCAGCCTACAAGACCGCCTGCGATATCCATTCCTCTTTTTAACATCAGCTGGAACGTAGAGGCGTAATTCATGCTCGTTGTTAAAACGGTATAGGCGCCGACCTTTTCGACAAACTGTCGTTTTCCTGGCATGCTTGTAATCTTTGCGAGGTTTAAATGGGTTGTCACACCGGCCTCCGTAAGAACACGGATCAGCTCCTTCGGGTACGGAAGCTCATCAGAGATCACAATAAGTGCCTCGTCGATCCATTCGTTGCAGACGTACTCCGGAATATCTTCCGTTCCGGCAACGACCGGGATCCCTTCGATCACATTTCCGACCCAGTCAGCGTCCACAAGGGCAACGCCACTGATCATATAGCGGGCGAAGTTGTTTTCTTTCATGCTTTTTACGACCCGGTGGGCAATATCCTGGGAGGTGATAATCAGAAGGGAGGTTTTTGTTCCCTCTTCCATCTGTTTTTTTAATCTTGACTTCAGGAAAAGTCTTGTGAGATAGGTGATGACCACATAAATCGGGATCATAAGGAACAACGCCAGTCTCGAATAATTCTGTCCCTGCTGAAGAGCAAACAGGTACAGGATCGTCAAAGCTGCGATGAACAGGGCATTTTTGACCGTAACGGTAAATTCCTTATAATATCCACGCTTCAACACGCCGCTCATGGTGCCGTTGAAGAAGATGACGAACAGATCTATGTACTCCAGAATGACCGCAACATTTCGATAAAGCATCGAACGGTACGGATGGAACCCGTATCCGCTTACGGCGTATGCCAGCAAAAAGGCAGCCTGAAGACAGATCAAATCCAAAAGAATAAAATCGATGTGTTTTAACCATTCCTGTGAATCTTTGCGATACATGCTTTTTCTCTCATTTCCCCTTGATATGTTACATTTATCTGATCCTGCATCGATCAAGAACGATGCAGTTTGTTTTCCAATTCACTAAAATCGTCTGCTATTCGTATGTTTTTCCGGAAGGATGCGCCGTCTGTCATCCAGGCGGCACACCCGGGTATGAAACCGGATCCGTTCCTTATTTTTTATAAATAACGGAAATGGTACCGGAGTTCGGGATCGTTACAGTTACGACCTTTGTCTTTGTGTTTACGGAAGCCGGTTTGATCAGCTGCCATCTGCCGGTCATGTTGTTGTAGAAGAGAATCTCTACATTGCCAAGACCATCCACCAGGTTCGGAACATACAGATCGATGGAAACATCGCCTGTCTTCTCAACCTTTGTTCCTGCCTGATACGTCATGATCGCATGAGTTCCGATCAGGGCATTGTAGCCTTTCAGATCAAGACCTGTACCAACATTTGCAAGATCTGCCTTGTTTCTGTTGATGGCATTGATCGTATCAACGATGCCGTTCGGAAGACCTGCCACTGCGTGAGTGTCACCCTTTACGAAGGCTACGCTTGTTGCGCCGTTTGATGCCTCTCCGCCGTAGTTCGGAGTTGTGGTATTTCCGTTTAACGTGATGCTGACTTCATCAGCATACGTTGCACTTACAGTCGCACGACCGCTGCCGCCGCTGCTTGTGCTGCCTGCGGCAAATGCCGTCGTAGCCTGAGAAAGTACCAGTGCAGCAACCATGGCTGCCATTACTGCTCTCTTTTTCATACCTATCACCATTCCTTTCAAAATATGGTATTATTTCTCAACCCTGTAGAACAGGTTAAGAATCATCTCCTGAGTCTTCTCAAGGTCCGGAATGTACTCATCGTACCAATCGGTCTCTCTTCCTTCGCCCGGAAGCATCTCAATATCCCCGTCGCCGAGTGTCTGGCTGCTCTTTAAGAATGCCATCCCCATTTCCAGAAGCTGGTCCTTTGTGAGGTTTGTCACCATATACGGGGCAAGTTCGTTCAGAAGGTCTGTAAAGTATCCTTCCTTCTGCTTTGCCGTCTGTTTTACGGCCTGTGAAAATTTTTCAATATAGATCTGCTGTCTCTCTAAACGGCTGATTGCGGTCTGTGCTTTTTCAATATCGCGGTAGCGGATATATTTCTCTGCCTGATCGCCCTTTAAGGTGATCGTTTCGCCAAGCTGAAAGGCAGGATCCCGATCGATCATTCCCGGATCATCGATCGTCACGGTGATTCCGCCGACCGAGTCGTTGATCATTCCGAGGGCTTTCATGCTGATTGCCGCATAGCCGTCGATCTGAAGTCCTCCGAGAAGCTCTGTCACCGCCCGGGTCATATAGTCGCAGCTTAACTCCCGACCGTCGCCGTAGGCGTAAGCAAGCGTCAGATGCTGCAAATCCTCTCCCAGGATATTTCCGGAGAGATCCGTCAGGATGATCTTTGTCATCGTATCCCGGGGGATCGAGAGAATCTTTATGGTGTCCCTTGCAGTATCCTCTGCGATGAGGAACACTCCGTCTGACTGTCCGCCTTCTCCTGCACGCTGTGGCTCGGAGAGATCGGTATCCCGGTCGATTCCCATTAAGAGGATTGCCTTGACGTAGGTGTTTCGTTTATATGTCGTTCCCTGATACTCGATCGTATCATGGGTCAGACCGAAATCGGAGAGTTCTTCCTCTGCAGATCGGTTCTCCTCCTGTAAGGTCAAAACCTTTGCATCTGTTTCAAGCTTCTCCTGATACAGCCTTTTCGTATTGATTCCGAAAAAGATTCCTCCGAGAATGAGAACGGCAGCAACGATCCATGTTAATTTCTGTCTCTTCTTTTTCTGCTGCATCCTGCTTTCCTTCCGTTAAGCTCCGCCTCCGGCTTCTGTTCCGGTTCCGTAAAAAGCTTTTGCTCCGGCTGTTCCGGTTCCGCCGTCATTGCCCTTTCCAGGGCGGCTGACGCTAAGGTTACCTCATCGTCTTCCCGCTCGGAACGGTTTTCATAATATTTATCGTATTTTTTGTAATATTTTCTGTAATACTTTTTATAGTAGCCGCTGCTGTTTCCGCCGTCGGTACGGTTTAATACAGTTCCCAAGATCCGACAGCCGCTCTTTTCCAACTGGTCCTTCACGCGCTGGGCGAGCCGGTAGCTGACATTTCCGCTCTCAACTACGAGAACGGCTCCGTCTGCCTCCTCCGCAATGATAGCAGCATCGATGAGGTTCATCATCGGCGGGGTATCGATCACAACATAATCGTAGCGCTCTCTTGCCCAGTCGATCATGGTTTTAAAGGTCGGATCCTCTAAAAGCTCTGCCGGGTTCGGGGAGTAGGGTCCTGCGAGGACCACATCCAGATGTTCTACATTTGTCGCATAGACGGTTTCTTCAAGGGCCTTCTGACCGCTTAAATATTGAGAAAGTCCGGAGGTATGACCGGTGATCTCGTGGGTCTTTACCATCATGGATTTCCGGATGTCCGCATCGATAAACAGAACCTTTTTCCGGATGCTCGCCATTGATGTTGCTACCGCAAACGCCGTTGAGCTTTTTCCCTCCGACGGTATCGTGCTTGTAAACATGATGACCCGGACACTGCTTCCGCAGAACTGGAGGTTCGTACGCAGTGTCTTGATCGCTTCCTGATAAAAGTAATCGGTATTTTCAATATTTTTTAACTCAATATATGCCATGTGCTTTTTCTCCTGTTCTCCCCTGCCTTACTTTTTCTCTGTATCCGGGATCACGGCAAGGACGGAAAGACCGAGATATTTCTCGACATCCTCTTCACTCTTGATCGTATCGTCAAGAACCGTCTTTAAGCAGATCAGACCACAGACAAGAACGGCAAGTCCAAGTCCGCCGACCGCTGCGTTTTTCTTAACACTCGGAGAACTCGGCTTCACCGCAACAATGCCATCCTCGATGACCTTCGGCGGAACCATTTCCATAATGTCTCCGATATAATTGGAAGCGGATTTTGTTACCTCATCAACGATCGCCTTTGCCCGCATCGGCTCGATGTCCTCAACAGTGATCGAAAGGATTCGTGTATCACTTGGGTTGTCGATCGTGATCATTTTTCCAAGCTCATCCGTCGTCAGATCGAGGTTCTGTTTGTCGATGACCTCCTGTAAGACCGGACGGCTCTTGATGATCACGCTGTAGTCCTTTGTAAGCTGGCTTCCGATCTGGAGATCGGCGAGGGAGGCAAGCGTTGTCTCCTTGGAGAGGACGTAAACCATCGAGGTCGACCGATAACGCGGCGCGATCAGCTTTTTCGTATAGACACCTGCCGCTCCGGCTCCTATGACCAGTGCGAGAAGAATTGCCCACCAGCGATGTCTCAGCGCATAAAACAGTTCTAAGAGGTCGATCTCGATCTCATCATCGTCTTCAAATTTCTTTTGCATAATTCCCCTTTTCCTTTTATCGTTTTAATGTCTTATCCTTCAGGATATACTTCTGGTTGATCCAGAAGATCTGTTTTCTTAACATTTCATTCTTTTTCCCAAGCTTTTTCCAGGCATCTAACATCCTTGGCGGCCGCTCCCCGGTATTGTGCATATCTGTTCCGATAAAGTGGATCCTGCCGTTCGTGATCTCTTCCCGGCACCACCTTGCGTCCTTATCAAAGATCCCGCCGAGGACGCTCCCGGCATTCATCTGAAGATATGCACCGAGACCGATCAGCTCTGCAGTCCTTCCTTTTTCTCTCAGGCAGTCATACCGCTCTATATGAGCAACGATCGGGAGATATCCCGCCGAGACAATCTCGCGTACTGCCCGTGAAAGCTTGATGAAATTGTCACCGGGACGAAATTCCACAAGAACATACCGGCTATCCGCCAATGTCAGGGCTTTTCCCTGATCCAGCCAGTCAGTCATTCCTTCAAAGTACAGGATCTCCTGTCCAAGATAAATTTTAAATCTGGGATCAATTCGTTGTGCCGCTTTCTTTGTCTGCTCGTATCGCTCGCGAAGTCCGGCAAAATCTGTATGATGGGAAAAATGTGGAGTGGCAATGATTTCTGTCACTCCCTGCTTCCATGATAATTTTAGGAGTTTTTCGGTCTCCGAAGGATTCTTCGAGCCATCGTCCACTCCCGGTAAAATATGAGCATGTATATCTATCATCTTTGTTGTCTCCGTATGGGTCTGTTTACCATCCTTACCGTTTTATGCCATATTTCGACATACGGAATCAGTGTAGCACTATTTCCCATAAAAAGCAATTACTATCTCTGTAATTGTGTTTTTTCTAAAACAGCAGAAATTATCAGACTGGGACACAATTAAGTCCAACAAATATACAAAAGCGGCAATTTCCTATCTGCTGTACTGTAAAAATGAGGATTGTCCGAAGGACATAGTAATTCCGTTTGAATACTAATAATGCCGTATATTTGTCTCTAAAGGGAAAATATGCGGCATTTCTTTATTATTCTTTATGTGCGTGATCGTACATCTTTTGAATATCCTCCGGCAGCTTATCCGGTATCATACTATGTACACGATCTTCGTTGCCGTCCTGCATGGCTTGTTCATAATACCAGCACTTAAATTTAATCAAATCCAACACACGACTTAAATGTTCAATTTCAACTTCCACTGTTTTCTTTTGCTTCTCAAACAGTTCTTTTCGTTGGGGATAAGTAACTGCTCCCTCCTCACACCAGTCCATAAACTGCTTAATATCCTTGATTTCCAGACCGGAGCGTTTCAGGCATTCAATTACACGTAATGCTTCAATCTCTTTCTCACTGAATTTACGGATGCCGGAAATTCTTTCCATTCCCGGAAAAAGCCCCTGCTTGTCATAATAGCGCAAAGTTGAAATCGGAAGTCCAAACATTTCCGAATCCTGTCCATGACTTTTTTGCTTGCCTGCCTGTTTTCAAGACGCTCTTTTTCTTCCGTAAACCACTTTGCTGCATCTTTGCTAAGTTCCAGATTTTCACCAAGCACGGCATGATCATACGTCATATTTGACACATCGTAACATTTTTTGTGAATAAACCGACTTTAACTACTCCGTGTCCTCCTCCAGCGTATACGGAGTAACCTGATATACGTAGTAGTTCAGCCAGTTCGTATACAGCGTGTTCGCCATATTTCTCCACATAAGCGGAGGAACGGAGAACGGGTCATCATGCTCATAGTAGTGGACTGGGAGTGCCGGATTTAAGCCTTTGTTGAGGTCGCGGTGATACTCGTTGTTTAAGGTCATACGGTCGTACTCCGGGTGGCCCTGGACGAAGATCTGGCTTCCGTCCTGGTTCATGACAAGGAAGACGCCTGCCTCATCGGATTTAGCGAGGATCCGGAGTTCCGGGTGCTTTAAAATATCCTCCTCCCACACTTCTGTATAGCGGGAATGCGGGCACTTAAAGTAATCGTCAAAGCTTCGGAGTAACGGAACACGCTTATCCAGCGCTTTCTGTGTATACACACCGGAAAGTTTTTCTTTCCGTAAGTGTTTCGGGATTCCGTAATGATAGTAAAGTCCGGCCTGAGCCCCCCAGCACAGATGCATGGTGGATGTCACATGGGTCTTGCTCCACTCCATGATCCGGGTCAGCTCTTCCCAGTAGTTGACCTCCTCAAACTCCATCAGCTCCACCGGTGCGCCGGTGATGATCATTCCGTCGAAATGTTTCTTCTTGATCTCCGGGAATGTCACATAAAACTTATTTAAGTGGCTGGCGGAGGTGTGGGTGGACTCATGAGTGGACATGGTCATGTAAGTGCACTCCACCTGCAGAGGTGTATTGGAAAGGGCTCTTAAAAGCTGTGTCTCTGTGTCCTCCTTCAACGGCATGAGATTTAAGATCAGGATCTCCAGCGGACGGATATCCTGGCTCTGGGCACGATCCTCATCCATGATAAATACGTTCTCACTCTCAAGGATCGCTCTTGCCGGCAATCCATTCTGTATTTTAATCGGCATTTTTTTCCTCTCCTATCATCTTCAGGAAATCCTCTTCGGAAAGGATCGGAATGCCAAGTTCTCTTGCCTTCTTATTCTTTGACGAATTGGATGTCACATCATTATTGATCAGATAACTGGTCTTCGCAGACACGGAGCCTGCGGCTTTTCCGCCGAGAGACTCGATCTTCTCCTGCAGTTCCTTGCGGTTCGCAAAATGCTCAACGGAGCCTGTGATCACGAAAGTCTTTCCGGCCAGCGTCTGTTCCTCATTTCTCACTTCATTTTCAAAAGTCAGATCCGCCAGCAGATGATCCAGTATCTCATTGTTCTTATCATTCTTAAAGTACTTCACCCACGCATCCGCGAGCACACCGCCGATCCCGTCGATGGAGCAAAGCTCCTCCGCGTCGGCCCCGCGCATGGCGTTCAGGTCAAAATCGAAATGACGGCAGATCACTTTCGCATTCGCAAGACCGATCCCAGCGATCCCGAGGCCAAAGATCAGCCGCGGCAGCGTCGTATGGGACGCAGTCTTCGCCGCCTGAATAAGATTCTCATAGGATTTCTCCCCGAATCCCTCCATCGTCACGATGGCATCGCGGTGACGGTCCAGATGGAAAATATCATCGAATTCATGGATGAATCCCGCTGCGATAAACTTCTCCAGCGTCATCTCGGAAAGTCCGTCGATATTCAACGCATCCCTGCTCACAAACAGGTCAAAACTCTTGATCTTTTTCGCCTGACACTCCGGATTTGTGCAGTAGAGGGACTTCACATCATTCACACTGCGGATCTCCGTCTCCCCGCCGCAGACCGGACAGATCTTCGGGATATCACGGACGCCGCTTCTTGTCAGGTTGTCCGCGATCTGTGGGATGATCATGTTCGCCTTGTAGACTGTGATCCGGTCCCCGGCCCCCAGCTCCAGTCCTTCCATGATGCTGATGTTATGGACACTGGCGCGGCTCACCGTCGTTCCCTCAAGCTCCACCGGTTCGAACACGGCGACCGGATTGATGAGTCCTGTTCTCGACGCACTCCACTCGATGTAGGAAAGCGTTGTCTCCTGGATCTCGTCCGCCCATTTGAAAGCGATGGAATCCCTCGGGAATTTCGCCGTCCGCCCAAGCGACTGTCCATAGGCGATATCATCATAAAGCAGTACAAGACCATCCGACGGGATATCGTAATGTTCGATCTTCTCCGCAAATCCGCGGACTGCGTCGGAGAGTGTCTCCGCCGTCACCTCCACGAACTCAACCGTCTCAAATCCCAGGCCGGAGAGCCACAAAAACTGCTCTTTTCTCGAATTTTTAAAGTCAACGCCATCCGCCCGCACCAGTGCAAACGCCATAAAACGGACGTTTCTGGATGCCGTGATCTCACTGTTCAGCTGGCGCACGGAACCGCTGCAGAGATTTCGCGGATTCTTGTACTTCGCATCCACATCTGCGATGGAATCGTTTAACTTTTCAAAATCCGAATAACTGATGACCGCTTCCCCGCGCAGGATCAGCTGACCCTTATACGGGATCGAGGTCGGAATATTGATAAACGTCCGGGCATTCGGCGTGATCACCTCGCCGATCTCGCCGTTTCCGCGTGTGACCGCCTTCGCAAGGACCCCGTCCTCATATGTCAGGACCACAGTCAGCCCGTCCATCTTCCAGGACAAAAGTCCTTTCTGTCCGCCGAGCCATTCCCGGAGCTCGTCAACGCTTTTCGTCTTATTCAGAGAAAGCATCGGCCGCTCATGGCGCTCTTTCGGAAGTTCACTTAAGACTTCATATCCGACTTTCTGGGTCGGACTTCCGGCAAACACCGTCCCTGTCTCCTGTTCCAGTTTCAGGAGTTCGTCGTAAAGCCTGTCATATTCGAAGTTGCTCATGATCTCGCGGCTCTCCTGATAATAGGCTTTCGATGCCTCAGAGAGAAGCGGGATCAGCTCCTTCATCCTCTTGATCTTGTCGTCCATATTTTATGCTCCTTGCGCTCCGGCGCACCCGGTTTCCAGCTTTCCGGGGATGCGGGGGCTTTCTTTTCCGGCTTCTTTTCGCTGTCCTCGCGGACATTTCTCCAGACCTTTCCGGTTCCGCTCTTCTTCTCGAACGGCTTTCTCTCACCATTTTTTACAAACGGTTTCCTGTCGTTCTTCTTTCCCTGATACCCGGAGCGGGCTGTTTTTCCGGCCGCTTTTGCCGGATCCGCCAGTTTTCCGATCTTCGCAGCTTCTCTCGCCGGAAGATTCGTCGAACCTTCCACCAGTTTCATCAGATCGCTCAGCTCTTTTTCCGTCAGCTCCCGGTACTCCCCGCGCTTTAATGTACCCAGCTGGATGTTCATGATACGCACGCGTTTCAGATTCATCACATGATAATCGAGCGCACGGCACATCCGGCGGATCTGTCGGTTTAATCCCTGCGTCAGAACGATATGGAACGTGTGGCTTCCGGTCTTCCAAGCACGGCATGGCTTTGTTGTCACGTCGAGATCCTCAATGCGGACGCCTTCGCACATCTGCTTTAAAAATTCTTCCGTCACCGGATGATCGACAGCCACCGCGTACTCTTTTTCATGTGCATTTCCGCCGCGCAGGATCTTGTTGACGATATCTCCCTGATTTGTCATCAGGAGAAGTCCCTCGGAATCCTTATCAAGACGTCCGACCGGATAGATCCTCTGGGGATAGTTTAAAAACTCGACGATATTTTCTGCATGATCCTTATCCGAAGTCGTGCAGACGATCCCACGGGGCTTATTTACGATCAGGAATACCGTTTTTTCCTTCTCTCCCACCGGCTTTCCGTCACAGACCACCTTCTGTCCCGGGCGGATCTGCATTCCCATCACAGCAACTTCACCATCCACCATGACTTTTCCATTCTCCACAAGCCGGTCTGCCTCTCTTCTCGAGCAGACGCCTGCATCACTCAGATATTTATTTAAACGAATCGTTCCTTCCAATCTCTTTCTCCCTTTTTGTATTCTCAACTGCAGCTTATTTGTTACAGTACACGGGCGCTCCATGAGCACGCACTGTAACGCTTATTTTCCTTATTGGACCCATTATATCGTTTCCGGAGTATGAATGCAAGAAAAAACGCCCATCAGGGTCAGGACATTTTCCCGATCTGACGGACGCATAAAAAAATGCATCTGATAGGAATCGAACCTACGCACGCGGCTCCGGAGGCCACTGCTCTATCCACTGAGCTACAGATGCATCTCTAATAGTATACAATAATTTTCTGATTCATGCAAGGGGATGAGAATTATTTTTTTGTATATTTTTTTACCCAATTCCATTTCCCGGCTGCCGCGCTTTTCATATTTTTAATGCTTTCTTGAAAACAGATAGTAGGACGGAGTACGGTTTGCGCAGTCCTCCGCAAGAACTTTCAGGCTGCAGTAAACAAAGCCATCTACGACTCTCGCTTTTCCATCCCTGCCCGGCTCCTCATATTTTCCTTCTTTATAGGACGGATCCAGAATGCACGCCTCATTGTCATCGGCCGATACAACGAGGATGTAATGTCCTCCATGAGTGAACACCCCGGTATACCCTTCCCGGTCTCCGCCGGAATTTGCGATGGCGAGTCCGCCTTTTGCCAGGTGCGCCTTCAGTTCATTCAGATCACTCGTTTCCCCATAATTCAGGTTAAACCTTTCCGCAACGACGGGGCCCAGGATCTTCAGGCTCGTTCCGATCTCACGGTTCGCGCCAACCTCATTGGATAATTTCAGGCAGTCTGTGAGTTCATAGGTTGACAGAGTCAGCGCATCCACCATCATGCACAGACAGCTCGGTCCGCAGCCTGCTGCAGCCACATTCCGCTTCTCCTCCGGCACTCCGCCGTGGTCTAAATTATGTTCATAGGGGATATCTCTGTGTTCTAACTGATTGATATATTTCATTGCAACTGCTCCTTCCGATTGCCGCATGTACCATGCTTTTGATTTTCCTATCGTACCACCATAACCTTAAAACAACAAGATATATTTTTATTTCCCGGCTGCTGTCCGAGCATTTTGCAGATGATCACCGATTTTCCCCATATTCCTGCGCGCCTCATTGATTTTTCTTCCCGATTCTGCTACAATGGCATGGAACTTTTTGATAAGGATACCAGACAGGAGATAGAGAAATGAATGTAACAGATTTTAACTTTGAACTGCCGCCGGAACTGATCGCGCAGGATCCGCTTGAGGACCGTTCTGCTTCCCGGCTGCTTGTATTAGATAAAAAGACCGGAGAAATGGAACACCGTCATTTCCGCGATATTCTGCATTACCTGAAAAAAGGCGACTGCCTTGTTATCAACGATACAAAAGTTATCCCGGCGCGTCTCATGGGACACAAGATCGGAACTGATGCCGGGATCGAAGTCCTGCTTTTAAAGAGAAAATCCGATAATGTCTGGGAAACGCTTGTAAAACCGGGAAAGAAGATGAAAGTCGGCGCGGAAGTTTCCTTCGGAGATGGTCTCTTAAAAGGCAAGGTCATCGATGTAGTAGATGAGGGAAACCGCCTGATCCAGTTTGAGTATGACGGGATCTTCGAGGAGATTCTCGATAAGCTCGGCCAGATGCCGCTGCCTCCGTACATCACTCACCAGTTAAAAGATAAGAACCGCTACCAGACGGTATATGCAAAGAATGAGGGCTCCGCAGCAGCTCCGACTGCCGGTCTTCATTTCACAAAAGAACTTTTACAGGAGATCGAAGACATGGGCGTAAAGATCGCTCATGTGACTCTTCATGTCGGTCTCGGAACTTTCCGCCCGGTAAAAGTGGATACGATCGAGGAGCATCATATGCATTCCGAGTTTTATATAGTCGAGGAATCTGAGGCAAAGAAGATCAACGACACGAAAGCAAACGGCGGACGTGTGATCTGCGTTGGAACCACAAGCTGCCGTACCCTGGAATCCGCAACCGGTGATGACGGGATCTTAAAGGCTGGAAGCGGCTGGACCGAGATCTTCATCTACCCGGGATACAAGTTTAAGATCCTGGACTGCCTGATCACAAACTTCCATCTTCCGGAGTCCACGCTTGTTATGCTCGTATCCGCTCTCGCAGGACGCGAACATATCCTGAATGCGTACCAGGAAGCAATCAAAGAACGGTATCGTTTCTTCAGTTTCGGAGATGCAATGTTTATTCATTGACCACTGATGTCAAAGATCCCCGTGTGACTTTCCGATCACACGGGGATCTTTTTTGGTTACAGCAACCTTTTTTCTCCTAAAATTTTCCTTCTTTCCTTCTGCAGGACACACGGACCTGTCGGGGCACATCCTTTTTCCAGAGAATCCAGAATAACGATCAATCCAGTGGAAATATCACAGTAAGCAGCATCTTGAAATCTTCTTTTGCAAACACTGCATGCGGTTTCTTCGCCGGCATAACGAGAACATCTCCGGCTTTGCAGATATGTTCCACACCGTCTACGGTGAACTGACCGACGCCTTCGATCACATGAACCATCGCATCGCCGGTAGAATCGTGCGTGCTGATCTCCTCACCTTTGGAGAACGCAAACAATGTCAAGCTGACTGCCTTATTCTGGGCGAGAGTCTTGCTGACGATCTGTCCCGGTGCTGCTGTGATCTGAGAAGCAAGGTTTAAAACTTTTTCATGGTCGATATTTTTGATAAAAGCCATTTTTCTTTTTCCTTTCCGTCCGGATCTTACCATGATCCGTCTCTTAACCTGTATCAGTCTTGCCGGATTCCAGGGGCAAAGATCTTTCTGTGGGCAGACTTGCATCAGAGTTCTGACTTTTGCCCCCTGGGATCATATTACTGCTATTCTACCACGATATCTTCCTTTTGTGTGTTGTAAATACAACATTTTTTCGTCCGCATGTCAATTTCAGGGGGCAATTCTTGTGAATCATCACGATTGATTTTCGAACTGGATTTCGATAGAATACACCTATCCTTTTATTTACGCGAACAACGAGCCAAAGTCCGCACTTACGCGAGACCTTGGCGACTGTCGCGATAACAAGTGAAAACTCGCAAAGCGTGTTTTCACTTGTTTTACATCCGTAACGGTCCAATCCTTTCCTTACAGAAATTTCCATCGGCAGCTTCTTCCCGATGTCTGACTGCCGACCTGTAAACTCCGGGACCAGCTTCATCCCCTGGATCCGTCCGGCTGGATCGTTACACACATTCTATTCTTACACGTCACAAATATCAAATCTATGAATCTGAAAACACATCAGGAGGTATTACAATGAACTACGAAGAATTCTGTGCTGCACTGCAGGAAGAGCTTTTTAACATGCTTGACACCGGCTATTCCATTCACCGGGAACACGTTCTGAAAAACAACGGGGTCGTCCTCGACTCCCTGGCTCTCTTAAAAGCAGGAAAACACTGCTCTCCCGTGATCTCCCTTGAGATGCTGTACGAACAGTTTGAAAAAGGACATTCTATGTCCGAGCTCTGCGATTACATGGTATCGATCACTGATACGGAGCTTCCGCTCTCCGTGGCGGGTCTCACTTCCCTGAACCATTTTGAAGATTTCCGGGACCGGATCACCTGTCGTCTCGTCTCCCAGGATAAAAACGAGGAACTTTTAAAGACGATTCCCTGGATCCCCTGCCTTGATCTCGCGGTCATCTTCTCCCTAGTCATAGAATCCGAAGGGGAAACTCAGATCAGCTCCGTCATCACAAACGTGGTGTCCGCGTCCTGGAATCTGACGCCGGAAGATCTTTTTTCGCTCGCAGCGGAAAATACTCCCCGAATCTATCCGGCAAGTTTCCGGCGCCTTGAGACAGTGATCGAGGAATACTTCCCCGGTTCCATCGATTTTGTTCCGGAAGACTGCCCGGTTCCGACGCTCTATGTCCTTACCAACAGCTCCGCTCACCACGGAGCCGCCTGCGTACTCTATCCGGACAAATTAAAAGACCTCGCGGATGCGTTTGAGAAAGATCTTCTCATCCTTCCCTCCAGCATCCACGAGGTCCTGATCATTGCTGATTCTGAAGCTTTTACGGAACGTGATTACCATGTCTTCTGCAATACGATCCGGAATGTCAACCGCGAGTCGATCCTGCCGGAAGACTTTCTCTCTGACCATCTGTACCGCTACCGCAGAGAAACCGACCGGATGGAGATCTACGCTGACAACTCCGAAGCTCTTTTGTAGATCCCGCCTGCCGCACGCCTCCCACAAGGCTTCCAACGAGCTCACCGCCTAATTTCTTCTCGCATGACTTCCTTCATGATAGAGATGTACGAGATTTACGACAGAATCTGTAATAAAGATCGCCAGGGCGATCGCTCCTGCGGTATGAAGTGTTGAGATCAGGTAATGCGTGGAAAGCGCCTGATCTCCCTGGATCAGATAATATACAGTCCGGTAAATCCCTGCTCCCGGAACTGTCGGAAGGATTCCCGCGATCAGGAAAACCGTCACCGGAGCTTTCTTGATCCTTGCAAGGATATGACTTAAAAATGCCATTGCAAGGATCGAAAAAAACGTTGCCTGAAGAGTGGAATGTGTCAGGTTATTGATCACCAAATACGCCCACCAGGCGAAACCGCCGGAAAATGCGGCATATGGTAAAAATCGCTTTGGAGTTTCCGTCAGGATCGAGAACATCGCGATCGCCCAGAACGCACTGAATACCTGTATGATCATAAAAGTCCTCCTTCCAGACTGCGTGCAGCGACAAGTCCTGCTCCGACTCCAAATGCTACCGCAAGTCCCACAACGATCGCCTCGAGGATCCGCGCAGAACCGGCAGCATAATCGCCGTTCAATGTATCACGAATCGCCGTCGTAAACGTCACCCCGGGGACAAGAGGCATAACAGCGCTGACAATGATCGTATCAGAATTCAGCCCCGGATAGGAATGACAGACCGTCATGGCTGAAAATGCCAGCACAAAGGCGCCAAAGGCATTAAAACAGAAATCGTTGAATTTCAGCGTCTTTCCGATCCAGGCCGCGACCGCAAGGCAGACACCGACTACGATCGTTGCCAGAAAATCTCCAAAGGATCCGCCGAACATGGGGGCGAAAAACGCCGAAACCCCAACGTACCCCAGTCCCTGTGTCAGCCAGTCATACTGGATCGTCCTCGGTGACTGGATCTCACGCAGCTGTCTCAGCGCCTCCTCCACGGTGATCTTTCCCTCACAGAAATGGCGCGACACATCATTCACCAGACAGATCCGGTTGATACTTGTACACCGGTCCGCGACACGTTTGACCCGGGTCAGCGGTTCCTTATTCGGATCGCTTAACGTGACAAAGATTCCTGTTCCATATACGATCGTCTCCGTCTGCTCATACTCGGAGCGTTTCAACATATGGTTCATAGTATCTTCCACTCTGTAGATCTCCGCGCCGCTGACAAGCATGAGCTCACCTGCCAGCACCACGGCCTCAAGCAAAGTTTTTTCGTTCATCTGTTACCCCTTTTACCCCTTCAGATTCTTGTTCCGATCCACGGTCAGTAATTTCACAGAGTCTGACATATCAGCGCAAACCTGACCGTGATTTGTTGCACTGTTCTCTTTTCACCCACTTATTCTTCTAATGACTGCTTCTTTTGAGTGTTCGTCAGAAGATGGGAGCTTCTCAATATTTTTGCTCTTTCAAAGATCACAGGCGGCTTCCGATCTGGAATACGACAAATGCCGCCATCCAGGCGAGTACAAGCTGGAATACGACCATCCCCAGGGTCCATTTCCAAGACTGTGTCTCACGTTTGATCGTGGCGATCGTGGCGATACACGGTGTATAGAGAAGGCAGAATACCATCAGTGCATACGCGTTGACAGCCGTGAATCCTGTTCCCCCAAGGATTCCGGAAAGTTCTGCCATTCCTGCTGCCGAGTTGATGTTTGTGATCCCGTAGAGTACGGACATACTTGAAACAACAACCTCCTTAGCGGAAATTCCTGAGATCAGCGCTACCGCGATCTGCCAGCTTCCGAGTCCGACCGGTTTTAATACTGGCACCAGGATCTGACCGAATTTTGCAGCAAAGCTGTCCGCAACGTTTGTGATGAATCCGGTCGGTCCCACATTCATGACGAACCATAAAATGATCGATGCGAGAAAGATCGTTGTTCCTGCCTTTGTCAGATAATCCTTTACTTTCTCCCAGACGTAGATCGCTACAGTTCTCAAGTTCGGGATCTTGTATTCCGGAAGCTCGATCAAAAGGGCATTTTCCGTCTTGCTGTCTGTCGTTTTATGTACGATCAGCGCAATGATGATCGCCATCGCAACTCCGACAAGGTACAGGGAATATGCCACTAACATCGCCGACTTCGGAAAAAACATATCAGCAAGGAGTACATAGATCGTCAGCCTTGCTGAACATGACATAAATGGCGTGATGAGGATCGTCTTTAAACGGTCTCTCTGGTTTTCCAACGCTCTTGTCGCCATGACTGCCGGAACCGTACAGCCAAATCCTAACAGCATCGGAAGGAACGCACGACCGGAAAGTCCGACCATTCCCATCGTCTCATTCATGACATATGCCACTCTCGCCATATATCCGCTGTCCTCAAGGAATGCAAGTGCGAGAAAAAGAATAAAAATATTCGGCAGAAATGTCAGGATTCCTCCTACTCCAGCAAGTGCACCATCAACAACAAGGGAGATCACCCAGTCGGAGGCACCCGCAGCCTGCAGCCCTGAAAGTACACTCGACGATAAAAGTTCCAGTCCCTGTTCAAAGTAACCTTTCAGGAAATCTCCGACGGTAAACGTCAGGAAAAATACAAGTGCCATGATCCCGAAAAATACCGGAATTCCGAGAACCGGATGCGTCAAAAGACGATCCACCCGATCCGTCATCTGTGATTTTTCTTCTTTGTTAAAGAGACATTCGTTGACAACCGATTCCACATAGTCATACTTTTCATTGATGATCTCTTTTTCCAGAGTTTCCGGAACGATACTCTCAAATTCGATCGGATGGTCCTTCATGACCTCCTTATCGTACTCGAGCATCTTGATCGCATGCCAGCGAAGGTTCGTCAGGTCCGGATATTTTTCACGGAGAAGATCCTCCACTCTCTGGATCCGGTCTTCGATCGTCCTGTCATAGTGAACGATCACCCCCTGCGGTCCTTCCTCATAATGATGTACCACTGCATGCATCAGAACATCGAGTCCTGTCCTCTTTCTCGCTGATACCGGAACGACCGGGATCGAGCCCAGCATCTCCGGGAGACGGTGAAGATCGATCTCCATTCCGCGCTCTTCGATGATATCCATCATGTTGAGTGCCAGAATTACTGGTTTCTTTAATTCCAGAAGCTGCAGCGTCAGATACAGATTTCGTTCCAGTGAGGACGCGTCAACGACGTTGATGATCACATCCACATCGTCCTCCTCGATACAGCGCCTTGTGACGAGTTCTTCCATTGTATAGGAAGTCAGGCTGTAGATACCCGGCGTATCGATCACATGGATCTTTCTGCCCTTATAGCTCGTCTCTCCTTCCACCCGCTCTACCGTAACGCCGGGCCAGTTTGCCACTTTTAATTTTGCACCGGTAAATGCATTGAACAAGGTTGTTTTTCCGCAGTTCGGGTTTCCCACAAAACAGACATTGATCGGTCTTTCTGTCCCACTCATGATGCCGCCTCCTCTTTAACTTCGATCCCGCCTGTGATCCGCCTTCCAAGCGCCAGACGGGTTCCGCGGACTTTGATGATCATCGTTCCGCTGTTTTTCTTGTTCATCACAAGAAGAGGAGTATTCTCATTTACACCCAGCGCTTCCAGACGCCGGTTGATCGCATCTTCCACATGAACCGATTCGACCAGGTACGTTGTGCCAATCTTTCCTTCATAAAGTTTCATCCTGTGTCCATCCTTCATTATCATAGTCGATAGCAGTCTTCCTGTCATCTGGAAATATTGTATTCTTATTGAGAATAATTGTCAATAATCGTATTCCGGTACATTCGTCCGCCCGGTGCGGGCAAAGGCATGTGTGCACATATCAAAAAGACTGAGAGCTTCTGTCTCCCAGTCCTTTTTCCTTTTTTATAGCAGTCACATACCTTCGTCTGTAAAATCCTTCCACGGCATTTCCCCGGAATACAAAAATATTGCTTCTTCCTGCTGCGCGTTCTAATGATCCTCCAGTTCCAGCAGCATCTGTTTCACTTCCTTCATCCGGTCACGCAGCTTAGCTGCTTCCTCAAAGTTCAGTTCCGCTGCCGCCTGGCGCATCTTCTTTGTAAGTTCCTTTACAAGTTTCTCCAGTTCCCTTGCATCCATAGACTCCGGATCTTTCTTAAATTCTTCCTCACTCGTGCTGGCTGCCTTTGAGATCGCGATCAGATCACGGACTGCTTTTTTGATCGTCTGCGGTGTGATTCCGTGCTCCTCATTGTACTTCTGCTGGATCTCCCGGCGGCGATTCGTCTCGTCGATGGCGGCCCGCATGGAATCTGTGATCGTATCTGCATACATGATGACATGACCTTCCGCGTTTCTGGCCGCACGCCCGATCGTCTGGATCAGGGATGTCTCTGAACGAAGAAATCCTTCTTTATCCGCATCCAGGATCGCAACAAGCGTGATCTCCGGGATATCGAGTCCCTCTCTGAGAAGGTTAATTCCGACAAGGACATCAAAGACGTCCAGACGCATATCCCGGATGATCTCCGCACGCTCCAGCGTATCAATATCCGAGTGCAGATATTTTACACGAATTCCGGCTTCCCTGATATAATCCGTCAGGTCCTCCGCCATACGCTTTGTGAGCGTCGTGATGAGAACTTTATTGTGCTTTTCCACTTCTTTATTGATCTCGCCCACCAGATCATCGATCTGTCCTTCCACCGGACGGACAGAGATTTCCGGGTCCAGAAGCCCTGTCGGGCGGATGATCTGCTCCGCACGCAGGAGTTCATGTTCCGCCTCATAAGTGGACGGCGTCGCCGACACGAACATCATCTGGTTGATATGTGTCTCAAACTCCTCAAAATTCAGCGGACGGTTATCAAGTGCGGACGGCAGACGGAAGCCATAATCCACCAGTGTCTTTTTTCGCGATCGGTCACCAAAATACATGCCGCGGACCTGCGGAAGCGTAATATGGGACTCGTCCACAATGATCAGAAAATCATCCGGAAAATAGTCGAGCAGCGTACACGGTGGCTGCCCCGGTGCGGAACCCACGAGATGGCGGGAATAGTTCTCGATCCCGGAGCAGAATCCGGTCTCCCTCATCATCTCCACGTCAAAGTTTGTCCGCTCAGCGATCCTCTGTGCCTCCAGAAGCTTATCCTCACTTTTAAAGAAGGTTACCTGCTCCTTCATCTCTGCAAGAATATTCTCAGTCGCACGCATCATCTTTTCCTTCGGAACGACATAGTGGGATGCCGGGAAGATCGCCACATGTTCCAACTGTGCCTTCACCTCTCCGGTCAGCGCCTCGATCTCTATGATCCGGTCCACCTCGTCCCCGAAGAACTCGATCCTGTACGCCTCACTTCCGGAGTATGCCGGAAATACTTCCAGCACATCTCCTCGCACACGGAAACTTCCTCGTTTAAAATCCATCTCATTTCTTGTATACTGGATATCGATCAGTTTGTGGATCACTTCATCTCTGTCTTTTTCCATTCCAGGGCGCAGCGAGATCACCATGTTCTTATAATCGATCGGGCTTCCCAGACCATAGATACACGATACTGAAGCTACAATGATCACATCATTCCGCTCAGAAAGGGCCGCTGTCGCAGAATGGCGCAGCTTATCGATCTCATCGTTGATCGCGGAGTCCTTTTCAATATAAGTATCCGTCGACGGCACATAAGCCTCCGGCTGATAGTAGTCGTAATAGGAGACAAAGTATTCCACCGCATTATTTGGGAAAAACTCCTTCATCTCCGAATAAAGCTGTGCTGCCAGCGTCTTATTGTGCGCGATCACAAGTGTTGGTTTATTCAACTGCTGGATCACGTTCGCCATCGTAAATGTTTTACCGGATCCAGTCACACCGAGCAGTGTCTCAAACTGATTGCCTTCCCTGAAGCCTTTTACCAGCTGTTCGATTGCCTGCGGCTGGTCACCGGTCGGCTGATATTCTGATACAAGTTCAAAATGATCCATGGTTTCCTCCTGATTCAGTCTATTTCATCTCTTTTAGTTTCATGCTTCTTTCATATTATTCCGGTCTCGCATCCTGGAATTGAAAATATATTTAACTGCTTTCAAGTATACCATGTCTATATAGAAATGTACAGCTATTTCGAACTTATGTTCTATCCCTCATTTGTTCCCGCTATCCCACGCCCCGCACGTATATTGCACGTAAAAAGGCGGCGTCCCCATTCTCCTTCTATCGGAAGTCGGAAACGCCGCCTTAGCGGTTCATATTATGGTAAACTGCTGTTTCTCATTTTTTAAATCAGTCGTCCAGCTCGTCCTCGCCTACAATCTCGTCGTACTCTTCGGTGTCGAGAAGTTCATCGAACGCATCAGCAACGATCTCGTACTCCTCGTCGCTCTCGATGTTCTGGATATCCGGAGTTCCATTGATCTCTGTGTAGCGGTATAAGTATACCTCGCCATCCTCAGCCTCATTTCCGTCTAACGGAAGAAGCGCGATATATTCCTTATCAGCCGCCTCAAAGATCGTGAGGACCACGCACTCTAACTCGGTTCCGTCATCCAGTGTCAGAGTCACGGTCATCTCCTCATCGTTTACAGCATCCTGATTCATATTTTTGTCCTTTGCCATAAGCTCAAATTCCTCTCATTTCCGGCATCCTGCCGTTTCTTGCAGCGGTTCTTTTCTGTCCCGGCTGCCATTTTTTATAGGATACCAGTAAACTGCCATAAAATCAATAGAAAGAATTGCTACTTTTAAAAAGAAGCAATCAATACTCAACTCCCCGTCTCGCCATGATCCCGCGGTCAAACGGATGCTTTCTCTTACAGATCTCCGAGACATAATCCGCTGCCGCGATCAGCTTCTCCGACGGATCTCTCCCAGTGAGAACGATCTCCAGTCCGTCCGTCTGATCTCTTCCGGGGCGGTTTTCAAGAAATTCCAGGACGTCGTGTTCCGGGACCATTCCATAATTTACAGCCGCCATGATCTCGTCAAACACCACAAGATCCGCATGTTTCGCGAGTTTCACCGCTTCGCCAAACAGCTCTCTGTGGTATGCCGCACATTCCCTTTTCGTCTCTTCATCCATCGACCGTACAAAGCCAAATGTTTTCCGGCACGGGATCAGCGTAACCTCCGGGATTTTCTTTAAAATTTCCACTTCCCCGGAATTGTCCGTCTTTAAAAATCTCGCGATCACCACGCGTTTTCCGCATCCTGCCGCCCGGACGGCCAGTCCGATCGCCGCGCTCGTCTTTCCTTTTCCATCTCCGCAGTAAATATGAACAAGTCCCATGTTTCTCCTCGCTTTTTAAAACAGAGTGCAAAGTGCAGTAATTCCGTGAGGAATTTGTCAGCTTTCGCTGACCAGAATTGCTCACCAGGTCCCACGTACATTCGACTTGATCACAGTCCTGCTTCCTCCACAAACCGGGAAACATCCGTCTTCCTGTGATACCGCTCCTTCACCGCCGCTACATGAAGCCGGTCCTTCGCACGTGTCAGGGCGACATAGAACAGCCGTCTCTCCTCCTCGATATCCGCCGGCAGACCCGCTTTATGGTGTGGAACGATCCCCTCATTCGCATCAACCACAAAGACGACCGGATATTCCAGTCCCTTTGCACTGTGCATCGTTGACAGAGTCACGCGGTCTTTCGTCTCCTCGCGCTCTTCCTGATTCTGCTTCTTTAATTCTTCCTCATACCGGGCCGCATGTTCCTTCCACTCCACAAAGGTTGCAAATTCCGCCGCGCTCTCCGCGAGCTTATCTGCCGTCTCGAAAAGTTCCTCCGGCTTCATTCGCCTGAATTCTGCATAGGACCGCAGATAGTCATCGTATCCGATCGCCTTCCGGATATAGTTGACTGCCGCCACAGGCTTTAATGGCGCCATTGCGCGAAGATCCGCCTCCAGGTCACAGATCCGCTCCTCCATCCAGTCCCTATCCTGGTAAAAGGATTTCAGGCGGTCAAAGGATACAATCGGCGTATCAAAGGCATCCCTGCTGAAATAGCGGTTTGGCCGGTTCATGATCCTGTAAAAATCGGACCTTTTCCTGCTGCCCGCCACGATCTCCATGTAGGCGAAGAGATCCTTCGCGATCCAGTGGCTGTAAAGATTCGGGATCACATCCCGCAGCTTAAACGGAATATTATAGCCCATCAGCCGCTCCGCCATCAGGCCGGAATTTGCCCCTGTTCGGAACAGTACCGCGATCTCGCTCCACTGATACCCGGCGTCATGGTACGCGCGGATACTCTGTGCCACCGTGTCCATCTCATGTCCGGGATTATCGAAAACCCGGAAATCCACCGGACGCCCGGATCCCCGGAACGGCTCCAGCTTCTTCTCAAACCGGACCTTATTGTGCTCAATAAGGCGAAGAGAGGTCTCCACGATTTCCTTTGTAGACCTGTAATTCGTTCCCAGAAGCACCCGTTTTGTCCCCGGAAAATCCTTTTCAAAGCCGAGCATGATCTCCGGCTTCGCCCCGCGGAACCGGTAGATCGACTGGTCATCATCTCCGACGATAAAGAGATTGTTCTCCGGCAGTGCCAGCATCCGGACAACCTGATACTGAAGAAGGTTAATATCCTGGAACTCATCCACGAGAATATACTTAAACTTCTTCTGCCATGCTGCCAGGATGTCCTTCCGCTCCGTAAACAGCTCATGGCACATGACGAGCATATCATCGAAATCGATCTTTCCCGTCGTTTTCAGCATCTCATCGTACCCGTCATAAAGCTTTTTAAACCACTCTTCCGGACAGTTCTGGGAATAGTAGTATTTCAGATCCAGGCGCTCGCCTTTTACGTAGCTGATCTCATTGATGATGGATGAGATAAATTCCGCCTCATCCTCGACCTCCATCTCCGATTCATCGAGAAACTTCTTAAAATACTGGCGTTTTTCCTCCCCGCTGATCACATTTCCGGCAGGGAAACGGTACGCCCACTTTAAGATATGGTAAAAGACCGAGTGAAAGGTTCCAAAGCTCACACGGGAACCTGCCGCCTCCAGAGACGTCCCGCAGGCTTCGCGCCTCCGGGGACCAGGATCAGCAGTTCCAAAAAAGGGCTTTTCCGCCCCCGTCCGGCTCCCGCCTGTTCTCTGCGCACACTTTGCTCCCTGCTCCGCCTGTTTCCGCTTTTCGTCTTCTTCCCTCGCCAGTCTCAGAAACCGTTCCTTCATCTCCGTGGCCGCCGCTTTTGTGAACGTAATGACAAGAATGCCGGAGGGGTCAACGCCCGCCTCCAGCAGTCTCTTGATTCTGTGTGTAATTACTGTCGTTTTTCCGGACCCCGGACCTGCGAGGACCATCATCGGTCCATCCCGGTGTTCCAGGGCCGTCATCTGTGCCTGATTAAAATCCATTATTCTGCTGCTTCCAGAAGTTCGATTCCCTTCTTAATACGAGCCAGAGACTCCTCTTTTCCGATGATCTCCATGATCTCAGTAGCGCCTGCCGGAGTCATCTGCTTTCCGGACACTGCGGTACGGATCGGCCACATTACGAAGCCTGTCTTTACGCCCTTATCGGCAACGTATTTGGAAAGAGCCTCAAAGAGAGCGTCATTGCTGAAGTCATCCTGCGCCTCAAGGATCGGAAGAACTTCCTTCAATGTCTCTAAGGAGTTCTCTTTTGTTGTCTTCATCTTCTTATGAACATACATATCTGCGCTGTATTCCGGCATTTCCTCGAAGAAATCGATCTGATCCGCGATATCGAGCAGAGTCTCAATTCTTGTCTTTACCATTCCGGCGATCTTCTTTAAATTCAGCGGTTTCTTGATCACGGCCTCAAGGTACGGTTTTGCGATCTCGAAGAACTTGTCATCATCCATCTTCTTGATGTACTCGCCGTTCATCCAGCGGAGCTTTGTCATATCAAAGACAGCCGGAGACTTGCTCATGTTGTGGTAATCGAACTCTTTTACAAGCTCCTCAAGTGTAAAGAACTCCTGGTTGTTTGCCGGAGACCATCCTAAAAGGGCAACGAAGTTTACGATCGCCTCTGTTAAGAATCCCTGCTCAAGAAGATCCTCGAAGGAGGAATGTCCGCTTCTCTTACTTAATTTCTTGTGCTCCTCGTTTGTGATGGTCGGGCAGTGTACATAGATCGGAACCTGCCAGCCAAATGCCTCGTAGAGACGGTTGTATTTCGGAGAGGAGGAAAGGTACTCATTTCCGCGGACAACGTGTGTGATCTTCATCAGATGGTCGTCCACAACGTTTGCGAAGTTGTAGGTCGGGTATCCATCGGATTTGATGAGGACCATGTCGTCGAGTTCTGCGTTGTCTACTGTGATATCTCCGTAGATCTCGTCATGGAATGTGGTGGTTCCCTCTTTCGGGTTGTTCTGGCGGATGACGAACGGCATTCCCGCCTTTAAGTTTGCCTCTACCTCTTCTTTGGAGAGATGCAGGCAATGCTTATCGTAAACCATGATCTCCTCACCGTTTACGGTCTTCTTTAATGTATTTAAGCGCTCCTGGGTACAGAAGCAGTAGTAAGCCTCACCTTTTTCCACAAGTTTTTTCGCATATTCCATGTAGATCCCGGCTTTCTGACGTTCACTCTGAACGTACGGACCGTAGCCGCCGTCCTTATCCGGACCTTCGTCATGGACCAGGCCTGTCTCTGCCAGTGTGCGGTAGATAATGTCCTCGGCGCCCTCAACGTGGCGCTCCTGGTCTGTATCCTCGATACGGAGAATGAAATCTCCACCCTCGTGCTTCGCGATCAGGTATGTGTAAAGAGCTGTTCTTAAATTACCTACATGCATCCGGCCGGTCGGGCTCGGCGCAAATCTTGTTCTTACTTTTTCCATAATCCATACTCCTGTTAATATATATTTATCCGCGGATAAGTCCGCAGACAGACATTCTTATCATTTCCATCCTCTACACCGTCATATCCAGCAGATGGCACGCCAGATTAAAGTACACCATCAGGCTCACCGCATCCACGATTGTCGTGATCATCGGCGACGCCATGATCGCCGGGTCAAGTTTTAATACTTTCGCCCCGATCGGCAGCGTGCATCCGATCGTCTTCGCGACGATAACGGTACAGAAAAGACTCATCACAACCGTCAGACAGATCATCGTATTTCCCGGATACTGGATCATCAGGCGGATAAAATTGACCACCGCCAGCACAAATCCAACGATCAGACCGACCCGTACTTCCTTCCACACGACTTTTAGGATATCCTTCGGCTCGATATCACCGACAGCCATACCACGGATGATCATCGTGCTGCTCTGGCTTCCGGAGTTTCCGCCGGTATCCATTAACATCGGGATAAAGCTCACGAGAAGCGGGATCGCCGCAAAGGCATTCTCGTATTTTACAAGGATCCCACCTGTGATCGTACTGGAAAGCATTAAGATCAGAAGCCACGGGATCCTGTTCTTCGCCAGTGTGAATACACCCGTCTTTAAATACGGCTTTTCACTCGGCAGCATGGCTGCCATCTTTTCGAAGTCCTCGGTCGCCTCTTCCTCCATGACTTCCATGACATCGTCGACCGTGATGATCCCGACCAGACGGTCCTCACTGTCCACGACCGGCATGGAGAGAAGTCCGTACTTGTTCATCGTATCGGCCACAAGCTCCTGGTCATCGGTCGTCTTCGCTTTGATGACGTGCGTGTCCATGATATCGCCGACCTGGCGCTCATACGGCTGAAGGAGAAGGTCCTTTACCGTGATCACACCGTCCAACATCCTTTTTTCGTCCATCACATAGCAGGTGTAGATTGTCTCGGAATCTACTGCGTGATGGCGGATGTAGGCGAAACACTGCTCCACCGTCATGTTCTTTTTCAGTCCGATATACTCGGCTGTCATGATACTTCCGGCACTGTTCTCCGGATAGTTTAAGAACTGGTTGATGAGCTTTCTCGTCTCCGGCTTCGTGTTCTGTAAAACACGGCGGACCACCGTCGCCGGGAGTTCTTCCACCAGGTCAACGGCATCATCCACATAGAGCTCATCCACGATCTCGGAAAGCTCCTTATCTGTGATGCTGTTGATGATGTGGCTCTGCTTGTCCACCGGAAGCTCGGCAAATACCTCGGTCGCCAGCGCCTTCGGCAGCATCCGGAACACGATCACGGTGCGCTCAGAGTCCAGTTCTTCGATGAACGATGCGATATCCACCTCGTTCAGTTCCACAAGCTCTTCCTTCAGCAGGCGGTATTTTTTCTCCTCTGCCAGCTCCAGAAGATGCTCCATGTCAAATGTTTCATTTCCATCATTCGGCATTTTCTTTTCCCCCACAATCTGTTATTTCTGCCCGGAATTTCCGGCAAAGATTCATGCGATCATGGAGACAAAGCCATTGCATCCGGTAAATCCAAAGACACCGGTTACAACTGAACAGATTGATTTCGGCAACACACATAACAGCAGCCCCCGGTCATGCGTATTGCCACCGGTTCAGGGTGTGCGTCTGCCTCCATCGTATGACTTCGACCTTCCATTATGTGTTCACTTCCTTTCTCTGTCCTTTCCATTATAAGAAAATTTTACCCAATTGGCAACCTGTTACGCAATTTTTCGCACAAAAAAGGGTAAAAAAAGTCCCAGGAAACACCTGGTTCCCTGGGATTCTGAAACTTGTTTTTGCAGATTAAGCTCTGGAAAGGTACTCACCAGTACGTGTATCGATCTTAACGCGATCACCCTGGTTTACGAATAACGGAACGTTGATCTGAGCGCCTGTCTCAAGAGTAGCCGGCTTTGTTGCGCCTGTAGCTGTATCGCCCTTGAAGCCCGGCTCTGTATCTGTTACTTCAAGCTCTACGAATAACGGAGCCTCAACAGAGAATACCTTGCCGTTGTAGGAGCAGACTTTAACAGTCTCGTTCTCTTTTACGAACTTTAATGCATCGCCAACAACATCTGTGGATAATGCGATCTGCTCGTATGTGTTTACATCCATGAAGTTGTAAAGATCACCATCTGCATACAGATACTGCATGTCCACACGGTCGATTCTTGCTGCCGGGAATTTCTCGGTCGGACGGAAAGTTCTCTCAACAACACCGCCGTTGATCACGTTTTTTAATTTTGTTCTAACGAAAGCAGCGCCTTTACCCGGTTTTACATGCTGGAACTCTAAGATCTGTACGACCTGTCCATCGATTTCGAGTGTAACGCCATTTCTGAAATCACCTGCTGATACCATAAATGATAATCCTCCTTAAAACTGTTTCCAATTATTTTATTTCACATTTCACGCTAATAGCTGATTCTATCCTATTCTATACTATTCTACTGCGGTTTTCAACTATTTTTTGCAAAAATCCCCGGCTGTCTGCCCCATTTTTTTCAATCGTTTCCTGTAAAACGCGAGAACTACCGCCTCGAGATAGCGTTTCAGGACGATCTGGATCTCCTCTTTGGGATTGATCGGCTTTACGAGGATCGAGTAGAGGCCTGTCCGGTTTGCGCCCCAGACATCCGTAAAAAGCTGATCCCCGACGAACAATGTCGTGTCGCGGTCTGTTTTCATCCGTTCCATGGCCCGCTCATATCCTTTTCTCGACGGTTTTCCGCCCTTAAAAATATAGGGACTCCCCACCTTGTCAGCGAACGGAGATACCCGCGGCTCTTTATTATTGGAAAGGATGCAGGTCGAAAACCCGATCGCACGGAGCCGCTCAAACAATTCGATCGCCCGCGCATCTGCCGGTGCACCGTGGGGAACCAGCGTGTTGTCCACATCAAAGATGATCCCGCGATATCCTCTCTCATAAAGTTTTTCGTATGGGATCTCATATGCACTGTCCACATAGTTTCCCGGATAAAATGTCTCAAACATACTGCTGCCCTGCGTTCGGCTTGAATTTTTCAGCCCTTTGCAGTTTTCTCCCCATCTCTTATTTATTGTTCAGGAACTTCGCGAGCTCCTCCATAAATGCGTTCACATCCTTAAACTCCCGGTAGACGGACGCGAAACGGACATAGGCAACCTCGTCCACCATCTTTAACTTTTTCATGACAAGCTCACCGATCGTCACGGACGGGATCTCCCGCTCCTCCATACTGAAGATCTGTTTTTCGATCTCATCGATCATCTTCGTGATCTGTTCCGAAGAGACCGGGCGCTTATGGCAGGAAAGAAGGATCCCATTCTCGATCTTCTCCCGGTTGTACGGTTCTCGGGAGTCATCTTTCTTGATGATCATAAGCGGCATTGTCTCTAATTTTTCATACGTCGTAAAACGTTTCCCGCACTCTTCGCACTGACGGCGGCGTCTGATCGAACTGTTGTCATCCGCCGGGCGCGAATCGATGACTTTTGTATCCTGTGCACCACAAAATGGACATTTCATGGGATTTCCTCCTTTGTGCGGCTGTCTGTTATATTCCGGTCACAGCCGCATTTTTATACCATATCTTATCATATAACAATCCTGTTCCGCAAGCCTGTACACTCATTATTTTTCAGGCACCCGGATAAACATGTTACAGTACACGGACACTCCATGCCCGCACACTGTAACAGGATTTTGCCGATGCTCCGCATTCCGAATCGGAAAAATCCGCGACTCCAACGGTATCATACGGAATTTCCGGTTCAGAAAATTCCCAACTAGGAAAAAAAGCGGATAAACTTCTCGCGCATCTTCTGCTGTGCCTCCAGTTTTTTGATCTTCTCCGTGCTCTTCGCAGGCACCCAGGCCTTGTTGGCATTGTAATAAAAATTGATCTGCTTCCAGTATTTCTCCGGATACCGGAACAGATAGTAAAGCACCTGCCGTTCCAGCTCCGTGATCGGCAGCACGCGCTCATACGTCTCCATGATCTGTCTCCCCAGGCGCTCATTCCAGTCATGTTTTTCCATGATCTTCCTGAGAAAATAGTACAGGTCTTCCATCTGCACACCCAGGTGCATCTGGTTGAATTCCGTCACTGCCGTATATCCGTTTCCGATCAGAATATGGTGGTAGTCCGGCTCCCCGTGGCAGACCGCATATCCGTTCATGATCTCCTCACCATGTTTTTCATACAGCCGTTCCATTCCCTGCTCCGCTTCCTCTGCCTGCACCGCGAAACACTCAAAATTCCTGATCACGCAGAGCTCAAACTCATTTTTCTTCCGCTTTCCCCGGATAAACGTTCTCGCCCTCCTGAGCTCCCGGTTATGGCGGCGCATCGCTTCAAAAAGCGGCGGCGAGACCATGGATCTCATATTCCATTCAGCCTGCCTCTTTACTTCGCGAAACTGCCGGTGCAGGAGCGCCAGCGCCCGGGCCGCCGAGAGGAGCTCCTTCTCATCTTTCAGATCACATTCCCGGTCCGCATACCATTGTTTCACAATATACCGACTTCCATCCTCCGCCGAAGATAAAAGTTCTCCCTCGGAGTTTCTCACATACTGATCTGCCTTTACCGTCTCCATCCCGTCCAGAGACTGCAAAACCGCCTCCTCGAACTCCAGACGGTTCACGCTTCCCCGATATTCCTTTAAAAGCCGCAGCCCCTGATCCGTCTCCAGGATCCAGGACCCACGTCCCCGCCGCAGTGTATTCACCTGAAATCCATACGTTTTCTCTGCCTCTTCTTTCCAGTCGATCACGATTTGATCCCCCCATATCCCGTTCTGACCTTTTCCAGCTTTCTGCACAAGATATGAGAAAACCATGGTGATTATTCCCACAAGCATACATCCGCAACAGCAAAAGACACCTGTCGGATTCCCGGCAGATGTCCTTCATACAATGTTCTTCTGGTATTATTTGAATTGGCTAATTTTTTCTAATAATATATCTTTTTTATTCAGTTCTGGATGTTCGATCACAATGTTCAAAAGATACAGGAGTCCGTCTCCGATCTCTTTTCCATGTTCCAGTCCCATCGCAAGAAGATCACCGCCATTGACCGCAAGCTGTTTCAGACTTACGCAGTCCCCAGCTTCCCTGATCTCCTCAAAAAGATGCAGGATCTCCGGGACATTCTGGTCTCCGTCCATTTTCTTTAACTGCATGGCACCGAGGAACTGGTACTCCGTAACCTTACTCAGGGCTCTTCTGATCTCGATCTTATCCGCACCAGGAGGTGTCTGAAAAACATTCAGCATGTTTTTCACGTTCCCGATCGTATCATTATCAAGTTTCAGGCCTCGTAAGATCTTCACCGCTTCTTCCGGCTTCATATGGCGCAGAAATCCGGCCCACCGGTGGGACTTATCCGCCGTGAGGGAGGAAACACCCTTCCAGCATGTTTTAAGGATCTCCCGGTCATTCCGTTTTTCCTGCATCATGCTTCCGCTTTCTGGCTCATTCTCCCGGAGTTCCCGCTCAAAGACCTCCGGAAATCCCGGGGCCACATACGATGCGATCCCGGTCTCCTCCACCATCCAGATCTTCTCAGGATGATCCGAGAGCAGGAGTTTCGTGAGCTCCACCTGGATTCTCTCCTTGCTGACATGGACCAGGTTCGGCGCGATCTCGGCGATCGCCCGGTATGTCTCATCCTCGATCACAAAATCAAGCTGGGCGGCAAACCGGACAGCCCTTAGGATCCTCAGCGCGTCCTCCGTAAAGCGGTCCCTCGCACAGCCGACGCACCGGATCACCCGGCGTTTCAGATCCTCCATGCCCTCAAATTCATCCACGATCCCCGTCTCATGGCTGTATGCCATGGCGTTGATCGTAAAATCCCGGCGTTTCAGATCTTCCCTCAGATCCGGCGTAAATTCCACGGTCTCCGGATGTCTCCCATCCAGATATTCCCCATCGATCCGGTATGTCGTCACCTCATAGCCTTTTCCATGCTTGATGATCGTCACCGTGCCGTGCTTCAATCCCGTATCGACTGTCTTTCCGAAGATCTCCTTCACCTGCTCCGGCTTTGCAGAGGTTGTGATATCCCAGTCCCCCGGGATCCTTCCGAGAACGGCGTCCCGGACACAGCCGCCGACGATAAACGCCTCATATCCGTGGCTTCGTATATTGTCAATGATCCATTCCGCCTCATAAGGCATCTCAATTCTCACTGGTCCGGTACCTCCTTTTTCTTTATCGGAAATTTCATTTCGAAACTCCACAAGGTTCTGTCTGTACTGCCTGCCCTGCCGAACCGTTGCTCAAAAGACCGACCCGGATTTTCTTCTTACTTTGCAAGCTTCCCTAGGATCGGGATCAGCCGTTTTGCAAGCACAGCCGCCAGAATACATAAAATAAAATCCTCACCGACCGTCAGGAGGAAACAGTTGATAAACACAAGCTTCCAGCCGACACTCACGCCGAGGACAAAATTGCTGCACACATAAAAATAGATCATTCCGCAGGCATAATCCGCGAGAAGTCCCCAGAACGCGGAAAACAACAGCCAGAAGAATGATGTGCTCTTTCTGATCTCATATACACGTCCGGTCACAAAAGCAGCCGCCGCAAAGCCGATCAGGAATCCGAACGTCGGTTTTAACAGATACGCCGGTCCACCGCCCGTCGCAAAGATCGGAAGTCCGCAGAGTCCGATCACAAGATATGTGATCACACTCGCAAACGCCCGCTTTGATCCCAGGAGCAGAGCCGCCAGCAGGACAAAGAAAAACTGCAGCGTAAAATGCATCGGCACCGGCTGGACAGGGATCGTGATCTTAAGAAAAGCCCCGACGGCGATGAGGGCTGTAAACAGCCCCCCGAGCGTCAGGTCTTTGATATCCCATCGTTTCATTAATATGCTTTGCCCCAGTAAACCATCTTGGTTGCCGGTTTGCCGCAGCATACGCAGGTATCAGCAAGCTTTTCCTGCTTGAACGGCATACATCTGGATGTAACGCCTACCTGCTCTTTTAACTTGTCCTCGCACTCCTGGCAGCCGCACCACATTGCACGGATGAAGCCCGGCTTGTTGTCTGCGATGTCCTTCATCTCTTCCATGTTGTGGGCATCGTAAGTGTGCGCGTCACGATGTGCTTTCGCACGCTCGTACATATCGTGCTGGATCGTCTTTAAGAGCTCGTCAACCTTCTCTGCGATCTCGCTTAATGCAACTGTGATCTTCTCGTGAGTATCACGGCGGACAAGAACTGCCTGTCCTGCCTCGATATCCTTCGGTCCGAGTTCTACACGAACCGGGATTCCTCTCATCTCGGACTCAGAGAACTTCCAGCCCGGGCTCTTGTCGGAATCATCAACTTTTACGCGGAAGTTGGAGAGAACCTCTTCCACTTCTCTTGCCTTCTCGAGAACGCCCTCCTGCTGCTGGCGGATCGGAACGATCACAACCTGTGTCGGAGCTACGTTCGGCGGAAGTACAAGACCTTCGTTGTCACCATGTACCATGATGATCGCACCAATCATACGGGTTGTCATACCCCAGGATGTCTGGTGAACATATTTTAACTGGTTATCTTTATCAGAATACTGGATTCCGAATGCCTTCGCAAAACCATCCCCGAAGTTGTGGCTGGTTCCGGACTGAAGTGCCTTACCGTCATGCATTAAGGACTCGATCGTGTAGGTTGCCTCTGCACCTGCGAACTTCTCCTTGTCTGTCTTCTGTCCGCGGACAACCGGGATCGCAAGGAAATCCTCACAGAAGTCAGCATAGAGATTTAACATCTGGATCGTTCTCTCCTGAGCTTCCTCAGCAGTCGCATGAGCTGTGTGGCCCTCCTGCCATAAGAACTCTCTGGAACGAAGGAACGGTCTTGTCGTCTTCTCCCATCTCACAACGGAACACCACTGGTTGTAAACCTTCGGAAGATCACGGTAGGAGTGGATGTCTTTCTGGTAGAAATCACAGAACAGAGTCTCGGATGTCGGGCGGACACAGAGACGCTCCTGAAGCGGCTCAAGACCTCCCTGAGTCACCCATGCTACCTCCGGTGCGAAACCTTCGACATGGTCTTTCTCTTTATCAAGTAAACTCTCCGGAATGAATAACGGCATGTAAACATTCTTTACGCCTGCTTTTTTAAAGCGCTTGTCAAGCTCATGCTGGATATTCTCCCAGATCGCATATCCGTCCGGTTTGATGACCATGCAGCCCTTTACGCTCGCATAATCACATAATTCTGCCTTTTTTACAACGTCTGTGTACCACTGCGCGAAATCGTCTTCCATGGAAGTGATGGATTCCACAAGTTTCTTGTCTCTTGCCATTGTTTTCTCCTTTATATAAAAATTCATTGTCTGCATGTCTCTCTGTTTCAGATGCGGAGAATTTCCTGTTAAAAAGGAATGTGTCCTAGCACATTCAGGCGTCTCGCGCGGTCGCTTGCAACAGCCTTCATCTTCGCGCGAGTGCGCATCATTGGCACGTAGTGCCTTTTTGTTCAACAGGGAAGTTCCATCGAACTTTCCTGTTGAATAAAAAAGGCTGCCGCTCCCCACACAAGGGACCGACAGCCGGCGTTACCACCCAAATTAGCTTCCGCCTGCCGCGGAAACTCTCCTCTGATATCCGTTAACGCCGGATCTACGCTGTACTTAACGATGCAGTCGTTCCGCAGCAATCCCGATCTCCGTGATCTTAGCTGTCCATAACGACATTTTCCATCTCTCGCACAAAGCTCCGAGGCCGGTTCAACGACGCGCACATAAAAGCTCTCACCCTCCGCTTTCTCTCTGGAATGCCGCCCTTCATCTACTTTCCCTCTTCAATGCCTGTCTGATATGCATATATGATGGATTTTAATGGATTTTCTCCCGTTTGTCAAGACTCCGCCGCGGATTTTAGCGCTTCAGCAAAACTCTAAAAGATCAGCTTGATCAGAAGCCATACTGCCGCGATACATAACAGCACCAGCGCAAACGCCGTAGAAAGTCCGAACACAACAGCTCCAATCGCGATCGATACGATAAATCCAAACAGACTGAGGACCGCGCCAAGAAGCTTTCCGCAGACTCCGAGGACAAGACCGACACATTTAAAGATCAACACAAGGAATACAATTGCAAATAAAATTGGCATTTTTACCTCCCGTCAGACCGCTCTGCCCGGAAAGTGCCCTCCGGGACCAAAGATTCCCGAATGCAAACCTGACAAAAAGCGGTATTTTTCTTCGGCTTATTATATTCCCGTTTCCTTAATTTGTAAATGAAAATCAAATCTCCAAATACCTGATTCTCTCCCCCGCATCTCTCTGATAAACCCGATGCGAGATCGAGATCACCGTCCGCCCCTCAGACGCACTCTTCAGCGCCCGGAGCACCATCTCCTCCGTATCTGCATCCAGATTCGCCGTGATCTCATCGAGAAGCAAGATCCTCGGCTCTCCCGCAACCGCCCTTGCGATAGACAAAAGCTGCCACTGTCCCTGAGAGAAGATTTCCGGTTTACATAACGTGTCATATCCCTGGTCCAGTCCCATGATCGTCTCGTGAAGTCCCACAAGCTCTGCAGCTGCCTGAACCTCCTCATCCCCGATCGCCGCATCAAACAGCGTGATCTGGTCGCGCACCGTCCCCGGGACCATGTGGAACGACTGCTCCACATAACCAAACTTCGTCCGCTTCTCCCTGTCCGGGATCCGGTATGCCTCCTCGCCCTCGATCAGCGCCTCACCGGAATTCGGCCGGTAAAGTCCCAGAAGGAGTTTAAAGATCGTACTCTTTCCGGTGCCGGTGCGCCCCGTCAGCGTCACCTGCTCGCCCGGGTAGATCGCGAAACTTAAATTTTTCAAAACAACATGGTCATCGTAGCCGAACGTGACATTCTTAAATTCTACACAGGGTTCTTCTTTCGATCCCCCGTGATCCATGCACGGTTTTCCTTCTGTGTTCTTCTTTTCCTTCCGCTCATCTCCGGTATCAGTCTCTCTGTCCTTTTCTTTTCCCGGCTCCGATTTCCCGGAATTTTCCGGCATGGTCTCCTTCATGCTCTCCCTCTCCGGTTTCGCCAGGAACTCATTGATCCTGTATACACCGGCAACCGCCGACTGGATCGTCTGGATCTCCATTCCGAGATTCTCGATCGGGGAGAATACCTGGGAAATATAATTGATGACTGCAACCGACGTTCCTACGGACATGCCGAACAAAGCCAGGACCTTCGCATTTCCGGACGCGGCGAGCAGCATCACGGCTGCAACGGCGACCGCGTTGAGGAACAGGATCACCGGTGAGTAGACTGCATCGTAGAAGTTTGTCTTCTCGATCGCGGAATAACTCTCCCCGATATAGTCATCATACCGTTTCTCCATGTACGTCTCTTTTCCAAGCGTATGGATCGTCCGGATACAGCGGATCGTCTCCGGAACATGGTTTGTGACACGGCTCACCGCCACACGGTTTGCAAGCTGCGCCGTGAGCATCCGCTTCTGTACGATCCTCGTGAACACAAAGATCACCGGGATCAGAACGATCAAGAGCAGTGCGAGTCCGCGGTTCTGGAACCAGATCACCGCAAAAATGCTGACGACTCTGCATGCATCCGCGAACATGCTGATGATCCCGGAGGTAAACAGCGCTTCCACGGTGTCAACATCGCCGACAAACCTGGAAACCACAGCTCCTGGTTCTTCCTTATTTAATGTGTCTGCACTCAGTCGGACAAACTTATCGGAGAGCTCGCTCCTGAACGAATACGTCATCTTCTGACCAAAGACAGTGAGGAAGCTCTCTCTCAGGGACTCCAACGCCCCGGTCAGGAAGATCAGCAGAAAATACTCCGCAGCCATGGAAAATCCCGAAAAATTCCCGCCGGCGATCCGGTCAATGATTTTTCCGAGAACAAGAGGTGGAAGCAGAGAAACGACAACCGCTCCCGTCACCGTCAGAACGATCCCGATGGAAAGCCATTTTTCCCGCATGACCGTTTTTCCGATGATCGATGCCGCACTGATATTCTTCTTTCCACTCATTGCTTTTTCCTCCTTTCCCCACTATTTTCATTCCCATCAGACTCTTTCTCCGCAGCCTGCGCGTGATACAACTCGGCATACTGTTTATTTTCTGCCATCAGCTTCTCATGCGTGCTGCATGTTCCCGTCCCGTGTTCCATCCAGATCACCTGGTCGAACTCCGGGAACAGATACAGTCTGTGGGAGATCAGGAATACGATCCGGTCCTTCGAGAGCTCCTTCAGATGTTCAAACACCTGTTTCTCCGTGCTCCTGTCCAGAGCCGAGAACGGATCATCCAGGATCATCACCGGCTTTCCGTGGCACAGCGTTCTCGCCAGGGCAAGGCGAGCCGCCTGACCGCCGGAGAGACGGACGCCGCTGTTTCCGACAACCGTATCTTCCCGGTCCTCCATCTCCCGGACCTCCTCATCAAAGCATACAGCCCGCAGCCATGTCCAGACATCACTGTCATCTCCCAAAAGAACATTATTTCTGATGCTGTCGCCCAAAAGTTCCGGATCATGTCCGAGATATCCGATGAGTCTGCTCAGCTCCTGTTCCGTACAGGAGGAGAGTTCTCTGCCGCCATATGTCAGATGGCCTTCATACGGATATTCGCAGAGAAATATCTTTCCGAGCGTTGATTTTCCGCACGCCACCGGACCGGTAATGCCGATGATCTGTCCAGGTTTCGCGGTGAAGGAAAGATCCTCAAAGATCGGCGCACTGCCCGGATAGCTGAATGTCAGATGATCTGCGGAAATGACACCGTGTTCCGTATGACTTTCGCCTGTTTTTGCACTGAATTTTTCAGTCTGCTCCGCGATCTCATCCTCCTCCGCAGCCTGAGCAGCCCGCTCCATATACGGATGGATCCGCTTCCAGGACACCTGTGCCTTGTGGACCGCGTTGAAGAGTTTCGCCGCCTTCGAGGACTTGTCGGAGAGCTTCGTATAGCACGCGAGGAAGGTCGTAAATGCTGCGACATCCCAGCTCGTCCAGCCGCTTCCAAGGATGTTCTTAGAGCCAAAATACAGGATCATCACAGTCCCCGCCATCGCGATCACCTTGTAGACCGGCGGCAGAGCCGCGTTCCAGATATTGGCCCTGACTGCCGCACGCTCATACTCTTTCAGATGGACCTCATAATCTTCTCCCCGCTCCTTCTCACATCCGAACACCCGGTATGTGATCGCGTTTGTGATCCGGTCCAGAGTTGCCGCATTGAGCTTTCCGGTCTGTTCCTTGTAAGCCGCTCCCGTTCTCTGGACGATCCGTTTCATCTTCTCCGCAATAATATAGGAAAACGGCGGAAAGATCAGTGAACAGAGTGCAAGTCTCCAGTCGTAGTAAAACAGCATTCCCATATAGCCGAGAAGCGCCACGCCCGTGTCAAAGATCTCCGTCGTGAACTTTCTCATGCCTTCCACGCAGTCGTCCACATCGGAGATCGCCTTCGTGATGACATTTCCCGCGCCCTCTTTCTCCAGCTCCACACGCGATTTATGTACCAGCGTCCGGTAGAGGATCCTCTTCATCCTCCTGTTCACATTGTTGGCAAACCGGCGCACATAAAACCGCTTGATGTATCTGGCCAGCTGCACCAGCCCGATCACGATCACGTAAGCAGACGCCAGCCGGAGCATTGCCGGGAACCGCTCCGCCCCGCTCAGGATCCTCATCAGGCAGCCCGCCATTTTTCCCTCAAACCATGGTCCCGCCATGAGCCCCAGATTGTAGATCAGTCCAGACACCATGATCAGTGCCAGGACCTTCCATTCCGCCCGGAAATAATCCAGGATCCGGTCCGGATGAAGTTTCTTTTTATTCATGATGATCGTTTCCTCTTTTGTCATGCTTCACTGCTTGTTCCTTCTGATGGTCTGTATACCGGCCGCAGTGTTCGTGACAACAATCTTCTCTTTCAGAATTCGCTTTTAAAGTTTTCCATTCTGAGAGATCAGAAATCTCCGGATTCTGTTTCTTTTCCCTCTTTCTGCCGCTCTGCGACGAGCTTAGAGACCGTTTCAAACCCTGCACGCCTCTCATTTTTTGAACGCAAGTACAGCTTATCGAGTGTCTCGCAGAATCTGTTCCTCTCGTCCTCCGGAAGTTCGGCTAAAAGCCATTCATAAAAGATCGTCTCGATCTCCGCCTTTGAATTTTTCAGCTCCTCCGCCTTCTTCGTCGCAAAGAGCAGCTGGCTCCGGCCGTCCGCCGGATTCGGCTTCCGTTCCAGATACCCTTTCGCCTCGAGACTCGCCGCCCGTCTTGCCGCGGCGCCCTTATCGATCTTTAACTTTTCTCGGACCTCCGTCTGGGTGATCCCCGGATTGTGGCGGACAAGATGGATAAAATCAAATTCCGCCGTTCCGATCCCCTCTTCTTTCATCGTCTGCACCGTAAATTTTCCGACCTCACGGGCGATCTTCGTCATCTTTCTCTCCGTCTGATCCATATATGATCTCCTTCCTGGCAGAATTCTTTCCGTCAAACCTTTCCGCCTGTTCAAAACGCGCTCTATGCGCTTCTCCCGCTATTGCAGCCATCTCCGGTCCCGCCCGCAGATGTATACTTTTTAGTTGTACTATCAACCAATTTGGATGATAGTGCAACTATCTAATTTTGTCAACTGCAATTTGTTTCTTTTCCTTCGAAAATAACGTCTTTCCTTTATTTTCTTAGAATTTCAGTGCAAGAAACGTATCGCAGCAAAAGAATGATATTATTTTAACAAAGTTTGCTATTTTGTTGTTGATTTTGTCCAATTTTCATGTATAATGGAATTGAAAGATATCATTATTGCCTGTAAAAATTCCAGGTAATGGTACCTGTTCAAATCTGAACATGTACAAAATTTTCATCAAATTTATGAAAAGAGGTTAGATAAGCGATGGCAAAGATTGATTTAAGCAAGTATGGCATCACCGGAACCACAGAGATCGTCTACAACCCGTCTTATGAAATGTTATTCGAGGAGGAAATGAAACCGGAACTCGAAGGCTATGAAAAAGGACAGGTCAGCGAACTCGGAGCAGTTAATGTTATGACCGGTATCTACACCGGCCGTTCACCGAAAGATAAATTTATCGTTGTGGATGAAAATTCCAAAGATACTGTATGGTGGACATCTGACGAATACAAGAACGACAACCATCCGGCTTCTCAGGAAACCTGGAAGGCAGTAAAAGATATCGCATTAAAAGAACTTTCCAATAAGAGACTCTTCGTTGTCGACGCATTCTGCGGCGCAAACAAAGATACCCGCATGGCGATCCGTTTCATCGTTGAGGTCGCATGGCAGGCACACTTCGTAAAGAACATGTTTATCAAACCGACTGCTGAAGAACTCGAGAACTTCGAGCCGGATTTCGTTGTTTACAACGCATCCAAGGCAAAAGTTGAGAACTACAAGGAACTCGGCTTAAACTCCGAGACAGCCGTTGTCTTCAATATCACAAGCCGCGAGCAGGTTATCATCAACACCTGGTACGGCGGAGAAATGAAGAAAGGTATGTTCTCCATGATGAACTACTACCTTCCGTTAAAGGGCATCGCTTCCATGCACTGCTCTGCAAACACTGATATGGAAGGCAAGAACACCGCAATCTTCTTCGGTCTCTCCGGAACCGGTAAGACAACTCTTTCCACAGATCCGAAACGTCTCCTGATCGGTGATGACGAGCACGGCTGGGACGACAACGGAGTATTCAACTTCGAGGGCGGCTGCTACGCGAAGGTTATCAACCTCGATAAAGATTCCGAGCCGGATATCTACAATGCGATCAAGCGCAACGCTCTTCTCGAGAACGTAACTCTCGACAAGGACGGCGTGATCGATTTCACTGACAAGAGCGTAACTGAGAACACCCGTGTCTCCTATCCGATCGACCATATTAAAAATATCGTCCGCCCGATCTCCGCAGGTCCGGCAGCAAAGAACGTGATCTTCCTCTCCGCAGATGCATTCGGCGTACTTCCGCCGGTATCCATCCTGACTCCGGAGCAGACAAAATACTACTTCCTGTCCGGTTTCACAGCAAAACTTGCCGGAACCGAGCGTGGAATTACAGAGCCGACACCGACCTTCTCCGCTTGCTTTGGTCAGGCATTCCTCGAACTCCATCCGACAAAATATGCGGAAGAGCTCGTTAAGAAGATGGAAAAGAGCGGCGCTAAGGCGTACCTCGTAAATACAGGCTGGAACGGAACCGGAAAACGTATCTCCATCAAAGATACCCGTGGAATCATCGATGCGATCTTAAATGGCGATATCTTAAACGCTCCGACAAAGAAGATCCCGTACTTCAACTTCGAAGTTCCGACCGAGCTTCCGGGCGTTGACTCCAAGATCCTCGACCCACGCGATACATACGCAAACGTTGCTGACTGGGAAGAGAAAGCAAAAGACCTCTCCGGAAGATTCATCAAGAACTTCGCAAAATACGAGAGCAACGAAGCCGGCAAAGCACTTGTTGCCGCTGGCCCGCAGATCTGATCTTAAATTTATTGGAACTGCTTCCATTTCGCAATTTCAAAGGACGCTGCAAAATCTGCAGCGTCCTTTTTTTATCTCAGCCGGACAAAACTCCCTCTTCTGTCCCAAGCTCTTTTTCCCGTTCCCAGCACTTCTTTTTATCGATCCTTTCTCCGGTTTTCCACTCTGTACTCTCACATAACCCGGAAAATCCACGGTGTGATCCTGTAGCCAGATTTTCCTGTGTTTTGCTGCTGTGGCTTTCCATAAATCATAAGCCTGTAAATTTATTCTTCTGACTCCCAACAAATACAGACTGAGAGCTAAAAATCTTATTCTATTTGTGACATACTCCCACCACTTAGCTCACGCTTGAAGTGAGGGCTTCTCGTTCGATTGCCCCGTTGGGCAAAGCATTCACGAGCGATCCCCGTGTGTCCCACGGTTCTTTTTGGCTGATATCTTTTTATGATGCTTTTTCGCTCTTTTCTAATATGATCCCGGATATTCTCAGACCCTCCCGACAGATGTTGGCTGCCGCATTTTCATCACGGTCCATCCGGTTTCCACAGTTACAAAGATATACCCGATCTTCCAGTTTCAGATCATGTTTTATTTTTCCACAACAGCTGCATGTTCTGGAACTGGGATACCAGCGGTCGATGCGGACAAGTTTCTTTCCTTCCCGTTCCAGTTTATACTGCAAAAAATCTGTGAACATTCTCCAGCCGTTATCATGGACACTTTTTCCAAAATGATGTTCCCCGCTCATCGTCTTCAGATCCAGATCTTCGATGCATACGATATCATAGAAATTGGTTATCTTTCTTGATTCTTTATGCAAATAATCTTTTCTCTGGTGAGCGATATGTGTATGGATCCGCGCCACTTTTTTCTGCTGTTTTTTATAACGATTGCTCCCCTTCCGGCAATGGCTCAGTTTTCTCTGCGCTTTCGCCAGTTTTTCCTGGCTGTTTCTGAAATAGTGCGGATAACCTGCATGTTTTCCATTGGAATCTACATATAGTTCTTTTATGGAAAAATCGAGTCCGACGGCCTGCCTTATGTTCCTTGTTTCCACCGGCTTTTCTTCACAAAAATACAGAAGAGAAACATAATACCGACCATCAGCTTCCATACAGACGGTTGCGCCTTTCAGGCAGGCATCTCCCCGGATCTTACGATGCTGCCGGATCCGGATCCAGCCTGCCTTTGGGAGCTTCAGCTTCCCCTCTTTTAACAGGATATTTCCATTTACACTGTTTGTGGTATAGCTTTTAACAGGATTCTTTTTTGACTTGAATTTTGGAAATCCAAACGATGGATCCCGGAAAAAGTTTTTATAAGCAGTCTGCAGATGCAGCTGGGCATTGCACAGAGCAAGGCTGTCCACTTCTTTTAGCCATGGAAATTCTGCCTTATATTTTGCCGGAGTGACCTTCAGGTTTTTTCCGGTCTTTTCATAGCATTCCTTCTTTTCTGCCAGCATCCGGTTATATACGAACCTGACACATCCAAATGTTTTTGCAAACAGTTCCTGCTGTATTTTATTGGGATAGATCCGAAACCGGTATACTACGTTCATATTTTTTCTCCCCCTGTGTCTCGATGTACTGACGGATCACTTCGATCGGAGCTCCGCCGGCACTCAGGAGGCAGAAGCTCTGACTCCAGAACATTTCCTTCCAGAGCTTCTGCCGGATCTCCGGATACTCTTTTTTGATCAGACGGCTGCTGGCACTTTTATAGGCATTGATAAATTTACTGAGTTCCGACTTCGGATGGGCACGGAACATGATATGGACATGGTCCTCATCGTGATTCCACTCTTCCAGGGTGATATGATATTTGGGCGCGATATATTCAAAGATTTCTCGTGCGCGATCCGAGATCGGATCATTCAGGACCTTTTTCCGGTACTTTACGACCAGAATCAGATGATAATAGAGTAAAAATACTGAATGTGCATTATTGTCAAGTTCTCTTATATTTATCAGCCTTTCTTTCTATTTCGACTGATTTAATTATATCACAAATGAAATCATTTGTCTATTACATTTCAGAACATTTGTTCTGCTTAATCTGCAATCTATTTTCCCTTCAGGCTTATTCATTGTATGCAGAATTGATGATATAGCACGACTGCAAAAATCAATATATGAGAAGTTTACAATACACAGCACAGTTATGTGCAATAATCTGATATTTACATGCCAACTATGGCACTATGCAAGAGATAGCAATTCATCTCACCATCTATAGAGGTGGGAGAATTCTTGCTGATTCTTGTTAAATAATCCTTGCAATATGGTATTTCTTATGGTATTATATCAGTAACAGTTACTATTATTATTTTAGATTATTCACAAGGAGGTCCTCTATGAGCGTAAAATTCTATATCTGCAATCACTGCAAAAATATCATCACAAAAATGAACGATTCCGGCGTCCCGGTTGTCTGTTGCGGAGAGAAAATGACGGAACTGATCCCCGGCACTTCGGACGGTGCACACGAAAAACATGTCCCGGCCTTCGAAGTAAACGGAAATAAAGTTTCCGTAAAAGTCGGCTCTGTGGAACATCCGATGATGGAAAAACACTATATCCAGTGGATCCTGATCGAGACAAATTTCGGAACCCACTGCCGTTCTCTTACTCCGGAAGATAAACCAGAAGCAGAGTTCTTCCTCGCTGACGGTGAAAAGCTGATCGCAGTTTATGAGTACTGCAATCTTCATGGACTCTGGAAAGCGGAAGCATAACTCCCGCACTGCCCGAAGCTTCTCTCTCATAAAAACAACGGAAGCTGCCCCGGCAGCCCTCAAAAATGCGCGTTTTAAAAAGCAGCAGCTGATATTTGATCTGCTGCTGCTTTTCTTTATCCATCTTAACTTTTTCTCCCTTAATCCACCTTCAGCGCATTCGGATAGATCTTTTTCAACACGTCATCCCCATAATGCTCATCCATCTCCTGCTGCCAGGACGATGTCGCCGGGATTCCCTTTTCCCGTTCACTGCTCCGGATCAACGCCAGTCCGGAAACCGCCATACCCACACAGAAAAAGACAAGGAGCAGCCATGTCGCGATCTTCCCAAAGCGGATCGGGATCTTCTCGACCCAGGCGGACATCACCGGGTAAACCCCTTTGATCCAGACAACCGCCGCGATCCCCCAGAAAAAACAGTACAGAAGGTTGATGCGCCCGCCAAGGTTAAACGGGATCTTACTGTAGTCCCAGAATACTTTTCCGAACATGATCTCCGTCATGACGCTGCAGGTATATTCATACGCGCCTCCTAAAAATGTGCCCATAAAGAACAGAAAGCGGTCCGAATATTTCCGGTAGCGGTACAAAAGCATCGTCGCCGCCGCGAGAGCCACTCCCCAGACAATGCTGAACGGACCCCAGACAAAACTGCTCCGGCTCATCCAGATTCCTGCCGTCAGCCGGCAGAAGATCGTCTCCACGATATCTCCCAAAAATGCGCCGACAACAAGCAAAAGTGCGATCTTGTAGAAACAGAGTCCGTAGGCAAAGACGGTCTTTCTCTGCTCGGTCTCGGCCTGAAGCTCCCTGCGGTAAGTTGCTTCCGGGTACGCATTCTGGATCCTTCGGTCCACCCAGCCGTAGATCCGGCGCTCAAGTCTGGAACTCACACCGGTCAGCCAGGAGTCAACGCCCTGCCACTGGCGGATCCTCCGGCTTCTTCCGGACAGGATGCACAGAGTTGCCGCGACATCCAGGATCAGGATCCCGCTGAGGATCCAGATCACAAGATGGGCCGGAGTCACCGGGATCATCCGGAATACGCCAATCAGAAGCGGCGCTCCCCATCGCATGGTGACAAATCCCAGAATACCCCAGATCACGGAGACCGGAAAACAGATATAGCCATCCAGATTCCATTTCACATGAGAATAGTCCCACCAGCGCTCATGGTACATTTTTTCGATCACATGACCGGCGATCCATTCCGCCAGCGTGGAAAAGATCATACTTCCAAGAAACAGCCAGATCCCCCTGAGGTCTCTGCATACCAGCATCAGTGCAGATCCGGTAATTCCATAGATCACACAGAGCGGTCCGTTTACAAGGCCTCTGTTTACAAAGCGTTTCTGCCTCACCGCCGCTGTCACGGTCTCAAGAACCCAGCCGGAAAAGCTGTAGGCAAAAAACAGCCACAGCCACTCATATCCGGAATATCCCATCCTTCATCACCTGTCCTCTCTGTAATTTCACGGCTCCCACCGCATCAATAATATCCTGCAGGCTTTTTCATCCCCTCATAGTCTTCCTCTTCTTTCTCCCATCCGATCCGCCTCTCCGGCTTCGTCTGAATAGATATTTTACTATTTTACCACATAATCAGAAAACCGGAAATCCAATTTCCACAAAATAATCCCTGCATCCGCAGTTACAGTTTTCTTTTATTCTGTTTTTTTCCTATTTACCTACCAAAATAAAGGATATTTTTGTAATATTTTCTCCTCCGGGATGGATCCGTCAGGAAATTTCTGATGGTATTCCGCATCCATTTCCGATTTTTCCGCCAGTATTTCACATTTATCCGTATAGCAAAGACATTCAGATCTTGTTCGCTCTTACTTTTTCGCTCCCCTTTTGTAATCTCCCTTTTATTTTTCCGGAATCCTGTTTTTTCCTTTATAATCTCATCTGAACTCTGCATTTTTTCACGCTGTATCCAGTTTTCGCCGAATTTTATTAACCAAATCTCATTTATTTCCTTATAATAAATGGTTCATCTTTTCAAAAATTTATGTTATACTAAATAGGTTCGTGTCAAACGGACAAATACAATTTTATATCAAAGGAAGGTCTCTTATGGAAAACACCAAGAAAATCGACTGGTACACCCTGGCCTTCATGGCATTCTCCACGGTTTGGGGATTCGGAAACGTGCTGAATGGCTTCGTTTACTTCAACGGAGTACAGGTAATCTTCAGCTGGATTCTGATGTTCGCTCTCTATTTCGTTCCGTATGCCCTGATGGTAGGTGAGCTCGGCTCCGCGTTCAAACAGTCCGGCGGCGGCGTGAGCTCCTGGATCCACGAAACGATCGGCCCGAAATGCGCTTATTACGCTGGCTGGACTTACTGGGCTTGCCATGTAACTTACATCGCAAGTAAAGGAAGCGGCGGATTAAAGGCATTAAGCTGGATGGTATTCCAGAACGGCTCCACTTACGACACATTCCCGACGATCGCTGTACAGATGGCAACACTCGCTGTGTTCCTGTTCTTCTGCTGGGTTGCAAGCCGCGGCTTAAACCCGTTAAAGAAATTAGCGACGATCGCTGGTTCCAGTATGTTCGTAATGTCCATCCTGTTCATCTTAATGATGTTCGCAGCACCGGTCATCAACCCGAACGGCGGTTTCGTATCTGCTGATTACACAGTAAAAGGTCTGATCCCGCAGTTCAACGTGAACTACTTCACATCCCTTTCCATCCTTGTATTCGCAGTCGGCGGATGCGAGAAGATCTCCCCTTATGTAAATAAGGTAAAAGATCCGTCCAAGGGATTCCCGAAGGGTATGATCATGTTAGCCGTTATGGTTATGGTCTGCGCGATCCTCGGAAGTATCGCGATGGGCATGATGTTTGATCCGGCTGTCATCAACGAGAGCACAGACAGCTTCAAGTCCTACGTTTCCAACGGCGCTTACTGGTCCTTCCAGAAGCTCGGTGAGTACTATCATGTTGGCAACCTCCTGCTCGTTATCTACGCAGCATGCAACGCCATCGGTCAGTTCTCCACACTTGTATTAAGTATCGACGCTCCGCTTCGTATACTTCTTGACAACGAGGACGCAAGACAGTTCGTTCCGTCCGGCCTCTTAAAGAAGAATGAGCATGGCGCATACATCAACGGTATCAAGATGGTTATCTGCTTATCCGGCAGCATCATCCTGATCCAGTCCTTCGTACCGGGTGCTGCATCCGTTCTGACTCAGTTAAACAAACTGAACTCTGTAACCATGCCGCTTCGTTACTTGTGGGTATTCGCAGCATACATTGCTCTCAGAAAATCCCTCAACAAGTTCAACCCGGAGTACAAATTTACAAAGAACCAGACAGTTGCCCTTGTTGCAGGCGGCTGGTGCTTCTTCGTAACCGCAGCTTGCTGTCTCCTCGGAATGTATGTTGAAGGCGATATCGCTTCCACAGCATTAAATGTAATCACACCGGTAGTGCTCACAGCACTTGGTCTGATCTTACCGGAGATCAAAAAGCGGGAAACTGCGAAAGCAAAATAATTTTCATCTAAAAGTCACCACCACCCTTCAAAAGGGTGGTTTGCACTAGGGCTATAAGCCCACCGTTACTAGGCCAGCGTCTCAAGGCGCTGGCTTTCTCTTTCAGCTATGGGAATCCTGCTTACGCAGTCTTCCCACAGCTCCGTTCAAGCCATATTGCTCTTGACTCGTCGCTACCCCTTAAGGGGTGTTGATACTACTTAGCCTCAACCCTTGAAAGGGTCTTCATATTCTTTTACACTTAATTTATCCATTGCAATATCATGCTTTTCCTGATCTTGAATATATTTCTTGATTGTGGCTTCATTTAGTCCTACTGTACTAACATAATAACCTTCTGACCAGAAATGACGATTACCAAATTTATACTTTAAATTTGCGTGCTTGTCGAACATCATTAACGCACTCTTCCCTTTTAAATATCCCATGAATGAAGATACACTCATTTTCGGTGGAATACTTACTAGTATATGGACATGGTCCGACATCACATGACCTTCGATGATTTGTACGCCTTTATAACTGCATAATTGTTTTATAATGTCTCTAATGTCTTCTCTGTATTGATAATAGATTACTTTTCGTCTATACTTAGGTGTGAAGACGATATGATATTTGCACATCCATTTCGTATGTGCGAGTGAATTTTCTTTCTTCGCCATAAATTACCTTTCCTTTCTGCAATATAGCCTGAACAACTTTATTGTAAACGGAAAGGTAATTTTTTGTATAACAATCGACGCGCACCCGCATAGCGGGTGGTTTATTGTTTCGCCCATCTCCATTTTTCGGATCAGCGAAAAACTCCAATGGGCTCAACAGACTAAAGTCCATAATAAAAAAACGTGTGAAAATGAGTAATCATTCTTCACACGTTTTTTATTTACGCAAACAACGAGTCAAAGTCCGCGCTTGCGCGATACCTTGGCGACTGTCTCTCTTTTCACACCTCTTCGATCCGGTGCAGCTCCCACACTCTCACATTCACCGGCTCAACAGCGCCTCCACAGTACGGGCAGACACGGTCTCCAAGTCCCGCGATCGGAGCTCCGCAATGCGGACAGCTGACGCCGATCGCAGTCTCTCCGTCCCTGATCTTTGTGATATCCTGGATATAAACAAGTTCCATATTAAAGCGGTGCTGCTCTTTTTCCCGCTCCACATTTTTCTTTTTATCCGGCGTCCTTAATGTATGCAGATACTCCACAGAGGACTGGATCCTGATCCTGCACTTTCCCGGGTTTTTGTCATATCTGGAGATCTCCGTCTGATGGACATGGATCGCATCAAATTCTTCCCGGATCTCCTTCTCCTCCATCTCCTCGATCTTCAGGCGGACCTGATCTTTCAATGACAGGGACACGTTTCCAAGATAAGAAAGATCCCGGTGCTCCAAGGCCTCCAGATAGCCTTTTAGCTGATTTTCACACCTCTGTTTCCACTCCGGCCAGTGAAACTCCGGGAAATCCTTCTCGATCCGAGGGAGCTCCACACTCGTCATTCCGGATACGGATTTCGGTGTGTCAGCTTCCAACGCTTCCTGGCGCTTCAGCCCCTCGATCAGGCTGGGAGTTCCGAAAAATTCCCGCGAGATCTGCCGGACCTTGAACATCACAAAAAAGATCGCCCCGATCAGCGCGAGTCCGGTAAAAATTGCGATCACAAGGATCGCGTTTCCTGCTGTCATATAGTCTCCTCCATGTTATAAAAAGGATAGTTACAGTACACGGGCACTCCATGCCCGCGCACTGTAACAGGATTTTGCCGATGCTTCGCATTCCGAATCGGCAAAATCCGCGACCACAACGATATCATACGGAATTTTCAGTTCAGAAAATTCCTACCCATGAAAAGTAACAAAGGATATGCCCTGGCACATCCGGGCATCCCACGCGGTCACCTGCGATAATCTCAAACATCGCGCAAGTACACATCCTTATGTGCACAAAGGGGCCGCAGTCAGATTTTGCTCCGACCGCCGCCCCAAAATAATCCATTATTTATTTAAATAATCGATCGCAGTCTGTGCCAGAAGGGAAGAACCTCTCCAGAGGATATCCTCATCGACATCAAAACGGCTGTTATGTAACGGCCATACCGGATCCTGCTCCGGTTTTGCGGTACCAAGCCATACGAATGCACCTTTCTTCTCTTTCAGATAGAAGGAGAAGTCCTCTGCAGGCATTGCCGGGAGTTTTACGTCCACAACATCATCCTTGCCGAAGAGTTCGATCGCTGTATTTCGGATCAGTTCTGCGTCCTCCTCGTGGTTTACGAGTGCCGGATAGCCGTGACCATAGTTGATCTCAGCTGTCGCACCGGACTGCAGGCAGAGACCATCGAGAGTCTTTCTCATGGAATCCTCGATCATCGCGCGTGTGTCCTCATTTAATGTGCGGACTGTTCCGTCGAGTGTGCAGTCGCCGGCGATAATGTTGTATCTGGTTCCGGCATTGAAAATACCAAACGTAACAACTGCATTGTCAAGCGGATCCACTTTTCTGCTGACGATCGTCTGGGCAGCCATAACGAACTGGGAGCCGAGAACGACTGCATCGATTCCCTGATTCGGTTTTGCGCCGTGAGCAGTCTTACCGTGGATATTGATCGTGAAGTGATCGGTCGCAGCCATTAACGGACCTGCCTTCACGCCGATCTTTCCGTGCGGGAGATCCGGCCATACATGAAGTCCGAATACAGCTTCCACATCGTCCATATATCCGGAATGAAGCATTCCTCTGGAACCTCCGACCGGAGACATCTCCTCTGCCGGCTGGAAGATCAGCTTTACGGTTCCGGCGATCTCATCTCTTCTCTCGCAGAGAAGCATCGCAGCACCGAGGAGTCCCGTCATATGGTTATCATGTCCGCAGGCATGCATCACACCGTCATTCTGGGACTTATACGGAACCTCATTCATCTCCTGGATCTGCAGCGCGTCCATATCTGCGCGGAGTGCTACGACCTTGCCAGGTTTCTTTCCTTTGATCACACCGACTACGCCGTATCCGCCGACATTCTCATGAACCTCGTCGCATCCCATCGCTTTCAGATACTCAGCAACCTTCTTTCCTGTTCTCTCCTCATGCTGGGAAACCTCCGGATGCATATGAAAATCTCTTCTGATCTCAGATAATTTAGGCGTCAAAGCCTTTGCTGACTCTGTGATACTGCTCATAATGTGTCCTCCTTATGATTGCTATGTTATTTCTGAAGCAGTTATAAAGCAAAAAGAACCTGGCGACGATCAGCCACCAGGCTCTCAATTTGCCCTCTATGGGACCCGGGATCAAACATCCTCATGCGGGTAAATCCGCATCAGATCTCTGATCATTTGGCCCTGGTATCTTATGAACAAGTGAAAACACGCTTCGCGAGTTTCCCCTTGTTATCGCGACAATCGCCAAGGTCTCGCGCAAGCGCGGACTTTGGCTCGTTGTTCGCGTAAATTATAAGCCAAGAGCCTCTTTCACTTTAGCAACGATGTGAACACCGATATCCTTGGAAGCATCTACGGACTGAGCGCCGATGTGCGGAGATACGATGAAGTTGTCGCAGTCGAACAGCGGGCTAGCGAATGTGTCATTACCGGTTAAACCGCTGCCTGCAAGCTCGTTCTCCATAACGTCTGCTGCATAGCCACCGATTCTGCCCTCTTTCAGAGCCTCGTACATATCAGCCTCGTTTACGATACCGCCACGGCTCATGTTAAGAACAACTGCGCCGTCTTTCATCTCAGCGATGGACTTCTTGTTGAAGAGGTCTTTTGTCTCTGGTGTCAGCGGTACATGGATGGAGATGAAGTCGGAAACTTTGATCAGCTCGTCGATAGAAGCCTTTGTAGCCTCCTGCTGCTTGAATACTTCGTCCGGAAGGAACGGATCGTAAGCAACGATGTTCATCTTGAATGCACGGCCAAGCTCACCTACACGCTGACCGATACGGCCAAAGCCCATGATACCAAGAGTCTTGCCTCTCAGCTCGCGGCCTTCGAATTTATATTTATCCCACTCGTGTTTTACTTTTACATCGTAGTTTGCTACGAATGTTCCACGGGAGATATCTAACATCTTGGAGAATGTCAGCTCAGCAACTGCGTTTGCATTTAAGCCCGGTGCGTTGAATACCTGGATTCCTTTGGATTTTGCGTAATCCATATCGATGTGGTTTAAACCAACAGAGCAAACACCGATAACCTTTAAGTTCTTTGCAGCATCGATGATCTCTTTGTCGATCTTCGGGTCTACACGCATGATCAGGACATCAACATCACCGATCTCTGCGATAAGCTCCTCTTTGCTGCACGGAAGATTAGCAGCTGTCTTAACATTCATAACTTTGCTGAGTTCCTCAGCGATTCCACCCCATACTTTGTCGATAATAAGACAATTCATAATAAAAAACTCTCCTTTCAGGACAATGTTCCTTTCCTCCATCAACCACATGGAGGATCATACCCCGTACTCATCTATCTTACTTGAAGTGCATTATTTTGTAAAGTATTTTCGCGAATTTGATTTATTTTCTTAATAAAGAATATTTTATTCACATTGAGCATTTTGTGAATAAAATGTTCTTTTTCCCCGCTTCTGCTTTACTGTTTTTCTCTCACAGACAAATATCCGGAATCTGCACCAAACATTCCCATATATTTCATTTTTCTACAAAAACAAACAGTAAATTCTCTCATCAGCAGTAATTCTGATCCATTTTCCAACGAATCAGAAAAGGGATGCCGTCGGGCACACTCCCCGACAGCATCCCCTATATTCAGTACCTAGTGCCCTTATGCAGTTTTTAGAAACCGCGGGCTTCGATATCCGAGGTTCGCTTCAAACTACCAAGCGATACCCTGAGCCATCATAGCATCTGCAACCTTCTGGAAACCAACCATGTTAGCACCTGCAACCAGGTTGTAACCAAGGCCATATCTCTCAGCACACTCAGCAGAACCATCGTGGATCTCTGTCATGATGTGATGAAGTTTAGAATCAACTTCTTCAGCTGTCCAGGAGATTCTCTCGCTGTTCTGGCTCATCTCAAGAGCGGATACAAGAACACCACCAGCGTTAACAGCCTTAGACGGAGCAACAACCATGTTCTTCTGATCCATTAAGAATCTAAGAGCTTCGTTTGTTGTCGGCATGTTAGCAACTTCGATGTAGTACTTGATGTTGTTAGCAACGATTCTCTTAGCCTGTGTAAGGTCTACATCGTTCTGTGTAGCACACGGCATGATGATATCAACTTTCTCGCCCCACGGCTTGTCTCCAGCTACGAACTTGCAGCCGAACTTATCAGCGTAGTCCTGAACTTTGTTACGTCCAGAAGCTCTCATCTCAAGCATGAAGTCGAATTTCTCTTTTGTTGTAATTCCATCCGGATCGTAGATGTATCCATCCGGGCCAGAAAGTGTAACAGCCTTAGCACCTAACTCAGCTAATTTCTGTACAACGCCCCAAGCTACGTTACCGAAACCAGCAACTGCAACTGTCTTACCCTGTAATGTATCATTCTCATGTTTCATAACAGCGTCAAGGTAGTAAACAGCACCGAAACCAGTAGCTTCCGGACGAATTAAGGAACCACCGAAGGAACGAGCCTTACCTGTTAATACGCCGTTCTCGTAAGCGCCTCTTAATTTTCTGTACTGACCGAACAGATAACCGATCTCACGTCCGCCAACACCAAGGTCACCAGCCGGAACATCGACATCCGGACCGATGTGACGATATAACTCTGTCATGAAGGACTGGCAGAATCTCATAACTTCTCTGTCGCTCTTGCCGTTCGGATCGAAGTCGGAACCACCCTTAGCGCCGCCGATCGGAAGTGTTGTTAAGCTATCTTTGAATGTCTGCTCGAAACCTAAGAATTTCATGATAGAAAGGTTTACGCTCGGTGCGAATCTTAAACCTCCCTTGTACGGTCCAATTGCTCCGTTGAACTGTACACGGTAACCTGTATTTACATGAATGTTTCCGTTGTCATCCTCCCACGGAACACGGAACTCGATAACTCTCTCCGGGATTACCATTCTCTCAAGAAGGGCAACCTTCTCATACTCCGGATGTGCATCTACAACCGGACCTAAGGAAGATAATACTTCTTCTACAGTCTGGCAGAACTCCGGCTCGTTAGCGTATTTAGTTTTTACGTCCTCAATTACCCTCTCAACATACTTGCTCATCTCGCAAATACCTCCTTAAATGTTGGTTCTTAAACCCCTGTGCCATTTTGCACTAATAAAAGACTTTTCTTTGCTCGTGAGTCTCAATCAAGTCCTTAATTGGATTTCCGAGAAAACTTTTGTATCTTTTGTATATACAGTTTGAATACCATATATAATACGTTGTTTTCACTATGTATACAGGATTTCTCGCTGCATCACGCGATCCGAAAGCTTCTGTATTTCCCTCAATACGGATCTTTCGAATCCCTTGATTTATTTAAGACTCATTTTGCTTACGTCCTTTATTTGTCTTTATTCTAACATACCCTTTTGACTTTGTCAACAATCTGTGGTACGATTCTTACAAAAGCCGATTTATCGACATGGCTGTCATTAATAGCATGTCTTTATATCGTTTTTTCATATATAAAAGGAGGTTCGGCCATGATCAGTATCAGCATCATAAGTCCTTTAAAATCAATGGCTGTCATCGATAAAGCGATCGAACACAACGATTTCGGATGCGTATTTCACAAGTATGTCTACGAGAGTCTGGAGGAAATTAAGGACATATATGACCAGTGTAAAGACATCTCGGATGTCCTCTTCTTCTCCGGTGAGCTCGGATATTCCTATATTCTGACGCATGTGGACGACCTGAAAGTCCCCTGTACCTTTATTTCCTATACAGAGAAGACGCTCCTGTCCATTCTTTTAAATTTCGTGATCCATTACCCGGATGTTCCGCTGAACAGACTTTATATCGATTTTCTGACTCCGGTCAATGATTTCATGAATCTGAAAAAATACCTGGATCCGGAGCACATGCCCTACTGCTTTGAAAATCCCGTCTATAATTATGAGACATTAAAGGAACGCGCCGTGGAGCTGTGGAAAGAGAAAAAGATCGATATGATGTTTACGAGAACGACCAATCAGCTGGAGGTCCTCAATAAGCTCCAGATCCCGTATATCCACTTTCTTCCGACCGAGGAGATGGTCCGCGACTCGATCCGCCACGCGGTAAACTCCATCCGCTTAAAGCAGAAAAGCCAGCTCAACAAGCTCGTGATCCTCATAAAGCTTGTCTATCCGGATAATATTTCTTCCCAGGACCGGGAATATCTGGAGATCACGCTGCACAAATATCTCCTGGATTTCCGAAAGGAATACAATTACGATTTCGCCATTCACGCCGTCTCTAACCGGTTCGAACTCGCTCTCGACAGTGATCTCTATAAAAGCAGTTTCAGCAGGATCCAGGATCTCATCGCTTTCCTGGACCAGAAGGGCGACCTCGAATTCCGTCTCGGTGCCGGATTCGGAAAATCATTGGGTGAAAGCCATTACCAGGCAGATCTCGCACTGCAGGAAGCAGTCAAATACGGAAAGAACGATGGTTTCGTCATCTCCGGCGAGGACAACGCTCTCACAGGACCGCTCTCCCTCACCAGATCCTTAAACTACAGTTATTCCAACACAAGGGCGCTTGATTACTCCCAGAAGAATGGGATCAATGAGAGCAATCTCTTAAAGATCGTCGGTCTCTTCCAGATGGATAAAGACACGGTCATGACAGCCGCCTCCCTCTCCCAGTGGCTCAATATCACAAGCCGCAGCTGCAACCGGATCCTTCAGCAGCTCCTCGACTCCAATTTAATAGAAGAGATCGAGTCGCAGAAGCAGGAGGGAAAAGGCCGTCCGACAAGGCAGTACCGGTTCTGCAAGGGCAATTTTATACGGACGTTTTTCTGATCTTCATGCCAAATGCTTGGAAATAAAAAAGAATGTGCCGAGACACATTCTCGCGCCGAGCGCGGTCGCTTGCGACAACCATCATCTTCGCGCGAGTGCGCATCTTAGGCACGCAGTGCCTTTTTGTTTAACAGGAAGTTCCATCGGAATTTCCTGTTAAACAAAAAAGACACAGCCGGGACTGCATCCTCTCCCGGCTGTGTCTTTTTATCTTCCTATTAAAATATTTCCCGGCACGCTTCTCTGCCGTTGCTCTCTTATGCTAATGCAGCGAGCTCTTTTCCAAGTGCCTTGCAGTTTGCAAGTGCATCGTCATCCGGTGTTTCCTGGCAGATCACGCCCTCACCGCCGACAACAGTTGCGCCTGCAGCTTTCATTCTGTCTTCCCAGTCTCTCATCCACTGGCCGTCTCCCCAGCCATAGGAACCAAACAGACCGATCTTCTTGCCAGCAGCGAAAGCCTCAACTTCTGTTACGAACGGCTCCATCTCGCCTTCCTCAAGAACCTCAGCTCCCATTGCCGGGCATCCGAGTGCGAAAGCGGAAGCTTCCTTTAAGTCATCCATGGAAACGGAAGAGATATCTGTGACAACAGCCTCTTTTCCTGCCTCTGTGATTCCTTCGCCGACTGCTGCAGCCATAGCAGCTGTATTTCCTGTCTGGGACCAGTATGCAACAATAACCTTATCCATTTTTGATTTCCTCCTGAAATTTGTTTTGCGGTAACCCGGATCTCGCCGTCCGCCGCTTTTATAATTGGAACCGGCGGTATTTACGATGCCGCCAGGATATCCCTGATTTCATTCCCGTTTCCGGTCATGCCGATCACATAATCTCTCGCCTGATCGTAAGCTTCAAATGTTTTTAATGTATCTTCCAGATTTCCATATACTTTCCAGTATCCGGAGTACAGAAAATCTCTGCCTTCTTTTTCGATAAATCCTTCCACATCCACCGGCGGATAGCCGAGGACAAGTCCGATCTCATGCGGAAAACCGCGTTTTCCGTTCATATGATCCTGATAAGCATCCGCGATCCTGTTCAAAGTTTCTTCCAGATCCGGATTTTCATACCCGAAAGATGTCATCATTTTTTTTACATCTTCGCGTTCCAAGTATGCCGCGAGCATTCCCGGACGATATAAAAGGATGGACAACCTTCCTTGAAATTCATAGAGCACTCTGCAGCAGACCGGTGATCCTTCAAAGATCCGGAACACTTCCTCTTTCTGATCTGCCCGTACGTTCAGGAGATTCGATAATTTGATCCCTGTGAGAAGCGGCGCGCACTGCAAAACAACCTGCTTCTTCGTTCCGTTCACCGGGAGCTTCTGTACTGCCCCGAAGATCTCTTCGCTCATGCGTATACCGCCTTTCTGAACATCACGCGCTATGCTTTTCGAGGATTTCAGCCAGTGCTGTTCCGCTGCTCGTATGGCAGCGGACGATATCGGTACGGTCCTCATCCACCTCGTCCAGTACGCAGCGTACCATCTTGTGGGATACCGTATTTGTAAACAGGATCAAAAGATCCGGTCTTCCGATCAGCTTATCGAGTCCTGTCTTCATCTGGGTAAAAACTTTCGCTTTATATTTATGATTTTCACAAATTTCTTTATACTGTCTGACCATGCGGTCATGTCCGCCGATAATAACAACGCTCATGTAATATTCCTCCTTTGCTTAAAGGTTAGTTCCGTCTAACTGATGATATAAGGTTAGCATATACTAACTTCAATGTCAATATCTGCTATTGAGAGTTTTTCTCATTAGTTAGTTTTAGTTAATCGTATGGTCCTATCGCATTTATCCCGCCACGCGAAATGGCAGCGAACAGCCCGATCACTCATGCTGCCGATCTGGACTTTTCGGTTCAAAAATCTTTATAGATTTTCAAAAACAAGTGGAATTAACTTTGACTCAGTCCATATCTTGTGTTATAGTAGAAGGACGAATTATAACTGTTCAACAGGTCTGCACTCGTTACAATACACGGGCACTCCATGCCCGTGAAAAGGCAACCTTGCACACACGTTATGCTGACTGTGATAAGACATGAACAGGAAGATAAAGAATCCTGTAAACTTCGTTTAACTGACTGACACCTGCAGACGCAGCTCTGTTTAATCCGGAGATTTCCGGCACAAAGCTGCATGATGTTCCAATATATGGGGGTAATTATTTGAAAATCCAGGAATCCGCTGAAAATTATCTTGAGACAATTTTAATGTTAAGTGAAAAACAGCCGTATGTGCGTTCTATCGATATCGCGACCGAACTCGGCTTCTCGAAACCAAGCGTCAGTGTCGCAATGAAAAATCTCCGGGTCAACAATCTGATCCTGGTAAATGACGAGGGACACATTACGCTGACCGACGAAGGCCGCCGGATCGCCGAGACAATCTATGAGCGCCACACGGCCCTCTCCAAATGGCTGATGGACCTCGGAGTCAGTGAAAAGACAGCTCTCGAGGATGCATGCAGGATCGAACATGATATCAGTGCAGAGAGCTTTGCGGCGATCAAGGAACATATTAAGAAATATTCTTCTGAAGCGAAGAATTGAGTAATGTAAAACTTCTCTCGAAAGTTCCATTTTCATTATGAACGTCCTTAAAAATGTCTGAAATGCAATTCAACAAAAAAAAGCGCAGCGATCACAGACTCCAATAAGTCCATGATCCTGCGCTTTTTATTGCCGCGCGCGATTTTCCGCACACTTTTCTTTTTATTGCTCCTCAGTCCTTATAAGCGAATCCCGCAAAGGACAGCTCGCATCCGCCTGCCACGCGGCGGAAAATATTTACAACCGTACTCATCACATCGACAAACGCATTGTCCTTCGTCTCAACTCTGACCCGGCTGCGGTCATCGACAAGCTCGGCATCCCGGATATCCGGAAGCTCCAGGACTTCCCGCATGATCTCCGATGCCTCCTGCTCCGAAATCTTCTTTGAAAGCTGATAAAATCTTCCCATGAACTGCTCCATTTCCCTCCCGCAGGAGTTACGTTAAAAGCGGCCGTTCCCATCGGAAGTTTTTCATGTGATCCGGGTGGATCGCGAGCCGTTTGTTAGGTGTTGCTAACTATTTTTATCATACACCTTTTTGCAGAAAATGGAAGATTCTTATTGAGAACTTTTCTCATTTAAGTAAATTATCATTTATGACATGCGATTTTTTTACACGCACACTATGGCGACATTTTACCGATATTTCGCATTTCAGATCCGTAGAATATCTGAACACAGGGCTTTTCCTGCCATGACTTTTCCAGAATTTTTATAGTGCAGTGCTATTTCACCCACACACCACTTGCATTGACCTTATATCCATCCGGAGTTGTCGTATTCGTCAGCATATATCCGTCAGAGCCCATATAGTACCAGAGTCCGCTCACCGGAGACTGGAACCATGCATTTGTGAGGTAGCCGCCGGACTTTTTGTCCACCCACCAGCCTTTGGAATTGCTCTTCCATTGGTAGAGAGCGCCTTTGCTGTAGAGGTACATATTGGAGAGCACACCTGACGCGCAGACATTATTGATCACAAATCTCTGTCTCCATGTCTTTCCGTCGGAATCCTTCGCCTGGATCTCAAAGACACCGGCCTGTCCTGTGTACGAGGACTTTCCTTCCGACTTTCTCGCGTTCCAGTCCAGTGTATACTGGAGAGTACCGCCTTTCCTTACCGTTCCGAGAGACGCGCTGAAATCCCGGATCGGATTTCCCATCCCATCATATGCCTTTACCGTATAAGTCGCACTCGCTGCCGCCTCCGTAAACGTCACGACGGTTCCTCTCTTTACGATCGGAGCGTCCTCCGTCTCCTTCTTTCCTGATGTATTCGTCACAGTCGCATTCGTCGTTCCCACATAAGAACTCTCCGCATTCTCCACCTTCCAGGAAAAGCTCGCAAACGCCGTGATCTGGAATGCCACTGCGAAAACGCAGGTGAAAATGGCTGTCTTGATCGATTTTTTCATAGCGATCCACCTCACTTAAATTTAGCACTCATTCCATTATAGCTTATCTCTGGACGAAATGCAACTTGACGAGTCTTACGCTTCTCTTATGAAAAAGTGGCAAAATGGGGGCGGAAGGAAATGACATGAGAAAATATTCTTTGAATCTTGAAACCACTTTCGTCTTATGCTATAAGGCCATTAGGCTAAAAGATAGAAGCCATCCATGTCGATTACTTTCATCATTTTTCCCGTCTACGCGGTCTCGTCCTGACAGCCCCTGTAACCATCCCTAGCGGCCACCAACAAAAAACCAACCAAAAGAAGTCACCAGAGTAATATTCTAACCAGGCAATTCTACGCCACACTTTCAGTCTCCACCAGTCTTCAGGAACTTCCTCCGTTCTCAGGGCCTTGCCGCCCACATCGGGTACAATTTCCCCTACAAATCGTTCAAAGGTCGCCTGTGTTTTTAATGCTTTTTGAAACCAGGTTTCATTCGGGTAGGTGAGTATCTCCACCGATATATTCGGATAAGCAAACTCATAATCTATGTAGTCCGATGTATGTGCTTCACCATAGTGCTTATATATATAATTCTCACATGTTCTAATTACCTTGCCAGACACAAACACTACCGTCATCAACAGGAATATCAGCAGCCCTAAACGTGTCCTTTTATCCAAGCCGGCACTTCTCAACTGTTTTTTCGTTCTCTTAATAAAAATCACACAAGCAACAACACTCACCACATACGCCGGACGGCGCAAAGTAATCAACATTGAGTATGTTTTCTTCCCAAATATGCCTACTAGCCTGTATGGATCGAATGCCAGCTCCAACGAAAAAACAAATGAAAGCATGACCAATAATAATGTCGGAATGCTAATCAAAATTAGAACGTTCAAATAGAATCGCTTTACCTTTTTAATGCCAATTTTGTCATACAATAACCAAAACAATGCATCTACCAACAAATTGTAGAGATCGCCTATTTTATACAAAATATTCATGATTTTTATAATTCCCCTTTGTATTTTTCTATTTAAGAAGGTATGGAACATAATATTTTCCACTCAAGCAGTAGAAACAGTAAAGGAATGACTCGCGAAAACATAACCAGACAGAAAATAAAAAAGCAGATATATCCTGACCAGCCCGTACGCAAAAGACGCTGCCGCCTTTTCTTATCGAACAGACTCTTTTGAGCAACTTTACCAATACTGCTTATTCCACAAAGTACACTTAATGCCTTCTCACCATCAAGCCCTGGAATTGGCACTATATTACCAATTATAAGAATAATGTTGAAAAACGCAATGTTAACCAGCTCATAAGCCCAATCATAATGTCTGCCGATCAGAATCAGACAAATCCCTGTAATCAAAAGATTTACTTCAATCCCAGCCAGTCCGAACTGCATCTGCTCACTTTTTCGTGAATTTATCTTATCATCGACAGATACATATGCCCCCGTCGGAATTATGCTCCAAAACGTGATTCCTATATGGTCGATTTTCTGGCCAGCTGAAATAGCTGCCAGTAAGTGTCCCGCTTCATGTAAAATGACCGAACACATACTAAGGAAAATGAGAAGCGGCATGCTGCACTCATCTCCAACATGCACGTTTTTTATTCCCGGCTGACATACCCCTAATACAAAGATACTGACAGATACAATTGGAAGAAACATGTTTAATACCTTAAAAATGCTTCTATGTTTAAATTTTTTATTAAGATTTATCAGAATGAAGAGCGTCTCTCGCCCGACTCGCATAAATCTTGGTGTTTCAATTAAGCCGTACTTTTTCAAATCAGCAAGTATCTGTGGGTCATTGTACGGCGGTTTAAATGGCTCCGTTCCATCTGCATCTAAGAGTTCATAGAACAGCCCTCTTTCAAGTTCAAATTTTCCATAAGCATTTTCCATATAGGGGCGTATACGGTGATTCTTGTCTATGAAGCCCCGCAAACGTGTCCCTTTTTTAGGACCGGATACATTATATATCTCCCTTCCGCATGTTCGCCTTCACTCTCTCATGACATTTTCTTGTCATCAGTCTTTAAACTCCAACGCCCCTTTCAGCCCGCTTGATCCATAATTAATATACTGCTCATCTTCTTCGTGACCATCAATAACTGCCAGCGACTTTTCGAGAAGTGCTCTATAATAATCTTTCGAATCCTTGGAGACTTTTCCCACTGCTAATCGATGCAGGCATTGGTAAGCATCGAACATCGGACTAATCAAGGCATCTATATAGAACCATAAACGCTTTTTATCATATTCTATCGACGTCTTAAGAAAATACGAATATTCCATGACGACTTCGCCTTTTTCCATGTCCATTTTTATACTTGGAAGCTCTCTTTTCGCATTGAATTCAGTTATGTACAGCGCAACTAATGCCAACGAATTGCACTGAATTCGAAATGGGAAAGTCGACCTGCAGACCAGCCTTGAATCTTTCAGGTTAATTTGCATCCGAAATGGCATGTTATCTTCCCCGAGCATAACTTCGATCACTCTCTGAGTGTCTGCGTCATAGATATATTTCAATCCGTGTTCTAATAAGGTTTCCTGAACACACATAAAGAGTTTTTCTTCTTCTGGATCAAGTTCTTTTTCTCTTCTCTCAAGTTCAGCGAGTGCGGCTTTCATCTGTGCAATTATATCGAGAGAACCGGATATATCAAGTTCGTCTTCATCACCAGATTTAATACCATCAAAATCCGTCCTATTGTTTTTGTCCATTTCACGATCATCTCCATACGTATAGTTATTCTTAATCCATTGACGCCCTGTATAGTACTATGAAGCAGCAACTCTAATTTCCGAAATAAATATCAATTTCGATGTTCATTCCGTCATGGAAGCAGCTGCAGAAATCATCTAAGATTTTTATGTCGAAAAAACGGTTCTTATATTGTTCCATTCTGGTTTTTAAAGGCTTTTTACAGTTGTTTAAATAGATATTTGTGAAGCCTGAGTCTGGATCCACCAACAAAAATCCGCCTAATATCCGTATCAAGCTCAACAAATCTATCCATAGCCGATTGTTTCTATAGATCATTAAAGGCTCTTCCAATAATATGCTCACTCCATTGAGCACAATGGTTTTCTCATCCGCCCGGATAGATGCTTTATATCGTGGATATGTTTTCTGCCATGCCAACTCCATTGATGTGTCATTATACACTTCGTGATTCCACAAATGTGTCGCAACGAAAGACTTTTCCTCCAAAAGAGACATGCTATTAGGGAGAAACATGGAACTTATGGAATATCCGAAATCGACATGAACCCACGCCCCATGAATTTTTACAGCATTCCACACATGGGGTTTCCAACTATGTATCTCATGTGCTTTACCATATATCAAAAGAGTTTTGATACCCATCTGAGAGAGTGTCAGGGTTGCGATTGCGCTAACTGTCTGATACAGCTTAGCGCTATTTTTTGACAATATATTGGCCAGATATCTGCCAATCTTATTTGGGCTTTTAAGCTGAAAACTTTCTTTTATAAACTCATCGAATTTCTTTATCTTTTCATATGGATCTTCGCTATTCAGGATTTCCTGATTCAAAATCTCAGCAATCTCTGAGCCCAGATAAATCAAGTCTTCAACGTCAGCATTAAAGATAGATGTAATACCTACATTATAACCCTTTCCCAATTCTGTAGATATATCAGTTGAATATTCTTCAAGCTGCGTGCCAGCAAAACAATAACCAAAATCGCTATCGATTTCTCGAATCTCACGTCTAATTTTTTCAACTCCATAACTATATTGTATGGAAATGACGCTTTTTCTCCAAAAACAGTATTTGGATAAACTCATCGCTTCTTTTAATTCTTCTGGAGTCGACACGCAGATTTCCACTATATGATTCATCTTTGATTACTCCCGGCCGCGTTTATGCCTTCCAAAAAGGTGTAATTTCAGTCATGTCGCATCTATAGATCCACTCATTAAGGCGTTTTTTATATTTGTTTGCGATATCAGGATATTTCTTTCCTATCTGCACCCATAAAATTTCTTCCGGTGTTTCAGGATGCAGCTGTGTCATGACCTGCATATACTGATTCCGATTCTCTTCAAGATAATACGCTGAGCCATTTTGAGCATTCAAAGCTTTTATAAAATGTACATTCGCCATCTGTTCCAACATCTGTTCCGTGTTGGTATCATATCCTGTTTTGGAAATAGCACGCAGAAAATCCCAGGATAAATTTTCAAATGTAAATTCGTATTTCATAAAGTATGTACATAAAAGCTGACGTCCATCTTCAGTCTCAACCAAATCGCGTACCACCTGTTGGAATAAAGGACTCGACATATAATTTAGCTCTCTGGCAGCCACCTCTACTGGAAGATCCAAGAGCCATTCGCTGCTTTTTTCGCTTTCAGGGCACTGTTCAAGTGCGTTTTTTTTATTCTTCAAAAAGTCCACCTTAAATAGAACATTATCAAGATTCAGAAGGCAGTAAAAGGCGTCTCCCTGGCACATGACAGCAGCATTATTGCCGAGATAACGCATCGCATAAACCATCAAACGGCAACAACCTTCATTATTTCCTATATGAAAGAGTGCCGGATTAATGATAGTTGAATCGTGAAGCAACGGCGACTCATACCTTGGACGCTCTGAGATATGTGTTACGATATAATCGTATACCGCTGCCGCTTGAAAGAAACGGCTTGAACCTCTTCTTGCCTCAAAAGTGATTCTGTCCATTACTTTATCCAGGTCAGCGGTTGTGGTTAACATCTTGTAGGTGAGCTGAATTTCATCCCCCTCTACTGAAAATCCATTTAAGAAATAGAACTCTGGGTGATCATTGCGCAATGCCTCTATCGATGCGGTGATATTTTCATCAAGCTCAGGGTCGGTAAAATTTATTTTGAATTTATCTTCACGTTCAATAGCAAGTTTGTTGATAGTTTCATAGTAAAATTGGGCTGTGTCTGAAAGACTATCGCGGTAAAATGTCGATAAGCTTTTTCTCATTGTAGTTTCTCCTTATCCCATTGGTAATCCCTTATTCTTCGCAAGTCTCTTTTTCCAACGTATCATCAATTTCCATTAAAAATAATTCTGCATGATCATTTTTCGTTGTATAGCAATGATATTTTCTTTTAATACCCCAATATGTTTGCTGATAATACCTATGCTGATGCGTGCCTTACACGAATCACAGATAAGCACCATACATATCGTCTTGAGATGAACGGTATAAATATGCGTGAAACAGAATGAGGTCATTTAACGGTACTTCGTACCGTTAAAAATGGAATAGCCGTTCCGCAGTAGCGGAACTGGCATTCCATTTGAGCGTAATTTGCAAACCCAGATTCTGCGGAATATGCCCTCTATACCCAATGACTCAACTTGCGAACAAAATTAGCCATAATTCCAGAGCATTATCAGATATTCATAAATCTCTTAAAATGTTGTAATGAAACGCCTTCAGAAAAGAGCAACTACACTATCATCAAAAACATATCACTTTTTGATTACATTTTTTGCCCATTTGAAAAATGACTGCCCTAATTCGAATAGAAACGGTTGTATATTCTTTAGTTCAACTTTTTTTAACATTTTAATATATTGGACAACGGTTTTTCTATCATTTGTTGATAGTTTCTCTTTAAAGGCAAGCTCTCTAATCTTCATATACAAAGTCTGATATTCTCGTTCTATATTCTGCGTTTTCTCTGCATCACTATTCGTGATATCGATTGTAAAATAATCAGTCCCATCATAAACAGAAAAAGGCATTTCTTCAGCCGTTTTGTATTCCACTACTTCTTTCTTTGCAGAATCAATGAGAATCCTAGCAGTTGGAACAGTATATTTCAATCCATCACAGGAAATTGAAAAAAGCAGAAAACAATCAACTATTGTGCCATCTCTAAAATCCACCACAGGATGAGAAATGGAGATGCCATCAGGAACATACTCCTCAATTCCTTCTGACAGCAGAACCTTATATATTTGATCGTATGACATTTCTTCGCCCATAAATCCTCCTATCGGATAATTGATGTAACATTCATTGGCCTGCCCGACAGTGCGTTTCCGACCTGGAAAGTAGTGTAGAATTTTGAATTATCCACGCCCCCCGTACCGGAATCACACACATAAAATCCCAACACATTTCCATAGCGATCTTTTTTTACGCTCGTGACTGTTATGGCATGGAGATCTCTGTGATTTGACCATCCATTATAGAGCATTCCTGCATATACTGAGATTATTACACCTCGTCCATTGGATATAGCATCAGCAATGTTATCTACTGAAGCTTCACTAAGTTCACTATTTATCCCAAAGTGTTGAAGAATTTGCTGCCGCGTTTTGGCGGATGTTCCCCCATTATCTTCGGGGAAAGAATTTGTAGTGCACAACGTACCTCTGCCAGACCCAGCAGAAGTCATCGATGCATATTCAACCACTTCGCTTTCTGTAGCTGGATATCCTGCAAGGCGAAGAACATTGACACATGAAACCAACCCACATGTTCCCCAAAAACCATTTACTTTCCCTTGTTTTGAGTCGAGCTTCCCACCTGTTTCAACAGGAGTATTAAATACCATGCTTCCATCAGATTCAATTGCCCAAGTCTGTTTTGTAGAACTTAGTCCAAATGTGTGATTAAAACTTCCCTCACCATGTTCAGAAGATGATTGTCCTGTCGACGTTGTATTGTCACTTCCAGATTGACCAGCAATGAAACCAGTTCCTACAACTGAAGTGCCACCAGATGTTATCGAGGAGGATTTTCTAACCAATTCAGCATATTGAGTAAGCACATGTGAACTTTTTTGAAGAGCACTGATGTATTCATGCCGTGATGCCTCCATTTCCCTCTTATATGATGAAGAAGCAGCTAGAAAGTCATCATTTATCCTTTCAATTGCTACACAAACATCCGATATTCCATCATACTCAGCCTGACAGGTAGCTACAGCTTGATAGTAATAATAAGGAACATCCCCATCTTCGCTATCTCTATCGCCTTCTTCAGCCCTGGCTAATCTCTCTTGCGCAAACATCAACTTTTCATATGCTTGGGTCTGACGTTCCTTCCAAATATCAAGAACATCTAATATATATTGATTCGTATTCCGAATTAAATCTTCGTTATCAGCGATAACGGAATCAATCTGTGATGTAGTATTTTTTAGATCATCATCCAGTGCAAATAACTTAGATGCATTTGCAATTATTTGTCCAATCATATTCTTTCACACCATCAAGTAATGCTCTTCTCGGATTCTTGCAGCAAATGTGCATACTCAATCAGCTTTTCCATAACAACTTTCAAATCTGGAACCGCTTCATTTACTTTGGCTTGAGAACTTGAAACATAGCCTTGAATTACTGCATAACCCTCATCTTGGAAAGTGTTTCCCAACGTCTTAAGCTGATCGGATAACTCTTTGTTCAGAAAAGAAATCTTTTTAATACACTCATTGATGCCTTTCGTTAATTCTATTATTGATCTTGACGAAGCTTCAATCTGTTCACTCATTCTAATCACCTCACATCAAAGTACGAGCCTGTTTCAATGGTTTAGCTGCTTTCTTGAGCATCTCTGCTGTTCCCTCAACAGCAGGCAGACCGACCAGTAAATCTTCTGCCAGCTGTTCTATACGCTGCAAAGCTTTTCGGGATACTCTGTCTTTCATTCCAGATTCTGCACTTGAAAGCCTACTCTTCAGGTTGTTGCAAGCAGTCTTCATCTCAGCACAGTAGGCCTCAACTTCCAAGGCAAACTTCTCTATCTCATCGGGATCTCTGATTATCATACCCTCACTCATGTTAATTTCTCCTTCATCCAAGCAAATATGGTCTAAAAATGTGAGTTGTAGAGCCGCCATCATAATACACGGCCGAAATATTATCCAAATCGGCGATGTAATGAATCCGCTCCATGTAATTACTCCAATCGTCACGACTCATTGCAAAAGCAATCTTATGTTCAAAGCATTCAAGCTTTACAAAGCGAGACTGCCTAAGCATCTTTACCGAAGAGTAGGTGACAAGGCTGTGGATACCAAATCTCGGCCCCTTTGAAATCAACTCACAGATATCGTCTCTAGCATCATAAACAATACTATCAGAAGATTCTTCTCTGTCAATTTCTGAATCAGTTTTGCTGATTCCCGGCTCATCAAAATCGGCAAGCAGAGAGTCAATCTCGTTCATCAAATCATTGACCGCATTGTGATTTATGGTTGTATTTTCAGTCCGAATATTCAGCTTATTAGGAAACATGCTCAAATCGGCACCGATAGATTCAATGCCCAACCACACCATGAGCGTTTTAGGATGATTGCCATTTCTGCCGCTTTCAAGAAGTCCATTAGTATACGCACATACTTCTTCTAAGTCCGTTATAATGTGAACGTGTTCATCAGAGAGTAATTCCAACTCGGTTTTAAATTGTGTGTAAAGCTCATCTTTTTTATCAGCAATAATAACAATTTCAGATTCCAAAATCCGAGAAAAGCAGCTGATTGTATAAATAATAACGCTTGCCCTCATTTCGGTATCGGCTCCGATAACCATAACATTTGAGTCTAGACGCTCCTGTAATGAAAAGCAAAAACAGGGGTTCAGATTTGTTGGAGTACCAATATATATCGGAATATTTGATGGTGTTGGCCCTCCATTAACTTTCTCATACTTTTCAATAACCAATTCATCACAGTACTTGCGTCCCTTTCCGTCAATAACCAATACATCTGGTTTTAAATATGCACTACCAAGAATCCTCTTGGCTAATTCTATGCTTTTGACTCTCTCATTCCTTGTAACATAAACAGTACGGTATCTATCAATGACAATCTGTGTTTCACCCACAGCATCTTTGATTCCTCGTTTAAAAATTACATCCCCCTTATCCATGCGATTGATTTTATTCTTCAATGCATCATCATAGAAGCTGTTGTCAATCGAAAGGGTTTCCCGAATCTCAGACATATCATTGGCCATTGCAATTCTAGTCCGAATCTGTTTCTTTCCTTTTTCTGTCAATCCCCTAAGACCATCGCCTATTGCCTGATCGCTAAATACACAGGAAAGACCAAACTTACGGTATTCAGAAAGCATATTTTCCAGTATAAGAACGTACTCCTGTTCATTTTGAATCGCCTGTGTCATTTGATGGAACTCATCTATAATCAGAATGATTCGTGGAAGTGACCGAACACCAAATTTGCGCTTGTATTCGGTAATATTGCTCACACCGACCTGCTTAAATAATTCCATCCTACGCTGGCATTCTTCGTTGACCTTTGACAACAAACTAAATGTAAATTCTGTACCGCGTTCCAATCCTATAAGCTTAACATGAGGTGGCATATTGGAGAGGTATTCTGCAAATTCAACCTTATTGTAATCCACGAGCCACAGTTCAACGTCATCCGGATGATAATTCAGAATAATGGATGTAATGAGCATATGCAAAGTAGTAGATTTTCCTGATCCAGTTGATCCTGATATCAGGGCATGGGCCGTTAATGCGCCACCCAATTCAAGTTCAACAATCCTCTTTCTTGAGTCGACCGCAAATGGAATGGCTAACGCCTGTGTGGATTCTCTGTAGCCATTGAACGAGGTAGTTGAGAAGAAATTAGCAAAACTGTTATCTACTTTAAATCCCTCATTATACGTTGCTTTCACTTCATCAATAAATTTTTCGCAAAACGAACATACGCCATCAAAATGGAAATCATATATTTTACCCTCAAGAGGAATAGTATGACCATTTACTGACGCATTGATTCTGATGAATGTATTTTGAACGGCATTTGGCAGTTCGGACAAATTTCCTTTTTTCGTAAAGATCATACTAATGCCACATTTCGTAGCGTTGTTGATTAGAACATCCAAAGCCTCTTCAGCGGCACGATCCATCTTTTCAGGGAAATCGTTTATAACGACAAGATGCTGAACAATCACAGGTTCGTTGCTTAAATTGTAATCGTAAGCTGAACCTACGCCTGCAAGACGAGAGCAGGTCGCATCAACAAACTTTTCAAGTTCTTTGAGTCGTCTGGTAATATCTTCTCTAGATGCATATACCTTTTTGCAAATATCCCATGTAATTATTTCTTCAAGTTTTTGTAGTTGCCCCAAATTTGAACCTCGATCATCAGGATCAATGTATGTAAGGGTAAATGAGTAGGGGGGCATAAACCTAATCCATTTCAAAATGATACTCTGAATTCCCTCCATAACTTCAGTCTTACAACGATCATCATAGTTAATAAGCAGCTGCAATGGTTTTGCCATATCCACAGTCATGGGCACACAAAATCCTCTGCCAGAGCTGAATGCAACAGGCATTTTTTCCTGAATCATCTGATCTACCGGAGAAGGAATGCTAAAAGGAACAGAAATGGCTCCTATCATAATCTGGCCAGGGTACAATAAGCTCGGTTCATAACAGTCCCAGGTTTCATCGAATGCACCTAATTGTTCTAATGTATCGGCAAGATCGGTATCATAATGCACCAAGGTAGGATCACTAATAGCTGTCAATAGTTTATTTTGCAAAGCATTTCCAGCTTGGTTATACGCCTGATCATTTTGAGATATCAAGATGCTCTTTTTCTGATCTGCTACTGCTTTTTCGCGGGCATACTCTGTGTTCGCTGCTGCTTTTTCTTGAGCAAGATATCTGGAACTTTTCTGCAGCTCTCCACAAAGGTACATTCTTCCTGCTTCAATATAATCAAAATAGTCATTTACCATATCCATCATTGATAAATAGCCGTCAATGCCGGTCAGCCGCTTAATCACACTACTAAATGAACCATCATTAATCTTGACTGCAAGCTCATCTATCTCCTGGAAATCAGGCAATTTAGGTGTGAGGCTTGTTGGACGATATTTCTTCTTAAACTTTTTCGAAATTTTTGCCTCCGCTTCAGCCAAAGCTTTCAATGCATCTTGGACATTTCTTTGAGCGGATTGATCTTTTGCTAAAGCAAAAGAGATTCTTTGGGTTTTCCTTGAATCCAATTCGGTAAGTTTAGCTTTATATTTTTTTTCTATTTCAGCTTTGTTACTATTATAGATAGAATCTACATCTTTATCTTCTTGTAATATTGAATCAAAATATTTTGAAATCTTAACCGCCCGAATAAATAATGACTCGTTCATGAAAACACACTCCGTTATACCATTTTATCGGCAATCAAAACTACTTTAGAGAAATATTACCAAGTTCACCCGCTCCGTTGCCAGCAGTAAAAACAATTTTAAGCTTTTGACACCCATTGATACCAACGTCAAAAGTTATGGGTAAATCTCCCCCCGTAAGAGCTGGTGATGAATAGACAAGAACTTCATCTGCATATAGTTCAAAACTGTTATTTTTATTTGTATCTCTATTTGTCTGACAAATAGTCCACAAACCTGAGATTGACGAATACCTGCCATTTAAATAGTACACGATTTCGGAACCAGAACTTCCAAACATATAGTGTGAATAGTTTTCTCCTGTATTGGTTGTACCCGTACTATTTCCCTTCAACGATACACCATTATTCATGAGATAATCCAAGTCTGTAAGCCATGTTCCACCTACTCCTATTTGCGCAACAGACCTATTTATAGGAGAAGAATCTTCTCCCGGATATATTCTAATATTTCCGAGTTCACCTGCTCCATTACCGTTTGTAAACACGATTCTTAATTTTTCACAATTATTTATATCAGCTTCGAATTCAACTGGTAAATCTCCTCCTGTAAGACTTGGTGAGCTATAAACCAAGTTGTTATCAGCATAAATCTCAAAGCTATTATTTTTATTTGTATCTTTATATGTCTGACAAATAGTCCACAATCCCGTAAGCCTTGAATAACCACCGTTAAGATAATAAACAATCTCACTGCCAGAGCTTCCAGACATATAATGCGAATATGTATCTCCTGTGTTTGTTGCTCCAATATTACTACCGCTCACACTAACCTCTGAATTGGTTAAATAATCCAAATCCGTCAACCAGCAAGGAAGATTAGTAACTTCATACACCGTTCCATTAGGAGTTCGATTTGTATTTGTAGATAAACGAATATTAGCTAGTTCTGCACAACCAATACCTTCCTTAAATAGAATGGTCAGCAAGTTACACCCGCTAATATCAACCGAGACATCAACAGGGATGTCCCCTCCTGTAATTGATGGTGATGAATATACGAGCACCTCGTCCGCATAAATCTCAAAGCTGTTATTATCAATAGTATTTCTGTTAGTATAACAAATGGACCATAAGGCAGTTAAAGTATCATAATCACCGTTCAACTGGTAAACTATTTCACTATAAGGTGAGGTTGAAAACATATAATGAGAATACTCTATTCCAGTATTTGACTGTCCTGTGCTATCAGGCTTAATTGTAACGGATCCTTTTTTAACATAATCAAGATCTGTCAACCACGCATCTTCGACGTAAGTCTCTTGAAGAGCATAATTATTGGTATTTTGTTCTGAATTGTCTTTATCTGAAGTATCATTATTTGTGATTCTATAAGAATATCCACTCACTCCAGACAAATTATCATCATTGTTCTTATTACCAGAAGAAGTGTTGATACATGATTTAATAATCAACATAAAAACAATGACGACAATAACAATAGGAATCCCCCCATATTTTTTCTTTGAAGGTTGGCTTCCTGAAACACTTGAAGATGGTGTGTACTTATAGCTACTTGGCATAAACTGCTGTGCTTGTCCCCCCGCAGTCGCTGGTTGAAAACCAGAACCAGAGTTGGAGCCAGATTGACTGAAGCTATTAAATACCGATTGAGAGATGAAACGCATCTTCTCATTTACCTTACACCATGGGCATTCTTTTGCACCATAGTAGTAGATGTGTTGAGTGTCTTTAAGACATGTTTTGAGGTTATCTTCCAACTGTTCAAGAGCGTTATACCACTCTTCAGCTGAAGGACGTAGGGAAGGAGTGCTACGACCAGCCACAAAAGCACGCCTAAACAACCTCTGAATATTATTCGGCAACGAACTTAACTCTGGTGCATAACGCGGAATATCCATGTTGCTTGAACGGCTGTCCGAGAAAAAAGCACATTTGCCATTCTGCATATTATCAATTGGCTGAAATTTCGATGAAGACCCGCTAATTACTTTGCATGAAAATGGATGCGCACCATTCATCAACAATGCGAAAATAAGCACCGCCAGCGCAAAGCGGTCAGATTCCGGCGTGAACGTCGGCAAAGGAGCAGAAGGAAAGTGAATACCCTGAAGCTCTGGTGCAACGAACTCGGGCATACCTACTCCGCAACGATATGTCCTGTTTGAATCGGAAATGTGATACGAATCCGTGTCGACAAGAGTTACCATACCATCCTTGGGATTTACCAAGATGTTTTCGGGGTTCAAGTCACCAACCACCTGATGAATCTCATGGACATTATGTACAGCAGCAGAAAGGTTCTTTGCAATAGCAATAAATAAAGACCAGGGTTTTCCTTTTCGCTTGTCATAGACATAAATATTTCGCAGCTTTTCTTTGCCGTTGATTTTAGGCATAACATACCCAATGAATTGTCCATTTTCATAAAGGACATCTATTGGCCAAGCGTATTGTTCCATAACACTTGGCTTGTTAGATACCATTATAGACAATTTACGTTCACGCTCTGTAGTACGCTTGTCTGGCTTATATACTTTCGCAACATAGCTATATGCGCCAATAACATCATATACATCACCTTCCCCGCCGCCTGCAAATGGTGCATTCTGAGTTTGATATAACTTGCCGGAAAGTCCTTTATATTCAGCCATTGATTACTCCTTCATAATTATTCTTGTATCTCTTTTAGCTGTCTTAGCGCCTCCTCGTTTGCAAGTATCAGCCGACTACAAGAACGCTCCATGGAACTTAAAAGTTTTTCCATTTGATCTATCACTGCAATCTTATACTTTTTAGACATATCATCTTGCCACGAAGCTGATGCTTCAGACCATAGATTCTCTACATTTCTCTTTACATCGTTTATCTGCATATCAGCATGCCCTATTCTATATTACGATTTTCCAAACAGCTTACCCCAGAATCCCTTCTTTTTATGCGCATCTCTGTCGGCAGCAGTACCTTTCTTGTCCAAAGAAACTATCGAAGGACTGGATTTTCCTGTAGGCTCACCTTTTTCTTTCTCTTCTGAAGAAACAGCTCCTACAGATTTTTGGTTGTATCCCTCTACTTGTTCTTCATCAGATTGCACTTCCATATCCTGGTTTAATCCATCCGCATCTTTAGTGGAAGATTTGTGTTCATACAATCTGTCGTGATGCTCTTTCGCCAGCGTTTTCCAGTCTGGCTCCATGTAGAATTCATCCGGCTTTTTTTCGGGTGTAACGTCCGTGTTGATAATTCCTACTATGGTCTTGTCATCAGTAATCTGTTTGCTATATGAGCCCTTGAAGAAATCGGTTATTTCAGCTTGGACGTTCTCAAAATCAGCAGGAGTCGAGACTTTCAAAATACTGATATCCATGAAAGGTCGCACATAGTTTACATAGATAGGCTGAGCCGTTTTTGCCAACAGCCAAGGGTAAGCAACATCGAAGATACCATCCGTCATCATTATCAAAGAACAAACATCTTCTTTTGCGACACCGAAAGACCAATTCTCCGGACCGGCGCGAAGCGGACTGGTCTCATTAAAAGCTTCCCCCTTTTGTGCTTTTGTTAGAACAGAATAATCCCCGTATGATGACAATGCAACAATTCCACCGTCGCCGACATGCCCATAAACAGCATTTGTCCCATTATAGATAACTGTCGTCAATGTCGTATCGTAATCACATAATTCATCCCTGTTCTCTTCAGACAAAGCCACAATTGTCTTTAATGCTTTATGATAAGCAGTTCTAAGTAAAGACATAAGACTCTCTTCATGCCATTTATCTGGATGATTTTCGCTCACAAAGGACAGGACAGTTTTAACTGCTGTTGTCGAGCCAACCTCAGACTTTTTTGCGCTTCCAAGTCCATCAGCTATTGCAGCAACCACCCAGCCATTTTTAAGGACAACCACATCGCTCGCATCTTGGCATACACCATCTTTCTTTGCTTGGTGTGCTGTTCCTATTATTGACATTTTATAATAACCAAGCATGGTATTCTCCTTAAAAAGCGATGTTAATCGTATGTAAATCACTAGGTGCCTCTATGGCCATGGTTCTACCACCATTTGGATCACTATTCCTTACTGTTGCAAGACTACTGGAAACAAACTTGAAGAGAGCCGGGAAATTGAGATTCTCTAGTTCAAAAATTCTTTCTGTATTGAAAATACTAGCCATTGTGCGTCGGTCAAAGTTTGCTACCCCAACACAATAACCAAGAACTCTTTCTTCGTCTTCCATTTTCCTGAGTCTTTGTGCCGCCGCAACATATGAGTCATTAGGACCGCCATCTGTAATGCAAAAAATCCAAGGACGGTAATAAGGAGTTCCTATCTCGTTATATCTGGCTTTCTGCGCTGTAATCATATCCAATGCCTTATCAATGGCGGCACCCATTGGTGTTCCACCGTTGGCTGTCAATGTCGGCGGCACCATCTCACTTACGGCAGTGAACTTCTGTTGAACCTGGACATCAGGTCCAAAAGAAACAAGTGCAACATCAATGCACGCCTTTGTATGCTCATCAAAAGATGAGTCATTCACTGTCTGTTCTTTGAAAGTTCTAAGACCAGCATTCAGTTTTCCAATCGCATCATTTGCAGTCATAGAAGCAGAAGTGTCAAGCAAGAAAACACAAGCGACATGACGCTCAGTAATCCACTGAATTCCGCCTCTTCCCACATCCTCAATAACTGGATTATCATTTGTTGTCGTATTGTTTACTGATCTCTGTACATTGTTTCCCTTCTTCTGACCGAACGCTCTTTGAAAGATTGTCATAATAAGTCCTCTCCATTCTTTAAAGTTATATCTTTTTAATCTGCAACTTTCCCTGTCCCCTCACATACAGGACATCGCACCACCGCTTTTCCCTGACACATATAACAAATTTTTCCATTTGACATATGACCATTTCCTCTCCGATCTCCATTACATACCGGGCATGGTGAATACCCACTTCCATTGCAATGACGACAAGTATGATAACCTACTGACATATTACTATTCCTCTTTTCTTTTGAATGTATTAAGCCAAATCATGTGGTAAAATACATTTACCAATCATCTTTCTCTCTTATTTTCTATATCTATAGAGTAATATTAATGCCTTTTTCTTTCAATATAGATTTATTCAAATTAAAATCTATATTGAATTTTACCGTAAAGCTTGTTACAATAAGCAGTTAATCTATAGAGTACGTTTCAATGTTTCAATCACACTCAAGAGCTGATACTTAATCAGAAACGCTGCATCATAATATTCCTGTTCATACTTTACACAATTAACTAATGGCAAGACGTATTTTTCTGTTTCTTCAATATACTCCCTCATTTTTTCGAGTGTGAACCCCATCGCCATAGTCGAAACATTATTACAACGATCTAAGAGTTTTAATATCGATGCACTTTTATTCTTTCCGATTTTTTCATAGTAAATTCTTTTCGATTCCTCTTCTGTCATCCCTTCTTCAATCCTAAATGAAACAAGATCTATTATTTTTTTTATTGACTCATTTACATTAAGATCTTTTAGTGAAACCGTTTCATTATCCTCTATTACGTCATGCAGAAGAATTGCCGCTATCAAATTATCACTGTCAATTCTTAATGCAAATGCATGGCAAGCCATCATAAGAGGATGTGTAATATACGGAACTTTTTCTCCTCTATTGCTCTTTCGAGTAGCGCCTGCGTGGTATTTAAGCATGAGTTTTATTGCCTTTTGCGTCTCGCACATATTTTTCGCCTGTGAATACATACGTACTCTTCGAAGCATATTTTCAGGAGAGAACATCATATCATGAAGATCCCATTCTCTTACAGTATCATTTTCCTCTAATAAATAAGAAATTTTAGTATTTAATATCGCAGCTAATTTTTGTAATTTATTTATATCTGGAAGAAACTCTTCTCTTTCCCAAGAACTTATCGCTTGAAACGATACTCCCATCTTTTCAGCCAAATTCTGTTGTGTAAGCCTCAACTCTCTTCTTCGCTTTGCAACTTGTGAACCAATACTCACAGCCCATTCCTCCAAAAGTACTTTCTTATGTATCTTTACAAACACATTATAGACTCTACTCCAAAAAATACCAGCATCTTCAAATTGAATATGTTTATCTTGTACTCAAGTCAAACTGGAATATATAATTTCAAAATTTCTGATTTCACGTATGGATCTTTCATCTCTTCTTTAAAATCCACAATGTCCATAATTTCTCACATCATCACTTCATCTAAATATCCAGAATACCGCTTCTTCGTCTCCACATATCTACTCTTACTGATTAAAATTTCCTCTCCATTTTCCAACATAAAACTTTTATTCTCAATTCTCCGAATATATTTCATATTAACCAAAAAGCTCTGATGACAGCGTACAAACGAGTCTACCATTTTCTTTTCAAGGTCAGATATCTTCTCATAACATACATACTCACTTCCCAACGTATGGATAATCGTCCTATGTGCGTTACTTTCCAGATACCTAATCTCATCTAGATAGAATACCTGTTTGTGATTCTGGCACATGATCGTTACTCGTTTTTCCTCATCCTGTTTTAGTCTCTCTTTTGCTATTTCGAGAAGCTGTTTCAGGATTCTCGGATCAACTGGCTTTTTTTAATAGCCAAGTAAATTTACAGGCTTTAAAAAAATACGTTGGGAATATATTGTCGTATCTTCAGCCATATAAATAATCTGAAGTTCTGGATGTTCCTGATTTAATTCGTATGCGCAGTCGATTCCTTCCTGTCTTTCTTTCGACTCCTAAATTGATGAGTTGAATTCATGGCAGATATCCATGATCAATATATCCGGTTGTTTTCCATCTTGAAATTCTTTCTTCAAATGTCTGATATCCTGATAAATCTCAACACTTTCTATATTCGAATCTTTTGCATTTTTTAGTATATCTTCAATAGCGTTTAACACTTCCATCTGATCGTCACATACTGCAATCCTCATTTGTTTATCCCCTTATACAATTTGTACTTGTATTTTTTATCTTCTCCTTTCCGCTATTTAGCTTACTCATTTATAGAACTACATAACTTCCTCTTAATTACGAATTATACAATATGCGCCCTTCCAGTTTTCTCTGTCATCAAAATCATACCGGTTTTCGACAAAAATAGTTCTAATATCAGTAATAAAGTAGTAATCTAACGAATCCTGCCGGACATATTGGCATAAACAAAAAAGAGAGAAACATCCTCTCCCGAAGACATTTCTCCCACATTCCAATTCTCCTATATTCTCTTGTTACTTCCCCTTCCTACCCTTCCCGATCCTCATCTCCATCTCCCCCAGCATATCCTCCGCGGCCGTCCACTCGCCCATCTCCATCATTCCCATAACGACCATCATCTGGTTGTTAAAATCGTGTTCGAGTTTTCGCTGGTCGGTCTCGAAATCTTCCATGAGTTTTAAGTGACTTTTTTCGATCTCAAACTGGTCATTCAGCGCTTTTAACATTTTCTCATTTTCCTGACGTTTTTCTGTCTCCTGAGCGATGAGCGGAAGGAACATGTAGATCATAATGATCAGGATAAAAAGGAACTGCTGACCGATAGAAACCACATGCTGCTTTTTCGAAATATAATCCATGTAGGGATACATTCCGGCGAGAACGCTGACTGCGATCAGTGCTGTGACTATCTGGCTTTTTTCGCGGAACAGAGATCGTCTCCACTTTATGAGGAAAACCATTCCCATGAGGATCAGACTTAAAAGTATGGTCTCGCATGTCATGGCACGTACATAATCGTAGACCCCCCAAAATGAGCCTGTGACCAGCCAGCCATTATTTACAAATATTGCATTACAGATAAGCTCCACAACCGTCGTGCATCCGATCGCGATTACCACCATCAATATGATTCTTTTCAGGGAATCGCCAAAGCACAGAAAGATGCCACTCAGATAGATCCCCATCAGTACCCAGCTCGTCATTCCAATCACTTCCTGATCACTCAGCAAATTCATATATTCTTTCGCGCTGCATGAAAGAATATTGAAAATGATCTGCAGGATCAGCACCTTTGTAATTGTCCCCCGCCATTTCAGTGTCTGCATCAGAAAAAAGGTCGTGGGCATCAGGCCAAGTGCGCCGATCAGTATGCGCAAAACCGCATCCGTGTTCATGCCGATCTCCCCCTATCCTCTTCCGCACCGGTTCCCGCCGCGTCCAGGATCACCGTGCTCTTATATATCTTTTTCTCACTGTCGATCTTCACATTGCAGTTTCCGCCATACATCTTTGCGATCTCCCGAAGGATCCTGCTGCCATATCCGCGCTCGCCGCCTTTTTCCATTCCGAGATACTTCTCAGCAAACGGATTTTCCACAGCAATCACGAGATAGTCTGCCTTCACATGGATATCGACCCGGATCCATCTCTCACTTTCCGGAAGATATTCCACCGCCTCCATGGCATTGTTCATGAGGTTTGAAAGAATGCTGCACTGGTGGATCCTTGAAATTCCCAGAAGCTCCCCCACGTGCGCATCGACGGATAACCGGATCTTCACCTTTTGGCATCTGATCTCGTACTCCTCAAGAAGTACATTTAGGATCATGTTGGAACAGTACTGGCCTGCCTGGTTCTTCTCGATCTCCTTCTGAAGCTTTGCCGCCGCAGATCCCCGGTCTTCTGTGTGAAGATCGTTTTCAGCCTCTTTCACGATCCGCAGAAGATCTTCCCGCCTCTTGTTCAGGCGCTCCGCCTGCACTTCGGCGCTCTTCACTTCCATTTTTTTTCTGTTCAGTTCATGTTCCAGCCGCTCTTTTTTCTGCTCCAGCACCTTATTTTTACTGTTCCGGTAACCGTTTACGACCAGCACTGCTTCCGTAAAAAAACTGATGGCGACCACCGGAATACTTATCTGATTCCAGGCTGACGGGATGCCCTGAAAGAGCATATGGTTCATTATAAGAAGCGTAAACTGGCAGATGGTAAACAATATAAGAACGATCATGATACCGCGTCCTCCAGATACTGAAAATACCTCGTCCGCGCTTCCATGTACCGCTTTTTGCTGATGGGGATCTCCTCCCCGTTTTCCAGCTTAAACCGGTCATGATCCACCCGCCGGATATACTTCATATTTACAAGAAAGCTCTGATGACACCGTACAAAGGTTTCACCCATCCGCTCCTCCATATCTGAAATCTTATCATGGCACACCTGCACATTTTCGTATGTATGGATCATGGTCCGGTGGGCGCTGCTCTCCAGATACCAGATCTCATTGAGATAAAAGATCTGCTGCTGGTTCCGGCACATGATCGTCACCCGCTTTTCATCTTCCTGAGCCCGTCGTTCCTTTGCGATCTTAAGAAGCTTTTCAAGGATATCCGCATTCACCGGCTTCGTGAGATATCCCACGAGGTTTACCGGCTTCAGGAAAATATGCTGGGAATATCTCGTCGTATATCCAGTCAGGTAAATGATCTGCATCTCCGGGAATTTCTGATTCAACTCATAGGCATAATCGATTCCCTCCTGCCGCTCTTCCGTCTCCGGAATTTTTGTATTATATTCATGGCAGATATCCATGATCAGGACATCCGGTCGTTTTCCATCTTCAAATCCATCCCTCATATGCCGGATATCCTGGTAAGTTTCGACACGCTCCACCTCCGGAATCTCTCTCAGCATATTTTCGACGACATCCAGCACTTCCGGCTGGTCATCGCATACCGCAATGTTCATTTCCATGTTCCCCCATGTATTTCAATTTTCACCAATCAATCATAACATACTTTCCTTTTCGCTTCAAGTTCGCGGAATTCTCAATAAATTCCCACAATAACGCTTCAATTAATATAAGTATTGCTATTATTGACTTGATAGAGTGCACTGTGATATAGTCAGATTTAGAATAATATATTTGTAAGTTTCTATAGAACAAACCAAAGTTGGGGGGATAATATGAAGATTATTAATATTGGTTCTTTAAATATTGACCGTATCTACGGCGTGGAACATTTTGTACAGCCGGGAGAAACAATTAAGACGCGAACATATTCTGAGGCCTGCGGCGGAAAGGGACTAAACCAGTCTATCGCCATTGCGCGTTCTGGGGCGGAAGTATATCATGTAGGTGCTGTGGGCGCGGATGGCGAGATGCTTTTGGGCGTTCTGAACCAGTCAGGGGTCCACACAGAGGGAGTAAAAAAACTTTCTGGTGCCAGCGGACATGCGGTGATCCAAGTAGATCAAAGCGGACAGAATAATATTATTATCTGCGGCGGGGCCAATGATTCCGTGTCGAAAGAGATGATTGATGAGGCGGTAAAAATGGTGGAAGAGGGAGATATCGTTCTTCTCCAGAACGAAATTTCCAATGTGGGATATGCAGCTGAGACGGCGAAGAAGAGCGGAGCGAAGATCGCGCTGAATCCGTCCCCGATTAACGAGAACCTGAAGACAATCCCGATGGATCTGGTGGATTATTTTATTCTTAACGAGATCGAGGGAAAAGAGATCTCCAGGGCGGAGAGCGAGGAACCGGAAGAGATCATGGAGAAGTTAAAAGTGAAATATCCGAACGCTGCGTTCGTCCTGACATTGGGGGAGAAAGGATCCTGGTATTTTGATAAGACCCGGTGCTTCAAACAGGATATTTATAAAGTTAAAGCAGTGGATACCACTGCGGCGGGGGATACCTTCTGTGGATATTTCCTTTCCGGAATTACAAAAGGAAGAGAGATTCCGGAGATCCTGAAAACGGCAAGTGCCGCCAGTGCCATCGCCGTAAGCCGGAACGGGGCGGCTCCGAGTATTCCGGAGTATGACGAAGTGGAGACATTTGTGGCAAAGCGAAAATAAACCATAACAAAAAAATGTCATGGAAACAGGAAAGCCCTGTATCCATGACATTTTTGCCTATAATCAGTCTTTTGACATACAAATCGTCCCCGTTCTCTGAAGCTCCAGAATACCAAAGCTTCTCACAAGTTCAATAAAATCTGTGATCACGTCCGGTGCTGCATGGAACTCGATGACCATGCTTTTTGGGGAGACGTGGACGATCTTGGCGCCCATGACGCTGCAGAGCTCGATCAAAGAGCTGCGGTTTGTCGCAGAGTAGGAGACTTTGATGAGCATCATCTCCAGGAGGACGCTGCGGGTCTCCTCGAGGCGGCGGACTTTGATCACGTCCAGTTTCTTGTTTAAGTGTTTCTCAATCTGATCGACAGTGCGCTGGTCGCCGGTGGAGACGATGGTCATGCTGGAAATATCATGGCGCTCCGTCTCGCCTACGGCCAGACTGTCGATGTTGAAGCCTCTTCTCGCGAAAAGACCGGATATCTGGGAGAGAACACCGTCTTTATTTTCTACAAGTACAGAAAAAATACCTTTCATCTTGCGTTCTCCTTATTTTGTGTTGTTGTGGCTGTCGACTTCGCAGACCATGATGCAGGCATTATCGCAAGCGAGGAAACGGTCGAGCTCTGCGTCGAGAGTCTCGTTGCTCTCGCAGTGGAAGTAGTCCATATCGTAGGCAGCGGCGATTTCAGCATATTTCGGATAATCGTAGAGCTGAACACCGAAATAATGTTCCTCGTAAGTCTTTTCCTGATGCTCACGGACGAGACCGAGATAGTGGTTTCTCATGACAAGAATCTTTATCGGTACCTTGTTTACCGCGATAGTTCCAAGCTCGTACATGGACATCTGGAAGGAACCGTCACCGCAGACAACGACGACCTGTTTGTCCGGCGTACACATCTTCGCTCCGATTCCGGCCGGGATTGAGTAGCCCATGGTTCCCATACCGCCGCTTGTGAGGAAACGACCGTTCTTCATCACATAGTTGTCGGCAGACCAGAGCTGGTTCTGTCCGACATCCGCAACATAGATTGCGTCATCGTCCATCTTCTCAGAGAGATGCTGGACTAAAAGCATCGGATTTACGAGTTTATCACTGAAGACACGGTGGTCTACCGTACTTTTCTTGATATCCTGAAGTGTCTCGATCCAGTTTGTGGTATCGATGGAAATATTCTCCTGCAGCAGACGATCGAAGATACTCTTGATATCACCGACAAGCGGGATCGTAGGTCCGAGGTTTTTGCCGATCTCGGCGGTATCGATATCGATGTGGATGATATTGACCTGCTGTTCCAGATTTTCCGGCTTGGGAACGGCACGGTCGGCGATCCTCGCACCGGCAATGATCAGAAGGTCACTGTTTGCCACGGCACGGTTTGCATACGGTTTTCCGTTATTTCCCAGCATTCCGAAGTACAGCGGGTGGTTTTTCGGCATAACGCCGATGCCCATCATCGTTGTTACAAGCGGGATATTGTTCTTCTCACAGAACTGGCGGACACACTCCTCGCCGTTTCCGAGGATCACGCCGCCGCCGGCACAGATCAGAGGCTTTTTCGCTTTATTGATCGCAGCGACCACTTTATGCATCTGTGGGTTATTTCCCTTTGTGCTTGGCTTGTATCCGCGGATATTGACCTCGGACGTGTAGTCGAAAGACTTCTTTAAGAGGTCGATCTGGACGTCACAGGGGATGTCGATGAGGACCGGTCCCTTTCTTCCGGTGGAAGCAATATAGAAAGCTTCCTTAAAGATACGCGGAATATCGTCAGCGCTCTTTACAAGATAGCTGTATTTTACGAAGGACTCGGTGGAACCACGCATATCGGCTTCCTGGAATACGTCACGTCCAAGGAGATTGGAGTTTACCTGTCCGGTGATCGCGATAAGCGGAATACTGTCGGCGTAGGCCGTTGCCAGCGCCGTGATCAGGTTCGTCGCGCCAGGACCGGAAGATGTGACGCAGACGGCGGCCTTTCTGGAGATGCGGGCATAACCGCTTGCGGCGTGTCCGGCCGCCTGCTCCTGACGGACAAGGACATGCTCGATGGTTCCGGCATTATATAAGGCCTCATAAAACGGGGAGATCGCAACGCCCGGATATCCGAAGATCCTGGTTACGCCCTCCTCCTCGAGGCATTTGACCATAGCTTCTGCACCATTCATAATAACTTAAAATACCCCCTCAAGTAAGCGTTTAAAAGATGTCTGGGGGCAAAAAAATGATGATTTTGCCCTTATAATCTTTGAGAATAATTAATAAGAATTATATCGCATTTTGAGAGGGGATGTCAATGTGGAAAGGCATGATATCCATGGAAATTACCAGATGTCGACGGGTATATGTCTGACAAACACGACGGCGGATGGATATTAGGTGGCTGCTAACAGCGCATGAGTGAAATAGTGGTCTTATTGACCTAAAACAGCCAGACAAATCGCTGAAAAGCGGTTTGTTAAATAAGAAATTTTCTCAATAAGACGGTTTAGCCTTAGACAAAGAGCATGTCGCAGAGTTAGTTATGCCTAATTTTTGTTTGCAACAGAATCACATTTCCCCTAATTGACAAATCAAACTTTATCAGCTAAAATATATTTACTTGAAGATACATGAATGCAAAATGGGCTGCCAGGGTAGTTCCTCTGCATTTACTGTATCTTTTTTATTTGAATAAACCTTATTGCCATTATATATCATGTATATTTCTTCATATTTGTAAGGTAAGAAAAAGAGTCCCCGGGAATCATCCCAGGGACTCTCTATGATCTTACGATCTTATATCCTATTTGTAACCTTTCTCATGAAGAGCAGCCTGTGCAGCAGCAAGTCTTGCGATCGGTACACGGAACGGTGAGCAGCTTACGTAGTTTAAGCCAACCTTGTGGCAGAACTCTACGGAAGACGGATCTCCGCCGTGCTCGCCGCAGATACCGCACTTTAACTCCGGACGTGTTGCGCGTCCTTCCTTAACTGCGAGCTCTACGAGACGGCCAACACCAGTCTGGTCAAGTCTTGCGAACGGATCAGACTCGTAGATCTTTGCTTTGTAGTAAGAATCAAGGAACTTACCGGCATCATCACGGGAGAAGCCGAATGTCATCTGTGTCAGGTCGTTTGTACCGAAGGAGAAGAACTCAGCTTCCTCTGCGATCTGGCCTGCAGTAAGAGCTGCACGCGGGATCTCAATCATTGTACCGATGTGGTACTGCATATCGGAGCCTTTCTCTTTCTTAACCTGCTCAGCAACTTCAACAACGATATCTTTCACGAATTTGAGCTCTTTCTTCTCGCCAACGAGCGGGATCATGATCTCCGGAATGATATCATATCCATCTTCTTCTTTTACTTCGATCGCTGCTTCCATGATCGCACGTGTCTGCATCTTTGCAAGCTCCGGATAGGTAACTGCAAGACGGCATCCACGATGACCCATCATCGGGTTGAACTCATGAAGCTCATCGCATTTCTTCTTGATCTCGTCAACAGTCTTGCCCATATCCTTTGCAAGCTCTGCCATCTCTTCCTCTGTCTTAGGAGTGAACTCATGCAGCGGCGGATCTAAGTAGCGGACTGTCATTGGTCTGCCCTCGAGTGCCTTGTACATAGCCTTGAAATCGCTCTTCTGGTACGGAAGGAGTTTGCTTAATGCTTCCTCTCTTGCCTCTACAGTATCGGAAACGATCATTCTTCTTAAGTTGTGGATTCTCTCCGGATCAAAGAACATATGCTCAGTACGGCAAAGACCGATGCCCTCTGCACCAAGTTTTACAGCGTTCTTTGTATCAGCCGGTGTATCAGCGTTTGTGCGGACACCAAGTTTTCTGAAGGAGTCAGCCCAATCCATGATTCTCTTGAAGTTTCCGCCTACGGATGCTTCCTGAGTCTTGATATCGCCGTTGTAGATCTTACCTGTTGTACCATCTAAGGAGATGTAGTCTCCCTCGTGGAAGGTATGTCCGCCGAGTGTGAATTCCTTCTTCTCCTCGTCGATCTTGATCTCGCCGCAACCGGATACACAGCAGGTACCCATACCACGGGCAACAACAGCTGCGTGGGATGTCATACCGCCGCGGACTGTTAAGATACCCTGTGCAGCGTGCATTCCTTCGATATCCTCCGGGGATGTCTCAAGACGAACCAGGATCACTCTCTCGCCCTTGCCGCCGATACCAGCTGCCTTCGCGTCATCTGCTGTGAAGCAAACTTTACCAGCTGCAGCACCCGGGGAAGCCGGAAGAGCCTGTCCGATCACTTCGCCTGCCTTTAATGCAGCCGGATCGAAGGTCGGATGTAATAACTGATCAAGGGATTTCGCTTCGATTCTGCAAACAGCTTCCTCAGGAGTGATCTGTCCCTCATCTACTAAATCGCATGCGATCTGGATTGCAGCCGGAGCAGTTCTCTTACCGTTACGTGTCTGTAAGAAGTAGAGCTTGCCTTCCTCGATCGTGAACTCCATATCCTGCATGTCGTGGAAATGGTTCTCAAGCTTCATAGCCAGTTCCATGAACTGTTTGTAGCACTCCGGAAGATCTTTCTCAAGCTGAGTGATCGGCTGCGGCGTACGAACACCGGCAACAACGTCCTCGCCCTGTGCATTGATCAGATACTCACCGAAGATGCCCTTTGCACCTGTGGATGGGTTACGGGTGAACGCAACGCCTGTACCGGAGGTATTTCCCTTATTACCGAATACCATGGTCTGTACGTTTACTGCGGTACCCCAGTCACCCGGAATATCATTCATACGACGGTAAACGATCGCACGCGGGTTGTCCCAGGAACGGAATACTGCTTTTACAGCGCCCATTAACTGTTCCTTCGGATCCTGCGGGAACTCTTCGCCGTTCATAGCCTCTTTGTATACAGCTTTGAACTTCTCAGCGAGTTCCTTTAAATCGTTAGCGTCTAACTCTGTATCATAGTGAACGCCTTTTGCTTCCTTCATCTCGTCGATGATCTTCTCGAAGTAGGACTTCGGAACTTCCATAACAACGTCGGAATACATCTGGATGAATCTTCTGTAGGAGTCATATGCGAAACGCGGATTTCCTGTCTTCTTTGCGAAGCCCTCAACCGCTACATCGTTTAAACCAAGGTTTAAGATGGTGTCCATCATACCCGGCATGGATGCACGCGCACCGGAACGTACAGATACGAGCAACGGATCTTCTGTATCACCGAATTTCTTTCCATTTACGCCCTCGAGCCATGTAAGAGCTTCGAAGATCTGGTCCTGGATCTCTTTTGTGATCTGCTTTCCGCTGTTATAGTAATCTGTGCAGGCTTCTGTTGTTACTGTGAATCCCTGCGGAATCGGCATACCGAGATTTGTCATCTCAGCAAGGTTACAACCTTTGCCGCCGAGAAGATTTCTCATAGCTGCACTGCCTTCTTCAAACTTATAAACCCACTTTGCCATAAGTTGTTATTCCTCCTAGAATTAGATTTAGCTTAGACTTAAGATGTCTGTGGCTGCCCTCATTTCTTTGCTCCCCTTGCGGTAACCCCATGCCCCATCACACGATCTCTGGTTTTAGAGATTTCGCACAAAAAAATTGAGTGTCGGAAAAAAGGTCTGTACATATTATAAGGGATGTTGCCAAAATTTGCAACATCCCTTTGTAAATCTTTCGTGATTTTTTCACATATTTTCGTGTTTTTTCGCAATACTCTTTAGACATAATTGTGTATATTTTATATTCAATTTAGTACAATTAACCAATGAGCACTGCGATCAGGATCCCCAGGATCGCCCCGGCAACTACCTGCAGCGGCGTATGTCCCACGTATTCCTTTAATTTTTCCTGGAGAAATACTCCATCAAGGTTCAGAATATTCTCAAAAAATACACTATTCAGCAGCTTCGCCTGTTTTCCCGTCTCCCGTCTCACGCCCATCGCATCGTACATTACGATCATCGCAAGGACAAAGCTGACGGCAAACTCAAAACTTCCGACTCCGTATTTCATTCCGGAAGCTGTTGTGAGCGCGCAGACGGTAGCCGAATGGGAGCTCGGCATTCCGCCTGACCCGAAGATCCGTTCAGGATTAAAAGACCGGTTCAGGACCATATCGATCACGGTCTTTAAAAACTGCGCGACCGTCCACCCCAGCACAGCACTGATCAGCACCTGGTTTCCCAGAAGTTCATTCCATATCGTCATGTTTTCCTCTTTTCTGTAAGATCATTATCAGGCGGCTATTCAGACAAGTGAAAGCACGCTTCGCGGGTTTCCCCTTGTTATCGCGACAGTCGCCAGGGTCTCGCGCAAGCGCGGACTCTGGCTCGTTGTTCGCGTAAATGACATTCCCGCCCACATGGATGCGTGGGCGGGAATGGATTGTGTGAACAACTTAATATCCGATCAGCCAGTCGTATAATTCCTGATATTTCTTTGCGGAGCTATTCCATGAAAAATCTACAGCCATAGCCCGGTCAATGATCTTGTTCCACTCCCGCTTCTTATCGTAGAAGATATGTTTCGCGTAGCGGATGATGTTTAACATTTCGTGGGCATTGTAGTTTGCAAAGGAGAATCCCGTTCCTGTTCCCTCAAACTCGTTGTACGGCCACACCGTATCCTTTAAGCCGCCGGTCTCACGGACGATCGGCACCGTGCCGTACCGGAGCGCCATGAGCTGGCTCAGTCCGCACGGTTCAAATAAGGAAGGCATCAGGAAGGCATCGCAGGCCGCATAGATCTTGTGGGACAGCGGCTCGGAATAATAGATCTGCGCCGATACCCTGTCGTGATACTTCCAGTCATAATGGCGGAACATATTTTCATAGTTCTCATCGCCGGTTCCGAGGACCACTAACTGGACATCGTCTGTACAGATCTCGTCCATAACGCACTGGATCAAGTCGAGACCTTTCTGGCTCGTGAGTCTCGAGACGATACCGATCATAAATTTCTTATCATCTCTGGCAAGTCCGAGCTCTTCCTGGAGTGCGCGTTTATTTTTGACTTTTTCTTTTCGGAAGTTCTTCGCATTATAATTCTGAACGATATCCCGGTCCGTCTCCGGGTTGAATACATCGTAGTCGATTCCGTTTACGATACCGCGGAGATCATTGGCGCGGGCGCGCATGAGTCCGTCCAGTCCTTCCCCGTAGAACGGAGTCTTGATCTCCTCCGCGTAAGTATTGCTGACCGTCGTGATCGCATCCGCGTACACGAGACCGCCCTTTAACATATTTCCGTCTTTATAAGCTTCCAGCTTATCAGGAGTAAAGAAATAGTCCGGAAGACCGGAAAATCTCTGAATCGTCTTCACATCCCAAACGCCCTGGAATTTCAGGTTGTGGATCGTCATAACGGATTTGATCCCGCGGAAGAATTCGCCCTCGCCGAATCTGCCTTTCAGATATACCGGGATCAGTCCGGTCTGCCAGTCGTGGCAGTGGATCACATCCGGTCTCCAACCGATTACCGGGAGTGCGGATAAGGCCGCCTGGGAGAAGAATGAGAATTTTTCCAGATCGTAATACCAGTCTCCATACGGCTTTTCTCCCCAGAAATAGCTCTCGTTGTCGATAAAATAGAAGGTGATCCCCTCATAAACATATTCAAGGATCCCGACATAACGGCTCTGTCCCAGATAGTCCATATAGAAATGATTTACATAAGTAAGGTTGCTCAAAAATTTATCTTTGATGCAGAGATATTTCGGGATCATGACCCGAACATCAAAATATTCTTTATCAAAACATTTCGGTAAGGAACCCACAACATCGGCAAGTCCGCCTGTCTTGATAAAAGGTACAGCTTCGGAAGCGACAAACAATATTTTTTTCATGATAACCCATCCTTCCACTTTTCTTGCGTTACCGTTCACCGATATGGACCCGGTAACGTGATCCCGTCGGTCTTTCCATCCCCTGTCGGCAGGATCCGCAGCCAGAACTGCATCATACGGGATCTTCCGTTCAAAAGATCCCTGCCAGTGAACAGCGCTCTGTGCCCCGCTATTAGATTCAGTATAACACATCCCTGTAAAATTAGAAAGTGGGTCTTTTTTGTTTTTTCAGATTTTTCAGATTCGTTTATAATCCAGTCGGATTTTGTCTGCAATCAATGCAATAAATTCTGAATTTGTCGGTTTGCCTTTGCCGCCGTTTACCGTATATCCGAAGAGGCTGTTCAGTGTGTCGAGCTCTCCTCTTCCCCAGGCCACTTCGATCGCATGGCGGATGGCGCGCTCCACGCGGCTCGGCGTCGTTTTATGGGTCTTCGCGATCGTCGGATATAAGATCTTCGTGACCGAAGACAACATCTCGGTATCCCGGACCGACATGATGATAGCATCTCTCAGGTACTGATATCCCTTAATATGTGCCGGGATCCCGATCTCATGCAGCATCTGGGTCACATCCGTCTCCAGATTCTGTTCCATGTAGTTCTCCTTGTCGAGATAAGGCTGTACCCGTTTCACTTCCGTATGTACATTGCCCGCCGCTTTCGCCCGTCCGCGGCAGACTCTGCGTATCTTGTCCAGGATCACGTCGCGGTTGAACGGTTTCATGATATAATAATTCGCTCCGAGGCGGAACGCATCCTCTGTCACATCCTGACTGCTGGCCGCCGTCACCATGATAAACGAAGGGTGGTTCTTCATCTGCGTGTTATTCTTTATCTTTTCCATGACAGAAATTCCGTCAAGTCTCGGCATGATCACATCCATGAGGACAATATCCGGATTTGTTCGGACGATCATATTGTATGCGTCCTCGCCATTATCTGCTTTTCCAACCACATGGATCCCGTCCTCTTTCTCCAGGATCTCGCCAAGTAAATTCAAAGTCTGTCTGTTGTCATCCGCGATCGCAATTGATAATTCTGCCATAATGTTCCTCCTGTTACACTCTGCGTTCTTTTTCTTTCATTTCCCCTGATCCTTTCGGATAGCCGCCGCGATCTTTCACGTTTTGATCTTCTCCGGTAAGAATGTAGAAATTATACGATTTTCTTTCTGTCGAATTCAAGGTTAAACAGGTGTGATTTCAGGTTTTTGCTCGTCATTTTCTGACTATATTCTATTATTTTGTAAATATCTAAATATTTTTCAGCATTCTCTTAGCGGATCTTAGCGAATTTTCGAGTCGAAACAGTTATACAAAAGAATGTGCCTCGGCACATTCTCGCGCCGAGCGCGGTCGCTTGCGACAATCTTCATCTTCGCGCGAGTGTGCATCTTAGGCACGTAGCGCCTTTTTGTTTAACAGGAAGTTCCTTCGGAATTTCCTGTTAAACAAAAAAGCCCCGGCATGTCTCCATACCAGGGCTTCGTACTCTGTAAGTATTCTTATTTGATCGTGAGCAGGTAATTCGCAAACTGCTGGGCAGTACGGCCGGAAAGTCCGCCGCCGCGCATCTCGAAGCGGTTCGCCTCGTAGCAGATCTCCTCGTCCGTCATGATATCCGGAGTGATGCCTGCACGTCTCGCAAGTGCGATCGCCATCTCGTTGAAGCCTTCCTTGTTCGGCTTCGCATAGTAGATGGAAAGTCCAAAACGGTTGACCAGGGAGAGTTTTTCTTCCATAGTGTCGGAACGGTGCAGATCTTCGCTGTGCTCCATATCCTCTCTGTCCTTCCATGTCTCCTTGATCAGATGACGGCGGTTTGATGTCGCATAAATCAGGACATTGTCCGGCTTCGTCTCAACGCCGCCTTCGATAACGGCCTTTAAGAACTTGTACTCGATCTCAAATTCTTCGAAAGAAAGATCATCCATGTAGATGATGAACTTGTAATTGCGGTTCTTGATCTGGGCGATGATCGTCGAGAGATCCTTAAACTGGTGCTTGTAGATCTCGATCATGCGCAGTCCCTGCGGATAGAACTGGTTGACGATCGCCTTGATGCTCGTGGATTTACCGGTACCGCTGTCACCGAACAACAGGACGTTGTTCGCCGCTTTTCCGTCGCAGAACGCCTGGGTATTCTCCACAAGTTTCTTCTTCTGAAGCTCATATCCGATGAGGTCGTCCAGCATCACGGCATCCATGTTGTTGATCGGGAGGAAGCGGACGGAGCCGTCTCCATTCTCAGCAATGCGGAACGCCTTGTTGAGACCGAACATGCCGACACCGAAGTCCTTGTAGAATTCCGTCACATATTTGAAGAAATCAGCTCCGGACTCAGCCGTCTCAAGCTGTTCACTTAAATTTCTCACCTTTTCGCTGACATTTTTATTGTACATCAGCTCTTTTTTGCGGATCGCCTTATAGTGAGTCAGCTGGGTGAAGCAATCGATGGAAAGTTCTTTTTCCATCCAGGAGAAATCATAGTCGAACAGCTTTTTAAACATCTCAAAGTCATGAGTCACAAAGTTGTTGACCGTTCCGTCCTGAGCCCCCATCTTTTCACAGACGAGGCTGAACGGATTCTCGTTCGTGATCAGCAGGAAAGTCAGGTAATTATGCCATAAATTTTTATCAAATGCATAGTCTGTTGCAACCGTCAGAAGATTTTTTACCTGATGGAACACGCGTCCGCGCAGTGCGTCTTTGGACTCTGTCTGATTTTTTAATTTTTCGCAGATATCCGCAAGCTGCCAGAGGATCGAGTCTTCCGGCAGGCTGCCGTATACGAGCAGGTTTGATACGATCTCATTCATATGGTTTCCTCTCTTGATGCAAAGGACGGCGCAGCTTCTCAACAAGCCCGCCGCCCTTTTTCATTTTCTTCAATTTCGATGTACATCTTCTTGTCTGCTTTCGCGGTCAGGAAGCTTCGGGCGTCAGCCCTATAAATCCTTCGCCTACTCTACGATCGCACCTTTATCTGCGGAGGATACGTTCTTTGCGTAGCGTTTTAAGTATCCGGTCAGCTTCTTCGGCTCACGGATCTTCATGGTCTTCTTTCTCTCTTCCATCTCTTCATCAGAAACGAGAAGCTTTAAGCTGTAGTTTGGGATGTCGATCGCGATCTTGTCGCCGTCCTTGATGTAAGCGATCGGGCCGCCTGCAGCTGCCTCCGGAGAGATATGTCCGATTGCTGCACCACAGGATGCGCCGGAGAAACGGCCATCTGTCAGGAGAGCAACGGTCGTATCGAGTTTCATGCCAACGATCGCGGATGTCGGGGAGAGCATCTCTCTCATTCCCGGGCCGCCTGCCGGTCCCTCGTAACGGATGACAACGATGTCGCCCGGAACGATCTTTCCTGCGTAGATCGCAGCGATCGCCTCTTCCTCGGAGTCAAAGCACTTTGCAGTACCTGTGTTGACTAACATCTCCGGTTTTACAGCGGAACGTTTTACGATCGCGCCGTTCGGAGCAAGGTTTCCGAAAAGAACGGCAAGTCCGCCTGTCTTTGTGTACGGATTGTCGATCGGACGGATAACTTCCGGATTGCGGTTTACTGCATGTGCAACGTTCTCAGCAACCGTCTTTCCTGTTACAGTCTTGCACTGTCCCTGGATCATTCCTGCATCGAGAAGCTCTTTTAATACTGCGGAGATTCCGCCTGCTTCCATCAGATCCTGCATGTGGTGATGTCCGGCCGGTGCAAGATGGCACAGGTTCGGAGTATGCTCACTGATGTCGTTGATCATATGAAGGTCAAGAGCGATATCAGCCTCGTGAGCGATCGCAAGAAGATGAAGTGCGGAGTTTGTGGAGCAGCCGAGAGCCATATCGGTTGTCAGCGCGTTCTCGAATGCTGCCGGTGTTACGATATCACGCGGACGGATATCATCGGCAAGCAGCTTCATAACCTGCATACCAGCTGTCTTTGCAAGGCGGATACGCTCTGCGTATACAGCCGGGATCGTACCATTTCCCGGAAGTCCGAGACCAAGAACTTCTGTTAAGCAGTTCATGGAGTTTGCAGTGAACATACCGGAACAGGAACCGCAGCCCGGGCAGGAGCTTCCCTCGATCTCAGCGAGTTCTTCGTCGTTGATAAGATTTGCTTTTCTGGCTCCAACTGCCTCGAATACAGTATTTAAATCTCTCTGGTTGATGGAGAGCATTGGACCGCCGGATACGAAGATACACGGAAGGTTCAGACGCATTGCTGCCATTAACATACCCGGAACGATCTTATCACAGTTCGGGATGAATACGAGTGCGTCGAAGCAGTGTGCCTTTACCATACATTCGATGGTATCTGCGATCAGCTCACGAGAGCTTAAAGAGAAGTGCATTCCATCATGGCCCATGGCGATACCATCGCAGACACCGATGGTATTGAACTCCATCGGAGTTCCACCTGCTGCAAGGACGCCGTCCTTTACGGCACGGGCGATGGTCTGTAAGTGCATATGTCCCGGTGCTACTTCATTGAAAGAGTTTACAACGCCGATAAACGGGCGGCGCATCTGCTCGTCGTTATATCCATCTGCCTTTAAAAGGGAACGGTGCGGCGCATGCTCTACGCCAGCTTTTACTTTATCTGAATTCATGATTTTTCTCCTTATGAAACCCAAAGCCAGGCGGTGATGCCTGGCCTTGGAATATTTGTAGGGTTTTCTGCCCCGCAGTGGCACACTCACGGACTTGCGTCCGTTCGTGCGCGGGCATTCGCCCTATAAAGCCGTCGGCAAAGATTCACTTATGTGCAAGCACAACGTGAATCTTTCCCCGCCGCCTTTGCACTGCTCATTTTCCTACGCGACTATTTCGCCTCGTCAAGGTTCTGAGCCTGCTTCCAGCCCATCTTTGCTCTTAACTCACGGCCAGTCTTAGCTGCAAGTGTCTCAGCGTGTGCTGCTCTTGCCGCATTGAACATTGTTCTGCCAACCTGGTTCTCAAGGATCCAGTTCTTAGCGAATGTACCATCCTGGATCTCTGTTAATACCTGCTTCATAGCCTTCTTAGCTTCGTCGCCGATGATTCTCTTACCGCTTACGTAATCACCATACTCAGCTGTATCAGAGATGGAGTATCTCATTCCCTCGAAACCAGCGTTGAAGATCAGGTCTACGATTAATTTCATCTCATGGATGCACTCGAAGTATGCGTTCTCCGGCTTATAACCAGCCTCAACAAGTGTGTTGAAACCAGCTTCCATTAATGCGCAAACACCGCCGCAGAGAACTGCCTGCTCACCGAAGAGGTCTGTCTCTGTCTCTTCCTTAAATGTTGTCTCGAGGATACCGCCTCTTGCTCCGCCGATGCCTGCAGCGTATGCTTTAGCAACTTCCATGGAGTTTCCGCTCGGATCCTGCTCAACAGCTACGAGACACGGAACACCCTTGCCGCCAACGTACTGGGAACGAACTGTGTGGCCCGGTCCTTTCGGAGCGATCATGATAACATTAACGTCTGCCGGCGGAACGATCTGTTTGAAGTGGATGTTGAAGCCGTGAGCGAATGCAAGTGTCTTGCCTGCTGTAAGGTTTGCCTTGATATCGTTCTTGTAGAGAGCTGCCTGCTTCTCATCGTTTACAAGGATCATGATGATATCTGCTGCCTTTACAGCGTCTGCTGTGAGCATTACTGTGAAACCATCCTCTTTTGCCTTCGCTGCGGACTTGGAGCCCTCGTAAAGACCTACTACTACATCAACACCGGAATCTCTTAAGTTCAGAGCGTGTGCATGACCCTGGGAACCGTAGCCGATAACAGCTACTTTCTTTCCGTCAAGAAGTGATAAGTTACAATCTCTCTCATAATACATTGTTGCCATAGTTTTTCTTCTCCTTATTCTTCATTGTGATCGACACATAATGTGTTGTCTATTCCTAAACCGATCGCGATCTCTCCCGACCGGCTAAGTTCTAATATACCAAAATCTCTGACTTTTTCAATAAAAGATTCAACTTTTTTGCTGTCTCCGGTAATCTCGGCTGTCAGATGCTCTTCACCGAAGTCTACGACTTTTCCGCCGTACTCGTTGATCAGATCCAGTACCTGATGTTTGCTGGAACCTCTGTGGGTTCCTGTCAGGTGCATTTTGATGTACATATGCTGGGCAAATACGGTGTTTTCCGGTTCCAAAAGTGTTACGGCACGGACATCAATGAGTTTTTCCAGCTGACGGACCACCTGGTCCTTCATATATTCATCTCCTGTGGAGACGATGGTGATCCGCGTATAATTCGGATCGTCAAGCGTTCCTGCGGAGATATTATCGATATTATAGCAGCGCTTTGCGTAAAGACCGGCGATGCGGTTTAAAACGCCGAAGCGGTTGTTTACGATCATGGCGACCGCAAACTTTTCAACTTTGTTTTCCATGGTCACCTTATCCTTCCACAATCATGTCTTTAATAGATCGTCCCGGCGGGATCATCGGCAGGACTTTCTCATCCATATCAATATGACAGTCGATCAGGACAGGTCCTGAAGACTTGTCTGCCGCATCCAGGGCTTTTTTCAGATCTTCCATTGTGTAAACGGCATATCCGTCTGCACCGAACGCCTTTGCGAGCGCCGGGAAATCTGTCTTTCTGTCAAGGACGGTCTGAGAATAATGGCAGTCATAGAAGATCGTCTGCCACTGTCTTACCATTCCGAGAACATCATTATCGAAAATAACAATGGTGATCGGGAGTTCCTGACTCACCGCCGTTGCCATCTCGTTTAAGTTCATTCCGAAGCTTCCGTCTCCGGTGAAGAGAACGGTTCTTCTGCCCCTTGCGGCGATGCAGCCGCCGATGGCTGCTCCGAGACCGTATCCCATGGTTCCGAGACCGCCGGAAGTGAGAAGCGTATGCGGCTTTTCAAACGGGTAGAACTGCATGGTCCACATCTGGTGCTGTCCGACATCGGTCGCTACGACCGTATCATCCGTGCAGTGTTTGTGAACTTCTTCAATGATGGCTTCCGGTCCGTAAGGTTTCGGCGCCGGGAGGATCATCTCGTGTTTGTAACCTTCCAGCTCTGTGACCCATTCCGGATGTTTATGCTCCGGGAGTGCTTCCAGGATCTTTGTGAGGATCTCCTTCACATCTCCCCAGAGGCTCACGTCAGGGCTGACGTTCTTTCCGATCTCCGCACGGTCGATATCGATATGGACCGTCATGCATTTCTTTGTGTACTCGTTCAGGTCACCTGTCGCGCGGTCAGAGAACCTGACGCCGACTGCCAGAAGCAGATCACATTCAGACTGGGCCTTGATGGATGGATATTTTCCGTGCATACCGCACATTCCAAGATTCAGCGGATAGGAGGCCGGAACGGAGGTGATTCCCATCATCGAAAGACCGATCGCCGCGTCGACCCGTTTTGAGAGCTCCAGGACTTCTTTCTGGGCTCCGGCTGCCACGACACCGCCGCCTGCGTAGATAAACGGCTTTTTCGCCTTTTTGATCATCTCAACAACTTCACCAATATCTCCACACTCGGACTTTCTCGGCTTCTTTACAACGCTCGGGACTTTTAAGTCCTCCACATACTCGTATTCCGCGGACTGGACGTTCTTCGGAATGTCAATAAGAACCGGTCCCTTACGTCCGGAATTCGCGATCTCGAAGGCTTCAATAATCGTCTTCTGAAGATCCCTGATGTCCCGGACCATAAAGTTGTGCTTTACTACCGGCTGTGTGATTCCGACGATATCCACCTCCTGGAAAGAATCCTTTCCGAGACTGTTTACCGCGACGTTTCCTGTGATAGCAACCATCGGTACGGAATCGAGGTAAGCATTCGCGATCCCTGTCACCAGATTTGTAGCACCGGGACCGCTTGTTGCCAGGACCACGCCGGTCTTTCCGCTTGCTCTCGCATACCCGTCAGCGGCATGGGCAGCTCCCTGCTCATGGGCCGCTAAGACATGTCCGATACGGTCAGACGCAAGATAGAGTTCGTTATAGATATCAAGCACTGCGCCCCCCGGATATCCGAAGACCACTCTCACGCCCTGATGGATCAGCTCTTCCACCAGGATCCGCGCTCCGTTCATTTTCATAGCTGTTTTTCCCCTCATCTTATTTCTTTCGGAATGTCCGACTTTGTCAGACATTCCTGTCTTTTCTTTTTTCGGTACGGACAAATGTCCGTATCAAAATTCAGGTATAAAAAAGCCTTACAGCGTTACACTGTAAGGCTTTGCTTTTCTTCGTAACTTGTTCTTTCAAGTTTCTATCAGGCAATCCCGGATTCAGTATAACGCAAATAAGCATTCCCGTTCACGACGATAATGCTGACGATAATTCGAATCACGACTGCGAGTAGAATAAGATTCGTCATATCTTTGCGTCTCCTTTCCAGTTGCCTTTCAGCAATGTTGCTATGTTTTATTATAAGCACTTTGTCAGAAATTGCAAGTAGTTTCTTTTTATAGCTTGTATGAACCAGAGTTATGTAACATCGCTGGCTCGTCAGTGCCTTTTTGTTTAACAGGGAATTCATCGGAATTCCCTGTTAAAAGAAAAAGCTCTGCAGGCACCGGGATTTCCCCGGCCTGCAGAGCTGCTCCTATTTCAAATTATTTTTACAGTTTTGAATATCCATACGGATTGATCAGCGCATCCAGTTTCTTTCCTTCCTTACATAACGGGCAGTTTCTGTAGTCGCTGTACTGGTAATCCGGAACATCTTTTAATCCGAATACCGACTTGATCGGAATTCCGTTGACATTCTCAAGTGCACTGAATACTGCGGAGATCCCCTGAATAATTCCCCCATAGTACTGGACACCCTCGATCGCCTTGTTGATCGTCAGACCTGTTGTCACGGTCGCGGTGAGGATCAGCACATTCTTTCCATTGATCATTGCGCGGTAATTGTCCTTAAACACGATCTGGCTGTTGCTGTTGAACTCCGGCTTGATAACGTAGATCGTCTTGTGGGCGTTCTTCGACATGAAACCGCCTTTTGTCAGCTCCTGCGCAAGAAGGGTTCCAATCACCTCGGTCCCTTCCATGCATACGATCGTATCAACGATCATATCGTACAGATACATATGTACGAGTGCCTGGGCAATTCCTCCAGCCTCACTCAGACGGCTCTTTACCGTCGTCAGGTCAAAATAGTAATTCGTGTGGGCATGATTCGTTGCAAAATGTCCCTTTACGATTTTTAACGGGGTATCTGTACCGGTCGTCTGAATTTTGTTATACGTTAACTCCATACACGATCCTCCTTATTCAAATCTCACGTTTACTGTTATTTGACTATATTATACCGAATTTTCAGATACTTTTCAAGGAATTTCCCTGTTTTCTATTGGGTTTTTCTCTCATTTTTTCTACCACGCAAGGACCTCATGTCCGGTCTCTGTCACGAGTACCATGATTTCCCTCTGGGCGGACGGAAGCCTGTCATCGGTATAGATCGTCCAGCCGTTGCTGTCATCCACAAAGATATCCGGGCGGCCCATGTTGATCATCGGCTCGATGGTGAAGATCATCCCCGGTGCCATAAGCATCTCCTCGCCCCGTCTTGTCACATAGCTTACAAACGGATCCTCATGGAACTCAAGACCTACACCATGACCGCCGACTTCCTCGACAATGGTGTATCCATTCTTCTTCGCGTAGTCATGGACAGCCTGACCCATATCTCCTAAGAATCCCCACGGTTTTACCTGCTCGAGACCCTTTTCCACAGCTTCATTCGTGACGCGGACAAGTTTTTCCTTCTCCGGGTCCACATTGCCGATCAGGAACATTCTGGACGAATCAGAGAAATATCCGTGAAGGATCGTGGAGACATCCACGTTAATGATATCCCCGTCTTTTAAGACAACATCCTTGGACGGAATTCCGTGGCATACCTGATCATTGATGGAGGTGCACACGCTCTTTGGGAATCCCTCATAATTTAACGGTGCAGGAATCCCGCCGTGTTTTGTCGTAAAGTCGTATACCCACTGATCGATCTCCTCTGTGGTAATTCCCGCCTTGATGTGCTCCGCCACATAGTCAAGGACTGCTACATTCAGTTTTCCGCTCTCACGGATCCCCTCGATCTGTGCCGGTGTCTTGATGATCTTGTGGGACGGAACCTCGTGGCCTGCAAAACGAGCACGACTGATCTTTTGGTCAAATGTCATATGGCACTCACAATATGGCTTCCCGCTTCCACACCAGCATGGATCATTTTTTCCGATTCTGCGAAACATAATTTTTCCTCTTTTCTATCTGTTTTTGCATTTCTGTACTGTACGGGATTTTCCCTAAAAAAGAATATGCCTGGCACATTCTCGCGCCTCACGCGGTCGTGTGCGGCAATCTGCATCTTCGCGCGTTTGCACATTAGAAAATTCCTGTCCGTGTACAGGAATTGCGTTTGCGAATTCTTTTATTTTCCTGTATAATATCCTTATCTATCATAACGTCGGAGACTCTGTTTGTCAAATAAGTCTCCTGAGAAAATATGCCGTTAATATCACGGCGTGGATTTTCCGGACTGAAAATCTCCCGCGTTGCAGAGGCGGCTTTAAAGAAAGTGAGGAATTTACATGAACGTACTGATCACCGGGTTCGACCCCTTCGGCGGAGAGCCGATCAATCCTGCATGGGAAGCCGTAAAAGCCATGAAAGACGAGATCGCCGGGGCAACGATCACAAAGCTGCAGATCCCGACCGTCGTCAATAAATCCATTGCGAAGGTCCATGAAAAGATGCTGGAGCTCCGCCCGGATATCGTTATCAGCATCGGCCAGGCCGGCGGACGGTTCGGCGTGACTCCGGAGCGTGTTGCGATCAATGTAACAGATGCAAGAATCCCGGATAATGAAGGAAACCAGCCCATCGATGAGCCGATCTTTCCAGATGGGGATGCCGCTTATTTCTCCAACCTTCCGGTGAAGGCGATGGTTCAGGCGATCAAGAACTCCGGTTATCCTTCTACTCTCTCCAACACCGCAGGAACCTATATCTGCAACCATGTCATGTACGGAATTTTATACTATATCCAGAAAGAGTTTCCAAATGCACGCGGCGGTTTTATCCACGTCCCGTATGCCGTTTCTCAGGTTGTCAATAAACCGGCAACCCCGTCTATGGCCATTGCGGATATTACGGCTGCTTTGGAAGCAGCTGTGAAAGCTGCGGTTGAATATGAGCAGGATATCAAAGTAGTCGGGGGAGAAACACACTGATAATACCGATTTTGCGCTCATTTCCGAATTACTTTATTGCTTAGTCCATGGATTTTTTCACTAAAAAACTTCATCTCCGGAATTTTTTCAGGCTGTGATATCAGTCTGAAGGTTTCCAGAGATGAAGTTTTTCTGTAACTGTTCAGTAGGTCTGCGCACTTGCTGCGCTGACCGTAAGAAAGCATAGGCTGGAGGCAAAAATCCCATCAGCGAAGCTGATCTGGAATGGATTTTTGCGTGTAACTATGAAGGTACTGAATAGTTACGTTTTTCTTTTATCCGGGTTCCGGACTGCCTTTCGAGGCACCCGCCCGGAATCCGGTTTTCTGATTATTCTTTTGTTCCTCTCTCCGCAGACGCGTTGAGCTTTCCGTCGACCACGTCGATCCTGATCGTATCTCCGGTATGGACGCCATCCGACAGGATCAGGCGGGCCGCCAGAGTCTCCACATTCTTCTGCAGATATCTCTTAAGCGGTCTTGCGCCGTATACCGGATCATAACCGTTGTCCACGATAAACTGCTTTGCAGAATCGGAAAGTGCAACCACAAGCTCTTTATCCGCCAGACGCTTGTTGATATCGGCAACAAGCAGATCGATGATGCTTCCGATGTTGTTCTTTGTAAGCGGCTTGAAGAGGATCGTCTCATCAAGACGGTTTAAGAACTCCGGACGGAAGTGGGCTCGCAGATCGTTCATGACCTCAGCCTTTGCCTCCGGCTTGATATCACCGTTCTCGTCGATACCGTCAAGCAGATACTGGGAACCGATATTGGAGGTCAGGATAATAATCGTATTCTTGAAATCCACGGTCTTGCCCATGGAATCTGTAATACGTCCGTCATCGAGGACCTGAAGCAGAACATTGAATACATCCGGATGTGCCTTCTCGATCTCATCGAACAAAACGACACAATACGGTTTTCTGCGGACTGCCTCTGTAAGCTGACCGCCCTCATCGTATCCGACATATCCTGGCGGCGCTCCGATCAGACGGGATACGGAGTATTTCTCCATGTATTCACTCATATCGATCCGGACCATGTTGTTCTCATCATCAAACAGACTTGCCGCAAGTGTCTTTGCAAGCTCTGTCTTGCCGACACCGGTAGGTCCGAGGAACAGGAAGGAACCGATCGGCTTTGTCGGATCTTTGATCCCCGCCTTGGAACGGATGATCGCGTCTGTAACCTTCTCAACTGCCTCATTCTGACCGACAACACGTTTGTGGAGCTCATCGTCCAGATGAAGAGTCTTATTTCTCTCGCTCTCCGTGAGCTTTGCAACCGGGATGCCCGTCCAGCGGGAGATGATCCTTGCGATCTCATCTTCGGTAACGCTCTCATGGACAAGGCTCAGATCTGCGTTCTTTACCTTCTCCTCCTCTTCCTTCAGCTCTTTTTCAAGCTGCGGAAGCTTACCGTACTGGAGCTCTGCTGCCTTATTCAGATCATATTTCTGCTGTGCATCCTGAATCTGACGATGGACTGCCTCGATCTCCTCACGGATGGAGGAAAGCTTATCAACCGTTGCCTTCTCATTCTGCCACTGGGCCTTCTGAGTCGCGAACTGGTCATGAAGCTCCGCCAGTTCCTTCTGAAGATCCGCAAGACGCTCCTGACTTAAATGGTCTGTCTCTTTCTTGAGAGCTGCCTCCTCGATCTCCAGCTGCATGATCTTTCTGGAGAGTTCATCCAGCTCCGTCGGCATGGAATCGAGCTCCGTCTTGATCATTGCGCAGGCTTCATCCACGAGGTCGATAGCCTTATCCGGAAGGAAACGGTCACTGATATAACGGTTGGAAAGGGTTGCCGCCGCTACAAGCGCGGAATCGGTGATCTTTACGCCATGATAAACCTCATAACGGTCCTTCAGTCCACGAAGGATCGAAATCGTATCCTCGACTGTCGGCTCATCGACCATAACCGGCTGGAAACGACGTTCCAGAGCCGGATCCTTCTCAATGTATTTCCGGTACTCATCCAGAGTTGTCGCACCGATACAGTGCAACTCACCACGGGCAAGCATCGGCTTTAACATATTGCCGGCATCCATGGAGCCTTCCGTCTTTCCGGCTCCGACGATGGTGTGAAGCTCATCGATGAACAAAATAATCTGTCCCTCGCTCTTTTTCACCTCATCGAGAACGGCTTTCAGACGTTCCTCAAACTCACCACGGTATTTCGCGCCCGCAACAAGGGCACCCATATCCAGTGAGAATAATTTCTTGTCTTTTAAGCCCTCCGGTACATCACCGCGGACGATACGCTGTGCAAGACCTTCTACAACGGCGGTCTTACCAACACCGGGTTCACCGATCAGAACCGGGTTGTTTTTCGTTTTTCTGGAAAGGATCCGGATCACATTCCGGATCTCGGCGTCACGGCCGATCACCGGGTCCATCTTCTGATCTCTTGCCTTTTCTACAAGGTCGGAACCGTATTTATTTAAGGTATCGTAGGTTGCCTCCGGATTATCACTGGTAACTCTCTGGTTGCCGCGGACCGTGGACAGAGCCTGTAAGAATTTATTCCGGTCGATCCCATAAGTACGGAACAGTTCCTTTATTGCCCTGTTCGGTTCTTTTAACAGGCATAAGAACAAATGCTCAACGGAAACATATTCGTCTCCCATCGCCTTTGCCTCGTCCTCGGCATCGATCAGGACTTTATTGAGGTCCTGGGTCAGATAAACCTGTCCGCCCCCGGATACCTTCGGCAGCTTCTTAAGTGCTGCTTCCGCCTCATCCGCAAACTGCTCACCGGAGATTCCCATTTTTGTGATCAGCTTTAAGATCAGGCTGTCATCTAACTTTAACAGACTCACCAGGAGATGTTCCTGGTCGATCTGCTGATTTCCATATTCATAAGCCAGCTTCTCGCAGTTCTGGACTGCTTCCACTGATTTCTGTGTAAATTTGCTGATATTCATGATCGCAAGCCTCCCTTCAATTCTGAAGTACTTGTTGTGTTTGTTGTCAGTAATACCGCCCAGCGAAATTTTCATCCGCCGGGCGGCTTAATCTTTCAGATACGTGGCAGCTTCGCATGCGTTTCTGTATCGTTACCGCTTGGGGCTGTCAGATCACCCTTCGATGGAAATGTGCTTCGGACCTTCAACCTTCTTCTCTTCCTCTTTCGGAATTGATACGCTCAGGATACCGTTTTCGAATTTTGCCTTAATCTCCTCTTCCCGGATCTCCTCGCCAAGATAGAAGGTTCTGCTCAGAGCACCTGCATAACGTTCCTTGCGGATGTATTTGCCTTTCTTATCTTCCTCGTCCTTATCAAGACCTTTCTCGGCACTGACGGTCAGATAACCATCCTTCAGTTCGATCTGGATCTCATCTTTCTTAAATCCCGGAAGATCGATATCAAGCTCATACGTCTTTTCTGTCTCTCTGACATCTGTCTTCATCAGTCTGGATACATTCTTACCATACAGCGGATCCTTCTTTTCTGTAAAGAACTTCTCATCAAACGGGAACATATTATCAAATAAACTTTCTCCAAAAATACTCGGCATATACATAAATCATTCCTCCAATCAGAATTCCTGTTTTCTTGTTTGTCATCTATCTGAAAGAACTTCAGAAGATTTTCCAATCTTGGGAACTCCTTGAGATCCTTTGATTTTTTCTCTCTTCCTTTGTTCTGCATGTAATATAACACACATTATTAGCACTGTCAAGAGGTGAGTGCTAATTTTTTTGTGAATTAATTGTGTATTTCATTGACACATTGTAACTTTTCAGGCTCATCGTAGAACGCGTTCTATAGGTAGCCGCCAAGCATCTCTCCCACACACTTCTCGATCTCATCAATAATTTCCATACACCGGTTCTTCTTCATTCCGGCCGTAATGCCAACAGCTAATAATTCTTTTTTTCCCGGATCTTTTCCATTTCCGTCGACGGTCGTTGTGTGTTCCCCATAGTACGTATTACTATAAGTAAGATCGTATGCAGGGCTCAGTCTCCACTGATCTTTTTCTTCATCATACAAATAGGTGAAATTTTTTGAGTGGTCATCTCTGTTATGCGCAAAAACATTAAAACACATTCTTCGAAACATACTTTCCACATCCGCATAATGATCCTTCGTCAATATCTTCGTAAGTTTCATCAGACTGTGGTAATCAAGACTCGGCTGTTCAAAGTCCAGTTCGAGAAGCGCTGCAGCTGTCAGCATATGGACTCGCTTTATCCCATTTTGATCAGGGACTCTGTCAAACCGCTTGGTTCCAAAATAGCCTTTACAGATTCCGGATGGGAACAACTTTGTCTCACTCATCGTAATTTCACATTTCCGGGCACAGCATGAATAATCATACTCCATTTTTCCCGCATCTTTTCCATCTACATGGGCCGGAAATTTTATGATCCACTCTTCATTTCCGATCGAAGTCATGATCTTCGGCCTTGCTCCTCCGCTCGTTCCTCCAAGCCGGTACAATTCGTCAAGTTTGTCTGTATATTCTGTGTTTAATATTTTCTGACACTCCCGCGCCAGTTCATCCAGGTCAGGATTATCCCGCTGCTCTGGAAATTTTCTTTCCGGATAATACGTCAACGCACCCATTCCTGATTTTCCAACGATTGCCAGTCGGTCTAAAACCGTCAGTTTATCCGGATCCTGTTTATGCTCACGAAGCAGACGATTTAGCAGCAATCTTCCCCAATTATCCGGAAGACTGTCCGCAAACACGCCATAAAGGCCGCCAAAATAATCTTTTGTGGGCACAAACACCTGCTTTTTTAACGGCAGCGAGAATGGGCTGATCGAAAATCCATGTTCCAGCCATTCATCGGTGTACTGAAATGCTGCTTTTCGATTTGCTGTCATGGCCAATGTCCCCACAAGTTTTTTATCATAATACACCTGCAGCGCATTATCTTGTTTCATTTATGACCTCCTTTATGTCTCTGTATGGTACCTGCGAAAAAATATTCCTGAGTTCATCCGCAATATCCAGTGCCATTGCGATTTTCGTCAGAGACAACAAGGATATCTGACCGGTAGACTCGAATCTTTTAACAGAACCATAACTCACACCGCTCATCGACGCCAGCTTCTCCTGCGAGATTGAACGCCGTTTTCTAATATTGCGAACCCTCTGCGCCAACTTCAAATCCAGTTCTTCCGCTGTCTCCCATATAAAACCTTCCATAGTCTTTCCCACTTTCGATTTCGTTTTTCGCGCATTTATCAGATAATATTTTATCTATTTTTACATGATTATATTCAAAATATACAATATATTATCTGTTATTATTTTACCATCAGTCAATATACAAATCAATAAAAATGTAACCCGACCCATTCTCACTATGACCTCTGCAATCTCCATTTGCCTGCAGACACATATCAATTTTTTCATTAAAAAAGACCACCGTTTCCACAAATCGCTCTGTGAAAACAGCAGTCTTTTCCTGAATGGTCAATGCTCCCCATTTGTCTCATATACATACAGGGAGAATCGATCCCCATTTATGATCTGAATTCCCGCATACAATGGCTCATTCTCCTGATCGTATGCTGTACTTCTAACGAACATCAGATAATCGCCCTTTCGGACTTCGAGTAATTTTGCTTCCTCCTGTGTTGCTCTGCAAAGCTCGATCAGTTTTTCCGAGCTTGTAACCTGCATTCCTGCTTTCTCTTTTAAATAATCAAAAAGGGAATTATCCTCAAACTGAGCTTCTAACAGGAAGGCATATTTTAACGGAAAATAGTTTTTTTCAATTACGACCGGTTCTGAATCCGCGAATCTCAGACGTGATATAAAGATCACTTTACTGCCCGTCTCAATTCCAAGCCTTGCCGCAATCTTTTCATCTGCATCCACAATTTTATTTTCCAGCATATGTGCCCCCGGCACGACGCCCATCTGCTCACACATCTCACTGAAGCTCTGGAGACGTTTGATATTTCTGGAAAACTTTGGCTTTGTTACGAAGGTTCCCTTTCCCTGTTTCCGAACAACAAGTCCTTTTTCCATGAGGGAACCGATTGCTTTTCTCACGGTGATCAGACTGACACCATACGTCTTTGCCATCTCTGATTCCGTCATGATCTTATCTCCCGGTTTATATCTTCCGCTTTTGATATCCTTTTCCACTGTATCCATAAGCTGAACATATAACGGAGTCATCGCATCCTGCTTTAACATTCATTTTCCCCCACTGTCTAAATTCTTTTCAATACTATTTTAATAACAGCTCAGACAAATAGCAAGGACAATTTTCTTTCCAGAGCAGGTCCAGAGCAGGTTCCCTGTTCGATCCACAGATTTTTACAGGCAGTCACCAGGCTCCGGCTCCTCAAACGGAACACCGTATCCAAAAGCGCCTCTCACCATACATGTCTTTGCAGCGAATTCAGCTCCCTTTTCCATTGCTGTCTCAATTTTTTCTCCATCTGAAAGGGAGAGTAAAAAGGCAGTTGTAAATGAATCTCCGGCTCCCAATGTATCGATTGCAGCAACAGTCTTCGGGATCTGTCTGTAATACTTCTTTCCGTCAAAAGCGAGGGATCCGCGTTTTCCCATGGTTGCTACTGCAATTTTACAGCCTTCTGATACAAAGCGCTTACATGCTGCCTTTGCGGTCTCCTCATCAATTTCTCCGCAGGAGAAAAATGCGTAATCAATAACAGGCGCGATCTCTTTTAAATAATATTCCTCATTCCAGTGACCGGAAAAATCATAAGAAACCGGAATTCCTGTTTCTCTTACTTTTTTTAACTGTGAATCAAAGTGACCATTATTGCTGGTATGAACAAGGGAAAATTCCCTGATATAGGAAATATCCTCCGGCTTCAGATCCAGCGGATGCTCATTTACGATCCCTCCGCGGTTGCTCATGATAAACTGTCTGTCACCATTTTCGAGCCGGACTTTTGCGTATCCATTCTCACCGTCATATTGCCTGCATCTGGAATGATCGACCCCGATCTCATCAAGAACAGAAATAATGTGTTCTGCCACTCTGTCATTTCCAAAAACGCCGAGGTACGCAGACTGCGCCCCCAGCATTTTTGCATATACAGAAAAGTTCATGGCCTGACCACCCGGATACATGATCTTTGCAGGATAATACTGATCACATACATTATCTCCGATGCCAATTACCTTTATCATTAATACTCAACCTTCCACATATATCTTCTTTCATCCATCGAATGACCTGTTTTTTCTGCCAGCTGAGATACATAATACCGCTCAATCGGGATCATGACAACCGGATTGAAGAATTCCGCAACAGAAGGATCGATTTTTCCTCCATTCAGCTTTTCAAAATCAATGATAATAAAGTTCTCAGCATATGTATTCAGGAACTTCAGGCATCTCTCATCGAGCGCTCTTGTACGTCCCTCACTCATTAACAGGATCATCGGGAGCTTCTTATCGGTTGTCTCAAACGGTCCATGGAAGTACTCACCTGTGTGCAGGCATACCGCATGTCTCCACTGCATCTCCATAAAGTGACAGCAGCACATGGAATATGCAACTCCATAGTTCGGACCGGATGCAAGGACATAGAAGACCGGCTCATGTTCGACTTTTTCTGCCCATGCCTGTGCAGCCGGAAGACAATTTTTCTTTCCCTCTGAAACGATCTCATCAATATACTGATACGCTTCCATTGCTTTGTCATATTTATCCCAGTTTTCAAACTGATGGAGAACCTCAAAGCCGATACGGAGCGCATTTGCCTGATTGGAATCGCTGTAATCCTGATGATCTCCGTTTGAATATGTCACAACATACTGACCGACCTTTGCCATACCGGTCTGCATATTTCCCGTCATGGCAATTGTGATTGCTCCCGCTGCATTTGCTGTTTCGACAGCTTTTACAGTCTCCGGTGTAGCCTTAAGAGAACAGATGACTGCGATACATCTCTCGTCTAATTCTTTCGGGGTCGCATGTACAAACTCATTGCTGGTATAGGTTGTTGCACTGAAATTTTTTGCTTCTGACTGGATCAGGTAGAGTCCCGGGAAAATAGCTGCCTTTGATCCACCGCAGGCAACAAAATACATATGCTTTAATCCGCCTCGCTGGTCCATCTTTTCCTTAATTTCCGCAATGATCTGTTTTACTTCCATAGTTGATTTCCTCCTCTGCGCATTTTTCGCATGTTATATTTTTACAATGTTTACTGATACAGAAAGCAGGCAACGCTTCTCTTTGTTCCATCGTCTCCCGTGATCTCTGTTAATTCCGGACGACTCTGTCTGCATTGGTCTGTTGCCATCGGACATCTTGTACTGAACAGACATCCTGCCGGCGGATTTAACGGACTCGGCAATTCTCCCTGAAGAATCACCTCGTCCCGCTTCGCGTGGATGTCCGGAACCGGAATTGCTGACAGCAATGCTTTTGTATACGGGTGAAGAGGTTTCCCATAGAGCTCCCTCTTTCCTGCATATTCCATGATGCGCCCCAAATACATGACCGCCACCTTGTCGCAGAGATACTCCACTACGCTCAAGTCATGAGAAATGAAAATGTACGTTAAATTTCTTTCTTTATGAAGGTCCTTTAACAGATTCAGCACCTGTGATCGAACTGACACATCCAGCGCCGATACCGGCTCATCACAAATGACAAGTTCCGGATCGTTGATCAGGGCTCTTGCGATCACAACTCTCTGTCTCTGTCCGCCAGACATTTCATGCGGATATTTTTCAAGATATTTATCACTGAGACCGACCTCCTGCAGGATCTTCCTGACCTTTTCCAGTTTTTCTTCTTTCGTATATTTTCCCGCCACATCTAACGGTGCCATAACGGATTGAACAATTTTTTTCTTTGGATTTAAGGACGCATACGGATCCTGAAAAATAATCTGAATTTTTTCCCTCAGCGGACGCATCTGGCGTTCGTTATAATTTGTAATATCTTCTCCATGGAACAGGATCTGTCCTCCGGTTATCTCATGAAGCTTTAAAATGGACTTTCCTAACGTTGATTTTCCACAGCCTGATTCGCCTACAAGGCCTACGATTTCTCCCTGATTGATCTTCAGGTTAATGGAATCCACCGCTTTTACTGTAATTTCCTTTCCATGTACTTTTTTTACCGGAAAATATTTCTTTACATCCCGGATTTCCAATAAAGGGGTCTCCATTATTCCACCTCCCTGCTATCCTGTATCTCGGGATCCATAAACCGGAAGCATCGTACAAAATGTCCTGCTTCTCCCTGCATTCCCGGGTCTTCTTTTTTGCACTGCTCCGTTGCATATGGACATCGCGTAGAAAATCTGCAGCCTTCCGGCATCTCATCCAGACCCGGAACCGTCCCGTCGATCGTAAACAGATGATCTTCCTGACCACTTCCAAGCTTTGGAATCGATTTCAGCAAGCCCACCGTATATGGATGCATCGGATGATCAAAGATATCTTCTGCGGTTCCATATTCCACGGATTTTCCCGCATACATGACCATGACATGATCTGCCATTTCTGCCACCACACCCATATCATGTGTGATCAAAATCACCGATGTGTCTGACTCCTCCGCAAGCTTCTTTAAGATTCTGAGGATCTGGGCCTGAATCGTCACATCCAGAGCCGTTGTCGGTTCATCTGCGATTAAAAGCTTTGGCTGGCAGAGCAATGCCATTGCGATCATTACCCTCTGTCTCATGCCACCGGACATCTGATGTGGAAATTCCCTGATCCGCTGCTCCGGAGAAGGGATCCCCACTCTGGCAAGCATTTCAATACACTGCTTTAATGCTTCCTTTTTCGGTATCTCACGATGATGGGTCCTGATCATCTCTAACATCTGATCTCCGATCCTGTATACCGGATTCAGAGACGACATCGGTTCCTGAAAGATCATGGAAATCTCATTTCCCCGCACCTTTCTCATTCTGGCTTCTGATGCCTTTGACAGATCTTCCCCTTCAAACAGGATCTGGCTGTTTTCATCGATTTCGCAGACAGAAGGAGATACCAGACGCATAATTGAAGTGGCCGTGACGCTTTTTCCGCAGCCTGACTCTCCAACAATCCCGATCACCTTTCCCCGGTCCAGTGAAAAAGTAACATTATCCACTGCTGTCAGCTTCTTTTTTCCTACTTTAAAGGAAACCTTCAGATTTTTAACTTCCAGCAAATGTTCATCCATCTGCTCCCCTCCTGTCATCATCCTTCTAAATTTGTGACAAACCCGTCACCGGTTTCTGATCATTCTTTTACAGACCATTTCCAGACAGCCTGGTTATTGACTCCGCCTTCGAATGCGTTATATCCCTGGAATCTCTCTGACTGAACTCCGAAAATATATCCGTTGTAGAGCATTACCAACGGCATCTCATCCCAAAGAAGCTGCTGATATTCGTTTACCAGTTCTTTTTTCTTTGCTTCGTCTGTTTCAGCAGCGATCTTATCCTGAAGCTCTGCGTATGCGGTATCTGTGATCTGGCAGTATGTCGCATTCTTATTGTCATAATATCCGGACATCCAGAGCGGATAGGACATTGCTGTTGAACCGCAAATTCCAAGATCATAAGTGCCATCCTGAAGTCCTGAGAACATCGTTGCAAGCTCAACTGTCTGAACATCGATCGTAATTCCCGCCTCTGCAAGATTCTGCTGAATGATCGCTGCCATACTCTCTCTTGCGGAGGTTACTGCCATTTTAAGTTTTCTTGAAGAATCCCATCCGGCCTCTGCGAGAAGCTCTTTCGCCTTATCTACATCTCTGGACCAGGTAAGTCCACAATCATATTCCGATCCCGGGATCACACAGGTTGCCGGTGCAATGCCTTTTCCCTGCAGGTTCTGCTCGATCAGAAGATCCTTATCGATTGCATAGCTCATTGCCTGACGGATACGTTTATCGGAAACATTCTGGTTATTGATCAGGAATACGCCTACGAAGGTCGGTTCGCTTGATTCTGTCACCGTAAGTCCCATATCCTTTGCCGCAAGTGCATCATCAGTCGTTGGCTGCTGATAAAATCCATCCATCTCTCCTGCTGCAATGGATGTGATCGTATTCGTGGAAGCGATCACTTTCAGAATCAGTTTGCCAAACTGCGGTGCGCCAAGCTGATAATCCGCAAAGGATCCAAGTTCCAGCTGGCTTCCGGAAAGCTCGGAGATAAAGGTGCAGGGACCGGAACCGATCGGTGCTTTCCAGAACTCATCATCTTTCATTTTTTCAGGTGCGATATCACCAAGAAGATGTTCCGGAAGTACATAGAAATACTTGTTATGAAGGATCAGCCAATCCTCGACCGGGGTAACATTCTTAAAAGAAATCTTCAATGTATAGTCATCAACAGCCTCAACTCCGACTGATTTTTCAGCCGTTTCAAGACCATTCTCATCGGTTCCTGCCCATGTGTTGAACTCACTTCTGAGTCCGTAATCAAATTTCGGATTTGTGATCAGCTGTGCGGTAAATACCCAGTCCTTTGCGGTTACCGGCTGACCGTCATGCCATTTTGCATTTTCATCTAAGTGAAAGATCGCAGCTTTTCCATCATCTGCAGATTCCCATGATTTGGCCGCTCTCGGTGATACCCCGGAACCGGCTTCCTCAATAAATGCAAGGCGGTCGTACAGCTTGTCGCAGACCAGATTCTGATAGATCGATCCGGATGTAGATCCGTAAGGATTAACGGTATCCCATGCAGTCGTCAAACCGTATGTAATGACCTTATCGGAATAATCTCCCGTCTTATCCGTCGCCGTTGACGCTGCTGTTGTTCCTTCCGCTGCAGATGCAGCCGCTGTTGTCTCATTTCCGGAGCTGCCTCCGCAGCCGGCGAGAAGTCCTGTTGCCATGGCTGCCGCAAGCATCCACGCTGCAATTTTTTTACCTGATCTCATAATGATCCTCCTTTAAATTTTTTGATATATACTGCCCTATTTTGTTTTTGGATCAAGGGCATCTCGTACACCTTCTCCGATAAAATTAAATCCCACAACAACGAGAATGATGCAGATTCCCGGTGGGAACCACACCCACGGACGTGCCGTCAATACAAGAAGATTCTGCGCTGCAAATATGATATTTCCCCAGGATGCCTGTGGTGTCTGGACACCCATTCCGAGAAAGCTTAACGAGGATTCTGTTAAAATTGCGCCTGCTACCCGGAATGAAATATTTGCCCATACCGGAGGGATCGCATTTGGCAGTACCTCTGAAAGCAGAATCTTTGGAGTACTCATTCCAATCGCTTTTGTTGCCTGAATATATTCACGTTCCCGGATCGATAACACATTTCCGTAAATCAGCTTTGCTATTGCAGTCCAGCCCAATACTCCGATCACCACCGTGACCGTAAGGATCGACGGTCCGAACACCGCAACGAGAACAAGGATCAGGACCATCGTCGGGAATGACATAAATGCATCTGCGACACGCATGATGACAGTTTCTGCAATTCCTCTGAAATAACCGGCGATCAGTCCTAACGGAATTCCGATCAAAACTGAAATGATCGTAGACATGATTCCGACAAACAGTGAGATTCTTCCTCCATATAAAAGCCTTGCGAACAGATCTCTTCCCACATCATCCGTGCCCAGAGGGTGACCGGAACATGGGGCTTTGTTGAATCCTACCGCCCGGTCAGTCGTATATGGGTCGAGCTTCATGAATATCGGGATCAGGATGACTGCCAAAACAAGAAAGCAGACAATGATAAGGCCTAAAACAGCTTTCCGGTTATGCATAAATTTTTTTACTGCTTGATTACTTAATATTTTTTTCATGCCCTGGTGCCCTCCTATTTAAATTTAATTCGCGGATCCAACGCAGCATAGATCAGATCCAGAATCAGATTTACAACGAGAACAACGACACAGATCAAAACAGCGACTCCCATGATCACCGGATAATCACGACTTGTGATTGCAGTGATCATCAGGCTTCCGATCCCCGGCCAGGCAAATATCTGTTCTGTCACAACAGCACCTCCGATCAGAAACGGGACGGAAAGGCTTAGGGTTGTAACGATCGGAATCAGTGAATTGCGAAATGCATGTTTGATCACAATGACGACATTTCTAAGTCCTTTTGATCTTGCTGTTTTTATGTACTCCTCATTCAAAACCTCAAGAACACTCGATTTTGTCTGTTTGATATAATTTCCGATTGGCTGGATTCCACACACGAACGCCGGAAGTGCCAAATGATAGAGAAGATCCTTCCAATCACCACCAGTTCCTGCCGAATACATGCCGCTCGTCGGGAACAATTTCATTTTTACAGCCAATACATAGATCAGAAGAAGACTTAAAAAGAAGTTTGGCACCGATGCTCCGATAAAAGCAACAAATGTACTGATATGATCCCATATCGAGTTCGGTTTACAGGCAGAAACCACTCCAAGCGGAATTCCTATGATGATTGCACCAATAATACCGGTTCCCGTGAGCAGTAATGATGGGATGATACGCTGTCCGATCATCATGCTGACTGCCTGGGAGGTACGGTATGATGTTCCAAGATTTCCATGCAGCAGGTCTGCCAGCCACAGAAAATACCGGACAAGAACCGGCTTATCAAGTCCCAGTGAAGCTTTCAGCGCTTCCAGATCGCTGAGTGACATTTCTCCGGATGCAGCCAAAATTGAAAGAGGTCCCCCGGGAGCAAGATTGATCAGCAAATACACCGTAAATGTAATTCCAAGAAACACAGGTATTGCATAAAAAAGTCTTTTTATAACATATTTTATCAATCAGATTCTCTCCCTTCGGCTTATTGTTTTTTTAACATATCTTTTAGAATTGCCAGATGAAGCTTTACACATGGTTCAACGGATCCGATATATCCGTACTCTTTCTCACTATGGTCATTCGCTCCATGCGGTCCCATTCCATCCATAACGATCGCATTTCCACATCTGGAAAGATGGTTCGCATCAGACAGTCCTCCACGATCTTTTTCCTCAAACGGAATTCCCTGTTCTTCAGCAACTTTTCTGACCCGTTCGATATACTTTTTTGCTTCCTCTGTTTTTACAAACGGCGGAGTTTCCTTCTGCATCGCGATCGTCGTTTTCACACCGGGAACAAACGGCTGTCCTTTTGTTATTTTATTTACATATTCTTTCAAACGGATTCTTTCACTGTCATCCCAGAATCTCATTTCAACACTGATTTTTGCATGATCTGCAACTACATTTCTGGCTGTACCGCCATTTGCGACACCAACATTTACCGTTGTATCTTTTTCTCTGTCCGCCAGATTCATTAATTCCACAATGTAATGTCCCATTTCAAGAACCGCTGACGCGTTTTCTACTTCAAACATAAAGCCCGCATGAGCCGCCTGACCTTGAAACTCAATATCATACGTCAGGGAACCTTTTCTCGCAAAGCAATGACGGGTTCCATTTTTTCCGGCAGATTCCATGACAAAAATGTGATCTGCCTGACAGCCGATTCGATCCGTAATCTCTTTTGAGTAGATCGACCCGATCTCTTCATCCGGATTATAGACCATTGCGATATTCAGGCATTTCTTCTCATTTTCCGGTAAATTTGCCGCAATATGAAACATTGCGAGGTCACCGTTTTTCATATCACCCACACCCGGACCGTAATAATTTTCTCCTTCGATCCGAAATGGTCTTTTCTCTGCCGTCCCGTCCGGAAAGACAGTATCCATATGACCGATATACATCGCATCATAATGATCGGATACATGATTTGTAATAAGAAGAACCTGACGGCCTCCATCAGCAGGAATTCGTTCTACGTTCCAGCCGATCTCCTGATACCAGCCAGCCAGTTTATCTGCCACCCGGTTGATTCCGGCTACATTTCCAGAGCCGCTGTCAATGTTGACCAGCTCTTTCATCTGCTCCAAGTACAATTCCAGATTCATGTTTCCCCTCCCTTTCGCCTTCAAAATCTATTTCAAAATTCACATTTCTCATCTGAAATTCATTATATATCATATTATAACCATTTGTCAATATGTATCATTATATATCGTATTATAATTTAACTTTGTATATTATGTTCAATCAAAATCCACTGCTTTACATTTTTTTCCGTTTTTGCTATAATAATGCTACATCGTGTGGCGTTTCTGCGTAAATCCAGTTGCAGAAGCGCCACACTTTTTTTATCTCCGTGGGAGTTAGGTCTCCGACCGAGATAAATGCTCCGCAAGGATGCGCAGTGATTCTGATAGGAATACCAGAATCAAGCGCCAAGTCTCACGGGTGTTCGATTTAAATTGAAAGGAGGTGGGAAGTGAACGATAAAGAACAATTTTATAGACAGATCGTGTTGCAGAAATGCGTAAGTCCGGATTTAAAGGAGCTTACGCATTTCTTATTTTTTTAAGAAAAAGGAGATCATTATGGAAATTGGAAATCAGTTTTTGGGAACAGAGCGTATTGATAAGCTGATGCGTCAGTATGCAGTTCCCTGTATCATCTCATTGTTAGTAGGTGCATTATACAATATTGTTGATCAGATCTTTATTGCAAACGCCAGCTACCTCGGCTCTTACGGAAACGCAGCTAATACCGTTGTTTTTCCGCTGACGGTTGTTGCACTGGCTATTGCTGTTATGGTCGGTGACGGCTGCTGTGCCTTTGTCAGCATGGCGCTTGGACGGAATGAAACAGCCCGGGCAAAGCGCAGTGTCGGCAATGCGGTGGTTTTGATCATTGTAGGAAGTCTTATCCTGACCGCCGTATATCTGATCTTTGCAAACAGCATCATCGCCATGTTCGGCGGTACGGTCAATGAAGAAACTTACCGGCATTCACAGGAATATTTCTTCTATATTACTCTTGGGATTCCGTTTTATATGTTTGGTCAGGCTATGAATCCCATTATCCGTGCAGACGGGAACCCGAAATTTGCCATGATTTCCACACTGGCAGGCGCTGTTATCAACATCATTCTTGATCCGATTTTCATTTTCGGCCTTCAATGGGGCATGATGGGTGCAGCCATAGCCACAGTGATCGGTCAGGTGGTAACAGCAATTCTCGCCGTCTGGTATCTGCTGCACATGCGGATCATCAAGCCGGAAGCCGGTGACTATGCACTTTCTCCCAATATATTCGGACGGATGCTCACCCTTGGTATTACCAGCTTTCTCTCTCAGATCAGCCTTGTGGCCGCAATGGCAGCGATCAACAATATGCTCCGTAAATACGGTGCATTGGACGCTGTGTTCTCACAGGAGCAGTACGCACAGATTCCTATGGCGGTCGTCGGGATTGTAATGAAGTTTTTCCAGATCGTCATTTCTATCGTCGTCGGCATGGCTGCCGGCTGTATTCCGATCGTCGGCTATAACATGGGTGCAGAAAAGACCATGCGTGTGAGGGAGCTGTTTACCCGGCTGCTTATTTCCGAGGCTTTGGTAGGTGCAGTCGCGCTCATACTGGCGGAAGGATTCCCGCATCAGCTTATCACTATTTTCGGCGCTTCGAATGAGAGCAGCTACTATACCGATTTTGCTGTTAAGGCATTCCGTACCTATCTTTGCATGATGATCTTCGCGTGTGTCAACAAGGCATGTTTCATCTTTTTACAGGCCGTGGGCAAGGCATTGACATCTACCATGCTTTCCATGTTCCGTGAGGTAGTATTCGGAGTCGGCTTCGCATTGCTCCTTCCGGTTTTCTTCGGTCTGGACGGTGTTCTGTATTCCATGCCTGTTTCAGATATTCTGACCTTTATTATCTCAGCAGTGATTATCATAAAAACATATCATGAATTAAATGTGAAAGGAGCATAAGACGTATGAAAAACAGAGTGATTACGATCAGCCGTGAATTTGGCAGTGGTGGACGTACCATCGGAAAAAAAGTGGCAGAACAGCTGGACATCCCCTGCTATGATGCAAAGATCATTCAGGAAATGGTAAAAGAAACCGGTTTTACACCGGATTATGTAAAGGAAGCCGGTGAATATACGCCCGGCAGCTTCCTCTCATCGGCATTTTCAAACCGACTGTTCGGCCCCACGAATGAAGATATTCTGTGGGAGCATCAATATAAGATCATCACGGAGCTTGCACAAAAAGGCCCCTGCGTAATTGTTGGACGCTGCGCTGATTATATTTTACAGGATAAGGCCGACTGCCTGAAGGTCTTTATCCACGCGGATATGGATTTCCGTGCCCGTCGCATCGTCGAGGTTTATGGAGAACGGGAACAGTCTCCGGAGGAACGTCTGCGTGACAAGGATAAACGCCGTGCCGCATATCACCGGTTCTATACCGACATGAAATGGGGATATGCGCAGAATTATCATCTGACACTCAACAGCGGTGTGCTTGGAATCGATCAGTGTGTAAAAATCATTGCTTCTTTATATTAGACAGATCCTCCGCGCTGCATTTCATCACAAATAAGAATCAGGATATAAAATTCCCTTTTCGGATCCGGAAAGGGAATTTTGTATCTATCCGCGCAGATAAGTGCTATAATATAATACTAAGATTATGCGGTCCGAAGTCCGACGCAGGCTTGCCCGGAGGAATGCTTTTGACCCTGGGCCCCAAAAAGATATGATTCAAGTCGGAGATCTGACTCCCACTGAGACAAATTTGCTGTTACTCACCACTAAAAAATGCGGGCGTCTTCCCGACCGAGATAAAAGAATCAATAAATAAAGAAGAAAGTGATGGATAAAAAATGCAGACGTATACTTATGTTTCCAAGGGAAAATTTGAATTAATAGAAAAACCGAAGCCGGTTCTTATAGATGAACGGGATGCCATTGTAAAGGTAACGCTCGCCAGCATCTGCTCAAGTGACCTGCACATTAAACACGGAAGCGTCCCCCGCGCTGTGCCGGGTATAACCGTCGGACATGAAATGGTCGGTATTGTTGAAGATGTCGGCAGCGCCGTAACGAATGTGAAGCCCGGTGACAGAGTCACGGTAAACGTGGAAACCTTCTGCGGGGAATGTTTTTTCTGCAGGCATGGTTATGTAAACAACTGCACCGATCAGAATGGCGGCTGGGCTCTCGGATGCCGGATCGATGGCGGACAGGCAGAATATGTTCGTGTGCCGTTTGCAGATCAGGGGTTAAATAAAATCCCGGATCATGTTACAGACCGTCAGGCATTGCTGGTCGGAGATGTTCTTGCCACCGGTTTCTGGGCAGCTCGTATTTCTGAGATCAAAGAGGAGGATACGGTATTGATCATCGGAGCCGGACCTACGGGCATCTGTACGCTGCTCTGTGTCATGCTGAAGAATCCGAAACGTATCATCGTCTGTGAAAAAGACGAAGGCCGTATCCGCTTTATCCATGAGCACTATCCGGAAATCCTTACCGTATCACCCGAAGCTTGTGCAGATTATGTTCGTGACAACAGTGACCATGGCGGAGCAGATGTCGTTCTCGAAGTCGCAGGAGCCGAATCCACGTTTCGCCTTGCATGGGAATGTGCAAGACCAAATGCGGTCGTGACGGTCGTTGCTCTTTATGACAAGGCTCAGACACTGCCGCTGCCGGATATGTACGGCAAGAACCTCACGTTCAAGACCGGCGGTGTAGACGGCTGCAATTGTGAGGAAATACTGCGGCTGATCGCAGAGGGCAGACTGAATACGGAACCGCTCATCACACATACATATCCGTTAGACAGGATCGAAGAAGCATACACCCTCTTTGAAAATAAGATGGACGGTGTGATCAAGGTAGCCATCGAGTGTTAATACGATTCCCAATCCCGGTTCCTGGACACTGTATTTAAATTGTCTTCCCGGCAACCGATTCCGTTTCTCTATAATAACACAGTCCGCTGCATCCATACGGAAACAACATTCGCTTCATGTCCCTGATATATTCCTCTTTCGTATCCACATGCTCAAGGATATCCAGAGCTATCTTCAGGTTCCGGATATCCTTTTCCATAAAGTCCACATAATTTCCGCGCCCCACAAGTTTTAAATGGGTGATTCCGGCCTTTCGCAGCCGATACAGTGCGCAGAGTCCACAGCCTGTCGCACCGCAGAGATAGCCATCGGAATCATATCTTCGTTCCTCATACTCTTCGTTCGGTTTATCTGCGCTTCGTTCATCATTCGCATCCTTCACTGTGCTCTCCATCCGTGAGACCAGCTTCTCCGTTTCTGAACCTTCTTCTTTTTTCTCTCTATTTCCTTTAACTTTTCCTATCTTATACGGGACCCGGCACAGATGCCCCATCTCGTCGCAGTGCAGGGAATTACAGAACGCCCCCGAAAACTGACAGAGCTCGTTCAGTGCAAATGCCTCAAATTCATATACGCCCCTGCTGCCCTTTTCCCTCTCATGCCGGATCACCGACTCCATGTCTGCGAAGCTGTTCTTCCTGTGAAAGATAAGCCGACTGACATCCAAGCGGTCAAATACATCTATCATCCTGCTGTTTACCTCTGCCGTCTCCCCACTCAGATGGATCTCACAGCGGATCCCATTATTTTTCAGGTAGATCAGCAGCGCCGGATCCGCGATAATAAAGCTTGAAAATCCAAGCTCCGTACACCGGTGAAGGACATCCGCGATCTCTGGGTACTGCTCCGGCGTATAATAAAGCGAATTAAATGTCAGATGTACCGGCTTCCCATATTTTCTCACCAGCGCCGCCAGAATCTTCAGCTCACTCTCCGCCCCGATCTGCACGTTGATGCCAAGAACCTCGCGGCGGTTTAGCGGCAGCACCGTCCCGTATCTTTTATTCCATTCATAAGGTACGTATCCGCAGAAAAACTCATCTGCCCCGGCCTCGACGTACCGCACATATTCATCGATGGATCCAAGTCCCGCCGTGATCTTCATTGTATTTCTCCTTAAACTCAGCTTCTCAACTTATGAAAGTTCGCACCTGCCACATTTCGTTTGATTTTTCGCGAGTACAATTCTAACCATCTGCTGTTTTCAATTGCATATTAGTTACAGCAAATTTACTACAATTCTATCAATTCTTTTCTCTTTCCAACCTTCCGTATCCTCCATTCCGGAAACTGTACTCTCGTCCAGCGCAAAGAGCGAATTATACCGCCCCACCATCTTCAAATGCTTTGGATACAGAAAGACTTTCTCCCTGCAATATCCCGGACACGATTCCGGCAGTTCCTGCTTTCCACGTTCTCCATTTTTACACGCAGCATACAGTGTACAATACTGGGAGGTATTCGTCTGATAAAACGGAACGTGGATGCTGTTCTTTCCTTCCGGAAATTGCTGCCTGTATCCGCAGGGCTCCCACTCGTACCGCCGGATCCCGAACGTGTCCCTCAGATACGTCCGGTAAAATTCCGCATTCAGGCTGTTCTCCCGAAAATATCCTGTCTCTCCCTGCTTGTATCCCATCCGTGGATCCTTTTTTCTTTTATTTAACAGAGTCCCCATACACGGCACAAGAACTTCTTTTTCTTCCTTCCATTCCTTCCGCTCTCTCAAAAGCTCCAGCAGACCCCAGTCGTTTACCGCGATCTCCAGAAATGTCTCCCGGTTTCTGCACCATTCTTCCAGCTCATCCAACAGTTTTTCCACCGGTTTCAGCATAAATTCCCGCAGATATGAAAATGTAACTGTCACAGCCAGACCTTCCGACTCTGCCTTTTTAAAGATCTCAAACAACTGCCGTTTTTCAGGAAACAGCAGATGGCAGAAGGCATTTCCCACATAAATCCGCTCTGGAACCGGCATTCGCTTTCCCAGCTCTTTAGCCCCATTCACATTCCAGTACCAGTCCATAAAATCGCGGAATTTCATGGATAAATATCGCTCATAAAGCTCCGGACGGTCCAATTCCACAGCAACTTCGATATTCTTCCATTCCTGCTCTTTATATTCTTTGTATTCTTTATGTTCTTTGTATTCTTTGAGTTCAAAATCTCCTGCTGCGATGCAATTTCCCCTTATACCTGACTGATTTTCGATTCGCGTTTCCTGCCTCGCCCTGTCTTCTCCTTCATCAAACCATTCTTTTTTCTGTTCAATGAAATTCTCCGCAAACTGTTCATCCTTTTTTGCCGGATACCCGGTAAGCGCCATTGCAAGCTCCCCGTCCTCGCACTCCAGCTTCAGCCGCACAAATCTATCATACCAAAGGATCAGTTTTCCAGCGCATTCCCGGTATTTCTCCTGCTCCACAAACACCGAATACTCATATACCGGAATCCCCAGTCCATCTTCCACACGCACTTCCATCTCAAAAGAACGGATCTCAACTTCCGTATACGGATCCCCGCTTTTCTTCTCCTGACTCCCTGCCTTCAGCCCGTTGAAACCATCATAAAAACAGATCCGGAATCCCTTTACTTCGCGGATCTCATGCAATGTCCGAAAACAAAATCCTTGTTTCGCAAGCTCCGTGATCCGGATCTCCTGCCCGTCTGCAAATCCCGCCACAAGTCCGAACGGGATCATAAAAACTCCGTTTATTTCTCTCTTCCCTGACACTTTTCGTTCCCCAATTCAAATCTTTTTGCAGCATCATAGCTCACGCCGCTCGTGAATTACCCACCACTTAATTTTGAAGAAATTTGAAGTGGGGGCTTCTGGGGAATCCTTGGACTCCCGTTTAAGAAGTTTGATCTTTGAGTTTCCGCCCGCTCTCAGGCGATCCTTATTCTTACAGGCGTATCCACATCGCCTCTATCATATAGAGCCCTTAGGCTCACAATGTTACATTTACGCATGATATTTAAAGCACCATTGACATCAGCGTTGATCCGCCTTCCAGAGCGGTCCTGATACAGGCCACGGCAGATCCGGCGGCCGGAAAAGACCGGTGGCACAAGTCCTGCTTCTCCATATACGGGCATTTCATCCAGATCCCAGAAGGATGCCATGGAAGTATAGCTTTCCTCCTGTTCCACGTAGCGGATCCCATTCATTTCACACAGATATTTCAGTTTCCTGCGGAGTATCCCGAACGGAATTCCCACAAAGACCTGGTTCATCTGCCTGCCAAGATCTGAGGAGCGCTGGAATGTGGTATTGTAGCCCACGATCAGGCTTCCGATATCGTTCCGGATGCAGTAGGTGACCACCTGTTTCGCTGCTTTACCCATGTAGTCACGGACCTGGTTGTTTCTCTTCCTCTGCAAAACGGCCTGACGTCTGGTTATTTTCTTTCCGTAGTGCTGCTTGTCTTTGACGCTCTGCAGGCAGGTGTTCCGCTTGTTGAACCACTGGTTGATGGATTTTAAGCGTTTCCCATCGATGAGGAAGCTTTCCCCTCTGTTGGAAACGGCCGTCATGAGATTGTCGATCCCGAAGTCGATCGCCAGTGCATGGGTTGGATTCAGATTTCTCTGAGCCGCTTCCACCTGATAGGTGTACTGGATTTCAAAGAACCTGGCGTCTGCTTTTGGGATGATACGGATCTCCTTAATGGTTTTATCTGCCAGAACCGGCGGGATGGTAATGGTGACCGGTTTATGATGCTTCTTATACGCTGCTGAGTACGGAAGGACAAACCGGTTCCCATTCAGTCTTACAAACCCGACGATCAGGGTTGCGTAGCCGTCTTTTGGAAGGTATTTGGGCAGCCTGCAGGATGAAAACGGATACTTCCCCTGCTTTGCCAGTTTCAACAGACCGAAGAAAGACTTAAAAGATCCATCCACTTCCTTAAGGATCTGCTGGGCCATGTTGGAATTCAGCAGCCGATAGTTTTCGGAAGTCTTTAAGATGGCGTAGTTTTTCTCATATGGAAGATACCGGCTATGTTCAAAGTAATGCTGCCGTACCTGGTAGATGGCCTGGTTGGTCAGGTTTTTGGCTGTGCGGCATAATTCCCGTAGAATGAGGAATTCATCTTTGGACAGATGCTTTAGCTGCTGGCATACGGTCAAATACAAAACGGTTCCTCCTTTCCTAATTGGTGCAGAACATATGTTCTGTGTTAATTATAGCACATGGTTTCACAAAAGGGAAGAGAAAGAATTGTAATTGCTTACCGTTTTACATCTGTCTGTGTATCGTTATAGTGGCATTCATCCCGCCACCTACGAGGAATGGGGGTATTCTGCCGATTTTATGATAAACCAATAACGTGCAGCTGTACCTTTTATATAAAAGAATGTGCCTTGGCACATTCTCCCGCCTCGCGCAGGCGCTTGCGACAATCTGCATCTTCGCGCGAGTGCGCATTTTGGGCACGTCAGTGCCTTTTTATGTAACAGGAACTTCCTATAAATTTCCTGTTACATAAAAAAGGACCGCTGCCCCACAGATCTCTCTGCAAAGGCAACGGTCCTTTTCAGCTACAGGTTATTTTCATTGATACCATACACCGCAGACAGCTTTCATTGTCTACAGCACTTCCTTAACCTTCGATCGCAATGTGTTTAGAAGTTTCAACCTTCTTCTGCTCAACCGGTTTCGGAACGGACAGGCTTAAGATACCATTTTCAAATTTAGCCTTGATATCTTCCTGCTTTACATCTTCGCCAACATAGAAGGTTCTGCTCATTGCTCCGGAGTAACGCTCCTGACGGATATAGTGACCTTTCTTATCTTCCTCGTCCTTATCAAGACCCTTTGCAGCACTGACGGTCAGATAACCATCTTTCAGCTCTGCAGTGATCTCATCTTTCTTGAATCCCGGAAGATCGATGTCCAGTTCATAGGAACCTTCATTCTCCTTGATATCAGTTTTCATGACTCTCGAAGCATTCTTGCCATACAGCGGATTCTTCTTAGAAGTAAAGAAGCTGTCATCAAACGGGAACATATCATCAAATAAACTCTCTCCAAAAATACTCGGCATATACATAAATCATTCCTCCAATCAGAATATCTGAAATCTATTGTTCTGGGAGATTTTGAAAATCTCCGGGATTTTTTGCTTCCCTTTGATTTCTTTCTCTCTTCCTTTGTTCTGTATGTACTATAACACATATGATTAGCACTGTCAAGAGGTGAGTGCTAATTTTTTGTGAATTAATTGTGAACTTATTCCTCGTTCATAATCATGTTCATACATGCATTGGTTTTCGGAAGCAGCACAATGTGATGCGCAATGGCAGGAAAATTTAAAGGACATAATTTAAGAACATCTTGAATTATTTTTTCAAACGCCTATAATATAGATATGTTATCCATTTTGATGACAAATCTTTACTATCAACCGTAACGCTTCTGGACAGTTTATTCTATCCTCTAACAGTTACCCCACAACCTGACAGATATTGTCTGTTCCGGACATTTGTCAGCTCACAATAAGAAAGGCAGAAGCAAATGAGTTACAGTGTATGTCTTCCTAATTATTCCATCGGTGAAGATTGTTACAGGGAACTTCCATACGTCGCAAGAAACTATGGAAAAAAGGCAGTCGTGATCGGCGGTAAAACCGCTATGGAAAAATCAAAAGATGCGCTCTTAGAAGGCATTAAGGACTCCGATCTTGAGATCATGGATTTCATCTGGTACGGCGGTGATTCCAGCTACGAGAACGGCAACGCATTGATCGCGAATCCGGCTGTCCGCGATGCAGACATCATCTTCGGTGTCGGTGGAGGAAGAGCCTGCGATACCGCAAAATACGTAGCAAACGAACTTGACAAACCGTTATTTACTTTCCCGACCGTTGCCAGCAACTGCGCAGCCGTGACTGCCATCTGTGTCATCTACAATTCCAACGGCACCTTCCGGGAATATTATTATCCGAAGCTTGCAGATCATACCTTCATCAATACCGCCGTTATTGCGGATTCTCCTTACGACCTCCTGTGGGCCGGAATCGGCGACGCACTCTCCAAAGAATGTGAGGCTGTTTTTTCCAGCAAAGGTAAACACTTAAGCCATACTCCGTTAATGGGTGTCCAACTCAGTAAAGTCTGCACGCAACCGCTCCTGGATTATGGAAAAGAGGCACTCGCATCCTTAAAAGCGCACAAAGTCAGCGATGCCCTCATGCAGGTCACTTTGGATATCATCGTCTCCACCGGTATCGTTTCCAATATGACGACTCATATTCCGGATTATTACTACAATTCCTCCCTCGCGCACTGTGTCTATAACGGCTCCACGATCACGCGTCATGGTCACGAACACCTGCACGGCGAAGTCGTATCCCTCGGTGTTCTCTGCCTGCTCACCTATGAAGGCGCGAACACTCTCCGTGATACGATCATGAAATTCAATGCAAGCATCGGTCTTCCGGTATGCTTCGATGATATCGATATCACCGAAGATGAATTTGATCTCATGGCAGATAGAATTCTTACTTCCACCGAATGGCAGTACCGCCCGAAAGAAGTGACCCGTGAGAAATTTATCACTTGCATGAAAGAACAGAATAAGATCGGACAGGAATTTAAAAAACAGACTATGCTCTTATAAATGTACCGTGGAATATCTACATGCCATTCCGTCAGGAAAGTCATTAGAAGCTTTGCACAAGGCATTCATGAAAACGAACATATTTGCAGAATTTCGTAAACTCAGAGGTAAAATTAATGAAAAAGTTAGGATTAATTGGTGGAATAGGGCCAGAATCCACCATTGAATATTATCGCAGCATAGAATATGGCGTACAGAAAAAAAGTGGTCAAAATTTCTTTCCCAATATCACCATAGAAAGTCTTAATGTATTTGACTTACTCAATTTATGCAAAAAGCAGGATTATGATGGGTTGACAGATTATCTTCTCAACGGTATCAATCAACTTTCTGCAGCAGGAGTACAATACGCTGCTCTAACCGGAATCACAGCACATATTGTTTTTGATGCATTATCGAAAGTATCTCCTGTACCGCTTGTTAGTATGGTAGATACCGCAAGTGAATTTGCCAAAGCACACAGATACAGAAAAGTTTGCCTGTTAGGAACTCTTCCAACCATGAACGGAACCTTTTTTCAGCAATCTTTCGAATCTAAAGGTATCGAAGTCATTACACCGGATGCAGCAGAGAAAGAGTATATTAGTAGAAAAATTGAAACAGAACTGGAACTTGGAAAAGTTGTATCTGATACTCAAAACAACTTTCGAACAATTGCAGAACGAATCATTCAAGATGAGAACGTTGACACAATCATACTTGGATGCACAGAACTCCCCTTGATTTTCAAAGGAATTGATTTATCAGTTCCATACCTTAATGTGATGCAAGTTCACATTGATTCACTCATTGATTTAATTATGTCGGAATAGATACTTTCACCTATACCGCTGTTATTGTGGATTCGCCTTACGACCTCCTCGCGCGAGTGCGCATCTTTAGCACGTCAGTGCCTTTTAATGTAACAGGGAATTCTTCGGAATTTCCTGTTACATTAAAAATAGGCTTCACCTATTCAACTCATTACAACCACCAGCGCGTTTCCCTCGAAGAAATGTACGAAAATGCAATGTCCAAGTTTCGTGGAAAGCGGGCATTTTTTAATTCAAGAAAGCGCCACAGGCGGTCTTGCCTATGTTATCTGAATGCGCCTCAAAAAACAGTTTTTACATCTGTATTGTAATTCCAACAAGAAAGGATTCCTCACCGGGAACAAGATCGAGATCACCGCCATGGCTTTCAATGATTTTTCGGACAGAGGAAAGCCCGATTCCATGATCAGCAGATATACCCTTTCGGGAGAGGAATGTTTTTCCCTCCTGCAAGGCCAGACCGTCGTAAGTGTTTTCAATCTTCAAAAAGTACATATTGCCTCTGGTTTCGCCTGCAATGAAAACGCGGCGCACTCCTTGCTTTTGGCGGCTGCACGCCTCAACGGCATTGTCCAAAAGATTGCCCAGCACCGTACACAGTTCCACATCGGTAAGGGGCATCTGATCAGGAAGATCGAGCCGCACCTGAAATTCTGTCCCTTGTATCTGCGCCATGCCGTAGTAGTATTCAATCAGCGCATTTACGACGGGATTTTTGCAGAACGCAACATAGGAGTGGCCCGATGACGCCGCAACCTGTTCCTCTACCTGTAACAGGAAGGAGCAGATCTCCGTCTGCCCATGTTCAGAGGCCATGCGGTCTATGGTGCGCAGATGGTGTTTGATGTCGTGAATCAGCCTTCTGTTTTCCGCTGCTGCCTCAGAAACCTGACGGCTGTATTCGGTCTGCATAGAAAGCTGACGGATGACCTGCTTGCGTTCTTCCTGGAAAATCAGGCTGTTTCCATACCCCTCTACCACATCGCGCCAGAGGGAATAACCGATGGCGGCTGCTATGAAAAAGCTGCCCCATTCCACAAACCAACCGCCGATAACCGGCTCATAAACCGGCAGAAGGCGATCCCATATAAAGGCGCAGGTTGCGGCTGCCGTAGCATAGAAGATCGGCCTGCTCCGTTTTTCTCCTCTGTGAATGGCAAGCACCGCGATGATAAATAGATAGAGTGCAGATGCCGCCTTATAACAAAAGACCGATGCAGAGAAGAAACGAATAGCTCCAAGGGAGAGATGGGAAGCCATCATGCCATACACAAACGCATATACCAGGAAGGCAGCGCCCACCCCGTTGCTGATGACCGCAGGCAGGAAGCCCGGACTGCATATCCGGTTTTGCAGAACTACGATCAGCCAGATAACCAGATAGATACAGAACAGTTCCATCGTATACCAGGGGAATACGGGAACCGCAGCCAGCATATGAAGCACAGGATAGGATGACAGGCCGCACATGGCAAGGCAGATCAGTCCGAACAGGAATGTATTTTTCTGCTTCACCTGGCGGCTGAAATAAAAGGAGAGCAGCGCACAGACAAAGGTAGCCGTACAGCTGAACAGGCAGAATGCAAATCGGAATCCTCTGGTTGTATTTACCGCCAGCATCGTTCCGAAAGCAGGCGGATAAACAATCCCTCCGTAAAAGTGGTCATAATTGCTGACCGCTATGGTGAGTGTGACCGGTTTTCCGCCATGAAAAGTGACCATGCGGTTTTGAACCAATGGTGTCCCCTGTGCAGGCTCCCCCATTTGCAGGATCAGGTCATAATCCAGATAAAGGCTGTAAGCAGAAAACACTTCCGGGATTTCCAGTGCATACGCTTCCTTCCGTTCCGGCAGGAAGAATGTCATCTGGTAAGTCCCGCAGCCATAGGGAGAAGGGTTTGCAGGGCTGGAGAAATTGGTCTGCTCTCCAATGGAAAGGTAGCGCATATAATGGCTTTCATCCCGAATTTCTTCCGGGGTCAAAAGCGCGTCCGGATAAAACGCCCAGCCGGATACCAGAAAGCGCACCGGTGACTTTTGAAGTTCTTCCTCAGAAAGCGATAGAATCCCATTTGCCGCCTGGATTGTGTTCTGGCTATATTTATTATTGAACTGATACAGGCCAAGAAAAAACAGGGATGAGCACAGGCAGACCATACATAAAACAGCATATTTTCTTACCGCAGAAGATACCATCTTATTTTCTCCTCCTCCTTAAGAAAAATACACCGGCAGACAGAAGAAGCAGACAGGCCGGAATCAAAAGGAGTATGGGCGACCGGCTGTGCTCTGTGTCGGCGGCCTGTGCCAGAGAAACGGTATCTTCCTTTCCCACAATGGTGTAAGTCCCTGTATGGCTGATCTGAAAGGAAGCGGCTTTCGCCGTATCGTCATAGCCGGTCATGGGAACTTCCACGCCGCTTTCATCACAGAGGAACAATGTGCCGGCTGCCGGATCATTTGGATAGGGCAGCATGACAGAAACATCCGGCACGGAGTTGAGCACAGTTCCATTGATGGAAAACGAAAAAGAAAAACCGCCGTCCGTATCCTTTTGGATGATGACTTCAATCTGATCTTCGTTTTGGATACCCTCCGGCAAGGCGTCTTTGGGTATGCTGATGGTGATTCCCTGTTTGGAAAAGACGGCTCTTTGCTCCCCTGTTTGCAGCATCATCAGAAAGCGCGTGCCGGAAATCCGGTCAGTGGTTTCATCGAAGAACTCTGAAAAAACAGTTTTTTTGGAATCCGCACCTTCCGGGGGAACGGTCATAGCGCTTTGCACCGGCTCTTTCCTGTTTTCCGAAAGTTTCCAGGCAGGATCGGGTACGGTAAGCTCTGAAGTGTCGGCAATCGTCTGCACTTCAGGGGGCTGCTGCAAAGCGGTATCTTCCTCTGTATCACCGTTTGCCTGTTCCGATGGGAAATCGTCTTTATCTATATCTATGGAATCATCCTTTCCCTCCCATGATGGCTCGGAAGGCTTGTGGGATGGTTCATGATCCGCAGGATCATTTTCTTCGGTGACAGGTGGTGATTTTTCAGAATCATCGGAATCCATTCCGCCGCCATTTGTTGCAGGCGGTCTTGAAGGCTGCGTAGGGGGCCTGTCTGTGAAACCGTCATCCTGATCGTCGGTATGTTCGGGAGGCGGTTGAATGATGGTATCAGGTGGATTGCCGCCTGCATCCCCTCCATCCCGGTCGCCATCGTGATACCCTTCAAGGACAATTTCATCTGCGTAGGTAAAGGACAGGATGCCGGTCTGTCCGCCGTCATAATCCACCTGAAGGCGGTAACTGCTGCCCGGCGTCAGCAGACGGGTGGCAATCGAGAGCATTTCCTGACCCACATAAACGCCACGTTCCAGACGGTTCCATGAACCGTTATTTTCGGACAGCCATACGCTGATCTCATCCAGTTCCCCCGGCGGTGTGACCCAGGGAAAATGAAGGTTTCCTCTGGCGGACAGAAAGCAGTTAATGTCCGGTCTGCCTGAAGCCTGAACAGAAACAGGAATTGAGATTTCAGGGAAAGCAATTCCCTCTGCAAACGCAGTATTTTCCGGTGCGGTCAGCTTTCCCATGGCATGGTACAGTCCCACAGTATTCAGATCAATACCGGAAAAATCCCATTCCACCACAGCGGTGCAGCTGGTTCCATTTTCCGTATAGCAATCCAGATAGTAAGGGGAAAAGGCAAACAAATTTTCCAGCGTTTCGGTTTGGCTGCCCTGTTGAACCGCAAACGCGTCCGCATAAGGATACCATTTCTCTATGGAGGTAATGACAGCAGGCGGCATTTCTTCCACCCGGACGGAAATCTGAAGCTCCCGCAATACAGCTTCACCAAAGGCATACCCCTCCGGCAGTTCAATCCGGCCTGCTGCGGTATATTCGCCCGGAGTGGTCTGGTCAATGGCTGAAAAATCCCATGCGACAGAAAATGTTTCCTGCCGGATTTCTTCCCCTGCTGTTACAGTGGCGCATACGGTTTGATACTGAAGGGCCAGCTGATAAATTTCCTCCAGGTCGTCATCGGACGGTGTGGTTCTAAGGGGCAGGGTAAAAGCCGGCAGGGAGAGCAGTTCGTCTTCATTTTGTATTTCTGTGACAAGGACGAGGGATGCTTCTTCCGATGCTTCCGGGGTTTTGCTATCCAGTGTCCCCGGAGCCTCGCTTTTTAAAACCGGCGGATTCTCCCTTCTTTCATCAGCATTGGCTGGGGTTGCAGTTTCAGCGGCAAATGCAGGGATACTGCCGGTGAAGCAGAGAAGGCAGGCCAGACAGCCCCCCAGAATACGCCTGTGTATTTCCTTCATTCTCATACGATTCCCCCCATTCCGGAGAAAACATATTGACGATAGGCTTCCCGCAGCTGTTTTCCATTACGGAGAGCAATCGGAAGTTCCTCCCCGTTTATCAAACGGAAGGCCTGACTGTCAACCTGGCTGATGTAATCCATGTTGATTAAAATGCCCCGGTAGCAGGGCAAAAAACGCTTGTCCTTCTGCAATGCGGCAGTAACCTCCTGGAAGCCGCCGCTTACCGGTATCACACGTTCCGCCGTATGAATCCGTGTCATACGGTTTTGATAATCTATGTATAGAATCTTCTCTGTGGGAAGTTCCAGCTTTTGACGGTCAGCCATAACCGAAAGTGTCATCACTTCATAGGGCGGTTTTAGCTGGCACAGCTCCATCGCTTCTTCAAAATCTGCCTGATGGAGCGAAAGCGGCTTCAGCAGATAATAGCTGGCGGACAGACTGTACCCCATCCGGGCATAATCTTCTGTAATGGTCAGAAAAACGATCTTACAAAGCCTGTTTTTCTGGCGCAGCCTTCTGGCGGCCTCCATTCCATCCATGTTCTCCATATAGATGTCCATAAAGACAAGCTGAAAATTGACCTGGGCGGCAGCTTTCAAAAAATTCTCTCCGTCCTCAAATTCTGTCAGCGTATAGTCCAGCTGATGCTTTTTCATATAATTTTTTAGGCAGGCAGACAGTTCTTCTCTGTCCTCTGCGCTGTCATCCACAATCGCAATCTGCATCGTGCCATCTCCTTTGCACAATAATCCAATATTAGTATAACATAAATCGCAGAAAAAAACTTGCGTCTTAAACAGGAAACCTGCGTCTTAAACAAAGTCGGTTGCATTTCTCTTGACAAGATGCTACTCTAATTATACTACCAGACTTTCCGATGAGAAGGTCTGGTTTTTTTATTTTTCTTTTCAGGAAAGGAGGCTCAGCATGAAAATCGCACTTTGTACGGAGCTGAGAAATGTGGAATGGTTTGAAAGCAGGCTGCGCTCCCTTTTTGATGGGGATGGGCAGCTTGCGATTGACGAATTGTGGAATGAGAACCAGCTTACCCAGGCACTCCGGCGAAGCCGGTACCATGCGGTTGTCATCGCCATGACCGGGGCAAAGGGACTGGAGGCAGCCATACAGGCGAAGCGGCTGGCGCCGGAAACACCGCTTGTCTGGTGGAGCGATGATAAAAACTTCGCCCTGATTGCGTATCAACTGCGTATCCCTGCGTTCCTTCCGACAGACTGCTCCGATCAGGAGTTATATGAGGCGATAAAATCCATCACAAAATGGAGGTGTGAAAATGCGAATTGCGCTGTGCAGTTATAGCCAGAAAGAAAAAGAAACCGCTTTGCTGATGAAGCTGGGCAAAGTAGACCGATTTGATAATGGCGTATTTTGTACCTATGCCATGCAGCGGGATGGGCCTTATGACGCTGTGGTGGTCATGGAGGACGGAGCCAGGGGGATGAATTTCTGCATGAGCATACGAGGGTACAGCAAGGACGTCCCTCTCCTGTGGATCAGCGATCAGGCAGAGTTTGAACCCCAAAGCCGCAGGATGCAGGCGGACACCTTTTTGGTAAAGCCTGTGACAGAATATCAGCTGCGGGAGGCAGTATCCCAGCTGCTTCAGAAAACAACGAGAAGGAACGAACAGCGTGAGGAGGATGAATAAAATGATGTGGAAATGGAAACGGCCGGCCGCATTTTTACTGGCGGCGGCAATGATTTTTACGATGCCGGGAGTTCCGGCATCTGCGGTGGAAGCGGGTGTATCCGCCGTCCATACGGGGTTGTGCAAGCATCACCCGGAACATACAAAGGACTGCGGATATACGGAAGGAACCAAAGGGGCAGCCTGTGAACATGAACATACTGAGGATTGCTACACCCCTGTGAAGAAGTGCATCCATGAACATGACGAAAGCTGTTACCCTGTTTTGGAAGGCAGCGTATCAGAAAATACGGCGACCCCATCTGAAGCAGAGAAGGCCCAGCCGACCGCGTGTACCCATGAATGCAGTGAGGAAAGCGGCTGTATCACAAAAGAATTAAGCTGTCCTCATGAACGCGGCGAGCATGACGAAAGCTGCGGCTACATTCCGGCCACAGAGGGGACGCCCTGTGGGTATACCTGCGAGCAGTGCAATTCTCAGGACAGCGGGCTTGTTCCCGGTGTGTCCGGGAATGCTCCGGGGGAGTGCATCTGCGAAACCCACTGTGAGAAAGAGGCGGTCAATTCCGACTGTCCGGTCTGCTCTGCGGAAGATGCAGACCTCTCTGCCTGCAAAGGCACAGCGGAAGCCGCCTGCATCTGTGAGAAATTATGTGGCGCTGATGCTGTGAACCCTGACTGCACCGTCTGCTCTGCTAAGGGTGCAGACCTCTCCGCCTGCCTTGGAAAAGAGGAGGCGGCGCTGGCTGCGTTTGCGCTGCCGCAAGCAGAGCATACCCACTGTATCTGCGCCGGTACTGCGGCGGTCAATGGCCATGAACATGACTTTGATAGCATAGCATGGACAGCGACGGATTCTCTGCCCACTTCTGATGGTAACTACTACCTGACGCAGTCTGTAACGGCAGACTGGACTGTGCCAAAGGGCGAGGTCAACCTCTGCCTGAACGGGCAGACGATTTCCGGCAGTATCACCGTCGGCAGCGGCGCGACGCTGACGCTGACCGATTGCAGCAGCGATAATTCAGGCAAGATTCAAGGCGGAGTGACCGTCAACGGCGGAACATTGGAACTGTACAGCGGCACGATCACCGGTGGCGTGCAGGTCGGTATAAAGGGCGGCACCTATCAGACCGGCTCGTCCTTTACCATGTATGGTGGAGCGATTACCGGTAATGAAGACTACGGCGGTGTGTTCCTTGTCGGCACGACGAAGCATATCGCCCCGCCAAACTTCACCATGCACGGCGGCACAATTTCCAACAACACCGCAGGCGCATCCGACGGCGGTGGCGGCGGCGTATATGTGGGTGAGAAGTGCAGCTTCACCATGGACGGCGGCACCATCACCGGCAACACGGCCACCAAGGGCAACGGCGGCGGCATCTATATCCACTATAACGCCGGCAGTGTTTCGATCTCCAACGCCACGATCACCGACAACAAGGCGCCCGCCACGGGGAATACAAGGTATGGCCACGGAGGCGGCATTTATTCGGAGAGAGGGGTAACCGTCAAGAATGTGACGATCACCGGAAACAACAGCACCTATGAGGGCGGCGGCATCTATGGAAAGGGCGCTATTACCCTCACCGATGCTACCGTTACCGACAACTCTCAATATGACGTTTACTACGACGGAAAGGAAACAACAACTCCTGAGCTCACTGTTTCCGGCTCGGTGAAGGCCGGTTATTACGCCAATTTTGCTTGGAAGCTGCCCATTCTTGTATCAGGCGCATTGAGTGAGGATTCGGTCATCCGTGTGGGCGTGCGTGAAGGCATAAATCCTGGGGCCATCGCCGAACCGGCAAGCGGCGTGACGCTCAGCGCTGAGAACTTCAAGGCGGACGCCGCCGACAGCGTGACCAGCCTGGGCAATGACGGCAAGGTCTATCTTGTGCCCTGCACGCACGAGATGGACGATACCGGCTACACCTGCAAGAAGTGCAAAACGCAATTCGACGCGCGCGTGGGCGATAGCGCCTATTATAAGACGCTGACGGATGCGTTTAATGCAGCCAGAGGCAGCACCGTGACGCTGCTGCGGAATGTGACGCTCACAGGAAATTGCTCTTCTGAGAACTACTCAGCGACGCTGGATCTGAATGGCAAAACTGTCAGCACCGATAATAAATACATTCATGTCGGAGGCGGGAACAAGTCCAATACTCTGACGGTCAAGGATTCTAGCAAGGGCGGCGGGACGCAGGCGCTCAATGTCAAGTTTTCGGTTGGGTCCAACGGAACGCTGGCGGTTGACGACTCCTACACCGGCGAGATTTCGCGCGTGGAGCTGCAGGCCGGCGGCGCATTGGAGCGCTTTGGCGGCAAAATCGGCGAGTTGGTTTTAAGCAATGCTGCGTATGGCTCCACAAGTACGGGCTACGGCCTGAAGCTGTGGAAGGGCAATCCAAACGCCTGCACCATCGGCAAGATCACGGACAACACGAAGAGCAAGAGCCTCACCGTTAACGACCTGCTGGGAACCGACTATGCGAAGTGCGAGCTGTACGGCGAAAAGGACAGTGTATGGAGCATCGTTCCCAAGACGGAGAAAATCTCCGAACTGACCGGCTATACAGCGTACAAGGTGCAGTTCACGGAGTGCGTCCATCAGTGCGCCGATGACAGCAACCCTGTGTGCTCTGTGTGCCACAAGGACCTGTATACGAAGATCACCGCCAAGGCCGCTGACGGCACGACCAAGACTGCCTACTTCACGAAAGACAGTGCGCTGGAAAACGGCTATGTAGAGGCCATCCAGACCTTGAACGGCTGGAGCAATGAGGGCTGCACCGAGCCGACGCTGACCCTGCTGCGGGATATGCCTTACGGCACCTCCATAACGCTGACCGGCACGCTGACGCTGGAGAGCGGAACGCACACCGCCAAGAATGTGACGGTCGCTGAAAACGCGAATGTGACCTTTGCCAACGGCAGCTATAAAGGTGCGACCATCAACGGCACGGCGACGGTGGAGGCGGGCGTCACATTCACCGACGCCTCCGTCACGGTGAACGGCACGCTGAACGCCAAGGGCGGTACCTTCACTGGTAATGTCAAATTCAACGGCAGTAGCATCGCGAACATCAGCGGCGGCAGCTTTAATAATGAAAAGAAATATGGCGGCGTTGAGTTTGACTACAATGTCACGGGGACGATCTCCGGCGGCACGTTTGTCTTCGCGGATTTTTACACCACCAAAGTCAAGCTTTCCGGCGGCACATTTACGATGATCAAAACCAACGGCGACCGCAAACTCGCCGACCTGCTGGCGGAGGGCGCGGCGTATTACGGAGCAAGTGATAATCAGGCTGTGACCAATGATAGAGTGAATACGCTGGAAAATGTCAAGGTCGTGTCGCATACGCACAACGGCGGCAAGGACGGCAACGGCACTTGCAGCATCTGCGGCAAGCAGATGGCGGCGTCGCTGACCGTCGGCGGCACAACGAGCTGGTACACGGCCTTTGCCACTGCCATCGAGGCGGCGAACGCGGCGGACGGTGCAAAGACCATCACGCTGTATCAGGATGTGAATGGCTATGTCGACGGGCATTCGACCACCTATGAGCTGACCCGCGGGCCGGTGACGCTGGCGACCGGCGGGAAAACGGTCACAAGAGCAAACCTCACCGCCAAGGGCATTTCTCTGACGGTCACGGGCAGCAACGGAGACTTCAATGTGACGGTAGACGGCAAAGACGCGGAATTGACCGTCAACGACGGGAATACGAAGCTTGCCATTGTCACGGCGCAGAACGGCGGAAAGCTTTCGCTGAGCAACGGCACCTTCAGCCGTGTGGCTGTAAAGGACGACGGCAGCAGCGCCAGCCTCAGCGGCGGCAGCTACGACGAGATCACGAGCGACACCGGCTATGTCAAGCCCTACGCGCTGCTGGCGGAGGGGTACGCTTACAAAGACACAAAGAAGGACAAATGGCTCCCCAACGCCAATTCAATCTCGTCAAAAGTCACCGTTGAAAAAGCGCCCTTCGCGGTCGAGAAGATTTATCCGAATAACGATATGGACTACACCGGAAACTCGGCGTTTGCGACGGACGGCAATATCACGCTGACTGCGGTAATCGCGCCCGAAACGGAGGGCGACACCTACTACTACTGGTGGGAGCTGTTTAACGAATCAACCAACGACTGGACCACGATTTTCAAAAATGTTAATACTGCGACGCATACCGGCGAGAAGAGCAAGACGCTCACGATTTCCGGGCTGCCCGTAGACAAGAGCTATCAGTACCACATTTTCGTCCAGTGCAGCAATGGCTACAATTGCTACAGCGAGCCGTTCACCGTGACCCAGCATCAGCATAGCTGGACGTACACGGCAAGCGGCGCGACCATCACCGCAAGCTGCACAGACACGACTTGCACCAGCCCGAACGGCGGCAGCGTGACCATCAAGGCCCCCACCGAGCTGACCTACAGCGGGGAAGGCAAACCCGCCACGGTGACTGCAAGCAGCGATTGGCAGGGTCCGGCGGCGCGTGAGATCACCATCAGCTACATAAAGACGGGCAAGTATGGTCCAGAGATGTTGGAAAATGGCGAGCTCCCCACTAACGCGGGCGAGTACACCGCCAGCATCACGGTGGGCGAGGCGACCGCCAGCGTGACCTATACCATTGGCAAAGCTACCCCCAAGGCGGAGGACTTCACCTTCACCGCCCCGACAAGCCTGACCTATGACGGCAATGTCAAGAGCGCGACGGTTTCTCCCGCAAAGGCCGGTACGGGCGATGTCATCGTAAAATACTACGATAAAGACGGTAAGGAAGCCACGCCTAAGAACGCGGGCGAATACACCGTCAAGATCGATGTAGCCGAGAGCACGAACTATGCTGCGGCCAACGGCCTGACGGCGGATGGCTGGAAGTTTAGCATCACCAAGGCTGCCGCACCCGCGGCGGAGACCGGTTCGCTGACCATCACCAACGGCACGCAGCTGACGTATACCTATGACTTCAAGCAGCTGCTGCCCGAAGCGCCCAATGGAGATTACGGCACAGTGCGCTACGATTTGGGGAATCGGCAGACTGCTATCAACTTCACCGCTCATGGATATTATCTCGACCCGGAGATAGCGGAATTTGAGGGCAGCAAGCTGACTTTGGTAGGTCTCTATGCGAAAGATGGAACAGCGACCGGCCAGATCGGTACCGTCAAGGTGAATGTCACCACCACTAACTACGAGAACTTTCAACTGACGCTCGTCCTCAACGCGGTGAACCAGATCAAGCCCACGCCGGACGGCGAAATCACCGCAGCCGAGATCACCTACGGCGACGCGCTGAGCAAGAGTACTATTTCGGGCAAGATGAAGGATCCCGACACCGGCAAATCCGTTAACGGTACGTTCGCGTGGACGGACGGCACGATCAATCCTAACGCGGGCGACTATGAAGCCGATTGGACATTCACCCCGGCTGCGGGCTACGAGAAATACGCGACTGCGACCGGAACTGTGACCATTAAGGTGAACAAGGCTACCCCCACCTTCACCGCTCCCACGGCGCAGGAAAATCTGACCTATACCGGACAGGAGCAGGCGCTGATTACTGCGGGCAGCGTGACGGACTATGGCACCATGCAGTACAGCCTGACCGAGAACGGCACATACAGCCAGGACATCCCTACCGGCACCGATGCCGGAGCATATACCGTGTGGTATCGGGTGATTGGCGATGCAAACCACAACGATACCGCACCCGCCAGCGTGGCGGTCAGCATTGGGAAGAAGCCGCTGACGATCACCGGGGTAACGGCTGCGTCCAAGCCTTATGATGGCACGACAAACGCGGACATCTCCAGCGTGACCTTCGACAACGTGACCTTGAACCGAGGCACAGACTACAACGTGACCGCCAGCTTTGACGATGCCAATGTGGGCAACGGCAAGAACGCCACTGCCACAGTGACCCTGATGGGGCAGGCCGCGAAGAATTACTCCCTAGAGCAGAGCAGCTTCCCTACTACTGCCAGCATCACCAAGGCCGCTGCGCCTGACTTCACCAAGGAAACCGCGCTGACCATTGTAAACGGCTACGAAAAGACCTACACTGTGACGCTTCCCGCCCTGCCCACGCTGGAAACGCCCAAAGAGTACGGTGCACCCACCTATGAGCTCGGCGGAATCACACTGGATGGCAGCTACTACACCGGCGGCGCGAAGGTGGAAAACGGCAAGCTGATCCTGCCGATTCAGAAAAATGACGTGAAAACCACCGGCCCTGTGGGCACAGTGACCGTAGTAATCAAGAGCACAAACTATGAGGACATCACGCTGACCGTCAATGTCAATGCGACCAACAAGCTTGTCCCCACTGTTACGGCACCTACGGCAAACTCCCTGACCTACAACGGTGCAGAACAGACGCTGGTTACAGCAGGCAAGACCACTGGCGGCACGATGCTCTACCGGCTTGGCGATTCTGAGTGGAGCGAGCAGATCCCCACAGCGAAAAATGCCGGGGAATACACCGTTTGGTATAAGGTTCAGGGAGACGCAGAGTACGCAGATGTGGCAGAGCAGAGCTTGACTGTGACCGCAGCGAAAAAAGCCGTCACCGTTACGGCGCTTGACAAGAGCGCCCACACCGGCAGCACCGCGCCCGACCTGAGCAGCCCGGAAACAGATAAGGATTATAAGGTGGAAGGACTGGTCGGCGCAGATACCCTGAGCGGCACGGTAACACTGGACTACGCACAGACACCGGACATGAGCAAAACCGGAAAAACTACAATCAACATCACTGGTACGCTGTCAAATGACAATTATGAGATCACTTATGTTCCTGGAATGTTGACTGTTTCCAACCAGCCTTCCAGCGGCGGCGGTGATTCCTCCTCTGGTGGTTCGGGCAGCGGTGGAGGTTCCTCCTCCGGCGATTCTGACGATTCCGACAACAATGATAACACCAACCAGCCGGAGTACAAGCCTCAAGCCCCTGTCACCGGCGAAACCCAACCCATACAGCCGGATAAAAACGGCAATGCGGCAGTGGATAACAGCTCTGTCCAGTCCGCCATCGACAAGGCCAAACAGGATGCGAAAAAGAACGGCACCACAGAGAGCGGGATTGCCGTTACCGTTCCCATCACCTCGGCGGCAGGCCAGACCTCTTTTAACGTGACCATCAAGGCGCAGACACTGGATCTGCTGGTCAAAGAAAATGTCCGGCAGTTTACCGTAGCAACAGACCATCTGGTTTCGGTTAATATCGGGCTGGACACTCTGAAGCAGCTGGATAGCGTCTCCGCTGGTGGGGACATCATTCTCCGGGTAGATAAGGTGGATGCCCTGCGCTCCACCGAGGCCAAAGCCGCTATCGGCACAAGACCGGCCTACGATCTGTCGCTGGTGTATCTCTCCGGCGGCAAGGAGACGCCGATTACCAGCCTGAATGGACATACCATCTCGGTGCGTTTGCCCTACACACCGGCAAAGGGTGAGCAGACAGGTAATCTCTATGCAGTCTATGTGGACGACGCGGGAAAGGTGGAATGGATCACCAAATCCAGCTACGATGCCAGCCAGAAAGCGGTTGTCTTTGAAACCGGTCATTTCAGCATCTACGGCATCGGCTACAAGAACCCTGCCCCGGCTTTCACCGACATTACCGGCCATTGGGCTGCGGACAACATCCTTTTTGTTGCCAGCCGAGGACTGCTCTCCGGCACAAGTGACACCACCTTTAGCCCGGGCACCGGTATGACCAGAGGAATGTTCGTCACCGCCCTGGGGCGGCTGGCGGGCATCAATCCGGACAGCTACAAAACCGGGAAATTCACCGATGTGAAAGCCGACGCTTACTATGCGCCTTATGTCAACTGGGCAGCGCAGACCGGAATTGTGGAGGGCGTTACTGCCATCACCTTTGCGCCGGATACCAACATCAACCGGGAACAGATGGCAGTCATCATGGCAAATTATGCCAAAAAGCTGGGCTATGATCTGCCCCGGACCTTAAAGGCTGTGACCTTTGCGGACAACGCAAACATCAGCAGCTGGGCGAAGGATGCGGTCAGAGCCATGCAGCAGGCAGGCATCCTGGCCGGGAAGAATGGAAATAAGTTTGACCCCAAGGGAACCGCTACCCGCGCCGAAGTCGCCACTGTACTGCGGCGGTTTGTGGAGATCGTCATTGACTCGCAGACCGCAAACGGCTGGCAGCAGAATGACAGCGGCCAGTGGAGCTATTACAGAAATGGGAAGCCAGTGAAGGGCTGGCTCTCCGACGACCAGAAGTGGTACTGGCTGGTCAAGGCCACCGGAATGATGTTTGCCGGCGGCTGGAAGCAGATCGATGGCAAGTGGTACTACTTCTACCCAGACGGGACGATGGCGGTGAATACCACCATTGACGGATATACCATTGGCTCGGATGGCGCAAGAAAGTAACCTACAATAAAAAAAATTTGCCCTTATAACAGCGGACAAAGGTAAACGCGGTCGGGTATCAAGAAACCCCACCGCGTTTATTTTTTCTCTTGTTTTTCTCTGGTGTCCAGCATTTTATCATAAAATCGGCAGAATCCCCCCCATCCCTCTTAGGTGGCGGGATAAATGCCGCTATAATGATACATAGACAGATGTAAAATGGTAAGCAATTACAATTCTTTTCCTTCCCTTTTGTGAAATCATGTGCTATAATTGATGCAGAACGTATGTTCTATTCCGATTGGGAAAGGAGGACCTGTTTTGTATTTGACCGTATGCCAGCAGCTAAAGCATCTGTCCAAAGATGAATTTCTCATTCTACGGGAATTATGCCGCACAGCCAAAAACCTGACCAACCAGGCCATCTACCAGATACGGCAGCATTACTTTGAACATAGCCAGTATCTCCCATATGAGAAAAACTACGCCATCTTAAAGACTTCCGAAAACTATCGGCTGCTGAATTCCAACATGGCCAAGCAGATCCTTAAGGAAGTGGACGGAGCTTTTAAGTCTTTATTCAGCCTGTTGAAACTGGCAAAGCAGGGGAAGTATCCATTTTCATCCTTTTCTCTGGCATAGCGGATTGAGCTGCCAAACGAGAAAACAATTTGTTGTCTTTTTTAGACACTCTCCGTCACCTCACACAATATTATTTTACGATTTGCCAATATTATGTGAAATGATTGCAGAGTAGCTTTTTTATAGCTACTATCCGTTCCTTATTTTGGCATAAAGAGGGAGCTGATGCTATACAAAGAAAATAGCCTGCCTGCTTTCGGCAGGCGTTCTTAAGTGGAGAGGTTTCTCTCCGTTGTAGAACGGTATACGGAAATTTCTGAATTGACTCCATGTATCTTGCATGAGTTTGTCGAGAAGATCGTTGTCCATGCTGCCAGCGATCCGAAGGGCAAGAACCGCACCCAGGAAATTGACATCTACTATAAGGGCATTGGAGCCCTGGAAGTATCCAAAGTCACTTCATCAAGGCGAGAATGAGACGTCGCAGAACGTCCGCGGGACGTTCGCCTGCGACGACCGGAGTGGAACGCAGACATTCGAACCGTTCGAACCCGGCAGGACTCGAACATAGAAAAAAGAGCCATCCATCGGATGTCTTTCTTTGTATCTCTTTGAGAGCACGAGACGTCGCAGAACGTCCGCGGGACGTTCGCCTGCGACGACCGGAGTGGAACGCAGACATTCGAACCGTTCGAACCCGGCAGGACTCGAACATAGAAAAAAGAGCCATCCATCGGATGTCTTTCTTTGTATCTCTTTGAGAGCACGAGACGTCGCAGAACGTCCGGGGGACGTTCGCCTGCGACGACCGCAGCAGCGCGGAGACATTCGAACCGTTCGAGCCCGGCAGGGCTCGAACATAGAAAAAAGAGCCATCCATCGGATGACTCTTTTTTCTATCTCTTTGAGAGCACGAGACGGGATTCGAACCCGCGACCCTCGCCTTGGCAAGGCGATACTCCACCACTGAGCCACTCGTGCAAACATACCTTCAAAACCACATATTGAAATCCATCTTCACCGTTTTATCAACCAACCAGACCTTCCTGGATAAGCCCTCGACCGATTAGTAACAGTCAGCTCCGTACATTACTGCACTTCCACCTCTGCCCTATCTACCTCGTCGTCTTCAAGGGGTCTTACTTCTTTCGAATGGGATATCTCATCTTGAGGGGGGCTTCACGCTTAGATGCCTTCAGCGTTTATCCCTGCCAGACTTGGCTACCCGGCCATGAGCTTAGCAGCTCAACCGGTACACCAGCGGTCCGTCCATCCC
>NZ_CABFVC010000001.1:677500-835648 GCF_902143525.1 Clostridium sp. Marseille-P7770 | reverse complement strand
TGTCTCAGTCCCAATGTGGCCGGTCACCCTCTCAGGTCGGCTACTGATCGTTGCCTTGGTGGGCCGTTACCTCACCAACTAGCTAATCAGACGCGGGTCCATCTCATACCACCGGAGTTTTTCACACCGTACCATGTGGTACTGTGCGCTTATGCGGTATTAGCAATCGTTTCCAATCGTTATCCCCCTGTATGAGGCAGGTTACCCACGCGTTACTCACCCGTCCGCCACTCGGTAAATAAGAATCCATCCGAAAACTTCAACTCATTTACCTCGTTCGACTTGCATGTGTTAGGCACGCCGCCAGCGTTCATCCTGAGCCAGGATCAAACTCTCATGTTAAAGTGTTTGTATCCAGGTTCAAAATTTAGCTTGGCTAATTTTTAAACCGTTCTACTGTTTTGTTAGGTTTTGTTCTGAATGTTCTCATTCATGGTCTAAACCAAAGACCATTTTTATAAGAATTTTCAGGGTTTTACATACTGTTCAGTTTTCAAGGAACTGTTTTTGTCGCTTCTGTGTTTCAGAAGCAACTCGTTTATTCTATCATACCGTTTCCGGTTTGTCAAGAACTTTTTAAAACTTTTTTTGAAGTAATTAAGAAGTTTTCTTAATGACTCTTAATAAGTTTTGCCCTGTCGCTCAAGGCGAATATTATAATAACAAATCTGTGCCGAAAAGTCAACTGTTTTTTCTATTTTTTTCGAAGTTTTTTCTTTTGCATGTGCAATTACAACATAATGGGGTACATCCGCATTTCCAACGCAAGATATACCCCATTTCTGTATTGTCTTATTCGTATTTATCTCAGTTAAAAACTGTATCTCCATCGAGACACTTTTATAGACTCTCGCCGCCTAAAAGGGAGTGGCGTCTTATCTGACCGGGTGATCCATTTCCCGATTACCGTCTCTTTCTATTACAAAACGCTTCTCACCAGTCCGACCACAAGATAGGAAAGCATGTTATGGTCATACAGCCATGTCAGCCAGATACTTCCGTTGATCTGGTCGATCATGCTCTTTCCGATCGGGCTGCCGGAAAACAGGGTAAGGACCAGACATCCTATCCACACAAAGATCAGCGCCTCCGTGAGCCCCAGGACTGCCCCTGTGATCTTATTGAGTCCATATATGATCGGCAGGCGGGAGAGCAGGTTCAGCCATACGATAACTATGTGAAGAGACGCATAGAATACCGTAAACAATACCGTAAATATGATCACACGGATCACACGGTCCGCCAGATATTTTCCGACATAGTCCTCAAAGATCTGTACTCCCATCTCCTGATATACTTCGCCGTTGTTGTTCTCGATCAGAAGCTTTTTGACCTGGTCCGGGATTTCCAGACTTTCGATAACTGCGCGTTCCCCCGCTTTTCCGGCGAGACCGGCCGTCTGGGCCATCTCATCCATCTTTTCATCAAGGCCGCTGGCCTTCAGTGCACTCTCCTTCATCGTTTCATAGAGTGCCGTATTGTGCTCCAGCCACGCAGCTGTCTGCGGGATCGCAACGCGCACCGCGAACAGCGTGATAAAAAGTGACATCACGGAGACTGCTATTCTTATAAATCCTCTGTAATGACCGTACAGCATCATCCCAATGAGATATGCCGCAACAGCCACCTCCAGCCAACGGCCGGATAACATTTCCAATATTTCCATCATTACTCAATTCCTGTAAAATGGCAGATCGCTTTCGCGACTCCCGCCTCATTGTTCGTCTTTGTGATATAATCTGCTGCCGCCTTTACGGATTCTTCGCCGTTTTCCATGGCAACACCGATCCCCGCCATGCGAATCATGGACAGGTCATTCTCCCCGTCTCCAAAGCTCATAGTAGCCTCCCGGTCGATTCCAAGGCGTGCTGCAAGACGGATCAGTGCTCCGCCTTTATCGGCGCCTTCCGCGTTGATCTCGAGGTTATTTGGAATCGATGAAGAGACAAGGATCCCCGGGATCTTTGAAAGTTCCTCACGCATCCTCTTTCTGGCATCCATATCGCAAAAGAACATGTTGATCTTATCCGCGTCCTGTCCGCGTTCTTTCAAATATGCAATGTTGTCCGGAACCGAATCCCTGGTTCTCCGCACAAGCTCCGCCAGACCTTCCGATGATACATATTTATATATATCATTATAAAATTCCGGCATCGTATATCCGATCCCTCCAATGTATACATCATACATGATCTCATCCGGGCTCGTCCGCGCCATCATCATGATCTTTTCCGCCAGCGCCACCGGGATCCGGCAGGAGTCGATAATCTCATTTTTTGCGAGATCTACCACCTGTGCCCCGTTTGTGAGGATCGCATAATGTACACCCGGCAGATTCCGGAGTTCATCCGGCAGTCCGCGCATCGTGCGGCCGGTCGCCGGGACGATCTCGATCCCACGCGCCGCACATTCCCGGAAAACGCGCAGATTTTCTTCCGGGATCTTCTTTTCATCGTCAAGCAGCGTTCCATCCATATCCGCCGCGATCAGTCTGATCTCCATAATATTCTCCTGTCATCATAGTCTGCCCACAAGATATCTTTTTAAGCTCCGCCCGCCGCCGTCATTTTCCGGCAGGAGATCTTCTTATCCGGCAGTTCTCATGGGCAGTAATCGTATTCCTCTCAGCAAACATAAGTTCGTATCTGTTGGTGAAAAATTTGCGCACCATCCCACTGCAAACGCAATGATCACATGGTGCGCATATTCATTTTTCAGCCTTTCAGCCTTCGCATCTGTACTTTTTATCGTTTAGTCGAAGAAGTCTTTTTCATGAAGGATCAGAAGGCCTTCTTTTGTATATGTCGGGGAGAAGAGTCCTGCGATCTTCTTTCCGAGAGACTTTTTCTCTGCCTTGTCAGCAGCTTCCTCGATCAGATCGACAGCCGCTGCCTTTGTCAGGCGGACTTCATCCTCTTCCATCATCTCGATGCGCTCATACAGGGCAAGAAGACTCTTTCCTGTGATGCTGCAGTCGATCTCTGATGCATATTTGCAAGCATACTGGGCGAATTCGTCCGGATCCATCTCTTCCTTATCGTCATAGTCTTCCGGAACAACCTCCTCTGCAGCTTCCGCTTTCACCGGAATCTTCGGTTTTTCTTTGTCTGCAGCCGGCTTCTTCGGAGCTTCTTTGGACTTTCCAAATATTCCTGTCTTCTTCGGCGGGATATATTCCTCTTCCTCCGGTTCCTCTTCCGGCTCTTCTTCCTCGTAAGCGTCTTTTTCCGGTTCTTCTGTTTCTTCAGCCGCCGGCATCTTCGGTTCTTCCTCCGGCTCCGTCTGTGTTTCCGGTTCCGGTGTCAGAGTATAAGCTTCCTCTTCCTCCGGTTTCTGTTCCGGCTCCTCTTCCATCTCCTGCTCCGCACTTACCACATCGCGGGCGATCTGTTCCTGTTTTTCTGTGGAACGTTTCAGAGCAGCTTCCATTTCTGCTTCCGCTTTTTTCTGTTCAGCCGCTTCCTCATCGCTTCCGATGTACTGGAATTTACTTGCGAGAGAGGTATTGTGGGCATGGAGCGCCTCAAGGTTCTCCGGGGTATCGATCAAGACAACGATCATGCCGGAGCGGTCTTTTTCCATCAGGTCATCCAGTTCATTCTGGACAGCATCAGTAAGACCTGCCGCGTGCTGGATGATCAGATCTTTCCCTGCGAGCATGTCAGCAACTGCGCTGATCCCGCGCTTATTTAATTTCTCACTGCTGATCTTTGCAACCGGGTTCTTGATCCCGAGCTCGCGGTGGATCTCCTTTAAGGATTCAACAGCCATGGAAAGACCTTCCGCGTCCGTCTCCGCCTCGATCATCAGGTTGTTGGTATCGAGCATATCATCCAGGGATTCCAGTTCCAGATCTTCCTCGTCGTCATCCTCTTCCGGAGCCGGAATATTGCGGACCTGGTTTCTGCGTGCGCGCTCTCTGTCGATCTCCGCCTGTTTTTTCACACGGCGTTCTTCTTCCTCGCGTCTCGCAGCTTCCCGCTCTTCCTCCGCACGGCGGAGCGCTTCCTCTTCCATCTCTTCCCGCTCTTTTGCGGCGCGGATCGCCAGTTTCTGGCGCTCGATCTCCCGTTCTTCCTCTGTCGGGATCGTGTGCTCCGTTTCTTCCGTTCCCTGCGCATCTTCCGCAGCTTCCTGTCTTTCCCGGCGGATCGCACTGAGATCTGCAATGGTTCTTGTCGCATCCATGTCGTTGTCTTCCTCGACAACAGCCGTCCGTCCCTCTTCCTCGGAAAGTCTGGACATCTCGTCTGCCAGCTTCTTTGTCTGGGCATCCTCATGGATCTGCAGGGCAACCTCTCTTGAGACATCCGTGTCTGGAGTTTCCTCCTCGTAGTCATCCTGTTCCGGGGCATTTCCGCTGTATTCTTCCTCAACAGCGCGCAGTTTTGCCTCGTATTTCTCCCTATTCTCCACAAGGTCCATCTGATATTTGTTCAACGGTGCATACTGAAGTTTCAGATCCATCGCCTTGTCCACATATTTGCCGAGACCGAATAAGAGCATGATGCGGTCACATGTGGCAACACACTTGTCCTCGATCCCTGCTTTGTGGTAGAGCTCTGCCAGCTCATACAGCCATTTCTCATCCACCTCGGATGAAGTATACACTTCCAGCGCACGGATCAGCTGATCCACCGGTGCCTTTTTCGCCTTTAAGATCTTGTAGCGGAGCAGGTACTGGCGCGGATCATCCTGTGCGAGATCGCAGAATTCTCTGTAGTACGCCTCTGCTTCAGCCGTGCTTCCGTCCTTTAAGGCGAGATCCGCCAGTTTATAGAGCAGGCGCTTACCGACCGGTGCGCGCTCGAAAGCCAGGAGCAGAATATCCTTCGCCTCCTGGTACTCCTCATTTTTCTCATAGATCTGAGCGATCATGGACAGCAGGCTCGCGTTGCGGACACGGTGCCAGTCGATGGTATCCGCGATCTTCATCGCAGTTCCGTAATCTCCGCGGCTGACCATCTTTTTGATCTGCTCGACTTTAATATTAAACTCGTATTTATCCATTTCTTTCGCATCTCCTGAAACCGGAACAGCCATCTGCTGCCGGTTTTATAATTCCACCCGGCCTTCCAACGCCCGGAGAAGTGTGACTTCATCAATATATTCCAGATCTCCGCCGACCGGAACACCGCTGGCGATCCTCGTCACCTTGATCCCTGTCGGCTTGATCAGTTTGCTTATGTACATTGCCGTCGTCTCGCCCTCAAGACTTGAGTTTGTGGCGATAATGACTTCCTTCACTTCTTCCGTCTGAAGACGCGTCATCAGCTCTTTTAATTTGATATCTCCCGGTCCGATCCCAAGCATCGGGGAGATCGCGCCGTGGAGCACATGGTACACCCCGTCGAATTTTCCCGTTTTTTCGTATGCCGCCAGATCACGCGGGTTCTCCACGACCATGATCACACTGTGGTCTCTGGTCTGGCTCCGGCAGATCGGGCAGAGTTCCTGGTCTGTCAGGGTGAAGCACTCCTTGCAGTAATGAACATTGTGTTTCGCATCCCGGATCGAGTTCGAGAGCCGTTCCACCTGTTCCTCCGGCATGTTGATGATGTGGAATGCCAGACGCTGGGCCGTCTTATTTCCGATTCCCGGAAGTTTCGACAGCTCCTCTATCAATTTTGATATCTGACTGCTGTAGTAATCCATAATTTAGAAGGAAAGTCCTCCCAGGTTTCCGAGACCGCCTGTGAGCTCGGACATCACTGCGCTGGACTCAGCCTCCATCTGGTGGAACGCCTCATTTGTCGCAGCAACGATAAGATCCTCGAGCATCTCAACATCATCCGGATCTACTGCCTCCGGGGAGATCTTTACAGCGACAACTTCCTTCTTGCCGGATACGGTAACGGATACAGCTCCGCCGCCTGCTGTTGCTGTGTACTGCTTCTCCTCAAGCTCTTTTGTCTTCTCTTCCATCTGGCGCTGCATTCTCTGCGCCTGTTTCATAAGATTTGTCATATTGCCGGGCATACCGCCCGGAAAACCGCCACGTCTTGCCATGGTGTATTTCCTCCTGATATTCTTAGTTTTTATAAATGATGTTCAGGCTCAAAAAAGCTTTTTGAGTCCTTCCGTCAACGCTGACCGGACATTGCCCATATAGGTATGACCGGTTCACAGGTTTCAAGTTGAATCTGTGTTTATATTAATCGCAGCTTTTATCACTGCGGCTAATCTTCGATTGTAATATCCATATGGATGTTTTCTCTCAGCTCATCATCGCTGATATAGCGGGTATCCATCCGTTCCCCGTTTTCCCGCATGCGGGATTTAAAATACAGGGATTTTCCGTATTTCTGCTCCACATACCTTTCCAGATCCCCGAGGACGCTCGGACGGCTTCCGATGGCAAAATTCATCGGATCATTGAACACGATGCAGAGACAGCTGTCGCCCGCCGGTTCCACTACGGTCTCCCGGAAACTCGGGCGTATGGACATACCCATGTCGCGGACGATCTTGCCCCACTCATTCCGGATCATGTTGAGATCCTCCAGCTGGGCTTTCGGCAGTGATACAGTCCTCGGCTCATAAGCCTGGCCGGAAGCCGGGGGATTCTGCATTCCCGCCGGATTCTGCGCTGGCTGACCTGCCGGTCCCGCGCCATTTCCCGGTGCTCCGGCACCGTCGTAAGCAGGCTGTGCATACATCTGCGGTGAAATCTGCGCGGCTCCCATCATCGGATCACCGGCGATCCCGGCATTCTGCGCGGGAACATAGCCGCCTGCGGGCATCGCAGGGATCCCTTCCTCCACCATGCGCTCCAGCCTTTCCAGGCGCTCCAGGATGGAATCCATGTTCTGATCCATCTCCGGCTTGGTGAGCTTGATGAATGCAAGCTCGATGAGCACGCGTTTCTGGTTTGCGAAACGGATCTGGTTGGAGAGCTCCGAGAACACGCGGATATATCTCATCAGAGTATTCTCGTCCACAAGCGCCGCGTCTTCCCTCATCTGCGCCAGATTGTCCTCCGACATATCCAGAAGGTCTTCCGCATCATCCGCCGTCTTTAACAGGAGCAGATTTCGGAGAAACCAGATGAAATCCACGACAAACTGGGAAAGTTCCCGGCCCTGGACTACCATCTCCTCAAGCTTCAGGATACAGTCCTTCGTCCGGTTCTCCCGGATCGCATGGAACAGATCCCGGAATACGCTGTTGTCGACAGCGCCGAGGACATCCAGCACATGTTCATACGTCAGCGTCTCGCCGAAGTGGAACGCCGCGCACTGGTCCAGGAGACTTAGAGCGTCTCGCATGGAACCGTCTCCGGCTTTTGCCACATAGCGGAGCGCTTTTTCCTCCACCGGCATATTTTCCGCTTCCGTAAGTTCTTTTAACCGTGCCGTGATCGTGTCCAGCGTAATGCGCCGGAAATCATACCGCTGGCATCTGGAAAGCACCGTGATCGGGATCTTGTGGACCTCTGTGGTCGCCAGGATAAAGATTACATAGGACGGCGGCTCCTCCAGTGTCTTTAACAGGGCGTTGAACGCGCCTGTTGAGAGCATATGAACCTCATCGATGATGTATACGCGATATTTTCCCTCCGTCGGCGGGTACTGGACCTGTTCACGGATCTCACGGATGTTCTCAACGCCATTGTTGGACGCAGCATCGATCTCCACCACGTTTAACGAGGTTCCCGCCGCGATCTGCCTGCAGCTCGGGCATTCGCCGCAGGGACTTCCGTCCACCGGATGTTCACAGTTTACCGCCCTGGCCAGGATCTTCGCCACCGTTGTCTTACCGGTTCCGCGGGTTCCGCAGAACAGATACGCATGCCCGATCCTGCCGGAACCGATCTGATTCTGTAAAGTTTTAACGATATGGTCCTGGCCTTTTACATCCGCAAAGACCTGCGGACGCCATTTCCTGTATAACGCTTGATATGACATGTTCTATCAGTCTCCGAAACTGATTCCGATAAGCTTCGCTTCTTTTACAATATCGGACTGCGGATCCACATATTTCAGTTTGCCGGCAGATTCTGCCAGCGGGATATCCGTGATCACATTGTTTTTTACAACGACCAGCTTGCCGAATTCATTATTTTTGATCATGTCGGCGGCATGAGCGCCGATCCTTGTGGAGAGAACGCGGTCATACGGGACCGGAGTGCCGCCGCGCTGCATATGGCCCGGAACGGTCACACGGATCTCCTGTCCTGTCATCTCCTGGATCTTCGCGCCGATCTCATACGCGACGGACTGGTATTTCGTTGCGCGTTCCTCCAGATACTTCTTATACTCTTTCTTGGAAAGAGCCGCCTGTTCTTTTGAGATCGCACCCTCAGCCACCGCAAGGATCGAGAAACGGCTTCCGTTCTTCGTCCGCTCTTTGATCTTCTTTACGACTTTATTTAAGTCATACGGGATCTCCGGGATCAGGATGATATCCGCTCCGCCGGCGATGCCTGCATGAAGTGTGAGCCAGCCGACTTTATGTCCCATGACTTCCACGATGAAGACACGTCCGTGGGAGGACGCGGTCGTGTGGATACAGTCGATCGCATTCGTCGCGATATCCACAGCGCTCTGGAATCCGAACGTCATATCCGTTCCCCAGAGATCGTTATCGATGGTCTTCGGAAGTCCGATCACGTTGAGTCCTTCCTGGCTTAAGAGATTTGCCGTTTTCTGGCTTCCATTTCCGCCGAGGACGACTAAAGCGTCCAACTTCAATTTATAGTAGGTGTGCTTCATGAGCTCCACCTTGTCGAGTCCGTTCTCGTCCGGCACACGCATCAGCTTGAACGGCTGTCTGGAGGTACCGAGCATCGTTCCGCCTTTTGTGAGGACGCCTGAAAAATCTGACTGTTTCATCATCAGGTAGTTTGCGTACATCAGACCTTTATAGCCGTCTTCAAATCCGATAATTTCCACTTCATCTTTGTAGATCTGGTACAGACCTTTTGCGACTCCGCGCATCGTTGCGTTTAACGCCTGGCAGTCGCCGCCGCTCGTAAGGAATCCAACTCTCTTCATCGTCTTGTCCTTTCTCCGATTTCTTTCAGTCGAAATGTGAATGCATGTATCCAAGATAAGATTATAATACAAAGAAAAGAGACGGGCAAGAAAAACTTGTCTCCTCTCTCTTTTCTAGGCATATTAGTTACTGTACACGGTAGGAATTTTCTGAACTGAAAATTCCGTACAATACAGTTGTGGCAGCAGATTTTGCCGATTCGGAATGCGAAGCATCGGCAAAATCGTGTTACAGTGCGCGGGCATAGAGTGCCCGTGTACTGTAACACATATTATGGACAAAAATAAGGTCCTCATGCAGACCGGCAGACGGTGCGTCCGCTCTTTTTTATTATTCCGGGCGTTTCAAACGGACCGGATTCGGGATCTCGGCATGGTTATTTGCCGACATCGTGTCGCGCATCATTCCGTCGAGCTGGCGGAACTCAACGCTCGGATCCATGTAGCGGACCCAGAGGCCGTATCCGAACTCGTTTTTCTTCTCCGAATAACTGATCGGCACTCCGGCATAGTAATCCTTGTAGATATCCGTATAAAAGTCCGCCATAACTTCTTTTAATTCTTTCGGCACATCCTCCAGGGTTTTAAAGATCTGATTCTTGATGACCGTCTGCAGATAATCCGCTGCATAGGATGAGAACTCAAGAAGGTTCGGATCCGTCTCCCCGTTTGCGGCCGCCCAGGTGGAAACATCCACGGTCTTTGCGAGATAATCGATGCTGCCGTCCGTGTTTAACGTTACAGTCCCGTACTGACATGGCGGCAGGATCAGGGAATTGCTCACGATCTCCCAGATTCCGTAAGTGTCTGAGCCCATTCCCGGCTCTGTCAGGTGTTTCATGACCTTCTGCGTGTGGAGATGGCCGCTGAAGTACACAGGCGTCAGATAACGTTCAAAGAGTTCCCGGACCTCGTCACAGTTCTCGATCACGCATTCCTCCACATAGACACGGCTCAGGCGCTGGAGATTGTGGTGTCCAACCGGGATCACGGTGATTCCTTCGGCATACGCCTCTTTCAGGCATTCTTCCATCCATTCCAGCGTTCCCTCTTTAATCTCACCGTACACCTCATTTTCCGGCTCGCAGACCGTCGTATCAAGCATCATGAGCCAGGTGGTATCATTCAGTTCCACCAGATAACTCAGGGAATCCGGTGCTTCGCTCTTTGCCTCATTGTATCCGAAATCTCCGTAAATCTCCCGGAATTCTTCCGACGTCACGCTTTCCACATCCGTTCTCTGATCCCCGAAGTATTCTCCGGCATTCGGCTTGTTGATATCGTGATTTCCGGGGATCACATAGACCGAGATCCCTGCGTCTTTGATCTTCCGGAGTTTTTCCGCAAATTCCAGGTGGTTTGCCTTTTCTCCATTTAAACTCAGGTCGCCGCTCAGGATCAGGGCATCCGGATGTGCCTCAAGAACTTCCGATTCAAACGCCTGCCATAACTGTGGCTGATAGCGGATCACTTTTCCATCACTGCTGTTTACAAGCTGGTCAAATGCTGCGCCATAATCCGTCAACGACGGTGACATGTAGTGGGTGTCAGACGCGATGATCAGATGCGTCTCGATCTTTTCCCGGTCCACCGGATCTCCGGGACCTTCCGTCTCCTCTTCGGTCGGCTCCTCGGTTTCTGTTCCAGTCTCCGATTCCGTTTCTGTCGGCGGTTCCGACTCGGTTGTTGACGGTTCTGTCTCTTCCGCGGCACTCTCTTTTGTTTGATCCGGAACATGATCCCGCACTGCGGGCAGGACAAAGATCACCCCAGCCAATAAAAAAAGAAGCGCCAGCAATAGCAGAAATTTCTTTCTCATTCACTGTCACCTCTTAAGATTTCTTTTTTATCCGCACGCTCTGCTTTGAATACGTCTCATAAACGTTACCCTGGCAGCCAGCTCGGTCCCGGCTCCCTCGCGGCACATGGAAGGTTCTCCTTAATGCTGCTGCATTCCTGCCCTGACATGGTTCAGAGAGTCCCATTGCGCGAGACCAAAACGTCAGCGCCGCTTACCAGGGGCAGCTTCACAAGGAAGTACCCGCGGCAGAACATCACCCCTGCTGTAGCGGATTGCAGGTACAGGGCACCGCTATCTCCCCGGCTGTGCGGACCAGTTAAGTATACATGGATGACAACAATTTGTCAAGTTAGTAAAACTTGTCAACACCATGTTATAAGCATGATACCAACAAGTTTTTATCAAGTCTGATCATTAAAAAATCCTCTCGTTAAAGCTCTCATTTTTACAAAATCCCCTGATCTATTCCTGACTTTAAATTGTATGTATTAAATATAAAATATCTATTTTTAATCAAACAGTGTTATCTTTGTGATTGGGAATGTCTGGTCCTCCAGCGGCGCATGCCAGATTCCGTACCAGACATCTTCCAGATTGTCACCGTCCGCTGCCAGGAAGCCGTAGACCTCGCTGTCAAACTCCGGGATCGCCACCGGGCCGTATAGCAGTGTGCTGCCATATTCGTTGTAGATATCCGATGCCATCTGATTCAGACGGTCGTCCGTCAGATATGCATCCTTGAAGCTGCCGTTTTCTTTATTCTCTCTGAGGATCTTGCAGACTTTTTCCGGAAGCTCCGTCACATCTCCATAGGTGTTGGAGTAGAGGTACATCGGATTCTTTTCCTTCATATACGCCTTCGGTGCCACCACGCAGCCATCCGCGCTTCCGAGAACTTCCGTATACTCATCGCCCTGTGTCACGATGGGACCAGCCTCTTCCAGGGTGTAGGCTGCCACCGGCTCCATTGTCGCAGAATCATCGGAGCCATTTATGTCGAAAGCAATGTATCCGAAGGAGCCGTGGAGGGAGATCCTGTCGATACTCACATAGTCGAGCTCCACTACCTGACCATAGGGCTGTTTTTTTGCGGTCTCGAGGTCCAAAATTGCGGCTTTTGTTCCTTCATCGGCGGAATTGCCAGGTTTTCCGGCGAGAAAGATCGATGTCGGTCCGTCCGCACCGCCGATAATGGCTACCGATGTCGCCACCTGAGTTTTATTTTTCTTCCATATATAAAATGCCGTCGCAGCGGCTCCCGCAAGGACAAGGATGCCTGCTGCCGCCAGGATCTTCTTTTTGTCGTTCATGATCTCCCCTCTTTCTGTTTTGATCGTGATGTTGCCGTATCCGTCACTAAGCAAAGCTGCCTGTATTACTTATATTACCATACAGTTTTTACCTCCACCTGTAAATTTCCTTAACTTTTTCTGTCCTTTATCAGGCAGTATTGCTGTTCATGCCCTGTGCAGGGGCTGTCGCATTAGCAAATATTTTTTTGCTGAGCGACAACCCCCAGCCACATCATCTTCTTGTTTTCATATTCTTTTATCATGGTCACACTTCACCACGTTCTCTTGCATATCATGTCCATCCAGTATATACTTGAACCGAAAATTGTACCCGTGAGGAAGACATAGAGGGAACACCCACGGGAAATCAGCAGCTTGCAATGGGAAAGGGTTCTGTATTATGAACAACAAGGGGTTAATCAAAGAAATTTTTGTCATGACTCTGGCTGACGCAATCACAGCCATCGCGGTTTTCTTTTTTCTGGTACCAAGCCACACATCGATCAGCAGTATTTCCGGTCTCGGAATTATTCTGACTCACTTTATCCCGCTTCCGCTTTCTGTGATCACGATGGCGCTCAACATCCTCCTGCTGATCATCGGATTTATTTTCTGCGGTAAGGAGTTCGGCGCAAAAACTGTATACACGAGTGTCATGCTGCCGGTCTTCTTAGGTATTTTCGAGAAAATCTTCCCGGATTTTACGTCCCTCACCGGAAGTCAGGAGCTGGATGCGGTCTGCTATGTGCTGGTGGTCAGCATCGGTCTCGCGATGCTCTTTAACATGAATGCATCATCCGGTGGACTGGACATCGTTGCAAAGATCATGAACAAGTACCTGCATGTGGATCTCGGAAAGGCAATGTCTCTCTCCGGCATGTGCGTGGCGCTTTCTTCCGCGTTCGTTTATGACAAGAAGACCGTCGTGCTCAGTGTGCTCGGTACATATGTGAACGGAATCGTCCTCGATTACTTTATTTTTGACCAGAATGTCAAGAGACGTGTCTGCATTATCACGAAGAAAGAGGAAGAACTCCGCGAGTTCATTATTAACAATCTGCACAGCGGCGCAACGATCTATGAAGCGATCGGTGCGTATAATTTTGAGAAACACAATGAGATCATTACGATCGTGGATAAGCGTGAGTATCAGGCACTCATGAACTATATCAGTTCCAGTGATCCGGAGGCATTTATCACGGTGTATAAGGTTTCGGATATCCGGTACCGGCCGAAGAAGATCAGTGCGTGATAGAATCAGCACTCTTCTTGGCCTTGGACACTTCTATCGTCTTTTTGAATCAATTTGATTTTGAATAATCGTCTGCATAGACAAAACCACCTCACAGATTCATTTCTGTTGGTGGTTTTGTTATGTAAACTTATTTGTAACTGTTCAGTAGGTCTGCGCACTTGCCGCGCTGACCGTAAGAAAACATAGGCTGGAAGGCAAAACCCCCATCAGTGAAGCTGATCTAGAATGGATTTTTGCACGTAACTATGAAGGTACTGAATAGTTACACTTATTTTATTTTTCTTCCGTAATTTTCATTGTTATATGAATTTGCTGTTGTGGGCTGTCATGGTTTTGATAAACGTAAGCATTCCAAATATTATTTAAGAATTAAGACCCTGCTTGTCTTCAGTTTCTTCTTTATTTGCTTCTTTCTGCACCTGTTCCAGCTTCTTCCGCTTTCCTTCCTCCCGCAGTGCCTTAAAGAAATCCTTCAGCATCTGTGAGCATTCCTCTCCCAACAGTCCTACTTCCGTCTCCACCTGGTGGTTGAATCCGTCCTCGTGGAGCATGTCGAGCACGGATCCGGCACAACCGGCTTTTGGGTTCATGCAGCCGATCACCACCTTCGGAATTCTCGCCTGAACGATGGCTCCGGCACACATCGGACATGGCTCCAAGGTCACGTACATCGTACAGTCCTCTAGTCTCCAATCGCCGAGAATGCGGCAGGCCTTCCGCATCGCGATGATCTCCGCGTGGGCCAGTACGTTTTTATCTACCGTCCGGCGGTTATATCCTCTCGCGATGATCCTTCCGTCATAGACGATCACGCAGCCGATGGGCACTTCCTTAAGCGCCGCCGCCTTTTTTGCCTGACGGATCGCCTCTTTCATATAATGTTCTTCTATCGTCATTTTTCTCATACGTTTCTCCACTTCCTGTCGCTTTATCTCCTGCCCCTTATTGTACCGTATTTTTGATTTCTGACAAGAGAAAATCGCCCGCCGTCCAGCATTCATTCCCCCTTCATGTGCAGAATGTCTAATAAATATCAATCTCGATTACAGCTTCTGTTTGATTCGTCAATAAACATACAACTTTATCTAAAAAATGGTAAAAGTTGTTGAAAATCATGTTTCCAGTATGTTAATCTTGTATCACAAGATACGAAAAAGGCGCTCATGAATCATCAAATTTTAACAAAGGAGAGGTAGTATGAAGAAAAAATTATTAGCACTCGGTCTCGCCGTTATGACGGCGGCTATGTCACTCGTGGGATGTTCGGAAAAAGCGGTTACATGGACAGTCACATGTCCCTGGGCTCCTTCCGGAGTCGCTGCTATGGTAAGCCAGAAGGCAGCAAGTCTTTCCAATACTTATTCTGATAAGATCATTCTCGTCGCTGACGCAGTAAAAGGTGACGCGGCAACGGTAAACAGCTGGGTTGCTCAAACAAAAGCAAACGATCCGGAACTTGTTTTCGCAGGTGAGGGACTTTTCTCCATCACCTCCATTCTTGATCCGGCAAAGATGCAGTTCACTTACGATGATTTCGAATTCGTTGAGAACCTGTATTCCTCCGTTTTCGTTATGTCTGCTGATTCCAAGCTCAATATCAAGAATATTGATGATCTGAAGACATACATGGAGGCAGGAAATCAGATCTCCGTCGCCGCAAACGGCGCAACCGGTTCTGAAGCATTCCTCGCAGCCGCATTATTCGGCTCCATGGGATATGGCGACCAGATCAAGATCGTCGCTTACAGCTCCGCTGCTGAAGCTGCACAGGCTGTCGCAAAGGGTGAGACAAACTTCGCAGTCTCCCACCAGTCCCAGATCCTTGAAACTTACCAGCAGGGCGGCGTTACCATCGTGTGCGCGTTCGACGGTGAAGACATTGCCGATGGTCCGTTCGCAGGTGTTGAGGGTGTTGGCAAATACGGTTATCCATACTTCAGAAACCGCTGCCTGATCCTTGCGAGAAAAGGCACTGACGCGAAGAAGGTTGCCGAGTTAAAAGACCTCTATGACAAGATCCTCGCAGATAAGAGCGTTACTGAGTGGCTTTCCGACACGATGCTTCTTGAAGTTGATACGATGACAAATGATCAGGTTCTTGAACATATCCAGAATGTACAGGATATCGTAAATGAGTACAAAGACCTGGTTGTCCAGTAAATAACTTTTCAAAACCGGGATGCTGCAAAAGCGGCATCCCACTTTTATTCTATGATGCCGGATATCCTGCGGCATGTTCCGCGGAAAGGAGAAAATCTTATGTTTAACGAGAAAAAATTAGATGAACTCGCAGCACGCATGAAGGAAAAAGAGATCTCGATCCCGACCGACCTCGCCGGATCCATCCTGTTCTTTCTCCTGGGCGCTGCCCTGTTTTTCCTGCTGCCGTCCCAGGTGCCGATCTCTGAAAATGATGTCGTGAACGGGCGCGTCTTCCCAAAGCTTCTTTTTTCACTCATGATGATCTGCAGTGCAATCCTGATCATCCAGAATGTCATCAAAATTTCAAAAAAACAGCCGGTCCAGGTCAGCACCTTTAATCTTCTGACTGAGGTGAAGGCACTCATGATCCTGGCGATCCTTTTTATCACTTATTTCATCTGCCGGATCACGGATCTGTTTGTTCTGGGCGCAGTTTTCTGTTCCATCGCGTTCCTTGTCTATTTCCGCTGCAAAAAGCGGTCCTACTATGCGATCACCATCGGAATGGCAGTGCTCATCTGGGCGGCATTCCGTTTCGGTCTGAACGTAAAATTTTAGAAAGGAGGAACAGAATATGCTCCAATATATCATCCCTGCTATGAAAATGCTGTTTACCGTTGAGAATTTCATCTGGATCAACCTGGGTGTCTTCATCGGTTCCGTCTTCGCGGCGATTCCCGGTCTGACCGTTATTCTCTGCATCATCCTGTTCCTGCCGTTTACCTACAAGATGACGGCGATCCCCGGCATGATGTTTCTTCTTGGAATCTACTGTGCCGGCGGATACGGCGGCAGCGTATCTGCAATTCTGATCAATACACCGGGTACTCCCCACGCGGCGACCACCATGCTGGATGGTCATCCGATGTCCGAAAAAGGCCGTACCAAGGCAGCGTTGAAGATTGCCCTTTACGCGTCCACCTTCGGCGGGATCTTCTCTGCACTGACTCTTTTATTTCTGGCTCCCCAGGTTGCAAAGGTCGCAGCAAACATCGGAACTGCCGAGTACTTCCTTGTCTGTGTCTTTGGGCTCACGATCATCGCCGGAATCTCCGGTAAAAGCATGATCAAAGGGATCATCTCAGCCTGCCTGGGCTTATTTATCTCCTGCATCGGCGCTGACCCGCAGACAAGCTATGACCGGTTTACCTTCGGAATTTCCAGACTTTATCTCGGACTTGATCTGGCGATCTGCCTCATCGGTCTCTTTGCCCTGATCGAGATCCTGAAAAAGGCGGAGTTAAAACCGGACCGTCTGAAGCTTGACACCTCAAAGATCATGGATGACGGAAAGATCACAAAGGACGAGTACAAGCGCATGGCCCGCCCGGCGCTGCTCTCTTCCATCATCGGTGTCATCATCGGAATCATTCCGGGTACCGGCGCTTCCATGGCATCCTGGTTCAGCTATGATGTAGCGAAAAATATGTCCAGACATAAAGAAGAATTCGGTCACGGCTCTGTTGAGGGAATCGCAGCGGCAGAAAGCGCCAACAACGCGGTTACCGGCGCTACACTGATCCCGCTTCTTACACTCGGTATCCCGGGCGACGGCTGTGTCGCGATCATGCTTTCCGCGCTTATGATCAATGGACTGAATCCTGGTTTGAGCCTGTTCACGACCCAGGGCGATATCATGTACGCCATTATGCTCGGACTGCTCTTCGTCAACCTGTTCATGCTTTTACAGGGCAAATATCTGACAAAGCTTTTTGCCAAAGTCGTATCGATCCCGCAGGAGATCCTGACTCCGATCATCGTGATCTTCTGCTTTGCAGGCGCTTACTCTGTCAATAAATCTTACTTTGACGTTGCCGTTACCCTGACGTTCGCAGTCATCGCGTGGCTTCTCTATAAGCTCGATTTTCCGACTGTTCCGATCCTGCTCGGTCTTGTTCTCGGAAACATGACAGAAACAAACTTCCGCCGGGCACTCCTGATCTCAGAAGGAAATCCTTCCATTTTTGTCAGCAGTCCATACTGCATCGCATTTATCATCCTGATCATCGGCGCTGTAGCAATGATCATCCGAAGCAAATTACGGGACCGGAACGTTCAGAAAGGGGCTTAACCATGAGAGAAAACATCATCTTCTATTTTACTGACCAGCAGAGGGCAGATACCTGCGGCTGTTTTGGACAGCCGTTAGATATCACTCCGAATCTCGACACACTGGCTGCGGGCGGTGTAAAATTCGACAACGCCTTTTCCCCGCAGCCGGTATGCGGTCCCTGCCGGGCATTATTCCAGACCGGAAAGTATCCGACAGAAACAGGCTGTTTCCGCAACAATATCATGCTTCCGAAGAACGTAAAAACTCTCGCGAATTATATCGAGGAAGCCGGTTACGAGACAGCTTACATCGGAAAATGGCATCTCGCAAGCGACGGTGAGCTTGAAAAACCGCCGACCATCGATCACACGATCACCGCTGTGCCGAAGGAACTCCGCGGCGGATATACCGGATTCTGGCGGGCGGCCGATGTGCTGGAATTCACCTCCCACGGATATGATGGATATGTGTTTGATGAGAACAATAACCGAATCGATTTTAAGGGTTACAGACCGGACTGCATCACAGATCTGGCGCTTCAATTCTTTGATCAATATGACCGGAAAAAGCCGTTTTTCATGACGATCTCCCAGATCGAACCACACCACCAGAATGACCACAATCACTACGAGGGACCTATCGGTTCCAAAGAGAAATTTAAAGATTTCGTTCTTCCGGGCGATCTCGCCGCTTTAAAGGGAAATGCTGCCGAAGAATATCCTGATTACCTCGGTCAATGCGCAAGTCTTGATGAAAATCTCGGGAGACTTGTAAATCGCCTGAAAGAAGAGGGACTTTACGATAATACAGTGATCATCTTTGCCTCCGATCATGGTTCCCACTTTAAGACCAGAAACACCGATGAGCATTTAAACGGCTATGACGATTATAAGCGGAGCTGTCACGATGCCGCCACCCATGTCCCACTCGTGATCGCCGGCGGTGCGTTCAAAGGCGGAAAAGAAATCACGGAACTCGTCAGCACGGAAAGTCTTCCGAAGACGATCCTGGCCATCGCCGGGGTCGATGTCGGCGATGCCATGATCGGTGAGAATCTTCTTGACGTAGTTCAGGGAAAGACCGATAATAGAGCTAACGAAGTTTATTCGCAGATCTCCGAAAGCCGTGTCGGTCGTTCGATCCGCACCGAAGACTACATGTACGCGGTCTATGCACCTGGAAAGAACGGCGGGGAATACGCGTCCGCAGACCTCTACGCAGACGATTTTCTCTACGATCTGAAAAAGGATCCATATGAACTTACAAATCTGATCCATGACCATGCTTATGACTCTGTTCGTCTGAAAATGAGAGAGAAGCTGCTCGCATGGATCGAAAAAGCGGAGCATACGCGGCCAGTAATCGTTGATCAGGCGTAATACCGCAGAACAATCGGGGATGTATCATCCGGCAGGACATGCTGTCAGTGTGTTTTGCCGGATTTTTGTCAGGAGGATTCCATATGCTGGATTCTGGTATGCAACTGGGTCGGAAAAAGGCCGACAAAATTTATAACTGGCTTCGGGCTTATATCGATGAAAATAAGTTTTCTTCCAACCAGAAGCTTCCATCCGAAAACGAGCTCTGCCGCAGGCTGGACGTGAGCCGCGAGACGGTGCGCGCCGCCATGACGCGTCTCGCTGAGGAAGATCTCGTGACCCGTGTCAAGGGAAGCGGCACTTACATCAATAAAGAGGCCGCTGTTTCCGGTCCCGCAAGGAGCTTAAACGCCGAGTATAAGATCGGGCTCATCCTGCAGGGACAGGATTCCCACGCTAACTCCCGCTTGATCGACGGGATCCGGGATGTGATGTCCGATACGGACGTAGATCTTCAGATCTTTTTTACGGACAACAAATTTTCCAACGAGAGAAACTGTCTCGATGTGGTAGCACACCAGGGATTTGACGGGTTTATTGTGGACGGTGTAAAGGCAAGCCTCTTAAATCCCAATCTGGACTGCTACCGGAATATTTTTGCGAAAAAGATTCCCGTCATCTTTTACAATAACTATTATAAAGAGCTGAATTACCCGCGTGTGATCAACAATGACTACAAGTGTGCCCGCGAACTGATCGGTCTCCTGACCAGAGCCGGTCACAAAAAAATTGCCGGGATCTTTGTCTACGACAACTATCAGAGTATTGAAAAATTCCGCGGCTATGTCGGAGCGCTCCGCAGCGCAGGATTAAAATTTGAGGACGACTACATCAAATGGTGTATTTCCAACGAGGCCCATGCCGACGGCTTTTACAAGGAGATCGGAAAGTTTTTAAAAGGTCTTCCAAAGTGTACCGCTATCGTCTGCTGCAATTACATGATTTTACAATCTGTCCTGCACTTTTTGAGGGAAACAGGTAAATCGGTTCCCGAAGATTACTCCCTGGTCTGCTTCGACTATTCCGGTCAGGACTGGGAACACAGTGGAATTACCTGTTCCATTCATCCAGGTTATGATATGGGAATCCAGGTAGGAAAACGCCTGCTGAAGATGATCCAGAATCATGAATACTGCGGAAACGGATACTCATATCTCATGGATCTGCGGATCTACGAGGGGCGTTCCATCCGGAAATTATGATATAATGAGTCCAAAAGAAAAATGTTTTTGAGGGGAGCAAAACCATGAAACACCTGACCATCATGCTGAAACCGGCATCTTCACTCTGCAATCTACGCTGTAAATACTGTTTTTACGCGGATATTACGAGTCTCAGGGAGGTTTCCTCTTTCGGAGTCATGAAAGAGTCCACAATGACCGCTGTCATGGATCACATATTTATGGATCTTGATGATGGGGACTATCTCACACTGTCATTTCAGGGCGGTGAACCGATGCTTGCGGGACTTCCTTTTTACCGGAATCTGGTACAGTATATTGCGGGAAAAAAACGAAATATCCATATAAACTATACCCTTCAGACCAACGGAATTCTTCTGGATGATGACTGGTGCAGGTTTCTTTCCGAATACGGGTTTCTCATCGGAATCTCTCTGGATATTCTCCCGGAAAGCCACGACGCGGTCCGGGTCGACGCATCTGGGCAGGGAACGTATGAACAGGTTCTTCATTCGATTTCCCTGTTGAAGAAATATCTCATCGAACATAACGTGCTCTGCACCCTGACAAAACAGACGGCGAGACATCCCGCAAAGGTCTGGGCACAGATCAAAAAGCTGGACCTGGCTTATGTGCAGTTTACCCCATGCCTTGGAGATCTCGCTTCTCCCGGAGCTTCCGCATATGCCCTGACTCCGGAACGCTTTTTTCACTTTTATTCGGATCTTTTTGATCTCTGGTACCGGGATTTCGCCGCAGGAAATTACCGAAGCATCAAGCTGTTTGACGATCTTCTCCAGCTGATCGCGAAGGGACTTGTGACTTCCTGCGGGATCGGCGGACACTGCCAGCCACAGATCGTCGTTGAAGCGGACGGAAGCGCCTATCCCTGTGATTTCTACTGTCTCGACCAGTTCCAGCTCGGCAGCCTGACTTCGGATTCTCTGCGGATGATCTACGAACGTTCTGCTGTGTCTCCATGCAAAACCAGGGATCCGCTCCCGGAATTATGTTCCGGCTGTCAATACCGAAAATTTTGTGGCGGCGGATGTAAACGCATGCAGCGGGAAACTGCATGTACGCCTGGTAATACATTCTGTGGTTATCAGGCGTTCCTGGACCACGCGCTCCGCCCGCTCATGCAGATTGCTGCCGGAATACCCGGCTAAAAGGAAGGATTATGGAAAATAGAAAGAAAATTCTTATGAAGCTTTTCGTCTCGACCCTGTATCTCAGCGCTTTTACGTTCGGCGGGGGATATGTGATCGTGACCTTGATGAAGAAAAAATTTGTAGATGAATACCACTGGATCGAGGAGAACGAGATGTTAGATCTCGTTGCGATCGCGCAGTCAGCTCCGGGACCCATCGCCGTCAATGGGGCGATCGTGGTCGGTTATAAACTGGTCGGGATGACCGGCGTGGTCACGGCGATCATCGGCACGATCATCCCTCCGTTTCTCATTATCTCCCTGATCTCGGTCTGCTACAACGCATTCCGTGACAACCTTATCGTCAGCCAGATGCTTTCCGGCATGCAGGCCGGTGTCGGGGCTGTGATCGCCTCTGTGACATATGAGATGGGGGCGGGGATCGTCCACGGGAAGAACGCCGTCTCCATGTGCATCATGGCTGGCGCTTTTCTTGCTTCCTGTATTTTTCATGTCAACGTCGTCTTCGTTGTCATCGCCTGCGGGCTGATCGGCGCGCTGCGGACACTTGCGGCGGAAAGGAGAGCAAAAAAATGATCTATCTCCAGCTTTTCTTGAGTTTTCTGCAGATCGGCATGTTCAGCTTCGGCGGCGGGTATGCGGCAATGCCGCTGATCCAGGGACAGGTCGTGACTGCCCATCACTGGCTTTCTATGGAGGAATTCACAGATCTGATCACGATCTCCCAGATGACACCGGGACCCATTGCTGTCAATTCCGCAACCTTTGTCGGAACAAAGATTGCGGGAACCGTAGGCGCTCTCGCGGCCACCTTCGGATGTATCCTGCCATCCTGTATCATCGTGACCTGTATTGCCAGACTGTACTTAAAATACAGAAACCTGGCACTTTTACAGGGAATCTTAAACTCCCTGCGCCCCGCGGTCGTCGCTTTGATCGCCTCCGCCGGGATCTCGATTCTCATCACCGCGTTTTGGGGCAGTCAGGCAGCGATCGCCCTCGCGAACACAAACTGGCTTCTTGTGGCGATCTTCGCTGTCTGCGTTGTCCTGCTCCAGAAGTTTAAAATGAACCCAATCTGGGTGATGGTGCTGGCCGGAGTCATAAAGACCGTCGTTTCCCTGATCGTCAGCGTATTTTAAGGTCCGTATACCAATACCCAAATCGCCCGTCCCCCACCGGCTGGCGTCTGGAGAGGACGAAATTCGGGAAGCCGAACATGGTTGCCATATATTTTTCACTGCTGTAATAGTGGCCCGGAACCCCCAAAAGGTAACGGGCTTTCTTTTTGTTTCCGCCGAGTTTTACGAGGATCAGGTAGCGGAAATTGTAGTAGCCATGGAGAAGGAAGCTGTTGTTTCCGTGGATCCAGCACTCTCTCGGGAGTTTTCCGATGTCCTGGGGACGGATCGTCAAAATATCACAGCCGTCCTCATACTCGAAGGGCTGGATCTTCGGGTATGATTTCTTTAGCTCTTCCCAGAGTTTTTCCGGGTCCGCTGCCAGATCCTCAGTCTCCTGTAAATAGCGCAGAACTTCCGGATTTTCGAGTTCCGGGGAGACCATGGGGGCAGGGGCGGCATTTGGCCGCGCTGTCTGGCTGTTTTGCGGCTGGGAGGGACATGGTGCAGCCGATACAGGGGCTGTTATCTGAGTTTGAGTCTCCGCTGATGAAGCAGACTTGGACATTACCGGCTGCCCACCCACAGAATTTTGCATTGCGTTCTGCATCGACCGCATTGGATCCTGACGCGGTTCTTCTGGTTGTTCTGTTATTTCTGCCCGATCTGTCTTTTCCTCTGCCTGGTCGATCTCTTCGGTTTCCTCCGACAGGTATACCATCCCATGCTCTTCACTATTCTCTTCCTGCTTCGGCTTCTCATCCTTTTCTGCATCATCCTGCACCGTTGTCTCACCCTGTGCCGATGAAGCTTCTTCCGTCTCCTGCGCTTCATCCCGCAGCTCCGCCGCATGCGCAGTCTTTTCCTCCTGTTCCCGGCGTTCCTCCTCTTTGGCGATCTCGGCCTCGATCTCTTTTACTACTTTTGAGACTGCCTGCGGTGTCATCTCTTTTTCTGCTTCCGGCAACATCTCCGCAGTAAATTTCGGCACAGAAAGAACTGGATTCTCCCCGGTATTTCCCTCTTCTGCTGCCAGCGCGTCCTCCCAGATCGTCTTATAGCACCGCCAGGAATTTTTCACGTCATGGACCGAGAGTCCGAAATATGTATCGAGCCCGGTTCCGGTTCCTTCCACATTTTTTGCATCCACGTTTGCCCGGAATTCCCCGTTTCCGCCCCGCACGAACACATTCCCTAGAAATGTCTCGCGACCGCCTGTCCCCAAAAGGTACACTCCGATGGCGTTTCCACCCATATAGATCCGCTTCACGTTCACATTGATCCTGCACTGCCCGTTCCGCGCCTCCAGCTTCGCGAATCCCACATTTTTTCCTTTTTGTTTTCCTTCGTACTCGTAAATATAAGAAATCAGTCTGCGATAATCTGCCATAATCAAAAACACTCCTTCTGCACTTATGTATATGCGGAAGGAGTATTCTTCATGATCATTCTATGAAATTTATCATTTGATATTTTTTATTACTTACGGATCGCGCCGGACTTCACAGCCGCCTCAGCCACACGCTTTGCGACATGCTCCGCAACGCCTTCTTCGAGGGCACCCGGAATGATATACTCTGCAGAGAGTTTGTCCGGTGTTACAAGCTCAGCGATCGCCTGGGCTGCAGCAACCTTCATATCGTAGTTGATATCTCTTGCGCCGCAGTCTAATGCGCCGCGGAAGATTCCCGGGAATGCAAGGACGTTGTTGATCTGGTTCGGGAAGTCGGAACGGCCTGTTCCCATTACCTTTACGCCTGCTGCCATCGCCTCATCATACATGATCTCCGGATTCGGGTTCGCCATTGCAAAGACGATCGGGTCTTTCGCCATCGTCTTGATCATCTCCGGCTTCAGTGCACCTGCTACGGACACGCCGATAAATACGTCCGCTCCGACGAGAGCGTCTGCAAGAGTTCCGCGCTTGTCCTCAAGGTTTGTGATCTCGCAGAGCATCTTCTTGTGGTCTTTGATGCCGACTCCGCGGTCTTTGTAGAGGATTCCGTTTTCGTCGCAGGCGATGATATTTTTCACGCCTGTCGCAAGCAGCATCTTGATGATCGCAGTTCCGGCAGATCCCGGTCCGTTTAATACGACATGGATCTCATCGATCTTCTTTCCGACAACTTTTAATGCGTTTAAGAGAGCTGCTGTAACGACAACTGCTGTGCCGTGCTGGTCATCGTGGAATACCGGAATATCAAGCTCTTTCTCCAGACGTGCCTCTACCTCGAAGCATTTCGGGGAAGCGATATCTTCCAGGTTAATGCCGCCGAAGCACGGAGCAATGTATTTCACTGCCTTGATGATCTCCTCAGTGTCTGTCGTATCGAGACAGATCGGGAACGCATCAACGCCGCCGAACTCTTTAAAGAGGACTGCCTTTCCTTCCATGACCGGCATAGCAGCTTCCGGTCCGATATTTCCAAGGCCTAAAACTGCGGTTCCATCAGAAACAACTGCTACCAGATTGCCCTTTGCAGTGTATTTGTAAACATCTTTCTTATTATCATGGATCTTTCTGCATGGCTCCGCAACACCCGGTGTATAGGCGGTGCTTAAGTCATCTCTTGTCTTTACCGGAACCTTGCTCGTAACTTCGATCTTTCCATGATGTTCCTCATGGAGCTTTAACGCTGCTTCATTGAAATTCATTGCGCTTTCCTCCTGCGAATTCATTATCATTACCAGACTGCCCTGCGGTCTCCTGTCTCCGGATGGTCTGCATTTTCCCATTTCCGGCGGTCAGATCCTTTCCCACAGTTTTCGTATTCTTTTCCGGGCAGTTCCTGATCTGCTTAATCTCGAGTTTACCACACTCACTCTGAAAAGGAAACTGCTTTTTATTTTTCTCCGCACATTGCCGCCAGGTTTTGGTTACAGTACACGGGCACTCTATGCCCGCGCACTGTAACAGGATTTTGCCGATGCTCCGCATTCCGAATCGGCAAAATCTGCGACCAAAACTGTATCATACGGAATTTTCAGTTCAGAAAATTCCTACCCGTGAAAAGTAACAGGTTTTGATCATCTACCACGCTGCCACCGTTCCGTCTGCCCGCGGTTCGGTTGCTCCGCAGAGCACATCGTTTTCATCTCTCCAGATAATCTGTCCTCGCCCGAAGGACAGGGAACTCTCAAGGACTTCCATCTCATGTCCCCGTTTTTTCAGCTCTTCCACGATCCCGGCCGGGAATGTCTTTTCCACCTGGATCTTCTTTCCGCCGATCCACTGCCATCTCGGCGCGTTGAGCGCATCCTGCGGATTCATCAGGAAGTCCACTGTATTCATGATAACCTGGACATGGCCCTGCGGCTGCATGAAACCGCCCATAACGCCGAACGGTCCAACTACTTTTCCTTCCTTCATCAGGAATCCCGGAATGATCGTGTGCAGAGATTTCTTTACCGGTCCCAGACAGTTTTCCATTGTCTCATCCAGTGTGAAGTTCGCCCCGCGGTTCTGCAGCGCGATCCCTGTTCCAGGTATTACGATCCCGGATCCAAATCCCATGTAATTGCTCTGGATGTAGGATACCATGTTGCCTTCCCCGTCCGCTGTGCAGAGATAGATCGTTCCTCCACGGAACGGATTGCCCGGCTCCGGTGTGAGCGCCTGTTCTCCGATGAGCGCCCGTCTTCCGTCCGCATATTCATCAGAAAGCAGCGTCTCCACCGGTGCTTTCATATAATCCAGGTCCGCAACATACCGGTTTCCGTCCGCAAATGCCAGTTTCATCGCCTCCAGCTGTTTATGCACGGTATCTGCATTGTCCCGCTCCGCAAAGGAATACCCCTTTAAAATATTCAATGCCATCAACGCAATGATCCCGTCTCCGTTCGGCGGGATCTCGCAGACATCATATCCCCTGTAATTTATGTGGATCGGTTTCACCCACTCACACCAGTAATTTTCAAGATCTGATCTCCGGAGATATCCGCCGGTCTTTCTTGAAAATTCGTCGATCTGATCCGCAAGTTCTCCACGATAAAACGCTTTTGCATGAGTCTGCGCGATCATTTCCAGCGTCTTTGCATGAGCTTCCGACCTCCAGATTTCTCCCGGCTGCGGGGCATGTCCGTCCGGGGCGAACGTTTCAAACCACGGCCGGAAACATTCTTCCGTCAGCGTTTCTGAAAACTCTCTGTATGCATTGTTCCATATTTTTGATGTCACCGGGCTCACCGGATATCCCTCTCGTGCATATGTGATCGCCGGTTCCAGCACCTCTTCCAGCGGAAGTCTTCCAAACTTTTCCGAGAGTTCCGCCCATGCGGACGGGGCGCCCGGGACCATCACCGGGATCCAGCCTCGTTTCGGCATTTCGGTGTATCCCTGTTTTTTCACTTCTTCTGCAGTGATCGCCATAGGTGATCTTCCGCTGGCATTCAGCCCGTGAAGTTCTCCCTTTGTCCAGACCAGGGCGAAGGCGTCGCTTCCGATCCCGTTGGACGTCGGCTCCAGAACTGTCATACACGCCGCTGTCGCGATCGCCGCGTCAACTGCGTTTCCGCCCCGTTTTATGATGTCGAGTCCCGCCTGGGCAGCCAAAGGCTGGCTCGTGCAGACCATACCTTTTTTCCCGTACACAACACTTCTTCGTGATGGATAATCATATTTCTGCGCATCAAATTTCAGCATATCCATTTCCTCCTGGTCAAGCCGTTTATTCCTGGGTTGTAAGTGTACCGCAATAAACAGAAAGTCCGTTTATTGCTTTATCATGCTGGAATCGTATCACTTGAAAGTATGAAATGTCAATAAAAAAGCAGCCTAAAAAACGGCGTAGAAATTTCTCTCGTTACTGTAACTTTCTCTCCACGCCGTATCTTTTATTCCAGTATAAAATTTTCCACCAGTTTTTTCGTGAACTCCATCTTCGAATGTCCGATCACATCCTCCGTCCGCCCTGTCTCCACGAACTTTCCTTCTTCCATCACTGCGATCTCATCGCAGAACCAGCGGACCACATCGAGGTCATGGGAGATAAACAGATAGCTCAGTCCCAGCTTTTCCTGGAGTTCCTTTAAGAGTGTCATGACCTGGGCCTGCACGGAGACATCTAACATGCTGGTCGGTTCATCCAGGATCAGGATCTTCGGATCCAGTGAGAGTGCCCGGGCGATCATGATCCTCTGCGCCTCACCTCCGCTGATCTGGTGCGGATAGCGGTCCAGAAGTTCCTCTCCGAGATCCACCAGATCCAGAAGTTCTCTGACCCGCGCTTTTCTCCCCGCTTTGTCATACATCCTGTGGATGATCATCGGCTCTTCCAGGCTGTATCCGATCTTTTTTGCAGGATCCAGGGATGTCTCCGGATGCTGGAAGATGATCTGGATCGTTCCATCGATCTCGATGGTTCCGGAGTCCGGCTTTATCAGTGACAGGAGCATGTTCGCGATCGTCGATTTTCCGCAGCCGGAATTTCCTACGATCCCGAATGTTTTCCCGTCCTGTACCGTAAAAGACACGTCCTTCACCGCTTCCACGCGGGTCTTTTTAATGATCCCGCCAGTAAATGTCTTGCTGATATGGCTGACTTTAAGCATACCGGACGCACCTCACTTTCCTTCCGTCCGGAAGTTCCGCCTCCGGGATCCGTCCATTTTTGCATGCGTCCACTGCATGCGGACATCTCGGGTAAAAACTGCAGCCGGAATTTCCCTCTTTTTTTCTCACTGCGCGCCCGATCGGGTTCATTCCCTTCCCCGGGAGCGATGCGATCAGTCCTTTCGTGTATGGATGTGCCGGATGTTCAAGGATCGTCTTTGTCTCCCCGGCTTCCATGATGCTCCCTTTATAGAGCACCATCAGCCGGTCACACAATGCCCCTGCCAGGGCAATATCATGAGTGATCACGATCATGCCTTCGGTGTCCGTCTCTGATATCTCTTTCAGGACCCGGTAGACCTGGCGCCGGAGAATCGCATCCAGGCCTTTTGTCGGCTCATCGGCGATGACCCATTTCGGCCGGTTCATGAGTCCCATGGCAGAGATCACGCGCTGGTTCATGCCGCCGCTCAGCTGGAATGAGTAAGCGCGGTTGATCCGGTCCGGATCTGAAAAGCCAAATCTGCGGAGAAACTCATCCCTCCGGGAATCGGCAAGCTCTTTGTCCTTATTTCCGTGGACTGTCATGCACTCCGTGAGCTGTTTTCCGATCCTGCGGATCGGGTTTAAGGATTCCGTGGGATTCTGTGGGATCAGGGCGATCTCTTTTCCACGGATCTTCTGCATCTCTTTTTCCGGCAGTCGGTACAAATCCATCCCTTTATACATACAGCTTCCTTCCACCCGGGCCTGCCCGGAGAGAAGTCCCAGGATGGACATGCCTAAAAGCGATTTCCCGCTTCCGCTCTCCCCGATGAGTCCTGTGACACTGCCCGACGGAAAGTATGCGCTGACATCTTCCATGGCATGGATCATCTCGCCGCCGTCCTGGAAGGTGACGGAGAGGTCGCGGATCTCAATGTCACTTTTTTCTTCTGTTTTCCATTCTTTTTTATCTTCCATCTGATCTTCTCTCCTGGCTGTTCCGTTTTTTCACAGTTACAGGCAAAAATCTGTTCCGGCTCAGCTATGCTGAGGAAATTTTGCCTTTCTTTGCATGCTTTCCGGCATCACATCGTCTTCATCACATCTTTCCGCACATCCAGCCGGTCGCGCAGTTCATCTGCCAGAAGGTTGATGCTGAGGGAAAGAAGCAAAATACAGAGTCCCGGAGCGATGACGAGCAGCGGTTCCTGGCGGAAATACTGTCTCGCATCGTTGATCATGACGCCCCAGTCCGGTGTCGGGGGCTGAAGTCCCAGACCAAGATAACTCATGGACGCCACCGAGATCACATTTCCGGCGATCCTGGTGGCAAAAAGGACGCTCAGCGTTCCTAAAATATTCGGGGAAATGTGGAGAAACAGGATCCGGAGATCGCCGGCTCCGATGGTCCTCAGACCTTTGATAAAGCTCTCTTGCTTTAATTTCATGACTTCACCGCGGACGATCCTGGAAAATCCGACCCAGGAATTGATCACGATCGCGATCAGCATGCTCTTCACGCCCTGTCCAAGAAGTCCGGCCACCGCGATCATCAGCGTCAAGCCGGGAAGTCCCTGAAAAATGCTGGAGATCGTCGTGATGATCCCGTCGATCCAGCCGCCGAAATATCCCGCGAAAAGTCCCAGTGCAAAACCGAGCAGCATCGAGAGGACGGTCGCCGCCAGGGCGAGAAGGATCGATTGTCTTCCGCCGTAGAGAACACGGCTCAGCGTATCTCTTCCGATATTATCCGTGCCTAAAAGATGCGCGGCAGACGGTTTCTGAAGTGCTTCCGACAGGTTCGAGACCAGCGGATCATAGGGAGCAAGGACCGGCGCGAGTACGCTGGTCAACAGGATCAATAATAAGATCACCAGACCGGTCTTTGCTTTTCCTGACAGGTGGAGTTCCTTTAATTTATTCATGATTCCACCGCCTCTCCCGCTCGGATCTTCGGATCAAGTGCGATATAGATCAGGTCGATCAGAATGTTTGTCAGCACATAGATACAGCCTGAAAACAGAACATACGCCTGCACCACATAATAATCCTTCGACTGCACACCCGCGATCGCGTAACTTCCGATCCCGGGGATCGCAAAGATCGTCTCCACGATCGAGGCGCCGCCGATGATGCCCGCCATATGGGTTCCCAGGTAGGTGATGATCGGGATCAGCGCGTTTCCGAACGCATGGTGGACCACTGCGCGGCGGCGGCTCATTCCTTTTGCATCCGCCACAGTCATGTACTGTCTTCCGATCTCATCGAGGATCGCGCTCCTTGTCAGTCTCGCACAGACTCCGATACTCGGGAGTGCCAGCGTGACCGCCGGGAGAATAAAGCCGGATCCGTCAGAGATCCCGCTGCTCGGCAGGATCTTCCACTGTTCCGCAAAGATAAAGATCAGGACGATGGCGATCCAGAACCCCGGAACAGACAATGCAACCGTTGAAAATGTTCCCAGCACATGATCCGGCAGCCGGTCTTTTCCCACCGCCATCAGGACTCCGAATCCCACACCGAACACGATGGTCAGGATCATGCTGAAACCCGCAAGCTTCAATGAGATCGGGATCCGCTTTGCGAGCTGGTCCATGACACTTTTGTTCGTGAAAAAGGACCTGCCCAGATCGCCGTGAGCCAGGCCGTCGACCCAGTTAAAATACTGGACGACGGCAGGCTGGTCCAGCCCCATCTTTGCAGCCATGGCATCATATTCTTCCTGCGTGTAGGATTCGTTTCCGTTTGGATTTAACACCTGGTCCACCGGATCCCCCGGTGACATGATCCCAAGTGCAAATGCAATGATACTGATCCCGACGAGCACCGGCAAAAGCATCAGCATTTTTTTCAGGATGTACTTTAAAAGTGACATATTGATTATTTCACCCAGGAAATTGTCGGAAGTCCAACACCGAAGGTCTTTCCTGCATAGTGTGTGATCGCCTTGTTGTGGATGTTTACGTTGATCTGGTAGCAGATCGGAACGCACGCGCTGTCATCGAAGAGTTCCTGCTGGATCTCATCATAGATCTTGCTGCGCTCGCTCACATCAGCGATCGTCGGAGCTTTTGCGACAAGTTCATCGATCTTCTCGTTGTAGTAGTTGTAGTTTAATGTCGTGTTGCTGTTTCCTTCGCTTGCGAAGTACTGCTTAAATGTGGAAGTCGGATCCGCATTGTTGATACCGAATACGGTAAGTGTCATGTCGTAGGTGCCTTCCTGCTGTCTCTCTTTGTAGAGGGAGGAGTCCACGATCTCAATATTGATGTTGACGCCAAGCTCCGCGTAAACCTGCTTTAAGTATTCTGCAACAGCCTTGCAGTTGTAATCGGACGCGGTGCTGGAACGGATGATCATGGTCATGTCGGCCGTCTTGTCTCCGAGAACTTCTTTTGCGAGAGATTTTGCCTTCTCCATATCATAAGTTCCCTGGATGTCCAGATGGAAGGTGGACTGGGTGCTTAAGAAGGAGTATGCCGGCTGTAAAAGTCCTCCGTAGATCACGCTGCAGATGCTGTCGCGGTCTGTCGCAAGGTTGAACGCCTCTCTCATGCGCTTATCCGCAAGGTACTCGTTTTTATCGTTGAACATGATGTACTCAGTCATATGGCTCGGAGTGCTGTCCATCTCAAAGTTGGAGTCTGTGTCGCAGAGATTCTTTGCAGCATCCATAGTGATCGCGCCGTTGTCTGCAAGTCCCATGACTTCGCCGGATTTTAACGCGGATACACGAGTCTCGGCATCCGGGATGCAGCGGATCTTGAAGGTCTTTACCTTGCCGTTCTCGCCATAATAGTTGTCATTTCTCTCAAGTGTCACATACTCGGACTCCACATGATCAACGATCTTATATGGACCGGTTCCGATCGCATAGTCGGAGATCACACCTGTCTCCTCGTCGAAGCAGTTCGGGCTGTACATCGGGCTGCCATAGTCGGAAAGGACATACTCAAGTGTTGTGATCGGCTGTGTAAATGTGAACTTTACAGTGTAGTCGTCGACTTTCTCCATCTTGTCGAGATTCGGGAGAGATTTTTCGATGCTGAGTGTTGTGTATGTAGAATTGATCCCATGGCCCCAACGCTCAATGTTTTTCAGGCACACATCGGCATTAAACTGAACACCGTCTGTAAAATATGCGTCATCGCGCAGGCTGAAAGTCCACTCGGTACAGTCATCGTTGTGCTCCCAGGATTTTGCAAGCCACGGATCGATCACACCACCGTTGTTTGCTGTGAGAGCTTCCCATACATAAGCGCCTTCCCAGCAGTAATACGCATCGCCGCTTCCCTGCACAGCATCACGCGGAGTCGCGATGACAACCTCATCTGTCTCGTTTTTCTCTGTGTCTTCCACTGCCTCTGCTGTGGCTTCTGTCTCTCCTGCAGCCGTTGTCTCCGCTGCAGCTCCTTCTGCTTTTGTCGTCTCAGCCGTGCTGTTATTCGCGCTGCTTCCGCATCCGGAAATTACGGATGCCGCCATTGCTGCCGCTAAGAACAGACTTACATGTTTCTTCTTCATGTTGTCCTCCATGTTGTGTAAAGATTATAATGTTTTTTTGCAACTGTTCACCAGGCCTGCGCACTTACTGCGCCGACTGTAATAACCCCATTGGTTTTAAAGCAAAAGTCCTATTGGTTCAGCCGTCTGAAATACATTTTTTGCCCGTAATCATGAAAGTTCTGAACAGTTTCATTGTTTTTACAATTTCGGAGTTAGTATGGAGATGTTCCATCTGAGAATTTTTTCGAATACCGAATGCTTAAGCATCAGAAAAAGATGTCCGCTGGAATCAGCCGACATATAAACGGTACGATCAATGCCTCGTGATCTGGAATTTTTCTTCCTGTACCAGCATTCCGGCAGGTTTCCTGACTCACAGATCATCACACAAAGCCGCCTTCCCAAATATTTCAAAACAGTCCTGTCAGACTGCTCCGTTTTTTCAGTGACCGCGCGTTCGCGCATGGCTTTGTATTCTCTGCTCACAGTGACGAGATCGCACAGGTCTTTCACCTGTTTCCCTTTTACCTGCTGTCCGCCCTCTTCAGGGCGGCAGCAGCACCGGATGCCTCTTCAATTGTTATGGGAGATATTTTAGCATCTTCGGGTTTATTATGCAAGGACCATTGAGACGTTTTTATAAACATTCACTATGATAGGTGGTTCCTTCCAGTGTTTTCCAGATCACTTTCCCATCCTGAAGGAGCATATAGCTATGTTCACTTTCCGCCTTCGGGATCGACACGGAACCCGGATTCAGGTACAGCTTTCCATCCCCGAACGGTTCCCACGCCGGAATGTGCGTGTGGCCGTGGAGGAGAATGTCTCCCGGCTGGAGAGGCGGGAGCTGGTTCATATGAAAGTGATGGCCATGAGTAGCGTAGATCAGGCGGTCTGCCGCCGGAAATACCGCGTAATCCGCAAGGATCGGGAACTCCAGCACCATCTGGTCAACCTCCGTATCGCAGTTTCCGCGGACACAGAAGATTTTCGTTTTCCGCTCATTTAACATTTTGATGACTTCCTTCGGCGCATACTCTTTCGGAAGATCATTTCTCGGTCCATGGTACAAAATATCGCCCAAAAGCAACAGGCGGTCTGCCTGTTCCCGGTCAAATGCCTCCAGCATTTTCCGGCAATAGTATGCGGAGCCGTGGACGTCGGACGCGATCATAAGTTTTTTCATTTTGTTGGTTCCTTCTTTCTTTTAAGTCGAGCACACGTAAGACTTGGCGTTTAATTCCTGTCAGCGCAAGCTGACAAATTTCTCTCAGAATTACTGCGCACCAGATAACTTTCTATGCTTGTCAAGAACATACACATGCTCTGTAACTGTCCTGTTCAGTAATTTCCATTCCAGGTTTTCATTCGTGTGATGATAGCGGAATCCGCATTTCTCCGCCACGCGCTTTGATTTTTCGTTCCCATCAAAGAACGCATACCAGATCCGTTTTAATCCCAGATCCTCAAATCCATAACGGATCAGCTCCTGTACTGCCTCCGGGATGATTCCCTGTCCCCAGTACGGAACGCCGAGCCAGCAGCCAATCTCACCTTCATCTTCTGGAAGCTTTAAATTGCTGGCAGCTCCCACAGTTAATCCCGCGCAGCCGACCGGTTTTCCGGAAGCTTTTAATACGACCGCATACGTTCCATCGGCCGACAATACGTTTTTAATCGTCTCTCTGCTGTTCTCCACACTCGTGTGTACCGGCCAGCCGGCAGATGGACCGACCTGCGGGTCTTTCGCGTATTCATAGCAGCTCTCTGCATCGCTCTCCTGCCATGGACGCAGGAGTAGGCGTGTTGTCTCTAATTTCATTTTCTTTTCTCCTATAATCTCCGGCAAGTTCTTATACAGCCGGTTCTCCACAAATATCACCTGATCCCCTTCATTGATTTCCTGCTCATAAAGCCAGTCATCTTCCTGACGGATCATGTGCTCATTTTCCTCTGAGTCCCTTAAGCGGACAAGAACCGTTCTTTTCGAACCTTCCGACCGTTCCTCACAGCCATAATCATCTTCCTGGATCTGAAGGATCGTGTATTGTAATTCAGGTTGCATGGTTTCACCTCTTCTTCAATAACCTCACGCTAATCTGCCTTAGTCAGAAGCGCCACCGTTTCCACATGCCCCGACATTCCAAACATGTCAACCGTCCGGACTCGCTTCACCTCGTATCCATGTTCCCCAAGATACTTCACATCCCGCGCCAGAGTCGAGGAATCACAGCTCACATAGACAACTTTCTCTGGTGCCATTTTTACGATCGTCTCGAGGCAGAGTTCGTCGCAACCTTTTCTCGGCGGATCTACAACGATGACATCGGCTTTAATGTGGTTCTTTTCATACTGTTCCGGAAGAACTTCCTCAGCTTTTCCGACGAAGAATTCTACGTTATCCAGGCCGTTGCGCTTCGCATTTTCTCTTGCGTCCTCGATGGCCGCCGGAATAATCTCGACTCCGCAGACTTTTCCCGCTTTCTGGGCGAGGAATGAGGAGATCGTTCCGATCCCGCAGTAGAGATCCCAGACAGTCTCACCGCCGTTCAGGTCAGCAAATTCCAACGCTGTTCCGTAGAGGCGTTCCGTCTGTACCGGATTTACCTGGTAAAAGGATAACGGAGAAATCCGGTATTCGATGTTTCCGATTTTATCTCTGATGTAGCCAGGTCCGTAGAGATTTTTGATCTCCGTTCCGAGGATCACGTTCGTCTTTTCCATATTAAAGGAGAGAGAAATACTGTCCGCGCCAACTTCCCGCATCCGCTCGATGAACTCTTTCTCGTGCGGCAGTTTCTTTCCGTTGATCACAAGGCATACCATGTGCTCGCCGCTGGCGAATCCTTTTCTCAGGAGAACATGGCGGACAAGACCTTTATGCCCTGTCTCATCATACGGCTCAACGCCGAAATCTTCCATAAATTTCAGCACTGCCGCCAGATAATCCTTATTTTCCCCACAGCCAAGCAGGCAGTCCAGCTCCGGTACCGGGATCAGGGAGTGGGTCCGTCCGGCAAAGAATCCCGCCGTCGGTTTTCCGTCCTTTCCGCGTCCGATCGGATACTGCGCTTTGTTGCGGTATCTCCACGGGTCTTTCATTCCGATGATCGGTTCCATGATGACTGCGTCCGGCACTCCCGCTGCCTGTTCCGCCTCCTCTGGCAGGAACAGGTTTTCCATGCCGCCGATGCGTTTTAAATGATTGTATACTTTCTTTTCCTTGAATTTTAACTGTTCTTTATAGTCCAGTTCCTGAAGCTGGCATCCGCCGCAGGCTCTCGCCACCGGACATTTCGCCTCCACACGGCCTTTTGCCGGGGTGATGACGCGCACAAGACAGGCAAAGCCGTAATTTTTTTTCATTTTCATGGCTGACGCCTCGATCGTATCACCGATCAGGGCATCCTTCACGAACCAGATATATCCGTCCACGCGGCCGATACCTGCACCGTCCTCTCCCATATCCTCGATGGTCACTGTAAATTTATCGTTTTTCTTGATTTCCATAATTCGTTCCTTCTATATAAATATTCTTGTTGTACATTTTTATCGCTGAGCCCACTCTGTCCTTTCACCTCACTAGCCCAAACTAATAGCGTATATCCCGTACTGAGAATATACCGAATACACAAAATGCAAAACAGACCTAAAAATAAGACTCAATGCTCAGTTTTTCTTAAGTATACAAGAATTACTCCCGCATTTGCAACCCCCATCACATAAACGAACGTGAAAATCTCTGCCCTATACCGCATACAGGCAAAACAACAGTGAAAAAGTGAATCCGATCCGCATTTTCAAATGAGTCACGTTTTTACGTTAATACAAAAAACCGGCTCCCCGCGCCCCGAAAACTCCCATTCAGAAGTCCCCGGAACCGGAAAACCGGTCTTAACATATCAACTCTATACGTTAAACATTATGTAAATCGCAATGTCCAGTGGGTATTCGCAATCCACTTTGCTGTTTACCTGATTCGATTATGCTCTTGCCTCAGAACCTGCCTTCTTGCTTAACAGCTCCTTACCGGATGTGACAACGATGATCACACCGAGAACCATAAGAAGGATCGCAACGATCAGCTGAAGTCCCTCAACCATAAATACTGCAGTACCTGCGCTGAATGCGCCTACAAGAGCGATGGTTCTCTGAACCAGGGCTGTGAAGGTTACGCAGAGCATGATCACGCACGGTACGATCAGGGTCTTGTTCTGTCTGCCTGTTACTTTTAAGAATACGCAGAGAGTGATCAGAACAAGTGCGCTTAACAGCTGGTTTGCGCTTCCGAATAACGGCCAGATGTTGGAGTAGCCGACTCTTGTGAGGACATAGCCAAATGCAAGTGTGATAACTGTGGATACATACTTGTTGCAGAGGAATTTTCTCCAGCCCTCTGCGTTCTCCATATCGTCTACGGAGAAAAGCTCCTGGAAGGACATACGACCGATACGTGCTACTGCATCAAGGCTTGTAAGAGCAAGTGCAGATACACACATAGTCATGAAGCACTGTGCGATGTAGATCGGAAGACCGAACATCTCAAGAAGTCCTGCAACACCTGAGGAGAAGATCTGGAACGGAGTTCCTACTGCTGCAGTACCGTCAGCTGCTGCAGCGGCACCTGCTACACAGAGTGCAAGTACGGCTAAGAGGCTCTCAAGAACCATTGCGCCGTAACCAACCTTTAACATATCTTTCTCATTCTCAACGGTCTTGGAGGAAGTACCGGAGGAAACGAGGCTGTGGAAACCGGAAACGGCTCCGCAGGCTACGGTTACAAAAAGGATCGGGAACATATTTCCGAGCTTCTCATTTGTGAAACCTGTGTACATCGGAAGGTTCATGTTCGGATGAGCAACAACGATACCGACAACGGCACCAAGGATCATGCCTGCGAACATGAAAGTTGTCATGTAGTCACGCGGCTGTTTTAAGAGCCACATCGGAAGAACAGATGCAAAGAAGATGTAAGCGAATGTAAATCCGGTCCATGCTTCCTTACCGCCGATCAGCGGGAATGCCATACCGATCGCAAGAGATGCAACTGTGCAGGCAAGTCCTACAAAGAACTCGCTCTTTCCTTCCAAGTTGAGCTTCTTCTGAAGAACGCCGAAGAACATTGCAAATACGATGAATGCGATGGAGATGGAACCTGCAGCTCCGTTTGTCTGGGCTGCTGCCGCAAGCTCTGTAACGCCGTCCTTAACGGTGTAAGCGTTGAATGTGCCTGCAACCATATCTGCGAAAGCAGCGATTACGATCAAAGTGAAGAGCCAGCAGAAGATCAGGAATAATCTCTTACCTGTCTTACCGATGTACTTTTCGATCAGAAGTCCCATGGACTTACCTTCGTTCTTTACACTTGCGTAAAGAGCTCCAAAGTCTGTAACAGCTCCGAAGAAGATACCGCCGACAAGGATCCAGAGAAGAACCGGAACCCAGCCGAATGCAGCCGCCTGGATGGCACCCGTTACAGGACCGGCACCTGCGATAGAAGAAAACTGGTGTGAGAAAACGATCCAGCCGTTTGTCGGTACATAGTCCTGTCCATCTTCATGTGTATAGGCAGGTGTCTTTGCCTTCGGGTCGATGCCCCAGGTCTTTGCCAGCCAGCGTCCGTATACCATATATCCGCATAACAGACACACAGCTGCGATGAGAACGATTACTAATGTGTTCATGTCATTTCGCTCCTTTGTAAATTCATTTTGTCATACCGGAATGTCGCAAGTTCCGGTCCCTGTAGTCCATCCATATTCAAACGATCCTGAAAATACGGCAAAAATCGCTGTGGAATCTACGTATAAAACAAAAAATCCCTCGTCTCCACAGGGATCACTCCCTTAGAAGACGAAGGATCTAACATTCTCCGCGTTACCACTTCTGTTGCCGGAAAACCGGCCTCTCAGTCCCATCCTCCTCAAGTATCTGCAGTACCTTCAGATGAATCGGTCCCCTTTTAACGGTGAGGTTTCCGTCCGGGATTACTAAAACGTTTTGTTCACCCCGGCTGCTTGCAGGTGATAACTTCCACTCGTAACTGTTCAGTCCCTTCACCGTTACGAGCAAAAATCCATTCCAAATCGGCTTCGCCGATGGGATTTTTGCCTTCAGGCAAATGTTTTCTTACGGTCAGCGCAGCAAGTGCGCAGACCTACTGAATAGTTACTTTCTCTCTTCTTACCTGCCTCGCACCATCCGGCAGTTCTCTGAATAAGATTTCGATTGAAAGTCCTGTCCCGTTCATCGCATTTGAATATGAACAACAATCATTTTAGTCAGAAAATTGATTTTGTCAACCGCTTCTTTTTTATCTTTGCACGTTCTTATCGCTTTCCAGCGCACATAAGTCTTTGTATAGCGGACATGCTTTCTTATGTGTCCGCCTCCAGCAAATTCACAGTGAAATTTTGCACGATTTATCGAATTGGACGGACCAATTTTTCTACAACTTACAAAACCTGCCGTCTGCATCTTTTTCAGTGCATAACGGCAGGTTCTCTCTATTCTCTATCTTCTATTCTTCGCTCGTACGGCGAACATTTGTCTCCATGAAGCGGTTATAACCGAGCCATCCCATGTTGTCACCGGCTCCTCTTAACACCTCTGTCATCGTCTCCATTCTCGCGTCCGCATTGTCCGCAAGGTTCAGCGCCATCGCCTCGATCAGCGCCGGTTTCTTCGGGGAACCGTATTCCAGCTCGCCATGGTGGGCAAGAATGCAGTGGATCAACTCACTCTCCAGTTTTTTCGGGAATCCCGGCATCGCATCGATCCGTTCCTTTACCATCTGGGAACCAATGATGATATGTCCGAGAAGTTGTCCGTCATCCGTATAATCATTGGCCGGGAATGCAGAAAGTTCCTTTGTCTTTCCGATATCATGGAACATCGCTGCTGTTAGAAGAAGATCGCGGTTGATCAGCGGATACTGTTTGCTGAAATAGTCGCACATCTTCACGACACTTAACGTATGCTCTAAAAGTCCGCCGACAAAACCGTGGTGAACACTCTTTGCCGCTGAGTGGAAGGAAAATGCCTTCATAAATTCCGGATCATTAAAATAACCGGATGCAAGTTTTCTCAGATATTCATTTTTGATCGTCGTAATGTACTGAATCAGTTCATGCTGCATCGCAGGGATATCCTTCGTCGTCACCGGAAGATAATCTGCCGGATGGTACTCACCTTCGTCTGCCTTGCGGATCCTCTTTACGTTTAACTGGTTCTGTCCCTGGAATAGGGTCACATCCGCATCGACATATACATAATCCAAAGCGGAAAACTCATTGATCCCCGGAGAACTCAGCTCCCAGATCTTCGCGTCAACGGTTCCCGTCTTATCCTGAAGTACAAGAGAGCCGTACTCTTTTCCATTTTTTGTAAGTGCGATCTGTTTTGTTTTGCACAGATATACATCCGAAATGTGATTTCCTTCCCGGAATGTTTCAATAAATCTCATAATTTCTCCTTTTCTGATCGGTCATACTTCTCACACAATCGCTGAGCCAGGTATGTTTACCTGGCTCCGATCGTTACCTGATACTCTATTTCTTTATATTCATCAATAGACTTCCGTTTTACTGTAACTTTCACGGTATCCCCGGTCTTTGTCTCCTCCAGCCGGTTCTGGAAGTCCCGGATCGTCTGGATCTCCAGATCATCAAACTTTGTCAGGATATCCCCGTTCTGGATTCCCACATTATAAGCCGGCCCATCTGCAATGGAATCTGTAATATACACACCGCTCGGGATCCCGCTCTCCATCATCGCGGAGGTCACATCCTGGCCGCGGATTCCAAAATACGGAGCGGACTGTCCGTTTGTGAGTTTCTGAAGCACGCCCTTGTACTCCGAGATCGGCATTGCCATCGTCCTATCTTCCGCCTGTGTGTTGTCCCCGGCCTGATAAATGGACGTCGCCCAACCCACAAGCTGACCGGAAAGATTTATAAGGAATGTTCCCTCATCCGCATGACTCTCAAATTCTGTATACAGGATATGGGTCTGACCGTCCACTGCCTGGACACCTTTCGCCACATAGGAGATCAGTCCCTGTTTGACGGAATGGACATGTCCGGACGGACTTCCCACTGCGAGGACCATGTCCCCGGTGCGGACGGAATAGGAATTTCCAAGCTCCACCGCCTTCATCCAGTTTACCGTCTGTTCTTCAATATCAGCGATCTTCGCACTGACAACCGCCATCCCGGCTGTTGAATCCTGGGATTTTAATTCCACTGCCGCTATTGATCCATCCCCGAAGGTCACACGCAGGGAATCAGCTCCCGCCACTGCGCTCTGTTCTGTTAAGATCAGCGCTTCGCTTGGGTTTACCGCGATAATGATCCCGGCGTACTGTCCCGTCGTCTCGATAGGGTTGTCAAACCAGTCCACATCGTTTTTCACCGCCGAGACTGTCACGATGCTTTTTTCTGATTCCAGGTAGATGTTCCGGAACGCATCGTTGAACTCGGTCAGGTTTTTCGTCGTCCAGGGGAATTTTTCCATGGCATCCCCAACGATCTTTTCCACCTCGTCCTTCAGGTCTTCCGAGCGGATCCCCTCTCCTGTGGTTTCCGCCATCGTCTCCACCGGTGTCGGCTCGCCGGACGGATCCTGGTCGCGCTCGATCGTGATCGGCGCGGATGTTGCCGGCTGGTCTTTTCCCAGGATTTTTTTTGCTGTCGGAAGGGATACCACAAAGCTTACCGCCGCAACGCCGCCGAAAACAACCGCAAAAAGAACATAGCACAGGATCCGGCCTGCGGCCCTGCGCTTATCGATCGGGGGTTTTACGATCTTTTCTCTCATAAAATTTTTTTCGTTAGGTGTATCTGACATGAAAAAATCTCCTTTTCATATCTCGCAGCAATCCGGAATTCTTTCTGCTGCGGGCAAATATCCATCAAGATCCTGTCACATTTGCGGATTCTTTGCTTTTAGCCTATCTTTTTTCCATTATAATTTTTTTCTACTTATTATGCAAGAAAAACTTGGTGCCCACGGGTCCTGAGTGAGAGCATCCCTGTTACTTTTCACAGGAAAAAATCCCTATGATATTTGAACTGTTTGTGTTATACTTTTTCTGTGCAGACAGGCATCTTCGCCTGAAATCTCTGCATATTCCATAAAAAGGAATCTTGTTACCGGACACGGGCGTCCCTGCCCGCGCACTGTAACTGGCAGTGAATGAAATCAAATATCTGCCATTGAAAGGAAAAAGGATCGACCTATGAATCAGAAAGTATTAAAAACACTTGAATATTATAAAATCATTGAACGCCTGACTGACTGTGCGGCGTCTGAACCCGGAAAGAAGATGTGCCGGGAACTGACCCCGTCCTCAGATTTTAACGAGATCGTTCAGGCGCAGACGGAAACCGCGGACGCTGTGACCCGTGTTCGCCAGAAAGGAAGTCTCTCACTGGCCGGAGTCCGGGATGTGAGAGATTCCTTAAAACGCCTGGAGATCGGCAGTTCCTTAAGCATTATGGAACTCCTCTCCGTCAGCGGACTTCTGACATGCGCGGCGCGTGCGAAAAACTACGGCCGTCACCCGGAAAATACAGAGCTGCCGGACGATTCTCTTGATGAGATGTTCCGGACGCTGGAACCGCTGACAAATGTCAACAGTGAGATCACCCGCTGTATTCTCGGAGAAGATGAGATCGCCGATGACGCAAGTCCGGGACTCCACCATGTCCGCCGCCAGATGAAGATCACCGCGGACAAAGTCCACACTCAGCTGAACGCGATCTTAAATTCCAGCCGGACCATGCTGCAGGACGCCGTAATTACGATGCGTGACGGACGCTACTGTCTCCCGGTCCGCGCGGAGTACAAAAGCCAGTTTGCCGGAATGGTCCACGACCAGTCCTCCACCGGTTCCACACTCTTTATCGAACCGATGGCGATTATCAAATTGAACAATGAGCTGCGTGAACTGGAATTAAAAGAGCAGAAAGAGATCGAAATGATCCTGGCTGCCCTGAGTACCGAACTTGTTCCGTATATCGAGCCGATCACAACAGATTTTGAGATCCTGACAAAGCTGGATTTCATCTTCGCGAAGGCAGCCCTGGCCAGGATCTACAACTGTTCCATGCCGAAATTCAACCGGAAAGGTTACATCCATATCAAAGACGGCCGTCATCCGCTCCTCGACCCGAAAAAGGTCGTTCCGATCAATATCTGGATGGGAAGAGATTTCGACCTGCTGATCGTGACCGGACCGAATACCGGCGGTAAGACCGTCTCCCTAAAGACGGTCGGCCTGTTTACCCTGATGGGACAGTCCGGACTTCAGATCCCGGCTTTTGACGGATCAGAACTTTCCGTCTTCGATGAAGTCTTCGCGGATATCGGCGACGAGCAGAGCATCGAGCAGAGTTTAAGTACCTTCTCCGCCCATATGACGAATATCGTGAAGATCTTAAATCAGGCAGACAGCCACTCTCTCTGTCTTTTCGATGAGCTGTGTGCCGGAACAGACCCGACGGAAGGTGCCGCGCTGGCGATCTCCATCCTGTCCTTCCTTCACAATATGAAGTGCCGGACCATGGCGACCACCCACTACAGTGAGTTAAAGGTATTTGCCCTGTCTACTCCGGGTGTCGAAAATGCATGCTGCGAGTTCAATGTCGAGACACTTCGTCCGACCTACAAGCTCCTCATCGGAATTCCGGGAAAGAGCAACGCGTTCGCGATCTCCAAGCAGCTCGGTCTGCCGGATTATATTATCGACGACGCGAAAACACACCTCGAATCCAATGATGAGGCATTTGAGGATCTTCTCGCGAACCTCGAACAGAGCCGCGTGACGATCGAGAAAGAGCGTGAAGAGATTGCAAGCTATAAAGAAGAAATCTCCCGCTTAAAGAAGAATATCGAGCAGAAGGAAGAGCGTCTTGACGAGCGGAAAGAAAAGCTCTTAAAGAATGCCAACGAGGAAGCACAGCGGATCCTGCGCGAAGCAAAGGAGACCGCTGACCAGACGATCCGGAATATCAACAAGCTCGCCGCAAGTTCCGGTGTCGGAAAAGAACTGGAAGCCGAACGGACAAAGCTCCGCGAAAAGTTGGACAAAGTCGATAAAAACTTAAGTCTCAAGAACAATAAGGGACCGAAAAAGACGATCTCGCCGAAGAAATTAAAGATCGGCGACGGTGTCAAAGTTCTCACGATGAACTTAAAGGGAACTGTCAGCACACTGCCGAACGCAAAAGGCGATCTCTATGTGCAGATGGGGATCCTGCGCTCCCTTGTGAATATCAAAGATCTGGAACTTTTAGACGAGGCATCCGTATCCGGACCGGGCCTCGACCCGGCTGCCCTGAAGCGGAACAACACGGGAAGCGGAAAGATCAAGATGGCGAAGTCCTTCTCTGTCTCCCCTGAGGTCAATCTCATCGGAATGACAACGGACGAGGCGATGCCTGTCCTTGACAAGTATCTGGATGATGCTTATCTCGCCCATCTTCCGCAGGTCCGTGTCGTACATGGACGCGGAACAGGAGCGCTGCGGGCTGCGGTCCATAAGCATTTGAAGAAGCTTAAGTACGTAAAAGAATTCAGACTTGGAGAATTTGGGGAAGGCGATACGGGAGTTACTATTGTAACCTTCAAGTAACTTTTAATCGAAACTACCTTGGATTTTGCCAGAGCGATGCTGCTTTGAAGTTATGTCAACCGCAAAGGTTTCGATTTTACCTGAAATCATATAGGAAATGGAAACCTGCCCTGCTTTACAGGCAAAAATCTCAATCTTTACGATAAACTTTAGAAGGAGGAGACCTCCATGGTCGATAAACAGAGAATTCTCATCGTTGATGATGACGAGAATATTGCAGAGTTAATTTCCCTCTACCTGATGAAAGAATGTTATGATACAAAGATCGTCGGGGACGGAGAATCCGCCCTGAAGGAGGTTCCGGTCTTTAAGCCGAACCTGATCCTTCTCGACCTGATGCTGCCGGGCATGGATGGCTATCAGGTCTGCCGGGAGATCCGCACGACCTCTCAGGTACCGATCATCATGCTGTCCGCAAAGGGCGAGGTCTTCGACAAAGTTTTAGGTCTGGAGCTCGGTGCCGATGACTATATGATCAAGCCATTCGATTCAAAAGAACTTGTCGCCAGAGTCAAGGCTGTTCTCCGCCGCTATCAGGCGGCCCCGGTCAGTATATCCGCTGCGACAAAACAGCAGGGAGAATATGTGGAGTATCCGAATCTCATCGTCAACCTGACGAACTATTCCGTCCTCTACAAAGGCCACTCTGTGGATATGCCGCCGAAGGAGCTGGAACTTTTATACTTCCTTGCCTCCTCTCCGAATCAGGTCTTTACCCGAGAACAGCTGCTGGATCATATCTGGGGCTATGAGTATATCGGTGATACCCGGACTGTTGATGTCCACATCAAACGTCTTCGCGAGAAGATCCGCGACGACGAGAACTGGGCGCTGTCCACTGTCTGGGGAATCGGCTATAAATTCGAGGTAAGACGATGACCCGTTCTCTTTATACCAAGTTTCTTCTCGGATATCTGGTATTTGGTCTTCTCGGTTTCATTTTCATCGCGACCATGTCCTCGGAGATCACCTACCAGTATCTCTTAGAAGAAAAGTCTGACTCGCTCTACGATGAGGCGAATCTTCTCGCCTCCACCTACAGCGATATCTATCAGGGCAAAAATATCAGCCTGTCCACGGCAAACCCGCAGCTGCAGGCCGTTGCCACCTACTTAAAGGCACAGGCCTGGGTCATCAATCAGAAAGGCAGCGTCGTTGCGGAGACTGCCCCAGCCTCCCATATCGGCACCGCCATCGATGGCTTTGATCCCACCGTGGCGGGAAACCGTTCGTATATGACCGGCAGATTTTTCGGCATGTTTGATAAAGACATGCTGTCCGTCATTGCGCCGATCACAGGAAATTTCAATACGTATGGATACGTGGTGATTCATATGCCCATCGAACAGATCGTACATGGGAAAGACCGTATCCTGAACATTGTATACATTACAGCGCTGGTGGTTTTCATCCTGTCCCTGATCATTCTTCTCGTGTTCACAAAGACCGTATATGTCCCGTTAAAGAAGATCACCGCGGGTGCGAAGGAATACGCGGCAGGAAACTTAAGTCATACGATCAATGTAACTTCTGCCGATGAGATGGGATATCTTGCCAACACCTTAAATTATATGTCCAGTGAATTAAATAAGATGGAGGAATATCAGCATTCCTTTATCGCCAACGTCTCCCACGACTTCCGCTCCCCGCTGACATCCATCAAAGGGTATCTGGAAGCGATCAAAGACGGAACGATCCCACCGGAATTATACGATAAGTATCTCGGTATCCTGATCTCTGAGACAGAGCGTTTAAATAAACTCACTCAGGGCATGCTGACGCTGAACTCTCTCGACAGCAAGGGATTCCTGACACGGAGCAACTTCGATATCAATCGTGTTATTAAAGATACCGCAGCAACCTTCGAGGGAACCTGCAATGTAAAGGATATCGTTCTCGATCTCACCTTCGCTGCGGATATCCAGATGGTGTATGCAGACCTCGGTAAGATCCAGCAGGTGCTCTACAATCTGATCGACAACGCCATCAAATTCAGCCGTGAGAACTCTGTAATCTATATCCAGACTTCGCTAAAGTACGAGAAAGTCTTTATTTCCGTGAAGGATACGGGAATCGGTATTCCGAAAGAGAGTATCAAGAAGATCTGGGACCGGTTCTATAAGTCGGATCTCTCCAGAGGTAAGGATAAGAAGGGAACAGGACTCGGGCTGGCGATTGTAAAAGAGATCATACAGGCACATGGTGAAAATATTGATGTGATCAGCACCCAGGGGGTCGGGTCGGAATTTATCTTTACGCTGCCGAAGGCAATGGCGCTGTAATACAGCAAAAAATCTCTGTCCGGTCACACCTTGATGTGTCCGGGCAGAGATTTTTATTTCTGTCAATTTCTTTAGTTTTCTTAGGCTTCTTTCATCTTCGTCCTGGTCGCATGAACAACCACCTTCATGCTTTGTTATTTTTTATGATCGGCCGGACATCATATCAAGTCCTGTCATTGCCAGCACCTTTACTGCGGCAGTGAGAGCACGTCTTCCTGCTTCGCCTCCTGCAGCGTCCGCAAATGCTGCTGTATGGGTTCCCAAGCCTTCGCCCACACCGATATAGAACTGGGCTGCAGGTAGTGCCTGAGTTACATTGCCGACATCCGTGGATCCGATTCCCTGAGTCAGATCCCGCGGAATGTGGTGTTCTCCGATCAGGTCCATATTTTTCTCCACTGCCGTCACAAGTTCCCGGTTGTTGCGCACATCCTTGATGAGATAACCGTCCTGTTTGATCTCAACCTCTACACCGGCGCAAATCGCCGCACCCTTTGCGCAGCGGTCAATGACTGCGATCACTTCTTCTAAATAGCCTGCGTCTAATGCTCGGATATTAAACCGGCATACAGCTTTCTCCGGAACAATATTCACAACGGTTCCGCCCTCTAGGATAATTCCGTGAACCCTCGTGTAATCCTTAAAATGAAGTCTCTGGGAATCTACCGCATGGAACATCTGGAGAACTCCGTTTAATGCGCTGGCCCCCATCCACGGGCACGCTGCGGTATGTGCCGGTTTTCCGGTGAAGGTATAGGTCTTATTTACGGCTGCAAATGAGATATCATCTGCCATGGACATATCACTCGGATGCATGATCAGTGCCATATCCACATCGTCGAAAATTCCTTCGTCCAGCATCGTGATCTTTCCGCTTCCGTTTTCCTCTGCCGGTGTTCCAAGAACCTTCAGGGTTCCGCCGATCCCGTATTTTTCCATGATTTCTTTTAATATCACACCGGCGCCGGCTCCGCTGGTGCCGATCAGATTGTGTCCGCATGCATGTCCAATTTCAGGGAGTGCGTCGTACTCGCACATAAAGGCAAAAGTCATTCCCGGCTTTCCGCTCCGGTATTCTGCCACAAATGCGGTCTCCAGAGAGCCAGCTCCCCGCTGTACTTTAAAGCCATGCTTTTCCAGCAGCCCGCACAGCTGATCCTGCGCCAGCGTTTCATGGTATGCCAGCTCCGGATGAGCAAATATGTATGCACTGACCGTCTCAAACTCATTCCGGTATTTCTCCGCCAATGTTTCAATTTCGTGCTTTACCTGTGTAAGCTCCATCGTCATTTCCTCCTGTTATTCCCGATATTATATCCACTATTATACTGCGGCTGCTCCTGATTTCTCAAGCACTGATCACATAAATTTCCCACTCCGGCACAGATGGGACCTTGCTTTTCGTCCATTGAATCTCCCTGCGTTTCATGATAAAATATAGTCATCTGCTCAATCATTTCTAACTGCTCGAGAGGAGGACATAATTATGAATTCTATTTCTATCACCTGGAATGGTCATTCCTGTTTTACCGTTGAAAAAGATGGGTTTTCCATTGTTTTTGATCCATATGGCCCGAATACGGTGCCGGGGCTTGCTCCACTCTCCCTCACCGCGGACATGGTACTCTGCAGCCACGAACATGGTGACCACGGGTACACGGACGCAGTGACCTTAAAGCACAGCGGGACAAAGAACCCGTTTTCCATCACGAAGATCGACACCTGGCATGACCCGGAACAGGGAGCCCTCCGCGGACCAAACCGGATCCACATTTTGGAATCGGCCGGACTTAAAATTGCCCATATGGGTGATATCGGATGTACTCTTACCAGAGAACAAAAGGATCTGTTAAAGCATCTCGACGCGATCCTGATCCCGGTCGGCGGCTACTACACCATCGACGCTGTTCAGGCAAAAGCTCTGACAGATGACCTCGCTCCCCGCGTTGTGATCCCAATGCACTACCGTTCCGACCATTTCGGCTATCCGGTGATCGGACGTCTCGAGGAATTTACGGGACTCTGCCGAAATGTAGTGGAGTACAATTCCAATACACTGCTCCTGACGGCTGAGACAAGACCGCAGACAGCGGTTTTAAAGCTGAAATAAACCGATAAGTTCCATTTTTTGCTGCAGTTTTCCGTGATGATCCGACCGGCGGTGTAAAAATACAGCTGTCATGTCCGATCAAATACTGAGTTTAACTGCAGCAATTTTTTATGTCCTTTTCCCGGCGCTGGAGAGTACTATAATTTTATAACTTTCAGTTATATGCCATATCAACACGTGCCATTTTATTTATGTCTTAACCTATGCTATAATGAAAAAACGAAAGATCATCGTAACTGTAGACGGCTGCCGGTCCGGATCTTCGCGGCTGTCTTTTAAATTTCTTAAAATAGAAAGGAATATATAAATCATGGCAGAAGGAACCATCTTTAAATTTCACAATGACCTTGATACCGATCAGATCATTGCGTCACAGTACCTGCTTTTACCGAATCTGGAAGAGATGAAGGAGCACACATTCGAGTCTCTCGATCCGGATTTCCCGAAAAAAGTAAAACCCGGTGATTTCGTTGTCGGCGGCGAGAACTTCGGCTGCGGTTCTTCCAGAGAACAGGCACCGGGCGTCTTAAAAGCCCTCGGCGTACAGGCCATCGTTGCAAAATCCTTCGCAAGGATTTTCTATAGAAATGCCATCAATATCGGACTTCCGGTTATCGTCTGTAAAGACCTGCCGGATGATGTAAAGACCGGCGACACCATGGAACTTTCCATGTCTGACGGAACTGCCCACGCAAACGGAAAGACATATTCCTGCACAAAGCTGCCGGAATACATGCAGAACATCTTAAATCAGGGCGGACTGATCGCTTCTTTAAACCGTGAGGAGGACTAAGACAATGGGAATGACAATCGCAGAAAAGATCATTGCAGCGGCAGCCGGAGTTGACTACGTAAAACCGGGAGATATCCATACCGTAACATTAGACCGTATGATGAGTAACGACGGAACTACCCATCTGACCGTTGACATGTACCGCAATAAATTAAAACATCCGCATATCGCGGACACAAAGAAGATGGTATTCATTGTAGACCACAATGTTCCGTCCGACTGCCCGAAGACAGCGGCATCCCAGAAGAAGATGCGCGACTTTGCGAAGGAAAACAACATTGATTTCTGGGAGGGAAAAGGCGTCTGCCACCAGGTCATGATGGAACATTATGTATGTCCGGGTGAACTGATCTTTGGTGCTGACAGCCACACCTGCTCCTATGGCGCTCTCGGTGCATTCGGTACAGGCGTTGGATGTACAGACCTCCTCTACGGCATGGTGACAGGAAAATCCTGGGTTCTCGTTCCGGAGACTGTAAAATTCAACCTCGTCGGAAAGCTGCCGGAAGGCGTTTACGCGAGAGACCTGATCTTGACCATCATCGGCACCATCGGCGCAAACGGCTGCAACTACCAGGTTATGGAGTTCACAGGCGAGGGCGCTAAGACATTGAGCATCAGCGAGCGTATGGTCCTCTGCAACATGGCTGTCGAGGCAGGCGCCAAGACCGGTATCTTCGAGCCGGACGAGAAAGCCATCGAATACCTGGAAGCTCATGGAAGAAAGCCGAAGGCACTCTTCACAAGCGACCCGGACGCAGTCTACGCAAGAGAATATACCTTTGACCTCTCCAAGATCCGCCCGGTAGTGGCGAAACCGGACTTCGTTGACAACCTGGTTCCGGCTGAGGAAGTCCGCGGCGTGAAGATCGACGAGGCATTCTTAGGTTCCTGCAACAACGGACGTATCGAGGATCTGAGAGTCGGCGCTTCTATTATTAAAGGAAAGAAAGTCGCTGAAAAAGTTCGTTTCCTTGTGGTTCCGGCAAGCCAGACTGTCTATCTCCAGGCACTGAAGGAAGGCCTGATCGACATCTTTATGGAAGCCGGTGCAATTGTTATGAACCCGAACTGCAGCGTATGCTGGGGCAGTTGCCAGGGTGTGATCGGCGAGAACGAAGTCCTGATCAGCACCGGTACGAGAAACTTCAAGGGCCGCGCAGGTCATCCAAGCTCCAAGGTATATCTTGGATCCGCTGCGACGGTTACGGCATCTGCTATTAAGGGCGAAATTGCATTAGCAAGTGATTTATAATCTGCACCGATTTGTAAAGACTATTTTCACTTCTGCCTGTACTTTTATACAGGCAGAAGTGTCGTTCCACCAGTAATGCCCCTATACATAGAATAAATGTAACTATTCAGTACCTTCATAGTTACGTGCAAAAATCCATTCCAGATCAGCTTCGCTGATGGGATTTTTGCCTTCCAGCCTATGTTTTCTTACGGTCAGCGCAGCAAGTGCGCAGACCTACTGAACAGTTACGGATAAATTACTTATTGGTATTTGCCAGAATGATACGGCAATATGCATTTTTGAATATGATCACTATATTTGTATAGAAATCGAGGATATTTACATGGAAAAAATGACTGGAAAGGTCTGGGTCCTGGGCGATGACATCGACACCGATATCATCATCCCGACCGAGTATCTTGCATTAAAGACCATTGACGATATGAAGCAGTATGGATTTTCCCCGCTCCGCCCGGAGCTGGCTGCCCAGATCAAGCCCGGTGACATCATCGTTGCCGGAAAAAACTTCGGCTGCGGTTCTTCCAGAGAACAGGCACCGGAGATCATCAAAGCGTTGGGAATCCAGTGCGTGATCGCGAAATCCTTCGCGAGGATCTTCTTCCGCAACTCCATCAACAACGGCCTGCTCCTCATTGAACAGCCGACACTCTACGATGACATCAAAGAGGGCGATACCGTATCCGTTGTGATGAACGAGCACATCGACTACAACAGAAAAGAGTACCCGATTGCGTCTCTTCCTGAGAATCTGATGGACATTATCCGCGCAGGCGGCCTTGTCAAGGCCATGCGCAAGCTGAATGGTTTGGACTGAACGGGAGGAAAACGAAATGGGAAAGACTGTAATTGAGAAGATCGTTGAACATAACACCGGCAGGTCCGTAAAGCCGGGCGATATCGTGACCGTAAATGTTGACCGCGTCATGATCCACGACATTTTTATTCCGTTCGTGGCGGAGAAATTTAAAGAAATGGGCTTTGAAAAGCTGTGGGAGCCGGATAAGGTCGTTCTGATCTACGACCACCTTGTTCCGGCAAGCCAGCTTGACGATACAAGACATTTCCATGTCGGCGATGAGTTCGCCGCAAAATACGGCATGACCCACGTCCACAGAAGCGACGGAATCTGCCACCAGTTGATGACAGAAGCCGGATATGTAAAACCGGGCGATGTTGCCTTCGGTACAGACAGCCACACAACGACTTACGGCTGTGTCGGTGCGTTCTCTTCCGGTATCGGCTACACGGAGATGGCAAGTATCTTAGGCACCGGAACCATGTGGATCCGTGTGCCGGAGACTATCAAAGTCGTCATCAACGGAAAACTGCCGGAGAATGTTATGTCCAAGGACGTAATTCTCCGTCTCATCGGTGATCTCGGCGCGGACGGCGCTACTTATAAGGCTCTGGAGTTCTCCGGAAGCGCAGTGGAGAGCATGACAGTCGCAAGCCGTATGACGATCTCCAACATGGCCATTGAGGCCGGCGCAAAGTGCGCTCTGTTCACACCGGACGAGAAGACGGCGGAATACTGCAATGTTACCTTAAATAACTACCAGAAGAGTCTTTTCGGCGACGCAGACGCAAATTACTGCCGCGTGATGGAATACAACGCCGAGGACTTCGTTCCGGTTATGGCATGTCCGTCCCAGGTCGACAAGATCCGCAATGTCAGCGAACTTGAGGGCACAGAGATCGATCAGGTATTCATCGGTTCCTGCACAAACGGACGTCTTGAGGATCTGGCTGCGGCTGCGGAAGTCTTAAAAGGAAAGAAAGTCGCGAAATTTGTAAAGCTCATCGTGACTCCGGCAAGCCGCAAGATCTACAAACAGGCTGCTGATCTCGGCATTCTCGAAACGCTTGCCGAAGCGGGCGCTATGATCACCCACCCGGGCTGCGGCCTCTGCTGTGGGCGCGCAGGCGGTATCCTGACAGACGGCGAACGCGTTGTCGCTACCAACAACCGAAACTTCCTTGGACGTATGGGAACATCCAAAGTCCAGATCTATCTCGCCTCCCCGAGAACCGCTGCGGCATGTGCCGTGGCCGGTAAGATCGTTTGTCCGGAATAAGAAAAAACATGTCGGCGACTGTAAGCACAGCAAGCATCTGCCGATATCATCCCATTGAAATACAAAAATCCGGTAATCAGAATATCACGCAGCCATACATTGCGGTTATCCCTGATTACCGGATTTTTATTTTATCATTTTTATCACGCTTTCTCCAGCTTTCTGAGCGCTTTCCTGAACTGGATCGAGAACAAAATCGCCGTAAATGTCACTGCGATCGCATCCGCGATCGGCTCTGCCATGTAGACTCCCATGGTCTTGTTGCTGACAAACATCGGAACGATGAAGATCAACGGGAGCAGAAGCACGAATTTACGCACAACCGCCACGATGATCGAGCATACTGCATATCCGATGGCAACGAAGGTCATCTGGCAGGCGAGCTGGATTCCAAAGAGGAACATCGCGCCGCAGTAGATCCGGAGAGCACCTGCAGTGAAGGAAACGAGTTCTGGGTCGGAGCTGAAGATTCCCGCGAAGGTTGCCGGGAAAAGCTGGACAAAGAGCCAGAACAACGTGGAATAGATCAGGGAGATCACGAGATGGAGCTTGAATGTCTTCTTCATACGGTCGATATTTCTCGCTCCGTAGTTATAGCTCATGATCGGCTGTGCGCCCTGTCCGATTCCCTGAAGCGGCAGCATTGCAAACTGCATCGTACTTGTGAGGATCGTCATGGCACCGACCGCCAGATCTCCGCCGTACTTTAACAGGGAAGAGTTAAAGCATACCGAGATAACACTCTCACTGGACTGCATCACAAACGTGGAAAGTCCCAGCGCAAGACACGGAAAAACGATAGACGGAACCGGCTTTAAATACTCCTTTTTGATCCGTAAGAAGGTCTTCTTTCCGGTCAGGAACGCGAGAACCCAGCCGCAGGATACTGCCTGAGAGATGATCGTCGCGAGAGCCGCGCCCTTTACGCCCATGCCAAGCCCGAAGATAAAGATCGGGTCCAGAATAATATTGCAGACAGCGCCGATGGTAACCGTCAGCATACTGGTCTTTGAAAATCCCTGAGCCGTGATGAACATGTTCATGCCCAGCGTCATCTGGACAAAGATCGTTCCGACAGCGTAGATGCTCATATAATCAACGGCATAGTCGATGGTGTTCTCACTGGCACCGAAGGCCAGCAGCATGGAGCGGCCAAACAACAGTAAGACTGCTGTCAGGATCGCAGAAATGATGATCTGAATCGTAAAACAGCCGCTGAGAATCTTCTCCGCGGAATCCATATCATCTTTTCCCATAAAGATCGACGCTCTCGGCGCACCGCCGGAGCCGACGAGGGCCGCGAAGGCGGAGACCACCATAATGATCGGCAGGCAGACACCGACACCGGTCAGGGCGAGACTTCCGCTTCCCGGGATATGTCCAATGTAGATCCGGTCAACAATGTTGTACAGCATGTTGACGATCTGTGCGATGACAGATGGAACGGCAAGCTTGAAAAGAAGCTTTCCGATCGGCTCTGTCCCAAGAAATTCTTTACTGTTATTCATGCAGCTTTCCTTCTTTCCTGTAATCTGAGATGTTTGAATTGATCCGGTTCATAAGTTCGAACAGCATCCGGTGCTCTTCCGGGGAGAATCCGCGGCAGATGATCTCGGCGGCCCGTTTCTGGACATTTTTTCCGTCAGAGACCATCGGCGCAGCAGCGTCCGTGAGTTTCAGATGGATCGTCCTCCGGTCCGTCCCATGATATTCCCCTGTGAGCAGTCCGCGCTCTTCTAATGAGCGGACAGACATGGAGACATGGGACTTTGTGAATGCCCGCTTCCTGATAATCTGGGCGGCGGTGTCGCACTCCGGATTGTTGGCGAGAAACAGCAGAATATTGAATTCCATCTGGGTCATCCCATATTTTTTGCAGACCGGATCAATGAGCCCCGTATAGAAATCCCGGCTGTCCGCCATAAAATCAACAAATTTCATGTGTATCACCTCTGGTTCAAAAGTGAACTGTTCTATTTAGAACTATATTAGTATACAGGACTATTCTTAAAAAGTCAAGAGCGGCGGCAGCTCTAAGCCTATCCAGGTGCCATATCCAGACCTCATTTTTCACATGGTGTCCTTACCTGCACTACAGATTTTATAAAAAAAGAGGTGCCTTGGCTGCATATTCCCCAGGTCGACCGGAATTTGCACCTTGGCACATTCGCGCGGTCGCTTGCGACAATCTACATCTTCGCGCGAGTGTGCATCATTGGCACGTTAGTGCCTTTTGTGAGACAGGAAATTTCTCGGAATTTCCTATTACATCAAAAAAATCCGGCAGTCAAGTTGTCTTACAGAATCAAGAATCCCTGTAAAACAACCCAACTGCCGGATCTTTTCTATATATAGCTTTATATTCTAATTAAACTTCATCGAGATTCCCCGGCTCACCAGATCATGCCAGACGATCTCCCCTGTTTCCAGAGACTTTTTCACGTCGATGATTCTCTGGTTCTCTGAACCGCGGAATGCCAGTGCTACGCTGTAGAGCTCCTGAACAAACTCGCCGTCAACGAGGACATCGATCAGGCTTAACATCTCATCCGTACACTCACATCTCGCCCGGCTCTCACCGAGAAGCTCTTTATCAAAAAGATAACCGGTATAGCACCAGATATTTTTCTTCGGGAATCTCTCGCGCACTTTCTTTAAGAACGGAAGAAGTGCCCGCTGGTTCTCCGGCTCAAAGGGTTCTCCGCCAAGGAGCGATAATCCATCCACAAAATCCGGCTCCAATGCCTTTATAAGCATCTCTTCCGTCTCTTCCGTAAACGGCTTTCCATATCCGAAATCCCATGCCACATCATTAAAGCAGTTTTTACAGTGATGTGTACAGCCGGACACGAAGAGAGATACGCGGACTCCCTCACCGTTTGCGATATCACATGTTTTGATTTCTCCGTAATTCATTACAGGTGCAGTACCCTTTCCTTAATTTCCTGTGTTCTGCCCTGATTCCAGAACTGTGTTCCGATGTATCCGCAGGTACGTCTCGCAACGTTGAGCTTGCTCTGGTCACGGTTTCCGCAGTGCGGGCATTCCCATACGAGCTTTCCGTCATCCTCGATGATCCTGATCTCGCCGTCATAGCCGCATACCTGACAGTAATCGCTCTTCGTATTTAACTCCGCATACATGATATTGTCATAGATGTAGCGGATGACCTGAAGAACAGCCGGGATATTGTCCTGCATGTTCGGAACTTCCACGTAGCTGATCGCTCCACCCGGGGACAGCGCCTGGAATTCAGACTCTAATTTCAACTTGCTGAAGGCGTCGATCGGTTCCGTTACATGTACATGGTAGCTGTTTGTAATGTAGTTTCTGTCGGTTACGCCCTTTACGATGCCGAAACGTCTCTGAAGGCTCTTCGCGAAGGAGTAAGTCGTGGACTCCAGCGGGGTTCCGTAGATGCTGTAATCGATATTCTCCGCCTCTTTCCACTTCGCACAGTAGTCATTTAACTTCTGCATGATCTCAAGACCGAGTTTCTTTCCTTCCGGCTCGGTTAATTTCTTCTCAATTAAGCTGTATACACACTCCCAGAGACCTGCATAGCCCAGAGAAAGTGTGGAATATCCGTCATAGAGGAGTTTGTCGATGGTCTCGCCTTTCTTTAAGCGGGCAAGAGCGCCATACTGCCAGAGGATCGGAGCCGCATCGGATAAGGTTCCTTTTAATCTCTCATGGCGGCAGCGCATTGCGCGGTGGCAGAGCTCCATTCTCTCATCAAAAATCTCCCAGAACCTGTTCATGTCTTTTCTTGCGCTGAGTCCGATATCAACAAGGTTTACCGTTACAACGCCCTGATTGAAGCGGCCATAATACTTGCGCTCGCCTTCCCGGTAGTTTCCTGCATTCGCAAGGTTTCCTTTTACATAGGAACGGTCCGGGGTCAGGAAGGAACGGCAGCCCATACATGTATACACATCGCCCTTTAACTCGCGCATCTTCTTCGCGGAGATATAATCCGGAACCATGCGCTTTGCGGTACATTTTGCCGCAAGCTCCGTTAAATAGTAATACGGCGCATCCGGAGTGATATTGTCCTCATCGAGCACATAGATCAGCTTCGGGAATGCCGGTGTGATCCATACGCCGGCTTCATTTTTAACGCCGAGATATCTCTGTTTTAAGGTCTCCTCGATGATCATCGCCAGGTCTCTTTTCTCCTGCGGATTCTTTGCCTCGTCGAGGTACATATAAACGGTAACGAACGGTGCCTGTCCATTTGTGGTAAGGAGTGTTACGACCTGATACTGGATCGTCTGGATTCCCTTCGTGATCTCTCTGCGGAGACGCTCCTCCGTGAGCTTATCGATCTGATCCTCTGTCACTGCAATCCCAAGATCCTTCATCTCGCCGATCACTTCCTGACGGATCTTCACTCTCGATACCTGAACGAACGGAGCGAGGTGCGCAAGGCTGATGCTCTGTCCGCCGTACTGGTTGCTGGCAACCTGAGCGATGATCTGGGTCGCGATGTTGCAGGCTGTGGAGAAGCTGTGCGGGCGCTCGATCAGTGTCTCGCTGATCACGGTGCCGTTCTGCAGCATATCCTCCAGGTTTACAAGATCGCAGTTGTGCATATGCTGTGCAAAATAGTCGGAGTCGTGGAAGTGGATGATTCCCTGCTTATCCGCCTCAACGATATCCTCCGGAAGAAGAAGTCTTCTCGTGAGATCCTTGCTGACCTCTCCAGCCATATAGTCACGCTGCACGCTGTTGACCGTCGGATTCTTGTTGGAGTTCTCCTGCATAACCTCTTCGTTGTTGCACTCGATCAGGGACAGGATCCGGTTGTCCGTCGTATTTGCTTTCCGCACCAGAGAGCGGTCATAGCGGTAGCGCACATAATTTTTTGCGATCGCAAAAGCACCGATCGCCATCAACTGGTTCTCGACCATATCCTGGATCTCTTCTACAGACACAGCACGTCCCAGCTTATTGCACTTGTACTCTACATAATCTGCGATATCCGTAAGCTGTTCCGGTGCCAGATAGGCATTTTCTGTGGCGTTGCACGCCTTCTGGACCGCATTCACGATCTTGAGCGTGTCAAAACTTTCCTCCGCTCCGTTTCTTTTGATGATCTTCATCCCTTATTCCCCGTTTCATTTCATTGTGTTGGCAGAATTGTCCGCTTTACGCACAACTGCCGTTGCCTGTTTTTTCTTCTGTCTATTCTGCTAAAAAACACAGCTGACCTACAGGTCCGCGCATTTACCGGCCGGCCCCAGGCATGTACATTTCAGTTGCTGATAGTTTTCTTGGTTGTATATACAGTTTGTTTTTTCAGAATTATACAGAAATTTTATCTGATTTAGATATTTTATGATTGATCTGTCGGACCTGCCGCCACGGGTTTCCTAAGGCGGTCATGTCGTATTCCCGCCACGTTATTTTTAGTCACTCACGCGAGAACGATTCTATTATAACTGTATTGTTCCCGGATTGCAAGGAGTACTGCTATATAAATATGATATACCAAAACCATATATATGGTGAAAAATTCATGATTCAAAACTATATATTGTTGTTTTTTGAATACAATCTACAGGAAGAGTCCCCTCCGGGATCATCACGGAAAGGCCCTGAAAAGGCATATCCCGCGAGCCATTTTTCTGCCGTTCTAAGCGTCCAGAAAGCCCGCGGGACTGTTTTCTCTGTTCTTCTTACTTAAATATGTCTGCGCCACTCTTCAAGGCGGTAACGCTGTCTTTTCTTTGCGTCCTCCAGTTGTGCCAGCATTTTCGGAATATCTTCGTTAAAAGTTCCCGCAAGCACTACATAGTTGGACGCATGGTTTGTCCGGAAGATCGTTCCGGGAGAATCGATGTGCGTTAAAAACAGCTCCATTTCTTCCACGATCTCGTCCGGGGTGATAAGCTCCATCTCCCCGCGCTTTACTTCCTCGTTCATCTGAGTCCCCTCATAGAGGCGCAGTGTCAGGAATGAGGCGTACTCCGGATTCATCTGATTGATCAGCTCCGCCGACTTGATGGCATGTTCCCGGATCCCTTTTCTTCCGCCGAGGCCGGAGATCAGCGTCACAGAGGTCTTGATGCCGCAGCGCTTCAATTTCTGTCCCGCCGCCGCGATCTGGGCCGCCGTCACATCCTTATGGATATGCTCCAGAACACGGTCATCGCCGGATTCCGCTCCGATATAGACCATCTCGAGTCCTGCTGCCGCCAGGGCTTTTAAATCTTCCTCAGACTTTGCCAGAACATCCTTTGCAGTCCCGTAGGAGGTGATCCGCTCTACATACGGGAAATTTTTGTGGACATAGGCTAAAAGCTCTAAAAGAAGTTCTGTCTTTACCACCAGTGCATCACCGTCCGCAAAGAATACGCGGCTGACATACGGTCCGTAGTAATCACGGCATTCATCGAGATCTCTCATGATCTCCTCTTTTGTCCGCACTCGGAATTTTTTCACCCGGTACATATTGCAGAACGTGCACCGGTTATGGGCACAGCCCACGGTCACCTGGATAATTAAGCTTCTCGCCTCGCTCGGCGGGCGGTATACGGTTCCTTCATATTCCATATGATCACTTTCCTTTCCAATTAGAATGCTCCGAGTCTGTCCAGTCTGCTCAGAATATCTGCCCGTCTCTCATCAAACAGCAGATTCTTATTGTATTCAAAATATCGTTCACACTCATTTTCCTGTAAGAACCGCACTGCCGGGGCGCTGGAGTTGAGTTCCGTGATAAACACCACCATCTCCTGACTGCTGCCGAAAGTTCCTTCCATGAAGTCAAAGGCATACTCCAGTGCCTGTCCGGCATGAGCGCACAGATCCTCAAGCTCTGTCCGTTCTTCCACGAACAGCTCTCGAAACCGTCCGAAAATCTCGTCACCATCCGATAAAAGCTCCGCTTTCACAGTCTGGAGATATCGGTTCATATCCGCAGCGATATCGGCACAGCGATATTTTTCCTGTCTTGTGAGAAGACCGGCTTTCTGTTTCTGCTCAGCTGCCGCGGTGAAGGTCTCGATCTGGTGTGCGAAAATATCGACCGGCGTCTGAGTCTGCGGCACTGTATCTATCTTCTCCGCATCGTTTCCGGTATTCTGCATTTTGACCGGATCCTGGCTGATCTCTCTGGATGCTGCCATTTCTCCTGCCTCCGTTTTATCTTCCAAGCTTCTCTTGAATGCTTTCAGCTCCCCAAACAGCACTTCCAGATAATCCTCTTTCTGCGCATAAGCCTTAAATTCCACATCAAGCTTCGCCAAAATCAGGCTGATGATGGAAAGCTTCTCATCAAACGGCGCCTTCGCCGCCTGCTCCATCAGACGCTCGTTGCGCTTTCCTTCCAGAACTTCATCGATCTGGTATCTCGCCTGATACTTCTTATATAATTCCAGATAGTTCGCAAAATCTTTTGCGATCCGGGGATGCTCAATGTACTGCACTACAACTTCCCGGTCACAGGCAAGATCCACCTTCTCGCAGACTTTTAAAAATCCGGAGAGATCTTCCCACCCACGAGGTGTCGCAAAAATCTTGCCATCCACAGTTGTCTCCACCTGATAAAAGCACTGCGGTTTTGCGGTGAGGAATGACAGGATCGCCGGATGGATATCCGCCTGCTTCGCGTACTCTTTCCAGACCTCAAAATCCGCCTCCACATCGATCTTTTTGATACGGTCTAAGGTCGCGATATCAAATTCCCGCACCGACTTATTGTATTCCGGCGGATTTCCTGCTGCCACGATGATCCAGCCGTCCGGGATCTTGTGGTTTCCGAAAGTCTTATACTGCAAAAACTGCAGCATGGCCGGGGCCAATGTCTCCGAAACACAGTTGATCTCATCGATAAAAAGAAGTCCCTCCAGGAGCCCTGTGTCTTCGATTTTATTGTAGATCGCCGCGACGATCTCACTCATGGTATATTCCGTCACATGGACATTCTTCCCACTGTAAGTCTTCTCCGAGATAAACGGGAGACCGATGGCACTCTGTCTCGTGTGGTGTGTGATCGTGTAGGAGACGAGACCGATCCCGCACTCCCGCGCCACCTGCTCCATGATCTGGGTCTTTCCGATTCCTGGCGGACCGATGAGCAGCACCGGGCGCTGCCGCATGGACGGGATCTCGTATTCCCCGTGTTCGTTCTTCGTCAGATACACCTGTATCGTATTTTTAATTTCCTGTTTTGCACGCTTGATGTTCATATCTTTTTACTCCGGTATAATTTTTACAGTCCGTGAACCAGCCTGTCAAACCTTTTACTTTCCGTAACTGTTCAGTACCCCCACAGTTACGCGCAAAAATCCATTCCAAATCGGCTATGCCGATAGGATTTTTGCCTTCCATTCTAAGTTTTCTTACGGTCAGCGCAGTAAATGCGCAGACCTACTGAACAGTTACTATTTTCCATCTAATATTTTCCCCACGTCCTCCATCGACTCCGGGTCCAGAATCACTTTCATCGCCCAAGGCGGAACGTCCGCGTCAGTATAATTATCCCGCATAAATACGAAGGCCGTGTCATATGGCGGCATTTTCACCGGAAATGTCCCATATCCGTCCGTAAAATAGAGAAGTCCCCGCAGCCTGCTGAACTTTCCCGCCTTGATCATCTGGTCCACATGCAGGAATGCCGGGCGGAAATCCGTTCCTCCCATGCCACGAAGTTCCATGTGGTCCATATAATTCCGAAGATCCTCTTCTTTTTCGATCTTCACATCCTGCCGTACTTTATCGTCACACTGCAAAATGTGGATATTGACCTTCTTAAAGAAGCTCTCCGACTGAGCCAGCACCCCGTAGGTCTCTTCCAGGAATTTCTTCACCAGCTCCCCGGAACATGACATCGAAGTGTCGATAACGACCACAAAATCCTCGATCCGCCGGACTTCCTTCGTCTCAAGGGGCTCGATCAACGGCATATTTCCGTATAACTGCATGCCATAATTGTAGAATACATAGTCGAACGCATCCGGATCGATCTGGACTGTCTCCTTCAGCACCGAAAATTTCTGCAAAAATTTCCGGTAATCGTACCGCTCCCGGTTCTCCACCGCCAGCTGATCCATCAGCTCCCTGGAGTCATCCGCCGCCTCGTTGGAAAACGCCTCCATCTCCGCCTGCATCTTCTCCCGCTTGTCATCCCAATCGTTTTTTCGGTTCCGGTTGGGATTCGGAGATTTCTTCTCGTCCTCTTTCTCCCATCTGGAATGATCGTCCCGGCAGAATTCCCGGCAGAGCCGCTCATATTCGATCTCCGAAAGCTCCATCTCCTGCATAGTGTGATAGATGCTCTCCGCGTTCAGTACCTTGATCTTTTTCCTCAGACGTCCGTAAAATTCCGCCCGCACCGGGGACATCGGCAGATGGACGCACGGCTTGTGGATCCCGTCGATCAGGGACTCCACAGCGATATCGCATGCCAGATTCCAGTATTCCTCTGTCCGCTTTTTTCTCGACCATGGGTGGACAAAGAGACAGTGGAAAGTCTCGTGCAGGATCATGCGGTTTACATAAACAGGATTTCTCCGGTACCAGCCGCAGATGTATCCTGTCTCAAATGATAATAAGGTTCCGTCCGTTCCGATTCCCCTGATGCTGTTGTCCGCCACCGGGAACAGACCATTTAAGGCCACGTCGAGAAACCGCATGGAAAGATACAGCTCATTCCTCGCGTTCCGTATGATCTCAACGCCGATCGCCGCCAGTTCTTCCAGCGCGCCCTGCTCTCTCAGGATCGGCGACCATGCCGCATCTTCTCTCATGACGATTTCTGACCTCCTCACAAATCAAAATCAAACTTTTTCTTCTTTACGCCAAACTTCTTCCTCTGGATCTCCATAAACATCCCCAAAAGCTCCGGCAGATGCTTTTTCGAGATCTCCGTGATCAGCCCCGACATCTTATCCGCCGTCAGCGGATTCTTTTCCAGTGTTAAATACTGTCCCGCAATCCATTTTATGGTCTCCGGGTCCTCAAGGCTACCGAGAAGTACCTCATAAAGATTCTCCATAAGAAACTTTTCATATTCCTTTTTCGCGCCCTCCCACAGTCCTTTCGGATACTGCAGCCGGGTCACCGCGATCTTCGATGCCATGAGAACCGATTCCTCTGCTTTTTCATACACAAACATTTTATCATACCTGTCAAATCGGAATTTTCGTCCCTCAAAACAGTAGCGATACTTCTGCCCTGCACCGTGGATATTGGATACCGTGATCCTGGCGGGCGTATTTTCCACCGCCTCGTCGTAGTATTCCGGGAAGATCACACGCGCAGTCTCTGTCTCCCCGTTCTCTTCCTCAAAAGTACTTGAAGCCAGCGATGTTCGTGCAGAGTCCGTGTCTCTCTCGTCCTGCATTCGATTTTGTCCGTCCTGTATAAATACATGCACTGTGACTCTCTCATTGATCTCCGTCACAAAATCCCTGAGTGCCGACTCTTCATCCACCCCCATATGCACAGTCAGACTCCTAATATTCCGGCAGCCCGTAAACACACCGCCGCCGACTTCCCGGAGTGCCCCGTAAAAATGGATCTCCTGAAGCTTCTCACATCCATAAAATTCATATCTTCCGATCCGGGTGAGTGTCCGCGGTAGATAGACTTTCTCCACCGTGCTCCCCGAAAATACCTTGTCTGCCAGCTCTGTCACCGGAAGTCCGCCCAGACTTTCCGGTACCACGCAGACGGCGCCTGGTGCCAAAAGCTTTGTCACACAAGCGCCCCCATTTTTCTCTTTAAATTCAAATTCAACATCCATATTCCAATTACACTTATTATAATTGTTCAGCAGACCAGCGCAATAAGTTCACAGACCTGCCGAACAGTTATGCTTATTCTTCAATCAGTTTATTTAACTTTCTCATCGCACTGAACCGGTAATAATATACCAGGAATGCCAGCGAAGTGATACTCCAGCTTAGCGGATAGCTCGTCAGCGTCGTGTACAGTCCCGGATGGACTGCGCCTGCGCCGAATACCCAGATCACACGCAGTATACATGTACCGACACAGATGATCAGCATCGGGATCAGGGCATCGCCCACACCGCGCAGAGTACACGGATATACGTTGACGCAGATATAGCAGAACCAGAACGGTACCAGGAAGCAAAGGATGTTCATGCTCTCAGCCATAACATCCACATCGTTCGTAAAGAGACTGATCAGAACCGGTCCCGCCGTAAACATAAACAGACCGAGTGCCGCCGTGATGATCGTCGACATGAGAAGTCCCACGTAGGTTCCCTTCTTTAAACGTCTGATCTTGCCCGCACCGAAGTTCTGACCCGCAAAGGTCGTCACGGAGATTCCCATGGCATCCATAGTCATCCAGAAAATACCGTCGATCTTTCCGTAAACCGCCCAGGACGCGATCGTATTCGTTCCGTATCCATTGATGTTTGCCTGAATCAGGATATTGGAGATTGAGTACATCATAGACTGGAGTCCCGCCGGAAGACCGATCTTTATGATCCTCTTTAATAATACCGGCTCCACACGGAGTTCCTTCGGGATAAAACGGTAAGATTCTTTTGTCCGGATCAGCGTTATCATAACGAGTACTGCCGATAAAAGCTGGGACATGATCGTCGCAAGCGCCGCCCCGGCAACTTCCATATGAAAACAGACCACAAACAGGAGATCCAGAGCAATATTGGTCAGGCAGCTCGCCACAAGGAAATACAGCGGTCTCTTAGAATCTCCCACAGCTCGCAGGATCGCAGCGCCCATGTTATAGACCAGATTTCCTATGATACCCAGAAAATAGATCCTGAGATATGTCACAGAATATCCAAGGATCTCTTCGGGAGCACCCATAGCCCGGATTGCAGCCGGAGTGAAGATCTCACCGATCACTAAGAGTGCCACACCGCCGGCCAGCGCCAGGCAGAACGATGTGTGAACCGATTTCTGCACCTGCTGGTCTTCCTTTGCCCCATAGAACTGGGATACGACAACGGCCGCGCCGGAGGACATTCCGACGAAGAAACCAACTAACAGGTTGATCAACGTTCCTGTCGTACCCCCTACCGCGGAAAGTGCTTCTTTTCCAACGAATTTTCCAACGATCATGGCATCTGCCGTGTTGTAAAGCTGCTGGAAAAATGTCCCAAATAGGATCGGAAAGAAAAAGAGCAGAAGCTGCTGCCAGATCACACCGTCCGTGATCCCGTTGTAACCTGCCGGATGATTCTTCTTAAGTGTCATATCTTCACCCTCTACAAAATCCGCCATGCATGGATCCCGTTTGCGGTCTTTTCTGAATGCATGGCAATTGATACTTCCGCCCTGTATCTGTCGGCTGCGGACACAGGGCGGAGGTATGATTGATCAAAGGCCGGCTCTTTCGCCGCCTTTAAAGGTTCTTTTTATGATTACAGGAGATTCTTTCTGAGTTCCTCGCCGCTCTTTGCGGAAAGGTATGCCGGCGGAATGTCAAGAATGGTCTTGCATCCGCTCATTCCCTCCTGTTTCATGCGGAATGCGGCGCGGGCACAGCAAACGATCACGGATGAAGTGAACTCCGGGTTGGAATCCAGTTTCAGACGATACTCAATCACATGTGTATTCTCCTGATTCCATCCGGTCTTTCCGTTTCTGATCACGAAACCGCCGTGCGGAAGTGTAGAGTGGTCACGCTTCATCTCTTCCTCGCTGATGAAATGAACCGTTGTGTCATAGTCGGAGAAGTAGTTCGGCATCGTTACGATCTCTTTTTCGATGCGTGCAAGATCAGCACCCTCTTCAGCAACAACATAGCACTCTCTTGTGTGTTTCTCTCTCGTTGTGAGCTCCGGAGTCTCGCCGTTTCTGATTCTCTCCAGTACACTCTCAACCGGAACTGTATACTGTCTTGCGTCCTTCACGCCATCAATGCGGCGGATCGCGTCGGAATGCCCCTGGCTTACACCTTTGCCCCAGAATGTATAGTCTTTACCATCCGGGAGAATTGCATTTGCGTATACACGATTTAAGGAGAACATACCCGGATCCCAGCCTGCGGAGATCACTGCTACATTTCCTGCTTCCTTTGCCGCTGCATCGACAGCTGCAAAATGCTCCGGAATTCTCGCGTGTGTGTCAAAGCTGTCCACTACGGTGAAATATTTCGCATACTCCGGTGTCTGCACCGGAAGATCTGTCGCACTTCCGCCGCAAAGGATCAGGACATCGATCTTATCTGTCATATGTTTCGCTTCGTCCGCATGGTAAACCTTTGCGCTTTCGGTCAGGATCCTGACATTTTTCGGATCTCTTCTTGTAAATACTGCCGCAAGCTCCATATCCGGATTCTGTTTGATGGCGCACTCAACGCCGCGTCCAAGATTTCCATAACCCATAATTCCGATTCTGATCGTCATATTGTTCTCCTCTTCTTTCTTCATTTAATGTCGCTATCTCCATTTTACCAATAGGCCGTTATAGTGTCAATTGAAATAAGTTTAACGAATTTGTCTCCTGTTTCTTCCAGATACACCTGCAAAACCTGCCACCGGAAGGTTCTTCTGGGAACGCGGCAATGAAAAAAGAAACAACGGAATCCGAAATCCTTTTTCTCAAAGATCCCTGAGTCCGTTGTTTACATATTTTGTAACTATTCAGTACCTTCATAGTTACACGCAAAAATCCATTCCAGATCAGCTTCGCTGATGGGATTTTTGCCCTCCAGCCTATGTTTTCTTACGGTCAGCGCAGCAAGTGCGCAGACCTACTGAACAGTTACCATATTTTTTAATATATTAATGTTTTTCCCTTTTCATAAGCACAAACGCAACGCCCGCCGTGATGAACTCTGATACAGTCACCGTAAGCCAGATTCCGTCTACACCAAAGAGTGCCGGGAGAAGGAACACGAACACGCTGTTTAAGATCACGCCGCGAAGCAGTGTGATCGTTAAAGAGAGCCGCGGTCTCACAGTAGACTGGAAATACATTCCGCTGATGATGTTCCACTCGCTGACTAAGAAGCAGAGGAAATACAGCCGGATCGCCGGAACCGCCATTGTGAGGATCTCCGGTGTCGGGTCCAGAAACAGATAGGACAACTGTACCGGAATCAGCATGCCGATCGCAGTGAATATGAAGCCTGCGGCAAATCCGGTCCGAACCCCCAGCTTTCTCGCCTCGCCGACTCTCTTCAGATTTCCCGCGCCAAAGTTCGCGGAGAGCAGCGGCTGTACTGCCTGAGCGATACCGTTGGAAATGGACGATGCCACAAGCGCAGTGTTCGTGATGATTCCATAGACCGTAATCCCCATCTCTCCCACATAAGCGAGAAGCTGGCGGTTAAACAGCAGCATCACGAAGCCGTTGGAAATCTCCAGAATAAAGCTTGCGAGCCCATTTCCGAGCACCTCCGGCACCCGTCTCCACACATCGCTAAACTCCAGCTGCAGGTGGTTATCTTTCGAGAAAAAATGACTTGCGAGGATCAGCACCGTGAGTGTAGTTCCGGTGGCCGTCGCCAGCGCCGCACCTCCCATGCCCCATTTCATGATAAAAATGTATACATAATCCAGGATCACGTTGGTGACACCTCCGCTGATCACGCCCGCCATGGCAAGCTTCGGCGCACCGTCATTTCGGACAAATGCCTGAAGGAATGAAGACAGGGCAAACATGGGGGCCGCTGTTGTGAGCACAGTTCCGTAAGGCACGGTGTATTCATTTAAGAGTGGGGTATTTCCCATAAAGGTAATCAGAGGGTTGAAAAAGATTCTTCCCAATATCAGAAAAACTGCTGCCAGAGCAAGCACCACACAGAGCGCCGCTGTAAAATAGCTTCTGGCGCGTTTTTCATCGCCGCGTCCTCTGGAAAACCCAAAGAGAACGCTGCCGCCGACTCCACACATCATTCCGATCCCGAAATATGTGTTGTAGAGCGGCAGTAAAATATTCATCGCCGCAATACCGGAACCACCGACTCCGCGTCCGATCATCATCGTGTCCGCCAGAATATAAATGGAGGTCACGAGTGTTGCGCTGATGGATGGCATCAGGTAACTGAAAAACACCTGGCGGACCGGGGATTCCAGCATGTTGATCTGTTTCATAAGTGTTGCTCCTCAATATTCTTCAAAATGTATTTCGATATACCTTGTTCTTCTTTCTAACAGCAATATTTCAGCAGCTCTTTTTGCAAAGCTGCTGATTTCTTAGTCTGCGATATTAAAATTCGTCCTTGCATATCCTGCCAGCGTGTCTGCCATCTTTTTTCCATACTCTGCGACAAAATCATCAAGGACTCTTTCAGCGATCCGTGTCCCCTCTTCCCCGAAGATTGCTTCACAAACTTCCCGGTATGCCCAGTAGGAGTGAGCGCAATGGTACTCGAAAGATCTGAGGCCTGCCGGATTTTTTGCCATATTGGACTCCGGCGTCAGACCGGCGTTCCGGATCGTCTGTATACAATAATCATGGTCATGGAGTGTCTGAGAGACCTCATAGCGAATCTCCGGGTTGAAACCTCGGGAAATGGACGCATCCAGGTCCTTACAATAGAGAAGCCCCGCTTCCGGGAGTCCCATATTCTTAAACTGGGTGTGCCACGGACAGACATGGATGTGGATCTGAAAGTCCGGGCTTAAGCTTGTCGTCTCGGACTGGTTTCCGAGTCCCTGTGCTTTCACCTCTTCCGTGTTGACCCACTCACCGTACTGGCAGTATGTCTCATAAGTCAGAGGTTTTCCGTCCCGGATCGCCCGCTGTGCCATCCGGCGTCCACGCTGTTCGCCGTAATATCGGGTGGCATGCAAAAATGCCGCCTCGCCGCGGTCACCGAAGATTTCCTTCAGGTAAACATAATATTTTGCCGCGATAAACGCGTGTGACAGTTCTGTAAATCCCATAATGCTTCCTCCCGTCCTATATTCTATTCTTCTGCTTCTCCATAGCGCTCTGGCTTGTATACAAAGTCCATGCTGCGGACAGACTCTTTTTTCTGCATGACCAGATATCCGCGTGCTTCTTATTTCATCTCTCCAAGAATATCCGACAACTGTGCGAACTGTGCCAGACTCAGTGCCTCGCCGCGGATCGTCGGAGTGAGTCCCATCTCTGCGATGGCAGTCGCGATCTGTTCCTTTGTGTATGGGAGTTCGGACGCGTTTCCGAGACCGTTCTGCAGTGTTTTTCTTCTCTGGTTGAAGGACGCGCGGATGATCTTGAACATCAGGGCGGAGTCTTTTACCTGCACCGGCATCTCTTTATGTCTCGTGAGACGGATCACAGCGGATCCCACATTCGGGCGTGGGATAAAGCAGTTCGGCGGCACATTCGCCACGATCTCAGGCTCCGCGTAGTACTGGACTGCCAGAGACAGGGCACCGTAATCCTTGGACCCCGGACCTTCCTTCATGCGGTCCGCCACTTCCTTCTGGACCATGACGGTAATATTGTCGATCGGCACGCCACTCTCAAAGAGCCCCATGATGATCGGAGTCGTGATATAGTACGGCAGGTTCGCAACGACCTTGATCGGCTTTCCGCCGTTGTATTCCTCTGCCAGTGCCTTTATATCGACTCTTAAGATATCCTCGTTGATGACGGTCACATTGTTGTAATCCGCCAGTGTCTCCTTTAAAATCGGGATCAGGTTCCGGTCGATCTCGACCGCAACAACATGTCCGGCATTTTCTGCCAGATACTGGGTCATGGTTCCGATTCCCGGTCCGATCTCAAGAACGCAGTCATCCTTTGTGATCCCGGCTGCAGAGATGATCTTCTCCAGTACATGGGTATCGATCAAAAAGTTCTGGCCGAACTTTTTCTGAAACATGAATTCATACTTCTGTATGATCTCTATGGTGTTCTTTGGGTTTCCCAGATTTGCCATTTATTTCTCTCTTTCTATTTTGGACTGCGCTTTTGCGCAGGTACTTTTGTTGCATGAGCTGCATCTTGTATACAAAATCCGGTAAATGCGTTCCGCTGCTGCGGTACTATTGTCCCGAAAATTCTACTCCGTGATCCGGTACATCTCCCTCGCGTTTTTCGCTGTCTCCCGGATAATTTCCTCCGCGGAAACGCCCTTGATTTCTGCCAGCTTTTCCACCACATAGGGAAGATTTCCGGAGAAATTTCGTTTTCCCCGGTTCGGCACCGGAGCCAGATACGGACAGTCTGTTTCCAGAACGATCCGGTCCAGCGGCGCATATTCTGCCACCTCGATCAGTTTTTTCGCGTTTTTAAAGGTCAGGACTCCGCCGATCCCGAGATAATATCCCATATTCAGATATTCCCTCGCCATCTCCACTCCATAGGAGAAGCAATGGATCACGCCGCCGGTGGAACCGTTGTGTTCTGCCTTCATGATATCCAGCGTGTCCTTCGCCGCGTCCCGGCTGTGGATGATCACCGGGAGTCCCGTCTTCTTTGTCACTTCAAGCTGTGCCGAAAACCAGTGTTTCTGGATCTCCCTCTCCGGCTCGTCCCAGTAATAGTCAAGACCGATCTCACCGATCGCCACAACCTTCGGATTTTCTGCCAGGGATTCCAGCCACTTCATATCCGCGTCCGTAAGCTCCGCCGTCTCGTTCGGATGCACGCCCACTGCCGCATACATGAAGGAATGCGCCTCAGCCAGCGCCAGAGTTGTTTTTGTCGATGCAATGCTCGCGCCGACATTCACAACGGTTCCGACTCCCTGATCTTTCAGTCCCGCGAGGACCTCCTCCCGGTCCGCGTCAAATGCCTCATCGTCGTAATGGGCATGTGTGTCAAAAATATAGTCCATTCTTTCTGTCCTCAAGTCATATGTCGTTTTCTTTTTCATCCGGAGCCGGCATCTGTAAGACTTTTTTGCACCATCTCATTTTCTACAGTCCCACAGCCAGCTTGATTCCCCGGATCACCAGCAGATGCAGCGGATAAAACAGATAGAAAATCCTTCCGTTCCCACCGCCTTTCTCTCCATTGTAACGGTTTATCAGGAAAATTGCAACGCAAGCCGCAACGCCATAGAAATCCATATACATACAAAATAAAAACACAGCGCAGACAGCCGTGCGAAGCTGTGGTTCCGTGCGCAGTGTATACAATATAACGATCAGCAGCACGCCCATAAAGCCATAATCTGTCTTCAGACAATAAGCCGCCAATGCGAAAGGAATCGCCGCCAGACCCCGGATATACCGTTCATATTCCAACGGAAATCTCCTCTGATCTACCGCCTTCCTGCCGCCATCTCCTGTTTTTTCCCGGTTTCCGTAAGATCCTCCCGGTCCGATCCCGCAGATCAGATCTCCAGCCCAGACTGCCAGAAGTCCCAAAAGTAATGTGAACACCGTATTCTGGTCTGCCGGAAAAAGCCATGTTCCCCCCGCCACAAGATCAAAGGGGATCTCCGAAATAACCGCCAGCAAAAGCAATCTCAGCGCATACCGTCTCCGGTCTCTCGTATGCGCCGCCCCCTCTGCGATCATAAACGCAAAGAGAGGAAAAGCCACACGCCCCACAAGGCGCATGGCTGTCCCACAGAGACTCCAGGCAGCGCCCGAAGCCAGTTCTGACTGTTCAATAAGCCCAACGGCAGCATGGTCGATAACCATGCTGACCAGGGCAATGTTTTTTAGCTGTTCCGCCGAAAAGCGCACTTTCACTTAGCAGACCTCAGAACCGGACTTGATATCCTTTGCCGGTGTCATTAATGCGAGGTTGCCCTCATGATCCTCCGCGCAGAGGATCATGCCTTCCGATAACATACCTGCGAGCTTCGCCGGTTTTAAGTTCGTAACGACCATAACCTTTCTGCCGACCATATCTTCCGGTTTATACCATGCCTTGATTCCGCTTAAAATCTGTCTTGTCTCAGAACCGATCTTAACCTGGGAGCAGAGTAATTTTTTGGACTTCGGAACCTCTTCACACTTCACGATCTCACCGATCTGGAACTGAAGCTTTGCGAAATCATCATATGTGATCTCCGGCTTCTTCTCAACGTCCATGCCCGGTTTTTCTTCTTCCTTCTTCTCTTCCTGATTCTCCGTTGCGGCTGCTGCCTTCATGGCCTCAACCTTCTCCATAACGTCCTTGATATCCATACGGGCAAACAGGATCTCCGGCTTCTCTGTAACCTTGTTTCCGTTCGGGTACAAACCGAAGGTATTCATGTCCTCGAGGGATCTCTTCTCTGTGTTTAACTGAGCGAGAATCTTCTCGGAAGTTTCCGGCATGAAGGAATACAGCAGGGACGCACCGATGGTGATCGCCTCTGTGAGATTGTAAAGAACGGTTGCAAGACGTTCCTTCTTTGCCTCGTCCTTTGCGAGTGTCCACGGAGTTGTCTCATCGATGTACTTGTTGCTGCGGCGGAAGATATTGAAGATCTCTGTGATCGCGTCTGCGACACGGAGCTTGTTCATCTTCTCGTCTACCTTCTTGACCGTCTCAAGAACGGTTGCCTTTAACTCTTCATCCACTGGCTCTGCAACGCCCTTGTTTTCGACAATTCCGCCGAAATATTTATTTGTCATGGAAACAGTACGATTTACAAGGTTTCCGAGAATATTGGCAAGGTCAGAGTTCATGCGCTCAACCATAAGATCCCAGGAGATCACGCCATCGTTCTCGAACGGCATCTCATGAAGAACAAAGTAACGGACTGCGTCGACACCGAAGAAATCAACGAGCGTATCTGCATAGAGTACGTTTCCTTTTGACTTACTCATCTTGCCATCGCCCTGTAACAGCCACGGATGTCCGAATACCTGTTTCGGAAGCGGAAGGCCGAGAGCCATTAAGAAGATCGGCCAGTAAATGGTATGGAAGCGGATAATATCTTTACCGATCAGGTGAAGGTCTGCCGGCCAGTATTTCTTAAACTTCTCGTCGCTGTTTCCGTCACAGTCATATCCGATTCCCGTGATATAGTTGGTCAGCGCGTCAAGCCATACATAGGTAACGTGCTTCGGATCAAAAGTGACCGGAATTCCCCACTTGAAGGAGGTTCTGGATACACAGAGATCCTGAAGTCCCGGAAGCAGGAAGTTATTCATCATCTCGTTCTTTCTGGATACCGGCTGGATAAACTCCGGATGCTCGTTGATGTATTCGATCAGCTTCGGAGCATATTTACTCATACGGAAGAAGTATGCCTCTTCCTTTGCCGGCTGTACCGGGCGTCCGCAGTCCGGGCATTTTCCGTCAACGACCTGGGACGGAGTCCAGAAGGACTCACACGGTGTGCAGTAAAGTCCCTCATAATGTCCTTTGTAGATATCGCCCTGATCATATAATTTCTTGAAGATCTTCTGAACCTGTTTCTCATGGTAATCATCTGTAGTACGGATGAACTTATCATAGGAAGTGTTCATGAGATCCCAGATCTCCTTGATCTGTCCTGCGACGCCATCAACAAACTCCTTCGGAGTCACGCCTGCGTCCGCAGCCTTTAACTCGATCTTCTGGCCGTGCTCGTCGGTTCCTGTCTGGAAGTAAACGTCATAGCCCTGTTCTCTCTTGTAGCGCGCGATCGCGTCTGCAAGTACGATCTCGTAGGTATTTCCGATATGCGGTTTGCCGGATGTATAGGCGATCGCTGTGGAAATGTAATATGGTTTCTTACAGTTTGTACACATGGTTTGATTCCTCCTGTTTTTTATCTCTTTTTACGGCTCTTCTCCTGCCGGTTATCTGCTCACAAAATACAGCTTTTTCTGTATCTTTCAGGCATAAATGGCACACAAGACGTTTTCTGCGCTGGGGACTTTTTCTGCCGCGTTATGTGCCGCAATGCATAAAAAAAGCCCGTCTTTATTATTAAAGACGAGTCCCCCCGTGTTACCACTTTAAATTCGGCGATGCCTCACGGTCATCTCCCTCACCGGCTGTCATCAAACAGCCTGACACGCTAACGGGCGCTTCCGGCACAGGCTAACACGGTTTCCGCTTTCACCTGCACAGCTCCGGGACCATCTTCTGCCGCCTCTCTGCTCCCCTTTCACACCAACCGGGGTCTCTGAAAGCTTCCTTTCGGCATACTCTTCCCTTCCAAGCTTTTTCCATATGATGTCTTTAGTCTATCCTGTTCAAATAAATTTGTCAAGGTATCGTTTGTTTTTCCGGCGTTTTATGTTGCAGTTCAGCCATGCATCTTCATCCAAACCATCGCATAAATGAACTCTAATATTTTTATTGATTTTTTATCCGCCAAAGACTACACTGTGGTTACCAAAAAACTTTTTTCACAGATCTTTGCATCGGTATCCTGCAGATCTGCGGCGTCTCTTAACTCTGGAGGAATGAGCTTATGAATCATACATTACTTAACAATCAGGAACGCGCAAGACAGCTCCGGATCCGGATCGAAAATATCACGATCCTTCTGCTCGCCGTCTTTTCCTTTTTCCTGTTCCTTTTGACCTTTTTCCCGTTTTCCAGGATCTCAAAGGCCATGCAGGGATCCTTTGAGATGGGGCGCATGGTTCAGCGTGCCTTTTCCATTGTTCTTTTCGTATTGTCCCTGCAGTTATGGAAGAGAAAACGGAACGCATGGATGATCGCCATGGGGATCTTTGTCCTCAATTTTCTGCGCGGACTCATCGGAATGGGACATCCGCTGCACAACGGGATCATGATTCTCGACCTTTTCTTATTTATCCTGTTTTTCATCACGCGGAAAGATTTCTGCTGCCCGGCCGGACGCGGAAACCGCCGACAAACACTGCTTCTGGCACTTTTTGCCATCATCGGTGTCCTCATAAATGTAGGGATCACCTGGCACTATATGCGGCTCGGAGCCGCGGACGGCGCTTCTATCTCCTTTGCCGACAGCTTCACTCAGGGAATCAGTATGATCTTCGGCATGGGAAGTCTTCCCGCGTCTATGGCTGACCGCCATGGAACGGAGTTCGTCCTGTTCTGGTTCAGCTGGGGCTGTATTCTCGCCGCTATTCTCTGTGCCGTGCGCCCGTGGATTCAGAAACAGGCCCACGGATCCCAGGAAATCCAGCATGCCAGAACACTTTTAAATCTTTACAGCCAAAATCCCTGCTCCTATCTTGCACTGGAGGATGACAAATGCCTGTATTTTGGTCACTCAGTCGATGGCGTGCTTCCTTATGGAACTGTCGGTGACACCATCGTCGTAAACGGTGATCCTGTGTGCAGAGATGAGGACTTTCCAGCTCTCCTGACGGAATTCAGAGAATTCTGTCAGAACAGCGCCCACAACATTTTCTTTCTCGGGCTGACGGACTATTATCTCAGGGAATATGAAAAACAGGGTTTTGGTCTCGTAAAGAGCGGTGAGGAGGCGCGTTTTAAACTCGCCGATTACGAGATCAGCGGCAAAAAGGGCGCGAAAATGCGAATGAACATCAACCATGCCACGAAAGCCGGTGTCACCGTCCATGAATACAAGGTCCTTGAGAAACGCGATCCGGCTCTTGACCGGGAATTCGACCGGATCACCGATGAATGGCTGGATGGCAAGAAGAGTGGCATGCTCCGGTTCACCATGGGTACCGTAGGACTTGAGGATCCGATGGATAAGCGTTATTTCTACGCATTAAATTCTGATGGAAAAATGGTTGCCTTTATCGTCTTTGTTCCATTTCTTGGAAAAAGCGGCTACATGGCAGATGTGACGAGACATGGGAAAGACGCGCCCAGCGGAGTCATGGAGACGATCATATACGAGGCATTTCAGGTATTCAAGGAAGAAGGCATCGGCTACGGCAGCCTCGGTGTTGCCCCTCTGGCAGGATTAAGTGCCGAGAGCAAAAATCCGATGGAACGTCTTCTGCAGTTTATCTATGACCACTTAAATGCCTGCTATGGATTCCGGGATCTTTACCGCGCGAAAGAAAAGTACAGTCCCACCGAATGGGTTCCGTCCTATTACGCATATCTTCCGAAATATCCGACGCCAAGCATGCTCTACGCTGCTGTCGAGATCCAGAATCCCCACGGGATCCGCGGTTACATTCTGACGTTTCTAAAAGGAGAGCTGCACAAATGGAAAAAATGATCTGCCGTCAGGGAATGGCGGATACGTCTCAGGTGTGGATCTATTATAAGGAAAGCGGAGCCGGTATTCCGGTTCTGATGCTGCATGGGAACGCTGAGACGCACCTGATCTTTGATTATTACGAAAAAAAGCTGTCCATGAAATACCGTGTCATTCTCATGGACAGCCGCGCCCACGGGCGCTCACGGATCAAACCGGAATACGCAGAATCAGAGTTCACTACCACAGATATGGCGAGGGACGCCGCAGCGCTTCTGAATGTCCTTCATATCCCGTCCTGTATTCTTTTTGGATTCAGTGATGGGGCAAATATTGCCCTCGAATTCGCGTCCCTGTTTCCGGATCGGACTCGTGCCGTGATTGCCATCAGCGGGAATGTCTCACCGGATGGGCTAATTCTTCCAGTCCGGGCTTTCTGTGTGGGGAAATATTTCTGTCTGAAAGCGGCAACAAGTCTGTTCCGGAGAATCTGCAAAAAAAGCCCTGCCGCTGCCTGCATCTTCCCGCATCTTTTCCGGCATCAACAGCTCGCTTCCCTGCTCTGCAATTCTCCCATGATGTCCCGAGAACAGCTTGAGAAGATCCTGTCTCCGGTTCTCCTGATCGCCGGTACGAGGGATCTCGTAAAGGTCTCCCACTCCCGCCTGATGGCCCGGTTGATTCCACACGCGCAATTAGTTTTGGTAAAAGGGGCAACTCATACGGCCATGTTTGGGCATAAATCGTTTTATCTGAAAATCATCCATGATTTTCTGAATCAATTACGAATGGCCCAGTAATTGTTTCATGCAATCAAGAAGAGTGTTCCGTACCAGCATCCCTCTCTGCCTTAAAATACACGATCCGCATTTCCTCCTTCGGAAGATGACAGGCAAAGCTGAACCGATTCTTTGTCTCCCAGACGCTTCCAATCGTGCGGTCAGTCACCGTATATCCCAGCTTTTTCAACATCTCCCGCTCCAGCGGAATCTTTAATTTATCCGGCGAACCTTCCGGGTATTTCTGCATGAAGAGTTTTCTCGATTTTGCCTGGTAATCCATATCAAGGTCCACCCCCGTGATCATAGCATCCGGCTTCATGTACGGCTCCATGTTCTCAAAATAGTTGCTCTTAAAGTAAAAATCCGACTCAATACAACTGAAAAACGCCACATTGACATCCACACAGTGTTCCGCCAGCGGATAATCCATGGATGCATCCGCAATATATAAGATATCCCGGTCCAGATTCAGAGCAGAAATCAGTTTTTTGTACATGGAGATCGTCTCCGGGTATTTGTCTATGATAATATACAGGGCGTCCTTCGGAAGTTCATGAAGGTGTGTATACAGATAAAAATATCCGTTTACGAAATTTTCCAGAATCACCTTCCCGGTAAGCTCCTGCTCTCCAAGATCTTTCTGGATCTGGTCGGATGCCAGCTGATAGCATTTCAGGAAATCGCTCGTGAGTGTCTGATAAAGTTCCCGTTTTACATCCGGTGCATCATAGATCGCCGTATAACGGTTTCCTGTTACCAGAATCCCCTTTTCAATGGAAGCCTCATACCCACAGCTGCAGGTAAGTTTTCCCTCATACAGATATTTATACGCGAACGTCGCATTGCGGACTTCCAGCTGTTTCTTACAGTTCGGACATACAAGATACGGCAGTGCGCGAATCGGAACGCCCTGGCGCTCCCTGTTCGGCTTTCCTGTCTCCTCAAACTCCCGGATTTCTTTCGCAACCAGTTCTTCTGCACCCTTGATAGCTACCTGTTCTGCCGCAAGTTCACCGGATTTTTCCTGCAGCATATGAATGTACTGCTTCATAGTCTCCGGCTCCACCCAGTTGGATGTCCGCCTCAGGTTCATGATATCCTCGATTTCCTTCAGATGAAAGCGCATGGATTTCAGTTTCTGAATATACTGGAGGTTCTCCGCTTCTCTGGGAGAAAAATCATACTGTGAGCCATTTTTATGAGGAATCAAAAGTCCAATTGAAATATAATGCCGGATCGTATCGATCGTCACATTGTTGAGCCTTGCAAGTTCACCGATTTTCATATTGCGTCCTCCTCATTTTTCATCTGAAAACGTAAAAGGGGAATCCTTCTCCGGATTCCCCCTTTCAATTCTATCAAAAAATTTATATTTTCGCAATATTAACAATATCCAATATTCATCGCGACAACAAGAACAACACAGGAGATCACAAACAGCCCGCATACTAATGGAAGAATAAATTTCTCCCATTTTGAAAACGGCACACGCCCAAAGCTTAATGCCAGAAGCAGGACTCCGAGAAGGGGCGTGCAGAGGTTCGTAAAACTGTCACCAAACTGATATGCAAGGATCGCTACCTGTGACTCGATTCCCACGATCTGCGCAATCGGAAGTACGATCGGCATGACGATCAACGCTTTTCCGGACCCGGACGGAATGATCAAATTGATCAGCATGATCACGATCAGGATTCCTATGATAGAAATCACCGGGGACAGGCCGCTTAACGGTCTGGACAGATAATATACGATGGTATCAAGGATCGATGCCTGCGTGAATACCCAGGAAATTCCATATGCGACACCCATAATAAAGCAGGCACCTGTCATGCTGGACGCACCTTTGATAAAGGTTTCCGCAGTTCCATTGATCCCAAGTCCTGATAAGAGGCAGGAAACGATTCCTGTGATAATGAAGATCGCCCCGAGATGGTTAAAGTTCCATGCCCAGTTGATGGCACCGTATACATAGCAGGCGATTCCTCCGAGTAGTACCAGAATGATCACTGCGTGTTTCGCGGTAAACGGCTGTGACTCAAAAGCACTGGCATCAAAAGCCAGATCAGAGACATCCACTCCTGCGACCAGACTCTTCTCCGGATTTTTTTGTACCTTTTTTGCATACTGGAGAATATATAAGAGGCATAATGCCGGAATTACAATGAATAATGCGATTCTGAGACCGATTCCGGAATACATTCCGAGACCTGCGAGTGTCTGGGAAACACCGACGGTATACGGATTTGTCGGTCCACATGAGAATCCTGCAATGGCTCCGACAATCGCGATGGCTACTCCCACGATGGAATCGTATCCGAGTCCGACGGCAATGGAAATCGCGATCGGAATAAAAGGAATAGAACCTTCGATAAACCCAAGGAATCCGCCCATAAGTGCAAAGATATAAAAAAGAAATATCAGAATCAGATTTCCGCGGCTTAAGCCGACTTTTTTAATAACGCGGGAGATTCCGATATTTAAAGCGCCGGATGCCTGAATACACTCAAGGCCTCCACCGATCAAAAGTGCCGCAATCAGAAGACTCACGCTGTTCGTCATACCTGCCGGGATGGCAAGGAAGATATCAAAAGGAGTCGCCGGATGATTGTCGACAAAAGCAAAGCTTGCCGGGTCCACCGCCATTTTTCCGTTAATCTCCGTCCGCACATATGCACCCGCCGGAATCAGATATGTAAGGATCACCGCACCGATGATCATGAAAAACAACAGTGCAATCGAGTTCAGAGGTTTCTTTTCCTTTTTCATACGCTTACACTCCTTCCGTATTTAAATATTCAAGCATCTTTACCGCATTATTCACATGTACCCGGATCCCGATGAGAAGTGCCTCCGGGTTAAGATGGAAATATGGATTGTGAAGCGCAGGAGAATTCCCGCCGTCACCAACTCCCAGCCAGAAGAATGTTCCCGGAACCTTCGCAAGGTAGGCGCCGCAATCCTCACTCGTCATCGCCGGTTCCTCTGTGTCGATCACATTTTCCGCGCCGAGAAGTTCTGATAAAACTTCCACGGTCTTCTCCGTAAATTTCACATCGTTGATGCACGGCTGATAACCTTCCGTGTGTTCATATTTTAAGGTACACCGGTTCGCCTTCGCAATGGAATCCGCCAGTTCTTCCACCCGCTTTGTCAGGTGTTCCCGAACCTTCTGGCTAAATGTCCGGTATCCGCCCTCTAAAATGACTTTGTCCGCAACCGCGTTCCATACAGATCCAGGTGTCTCAAGTTTTCCAATGGAGAATACACAGGTCTCCAATGCACTCACTTCTCTTGTCGGAAGCATATGAATCGCACTGATCAGTTCCCCTGCCGCCGGAACCGGATCCACCGCCTCTTGAGGTCTTGCACCGTGTCCCCCATGTCCCTGAATCGTGATTTTAAACACATCACTGGACGCGCAGGCATTCTTTTTTGAGACAAAAACTTTTCCGGTTGGTACAGATGGCTGTACATGCATCACCAGGCACGCGTCCACATCTTCCATAACGCCTTCCTGAATCATGAACGCTGCTCCTCCCGCGCCATCATATCCAGCCGCCTGTACTTCTTCTTTCATGAACTCCGGCGTTTCTTCTTCTGCCGGCTGGAAAACAAATTTAATTTTCCCGGAGAAAGCCTCTTTATGTTTTGCAAGTACCGCTGTCGCTCCCAAGAGCATCGTCACATGCCCGTCATGCCCACAGGCATGCATATTTCCTTCATACTCGGATCTGTAGCTGCAGTCCGCCAGTTCTTTGATTGCCAGACAGTCCATATCCGCGCGGATCATAAGCGTTTTTCCCGGTCTGCCGGAATCCAGGATCCCAACCACGCCTGTCATCGCAACGTGTTCCGTGACAGATAAACCACACTTTTTCAGATATTCTGCGATGATGCCGGATGTACGGATCTCATTGAACCCGCGTTCCGGGTGGCGGTGCAGGTCTTCAAACATCGCCGTCACAGAATCCTTCATTTCCATAATCTCCTGCTCATACATAAAACTTCCTCCTTCCAGATGCATTCATATCATTCCGCAGCCGCCAGTGCCGCAGCCTTTATGTCATTTCTCACAGGCCTTTAAGAAAGCCCGGAAGATTCCCTGCTGTGTGTCATCGTCATACATCATTTCCGGATGCCATTGAACCGCCGCCACAAATTTCTTTCCCGGTAATTCCACACCCTCTGCGATTCCTTCCTCCGTCTTTGCAGAAGCCACGAGTGCCGGTGCCAGATCTTTCACAGCCTGATGATGCAGAGAGTTTACCCAGTGCTTTCCGGATCCAAGGATCGAACCTAACAGCGTATCTTCTTCTACCACCACACTGTGGACCGGGACATTTCTCCTGTTTGTCAGAATGCTGTGGGGGTAAAGTCCGTCTGTCACTACATCCTGATGAAGTGTGCCGCCGAAGAATACATTCATGATCTGGATTCCCCGGCATACACCAAGAATCGGAAGATCCATCTCCAGTGCTTTCTTTAAGAGTTCCATCTCATATCTGTCCCGCTCCGGATCCAGACTTCCACAGCATGTCACCCGCTCCCCATAAAGAGACGGACTCACGTCATTTCCACCGCTGATGATCAGTCCGTCTATGGTGTTCAGAATCCCGCATGCCCGATCTGCCTCTTTATCGATTGGGATCAGCACCGGTATTCCCCCGGCTTTCCAGACTGCATCCAGATAATCCTGAGCGATCAACTGCCATGCCTGTTCCTTTGCCCCGATCCCGGCATGAAAAGCATCCGGCACTTCCGCAAGATAATTACAGGTAATTCCTATCAGTATCTGTCTCATCCATCTCTCCTCCTTTGATTTTATGAATCCCATTCTACTTTTTCGCCTTAACCGTATGTCAAGTACCTGTTTTTTCCAATTTTCAAAAAAACGTGGGGTAACCCGATGTTTTCCTGTGTTCTGTATCACCGCGTTCCTTCATATATTGGATCAGATAGCTCTCTGCGACTCAGATCTTCCTGCTTCTCTATAGGAGGTTGCCACCTATGCATTTTTGTCGGTTTTCCAATATTTTCTTACAGGCAGTGCTGCAAATGCGCAGATATGCCGAACGGTTATTTCCGTGGTCCTTAGTCGTTTTTCTGGTATTCACACTCACTGCCTGCGGAAATGAACGGATTTCTTCTGATTTTCTAAAAGAGACCGGGGAATTTTATTCTTCTGACGCTCTTTCCTCTACCCAATCCGGTCATTCCGGAGAGGAGCCAAAGCTTCAGGCAGATTTTGATGCCTTCTGCACGAAACTGTTTCGGAAGGAGATGGCATCTTCCAACACTCTGGATCTTCACTATACGCTTCTGCACCCGGAAAATTATGGAATTGATGCTGAAGATGCTGCTCTCGGTACATACCGTCTGTCGGAGCTCATAAAAAACAGCCGTGAGATTCATGACCTGAAGGAAAAGCTCTCCGAGTTTGATCCCCATATGCTGTCCGATGACCAGCAGATCCTCTATGACTCCCTTTCTGAGAGAATTGAGACCGGTCTGATGGCGGAAGGTTTAGAACTTTATGATCAACCTCTCGCTCCCACCATCGGGATTCAGGCACAGCTTCCGATCCTGCTGACGGAGTATTCCTTTCACTCGCTTCAGGATGTGGAGGATTATCTTGCTCTGCTCTCCCAGCTTGATTCCTATTATGGGGATATCCTCTTCTTTGAAGAACAGAAAGCGGCTGCTGGGCTCGGACCATCTGACGCCTCGATTGAACGGATCCTGGAATCCTGTCAGAGTTATCTCATGGATCCGGTGAACAATTTTCTCACGGAAACCTTTGAGACACGGTTAAATTCTCTTTCCACAGATATTTCCCTGTCGGAACAACAGAAAAATGATTTCCGCTCCCGCCATCTTGAGGTCATAAAGAACTCGTTTTTTCCCGCTTACCGTCATTTAATCGATGGGCTTTCCGGGTTAAAGGGACGCGGTATCAATGAAGGTGGGCTCTGCGGATTCCGGAATGGCAGACGATATTATGAATATCTTCTACGATCCGGTCCCGGGCTTTCTTATAATATAGAAGAGTTAAAGACATCTCTATATGATCGGATGCAGAAAGATCTGGAAACGATTTCTTCACTCTCGAAAAAGACAGATCCTGATCTCTCCTTTCGCCTTACCGATCCACCTGCGATTCTGGCTGATCTGCAGACACAGATGTCCGGAGATTTCCCGGTTCTTTCCGAAGCCTCAAAAAAATATGAGATCCGGTACGTTCCCACACAACTGGAATCTACGTTAAGTCCGGCGTTTTATCTTACTGCACCCCTTGACGATCCCACCCGGAATGTGATTTATATCAACAATGGTAGCACCAGCGCAAAAGACGAACTGTACCCAACACTCGCCCATGAGGGCTTTCCCGGTCATCTCTACCAGACCGTCTATTTCCGGGAACACACACACAATCCTCTGGCGGCCCTGCTCACCTGTTCCGGGGCAAATGAAGGATGGGCAACTTATGTAGAACAGCTGTCCTACTTCTATGATAATGGTCTTTCTGAAGAAAACAGCGCTTATCAGGCCGCCATGCGGTCCTTTTCTCTCTGTTTTCACTCACTTTTAGATATCGGGATCAATTATGACGGCTGGTCAAAAGACCGGGCTGCCGCCTTTGTCCGCACCTGCTTTGACGCGGATGACGCGCTGGTGGAGGAACTCTGGCAGACCATGATCGACAATCCCACAAATTATCTGGAGTATGCCGGCGGGTATGTGGAGATTCTGGAGATGCGGGAGGAAGCAGAAAAAAAGCTGGGGAACCGGTTTTCCGCGAAGGAATTCCATAAGTTCCTTCTCGATCTCGGTCCTGTGCCGTTTTCGGTGACACGGAAATACTTTACATTATGGCTCCAACAATTCTAAATTAGAATGTGCCTTGGAATTTCCTATTACAAAAAAATGGCTGCCCGGAGAACTTTCCCTGTTCTCCGGTACAGCCGTCTCACTTTTCCCTATAAAATTTTTCTCAACCCACACTGTCGGATGCCACAATATTTACACCGCAGCCACAGATATTCTCAACGATCACATCATATCTCTTCACCGGCGCTTTTACATCCACCGCTTTTAATACTTTCATGCAATCCGCGAGCAGTTCCTTCGGAATCGGCTTTTCAGAACGGACCGGAAGAAGCGGCTGAGCTGCACCCTCTAACTTTACGGTGCTTGTGAGAATCCTTACCGGATGTGCAAATTCCTGCTTCCCGTACTCCTCTCCACGCTTACATGTATATCCAGTGATCGAATCCACCCGGTCGCCTTCGCCTGTTACAGTGATATGACATCCCATCGGGCAGACAGTACAGATAATCTCTTTCTCCATCTTGTCTCCATCCTTCCTATTTCACTACTTCTACCGTTACGTCATCTCCGGTGATTTCAGCTGTTTTTACTTCTACATGGCACATCTCACCAGGATTTACACGCTTCGCCTTCTTCTCAGAGAGTACCTTATCTCCGCTCTTTACACGGATCACAACATCCAGTTCCGGATGAAGGACACGGAAGAACAGACGGACGGTCTCATTTTCTTCACCGATCTTTACACGCTGCGGGCAGAGATAGCGGACATTTTCACCTGTCACAGACGGAACCTCGCGGTTTGCCTCCGGGAGTTTGTGCATCGCATAACGGGCTGCAGATGCACCTGCATTCATACTCTCAACGGTTACATTGTCAACAAGATCGTTTACATGAACAACATTTCCACATGCAAATACGTTATCCCAGGATGTCTGCATATACTGGTTTACTTCCGGTCCATTTGTGATACGGGAGATCTTCACATCAGCGCCGCGGCTCAGTTCATTCTCCGGGATCAGACCAACTGACAGAAGCAGCGTGTCACACGGAATAAACTCTTCTGTTTCCGGGATCGGTTTTTTATCCTTATCAACCTGTGCGATATAAACTCCCTCTACTCTCTCGTTTCCGACAATTCTTGTCACCGTATGAGAAAGTTTTAACGGAATTCCAAAATCATCCAGGCACTGAACTTTATTTCTCGTCAAACCTGCAAGGAAGTCCATCAGCTCCACAACAGCGATGACATGGGCACCTTCCAGTGTCATTCTTCTCGCCATGATCATTCCGATATCACCGGAACCGAGGATCACGATATTCTTTCCAACTACAGCGTTCTGGCGGTTAACAAGACGCTGTGCAGCACCTGCTGTGTAAACGCCTGCCGGTCTTGTTCCCGGGATCATGATGCCCGCACGTGTTCTCTCACGGCATCCCATCGCAAGAACGATGCTTCCGGCTTTTACCTTTGTCATTCCGTATTCGGAGTTTACACAGATCACTGCGCTCTCTTCCGGAATAACCTCAAGCACCATGGAATTTAATAATACTTCCGCACCAAGTGCCAGCGCCTCTTCTTTGAAATGTCCCGCATACTCCGGACCTGTCAGCTCTTTATGGAAATAAGTAAGTCCGAATCCCGGATGGATACACTGCTGTAAGATTCCACCGAGTTTCTCATCTCTCTCGATGATCAGAACTTTCTCCGCCCCTTCTTTTTTTGCTGCCACAGCGGCAGATAAGCCTGCCGGACCTCCTCCTACAATTACCACATCAGTCTGAATCTCGTACATAGCATCCTCCCCTATCTCGTTTTCCCGGCAACCATATAGGAACCCGCATTGTTTTTATTAACTTCTTCAACCGGAATACCCAGTTCTCTTGCTAAAATCTCGATGACCTTCGGTCCGCAGAAACCACCCTGACAGCGTCCCATTCCCGCTCTTACACGGCGTTTTACAGCGTCCACGCTTCTCGCACCGAGCGGTCTGTGGATCGCATCCAGAATCTCACCCTCTGTAATCGTCTCGCAGCGGCAGATAACTCTTCCGTATGCCGGATTTTCTTTTACGATCTCATCCTGCTCCTCGCGGCTCAACTCATGGAAACGGACGATTCCTTTTCTCGTAGAAATAAAGTTCTCCTTAAATACCATCGGAGCGCCCATCTCTCTCATAACATCCGCAACATATACACCCATCGCTACGGAGAGTGTAAGACCTGTGGAGCGAACGCCTGACAGGTTGATATAACCCTTTAAGTCGTCATATGTATCAACATGAAGTCCTTCCGGATTTCTGTTCGGGCGCAAACCGCTGTACTGGGTGATGCTGTCGCGGACACTGACGTTCGGGATCAGGTTCTTTACATCCTTTAAGATGCTGTCGAGACCTTCTTTTGTCACAGACTTATCCGTCTTATTATCAAGATCCTCAGCAGTCGGTCCCACTAACATATTTCCATGAATGGTCGGACACATTAATTTTCCTTTTGTGATCTTGGTCGGGATCGGAAGTACGATCTCATTTACCTTACAGCTTGTGTTCTTATCAAGAATATAGAACTGGCCTCTTCTTGCAACGACTTTGTAATCAGCCTTTCCTACCATTGCAGCGATCTCATCGCAGTAGAGAGCCGCTGCGTTGATGACATATTTTGTCTCGATCGTCTCACCTGTCGTTACAACCTCACTTACAGCTCCATCTTTTACCTTGATATCGGTCACTTTTGTATTTAAAAGGAAATGAACACCATTTGCATTTGCATTTTCTGCCAGAGCCTGCACAAGGATAAACGGATCGATGATACTCTCTCTCGGAATATAGAGTCCGCCTTTGACCTCCGGATTCAGGTTCGGCTCCATCTCAAGAAGTTCTTCCGCTGTCTTATACTGAACATCGTAAACACGGTTCATAAATGCTTTGTGCTTGATCTCCGGGAGTTTTTCGTACTGTTCTTCCGTGATCGCCGGAAGGATCGCTCCGACTCTCTTAAACGGGATATCAAGATCCCTGGTGAGCTGATCATACATCGGGTTTGCCGCTACAACAAGCTGGGATTCCAGTGTTCCCGGTGACGCATCGTATCCGGTATGGATGATCGCGCTGTTGGACTTTGATGCATCGCCGCCAACATCTTCATTTTTCTCTACTACGGTTACATCCAGCTGATATCTGGATAACTCGCGGGCGATCGCACATCCGACTGCACCTGCACCAATAATTACCACATCTGTTTTCATATTTCCTCTCCTTCACCTTTATTCAATCAAATTCTCCGGTCAGTTCCGGTCCATCTGTCTCTTCTTCCTCGACCCATTCCTTCGCTCTGGCGACTGCCCGATGCCACATCCGCATCTTTTTCTCCCGCTCTTTTTCACTCATTTTCGGATAATAACGTTTTTTGAGCTTCCAGTTCGCCTCGATCTCATCAAGGTCTTTAAATAATCCAGATCCATACGCTGCCATATAGGCAACTCCCAGTGCAGTTGTCTCGGAGATTTCCGGCACATCCACCGGAATTCCAAGAATATCCGCCTGAAACTGCATCAGAAATTCATTTGCTGTAATTCCGCCGTCCACACGCATCGCACGGATCCTGATGCCGGAATCCATCTCCATCAGATCAAGAATATCTCTTACCTGATAAGCGATGCTCTCCAGGGCAGCCCGGACCACATGAGCCCGCTCAGTTCCTGGTGTGATCCCGATCAGCATTCCTCTCGCGTATGGATCCCAGTACGGCGCTGCAAGTCCGGTGAGCGCCGGTACAAAACAGACACCGGCTGTATCCGGAACCGATTCCGCGAGTTCTCCCGTCTCCTTCGCATCGGAAATAAGATGCATCTTGTCCTTCATCCATGTGATGACGGAACCTGCAACATAGATTCCTCCGTCCAGAGCGAATACCATGTCTTTTCCATGCATTTTCCAGCCGACGCATGTAAGAAGTCCTGTATTGGAATAAACCGGTGTTTTTCCTGTGTTCATCAGCATGAAGCATCCGGTTCCATATGTCGTTTTGACCATTCCCTCGCTCAGACAGGCCTGTCCAAACAGGGCCGCCTGCTGGTCCACCATATTTCCGGAAATCAGGATCTTTCCTTCTTTTCCGTCACACCCCCGCAGTGTGGCATATCCATATTTTTCTGTGCTGTTTCGGATCTCCGGAAGAATGCTCTTCGGAATTTCCAAAAGCTCCAGCAATTCGTGATCCCATTCATTCGTATGGATATTGAAAAGTGCGGTCCTTGATGCCGTCGAATAATCGGTAGCAAAGACTTTTCGGTCAGTGAGATTCCAGATAAACCAGGAATCGGTCGGTCCTGCCAACAGTCTTCCTTCCATCGCAGCTTCCTTCGCGCCTTCCACATTGTCAAGGATCCATTTGATCTTTGTCGCGCCAAAATACGCATCTGCATGAAGTCCTGTCTTCTGGCGGATCATATACCGGATATCTTCTTCCAGCTCTTCGATCCATGTTGCAGTCCTTCGATCCTGCCAGACGATTGCCGGATAAAGCGGTTCGCCTGTCACTTTATCCCAGACGACAACCGTCTCTCCCTGATTGTCGATTCCCATGCATTCGACCTGTTCAGCTGTCACATGGGCTTTTTCCATCACCTCTTCTGCCGCCTCCTTTATCTGCGCCAGGATTTCTTTCGGATCGTGTTCCACCCAGCCCGGCTGCGGATAATATTGTTTATGTTCTTTATGTGACGAAGCGGTCAGATTCCAGTCTTCATCCAGCAGGAGTACCGTTGTCCCGGTCGTTCCCTGATCAACTCCCATAAAGTATTTCCTGCTCAACGGTTCCCCTCACTTCCTTCCTGATACGCAGAATCATTTTCTGTTTTTTTATTGTATTTACTATATCACACAGATTTAGAGAATTATATTCATGATTTTTATAAAAATCACTCGTGTGTTTGTGCTATTTTGCACATGAAATTTGTGATTTTTATACAATCGCACATAATCGTAACTTTCCAGTGTCTTCTTCCGCTTTCTCTGTCTTTTCCTTCCGGCTGATTCCGTAAATCCACCTGTCCGGCAAATCCTTCTGTATCTGATCATGCCTCTCAGAAATATGGAAAAAGGGACTTCCACAGCCCACCATGGCTGCTCAGTCCCCTTTGCCTTTTTTCTGAAATCCAACATATTTTGTTCTTTCACGCCAGATACACTTTCATTCCCTTTGCCTTCAGTCTCCCGATCAGATTTTTATCCGCCTGCCGATCCGTCACGAGCGCATCGATCTGTTCCAGGCTGCACACCTGATTCATCGCCGTCACTCCAAATTTACTGTGATCCGCAAGTGCGATCACCTTCTGCGTCCGGCTGACCCCGATCCTGCGAAATGGAGTTTCCTCCACATGGTAATCTGTGATTCCAAATTTTTCCGTCAATCCGCCGACTCCGAGAAAAATCTTGTCCGTCTGGAAATAGCGCATATTTTCATCTGCAATGTTTCCGGATACGGAGAGTTCATTCTTGCGCACTTCTCCGCCGACCATGATCACCCGGATATTTTCATCCACTGATAGATCCAGTGCGATCGGGATCGAATTTGTGATCACAGTGAGGCGTCTCTTTTTTCCAACCAGAGCACGCGCAAATTCCCGCGTCGTCGTTCCAAGATCGACCGCGATCACTTCTCCATCCTCTACAAGATCAACGGCTCTCTGACCAATCGCCTTTTTTTCTTCATAGTGCTCCAGCTGGCGTTTCTCGATCTTCGGTTCCACTCCGCGTTTTTTTCTTAAGATCGCTCCTCCATATACACGGTCGACAAGTCCTCGTTTCTCCAGATATTCCAGATCTCTTCGGATCGTCTCCATGGACACACCATATTGCTCCACCAGCTCATTGGCCTTTACCATTCCGTCACGATTCAAAAGGGCTATGATCTTTTCCCGTCTGTCATACAGCACATTTCTCACCTTCCTTCTCCGTCTGCAGCCACTTCTGATATTGTCCCGGGCACACTCCCGTCATACGGCGGAACACACTCCCGAAGTGCGACTGATCATAAAACTGCATCTGGTAGGTAAGATCTGTCAATGACAGATCCGGCTTTTCCGCGATCGTCTGAATCGCATTCTGAAGGCAGATCTGAAGATTCAGCTGTTTCGGTGTGACTCCCACATTGCTGACAACTGCCTTCTGGATCGTCCTTGCACAGAATCCATACTCCTGTTCCAGTTCCTTCATTCGGATAACTTTTCTGTATTTCATCAGGTAATTTACGATCGAACTGGCCAGCTCCTTATCTGTTTCACGAATATCGGATTTTTTTCGGACACATTCCTGCAGGAATTTTGAGATCACCTCGCAGTGTTCCTGTCCATTGTCCACAGAATTTACTTCTTCTATAAACGGAACTGCCCAGGGAAATACATCGGTAAGCAGAAGTCCTTCAGCCGGAATATCTGCCGACGGAAGTCCGGTCAGTTTTGAGAAACTCGCCGGTGAGAACTGCAGCTGTGCACTTTCTTTGATCCCATACTGCGGCAGGATCTTCTTCTCCGGAAGCACCCCGTAAAGGTATGCTTTTGCTTCTTTTTCCTGCACGGAAAACATGATCCCGACCTGTCCAACACCTGGAATACAGTCCAGTCCTTCCGTTCCTTCGTTCATTCCGTAGCGAATGATCCGTACGATCTCATCTTCGATCCGGAGATACGTGTCTGTGCGTTTTCGTGTGATATCCCAAAAGGGCTGTTTTGTAAAAAAGCGATCAGTCGCTTTCAAAATTTCTGATTGCGTCATGGCACGTCCCTCCTTCTTTAATTTCAAACGACTGCGGATGGATCCTTTCTCTCATTTAATAATTTAACACAAAATTCTTTTTATTGTATATTAGCGTAATAAACAAAATTCAGTCTTAGTTTTTTGTCCTTTTTACGAAATTATTGTGTTTTTTCTAATATCACACAAAACTCCACATTTATTTGCATTCAATTTCAGTTGCCCGGCTCTTTTCTTTCTGCTATAATTTTTTCCATAAGATATAGACAGGAGATACATGCCAATGAAAACAAATGAAAAATTTCTCTCGTTTTATTACCGCAACATGAAAGAAGTCCCGGATATCCATCTGGATCTGAAAAAAACAGCTCTCCTGATCGTGGATATGCAGAAACATTTCATCTCAAAAGACGGCTACGATGCACTGCAGTGTAAGGAAGCCGGAGAGTGGGATGAATGGGAATGGTTTTACGATCACGTAGAAAAGGTGGTCATCCCGAATAACAAACGCCTTCTGGATTGCTGCCGGAAAAACGGAGTTGAAGTAACCTACGGGCGGATCGCGAGTCTGAAAAAAGACGGCTCTGACCGTTCCCGTGTCCAGAGCACCGTTGGCTGGAACGATATTTACGTCTATGTAGGCGACGACAGTGCAAAAATGGTCGATGAGCTTACCCCTCTCGAAGACGAGATCGTTGTAAATAAGACCACAGACAGCGTCAGCCTTGGAACAAACTACACCCAGATCCTCCACAATATGGGGATCGATACCGTGATCGTCACCGGTGTCGTGACCGACCAGTGTGTGGCCTCCACGATCCGCGTTCTCGCTGATCAGGGCTTCCGTGTGATTTGTCCGGAAGATTCCTGTGCAGCCGCTACCCAGGAGCTCCATGAAGCCGAATTACGAATCATGAACGTCATTTACTGTACTGTTCTGAGCACGGATGAGACGATCCAGCTGATCGAAGAAGCTGCAGCACAAGGAACGCCAGCTATCGACTGATCCATTCATCTGTTCCGCTTCTCTGCATAACACAACATAGCACCGGCAACTGGAGATTTCCTCCAGTTTGCCGGTGTTTTTTACCTGAAATAAAATTTTCTGGTCTTCTTTTTCTTATTTCGTTAATTTCTCATCAATAAAGCACAGACCATCGATCGCCATCGTTCCGGACGCCGTCAGTGCACCGCCGCCGCCGTCAACGCGGCTTGTTCCTCCTGGGAAGAAAGTACCATCAATATTACGGATACCATTCGGCATAACGAGAAGTTCTCCAAAATCGGTAGTATTCTTGATGATATGTCCTTTTGCCGCCAGAAGCTTGATCGTATCCGGTGAGAAACCTTCCTCAAGCTCAAGTCCCTGATTTAATGTCAGACAGCACATATGCGGATGTTTTACTGCAGAATCCATCATCATGCCGTAATCCAGGTTGTTGATAATGAGCTGCAGGGTACTTGTAATGATACGCGGACCACCAGCTGCGCCAACGGATAATACCGGTTTTCCTTCTTTCATGACGATTGTTGGGGACATACTGGATAACGGAGTTTTTCCTGGACGGATCGCATTTGCCATTCCATATGCCAGTCCCTGTGTGGTACGGACACCTGCTTTTGCACTGAAGTCTGCCATTGCGTTGTTCATAATGAATCCTCTTCCCGGGATCACAACGCCCGATCCCCACCAGTTACGGATCGTCTGTGTCTGGGAGATCACATTTCCATATTTATCCATTACCGTAAAGTTAGATGTGCAGCCGCGGTACTCTTTTGCCTCGATCCCGTCCGTTGGGGCATATTCTTTTGCATGATCCATATCGATCTTTGCAGCCAGCTCTTTCGCATACTCTTTCGAGAGCAGTTTATCAACCTTTACGTCAACGAAGTCCGGATCACCCATTGCCACGGATCGATCAGCAAACATCATCTTCATGGTCTCTGCAATTACATGAGTACTGTCAGCAGAATGGAATCCCATTCCTTTTAAATCGAAGTTTTCCAGAATATTTAACATCTGGATGATATGGGTTCCGCCTGAAGACGGCGGTGCCATGGAGATGATATCATATCCACGATAATTTCCGCGAACCGGGATCCGTTCCTTCGGCTTGCAGTTTATGAGATCTTCCTTGCAGAAGAGTCCTTTATTTTTGTTGATATGCTCTACCATCTCGTCTGCGATCGGTCCATTATAGAACCAGTCCACACCATTCTTCGCAACGCCTTCCATGGTGTCTGCCAGGTCCGGATTTTTAATGATCTCACCAAACTGACGCGGCTTTCCATGATTCAGATAAAGCTCCTCAAAACCTTCATATTCTGCTTTATTGTGCTCTGCCTCCGGGGTATCCGTGATCCTGGCGTACGCGAAGCCGCATGCAAAGCCATCACGGCAAAGCTTGATCGCAGGCGCTGAAACCTGTTCCCATGTCATCGTGCCGTGTTTCTTCAGCAGATTATCCATTGCGCGATAGAACGACGGTACCGATACAGATCTTCCGGAATATTCGGTAAGGTTCAGATCTACATCACCGTTCTCATCCAGCATCATATCCTGGTATGCATTCTTCGGAGCAATTCCCCGGGCATCCACGCAGTAGAACTCATTTGTATTTTTATCATAGAATGTATGGAAGCATCCGCCGCCAATTCCACAATGGTACGGTTCCACAACGCCGAGAACAAGAGACACTGCAACTGCTGCATCAAAGGCATTTCCGCCCTGTTTCATGATCTCAAGACCAGCCTGTGTCGCATATGGGCTGTTCGAGCTGACCGCGCCTTCTGTTCCCGATACATGCGGTTTATACATCGCGATCGTATCATCAACGGTCCTTCCAAGATAAGGTCTGTTCGGCATATCAAAATCCTCCTTTTTCTGTCATTTCGCTGCGTTTTACAGATCTTCTTTCTGTAAAACGCAGCTCATATCTTCCAAGTTTCTGTTATGCTGTCTTTTCAGCAGGAGAAGTTGCCAGTGTAACAATAATACCAACGACATAGCTGACAACGATCGTCGGATATACAACGTTTAATGTTCCGTTTAATCCAAGCACTACCCATGCAATCGCGGTTACGATACCTGCGATAACGCTTGCGAACGATGCTTTCGCGTTCACTCTCTTCCAGAAAAGTCCTACAACTACGGAATAGCTGAACGGAGAAGTTACACAGTACGTAAGTGTTAAGAACATATTTGTCATCTGTGCGGACGGAATGAAGAAACCAACTAACAGAGAAACATACGCAACCGCGATCGTTCCGAAACGGGAAACCTTGAGGATCTGATGGTCATCCGCATTCTTGTTGATCTGTTTCTTGTAGATATTGGTAAGAATCGTACCGGTTGCCATCATCATGGTAGCCATTGTCGCAGCAATGATCATCGTGCAGACTGCAAAGATGATACCTGCCATGACCGGTGTGTTCATATCACGGATTGCCCATGCGAATGCTGTTGCGCCGTCACCGAGACCGTCATTTGCTGCGCGCGCCATCATACCAACGATTGCTGTCAGGATACAGATCGGAGCTGCAAGAATATAACCGATGATGCAGCCTGCGCATGCTGTCTTGTCGTCTTTCGCCGCTAACATCGGCTGAAGAGCGGACTGAAGAACTACAGAGCTTAAGAGACCGCCGACTGCCCACGCGATGATCTGCTGGGTCGGCATTGCGCTTAACTTGTCATAACCTTCCGGAAGTGATGCGATCAGTCCGGAATATCCGCCGAAATCTCCAATGTGTGTTCCCACAAAGAAAATAAGAAGTACATATGTTGCGATACAAACGACACGACCGATTGCTGCAGAACCTTTCATTCCTGCGAATCCAGTATAGATTGCTGCGATCGTAACACCGATAAACATCGCAAGACCGGTATTTAATCCCGGAAGAACGATCTGGATGATCGATGAGATCGTCTTTAACTGGATCGGAATATAGATGATTCCGAAAATGATCCATACGTAGGACTGAAGTCTTGCAACGCCCGGCGAGAAGCGGGATTCCAGATAATCCGGAAGCGCCTCTGTCTTTAAGTTTTTACGAAGCGGACCAGCCAGAAGTCCTAAGAAAAGGATGTAGACGCCGCTTGCGATCGAGTACCAGCATCCCGCGATACCCATCGTATAACCATTCTGTGCGGCACCAACAACGCTCATGCCTCCGATCTGCCATGCACCTAACATCGCGCCAACCGCAAATGCACTCATTGACCGGTCACTGCCGGACCACTGATTTGCATGTGCGATTTTTGTTCCTGCATAGATTCCGACAGCAATGATCAGAATAAAAGTCACGATCCATGTAGCAATTAACATACAATTACCCCTTTCTTTTTGGAAATTTATTATTATGGGCATATGATATCACCAGTAGTGAAAATGTGATAGGAAAAATCGGAATTGATATTTAATTTTGTTTATTATTTCTATTTTTTCTTTCAATTTCCTCTTAAGGTCTCTGGAGTTTTGACGACTAATATGATAAAATAAATCGGTATATGTTTCCCGAAACTTTTTACATTCTGATTTTGACAGGAGGAACATCTCAATGAACGAAGTCATGAACAATATCCTTACAAGAAGAAGCATCCGTAAATTCACCGACACTCCAATCTCCAGAGAGATTCTAGACGATCTGGTACAGGCTGCTCTCCACGCGCCGAGCGGCATGGGAAAACAGACCTGGAAATTTACGGTAGTGACAAATAAGAATGCCATCAAACGTCTGGCTGAGGCGATCAAAACCACATTAAACCGCCCGGGATATGATCTGTACTGCCCGGCTGCCATCATCATACCGTCCAATCTGCGCGACAGTAACTGGGGAAAAGAAGATGATGCCTGCGCTCTCGAAAATATCTTTTTAGCTGCCAATTCCTACGGAGTCGGCTCTGTCTGGATCAACCAGCTCCAGAATATCTGCGATACTCCGGCGATCCGTGACATCTTAAATGATTTTGGTGTTCCGGCCGATCATGTAGTCTATGGGATGGCTGCTTTAGGCTATCCTGATCCGAATACTGTGATTCAGCCGAAAGAGCGGATCGGAAAAGTTGCCTATATCGAATAATCAAAAACTTTCCGGCGCCGCTGTTCACCGCGGCGCCAGTCTTTATACACATCCAGTTACAGACACAAAAATACCTGTTCAGAGTGAAGTAATCCATCTCTGCCAGGTATTTTTATCCGGATCTTTGTGCTGATCTACTCTACGTACCCCGCATTCCAGAAGTAGAGTCCGCTGTAATTATTTAAGCCTTTCACATGATCATTCCATGCATAATTCGCAATATAATGGCCAAAATTGATGACTGCCAGATAATCCCAGGAATACTCCTGAACTTTCTCCCAAGCCGCCTTCGCGTCATCCATGTTTGTGGAGGTATTCATGTCATTTAAAAGACTCTGCAGGGTTTCATCATCGTTCCAACCTGCGTAATTCGGTCCAAAGTAAAGCTTTAAGGACGGAATCGGTACCTGTGAAAATGTGCAGATATACATGTCATAGGCAGTCGGGTCTGTGCTCTGTGCCTGAAGTGTCGGCCAGTCGACGATATTTAATTCTACCGGAATGCCGACCTCCTCAAGTTCTGCCTGCATTGCGACTGCCATGTAATCCATCTTATTTAAAGTAGCCGCTGTCAGCTTCAGCGGAGTTCCGTCATATCCGTTTTCCTTCAGAATCTCCTTTGCCTTTTCAGGATCATGGACGTTGTATTCCTCTGAACCGGCATCTGTATACCAGAATGGCTGTGCCTCATCCATATAACAGGAGCCGGTCACATAACCGTTTGTTCCGTATGTAGCTGCCATGACCTCCTCATAGTCAAGGGCATAACTGACTGCCTGACGGAACCATTTGTTCGCGCACAGGCCTTCTTTGTGGTTAATGATCGGCGCAATGGTTCCCTGCTGTGTAGAATAAACGGTGACACCGTCAAGATCGGAGATCCGCTCCACATCGTCCGACGGAAGGTTATAAATAACATCGTACTGACCGGACTCCAGTCCCGCATTTCTTGTGTTTGATTCCGGAACGATCCAGAAAATGATCGTTTTCGACGGTGCCGCTTTATAGCCGGACCAGCCATCCATCGGTTCTCCTTCCGTTCTATACGGCACATAATCATCAAAGCGCTCCAGCTTTACATACTGATCCTGCGGCCATTCCACGAATTTATATGGTCCCGTTCCAATGTATTCTGTCATGAAGCCGTTGCTGTCTTCCTTCTCGCATGCCTCAGCAGTCGTGATCGAGGCCGGCTGCGCCGCGCCCGCGATCACACAGGGGAAGAGCAGGATCGGCTTATCTGCCGCAATCTTTACGGTGTAATCATCTACCTTTTCAAATCTCGCGTCACCAACCATCGCTGAAGCCGTGCTGAACGCATTGATCCAACGGTTCATGGATGCCACAACATCGTCCGCGGTCATTTCACTGCCATCGTGGAACTTCACGCCTTTTCTCAAGGCAAATGTGATCGTTTTCGCGTCCTCGCTGACCTCATAGGACTCGCAAAGCTCTGGAACTGCCTCACCATTTGCGTTTAAGGTTACAAGCTTTTCCCAGCATGTTCCGTCCATCATCTGACGGGCGATCAGGCTTGAGTTTTTATGAAGATCCAGAGACGGTGCCTGCTGTGCAACTGCAATATTTAAGGTATCCTTATAGGATGCGTTCGGATCCGCGACAGAGATCGTCGCGCTGTCCGTTCCGGAAGCTGCAGTTGTTGTCTCCGCTCCTGTGCTTCCGTTAGATGCGGATTCCGCAGCAGCTGTTGTTGTCCCGCTGTCGGACGAAGTTGTTGAACCTCCACACGCGGTCAATGCCATACTCGCCGCCATAGCGGCAGCGATATATTTGATCGTTTTTCTTTTCATATCGTTGTCCTCCTCATGATGTCTGGTCGCTTACTTACTCATACCCGTCTGAACAAGTGAAAACACGCTTCGCGATTTTCCCCTTGTTATTGCGACAGTCGCCAAGGTCTCGCGCATGCGCGGACTTTGGCTCGTTGTTCGCGTAAATAAAATGGAGGAGTCTCGGTAACTGTTCCGAGGTACTCCTCCTTGAATCCCTTTATTTTTCCTTAATTCCCGCGTTCCAGAAATACAGACCGCTGTAATCATTTAATCCTTCAACATCAGAGTTCCATGCATAGTTTGCGATATAATGTCCGGCATTGATGAGCGGCAGGTACTCCCAGGAGTATGCCTGTAAGTCTTCCCACGCTGCCTTTGCATCATCGAGAGTCGTCGCGCTGTTCATTGCCGCAAACTTTTCTGCCAGTGTCGCATCATCGGACCAGCCCGGATAATTCGGTCCAAAGTAAAGTTTTAAGGACGGAACCGGTACCTGTGCGAAGGATGTGATATAAAGATCAAACTTATCCGGATCCTTTCGGTAATCAGTAAGCGTTGCCCAGTCAACGATCGTCAGCTCGGTCGGAATTCCGATTGCCTCTAACTCCTGCTCCATCGCCACTCCGATATAGTTCATATTATTCAGATTTGAGCAAAGAATCGTGAATGTTTCTCCATTATATCCATTTTCCTGTAAGATCTGTTTTGCCTTCTCCGGATCCTTGATGTTATAGTTTTCAGATCCGGCATCTGTATTCCAGAATTCCTGTGCCTCATCCATGTAACAGGAGCCAAGGTCATATCCGCCCTCTCCATAGACTGCTGTGAGGATCTCATCCATATCCAGACATGTATTGACTGCTGTACGGAAATACTGGTTGGAGGCAACGCCCTTCTTGTGGTTAAATACAAGTGCCACAGTACCCTGCTGAGCAGATTTTACAGTGACATTGTCCATTCCCTCAACACGCGGAACATCATCATGCTGTAAGTTATAGATAACATCATACTGTCCTGTTTCAAGACCGGCAACACGTGTCGTCTCCTCCGGTACAATATCAAACTCCAGAATCTTTGTCGGAGCTGCCTTATAACCGGCCCAGCCGTCCATCGGCTCTCCCTCTGTTCCATACGGTACATAGTCATCAAATTTTTCAAGTTTTACATACTGGTCCTGAACCCATTCGGAGAACTTATACGGACCGGTTCCAATGTAATCGGTCATAAAACCGTTGGAATCTTCCTTCTCGCATGCTGCCGCTGTCGTGATGGAGGCCGGCTGTGCCGCACCTGCGATCATGGACGGTAAAAGAAGAATGGAATGATCCGCAGCGATCTTTACGGTATAATCATCTACTTTTTCAAATCTTGCATCTCCGACGGTACTCTTTGCGGAACTGAAGCCTTCGATCCAACGGTTCATGGATGCAACCACATCATCCGCTGTCATCTCACTTCCATCATGGAACTTGACTCCCTTTCTTAACGTAAAGGTGATCGTCTTCGCATCCTCACTGACATCGTAGGACTCACAGAGCTCCGGAACTGCCTCTGCCTTGGAATTCAGAGTGACTAACTTCTCCCAGACGGTTTCATCCATCATCTGACGGGCAATCAGGCTGGAGTTTTTATGAAGATCCAGGGATGGCGCCTGCTGAGCAACCGCGATATGTAATTCTTCCTTGTATGTCGCATTCGCGTCTGCAGCCGCTGCTGCTGTCGATTCTGCTGCTGAAGTGTCGCTTCCTCCTGCCGCTGCTGTTGTTTCAGAACTTCCGGAACCGCTGCAAGCGCTGAGGACTGCTGCTGCTGCCAGAACTGCTGCTGTTATCTTTGCACTCTTTTTTCTCATAATCTTCTCCTCCTCGAATCTTACGAATCTATTTCACAGGATCCTGCCCGGCATGATGTCTTTCCTCTCCGATATCTCGTAAGAGGACCTGCTGTCTGTCTTATCGTGTCTTCCCTGTTGTGTGTCCTGCAGGCAGAGATCCTTTGAAACCATGCTCATAGGTTTCCCGAAATTCTATTCCTCTTCACTTTCCTTTTCGTGAAGAAGACATGCCGCCCGATGTCTCGGTGTGATTTCCTGCATTTTCGGCACCTTTCTGGAACAAAGCTCCGTCGCGTACGGGCATCTGGTGTGGAAAACACAGCCTGACGGCGGATCGATCGGCGACGGGAGCTCGCCTTTCAGCTGGATCCGCTCTTTCGAAATATGCGGATTTGCATGAGGTACTGCTGAAAGCAGCGCCTGTGTGTACGGGTGAAGCGGGTTTGAAAACAGCTCATTTGTCTCCGCTTCCTCCATCAGATGTCCGAGATACATGACTCCGATCCTGTCGGAAATATAACGGACAATGCTGATATCATGGGCGATAAAGAGATAAGAAATTCCCTCTTCCTCTCTGAGATCCTGCATCAGGTTTACGATCTGCGCCTGAATGGAAACGTCAAGCGCGGATACCGGCTCATCACAGACGATCAGCTTCGGATCCAGGATCAATGCTCTCGCAATTCCGATTCTCTGTCTCTGGCCGCCGGAAAACTCATGTGGAAAGCGGTAAAAATGTTCCGGTCTGAGTCCGACTTTGTGAAGCATATTCATCGCAAGTTCCATGCGCTCTTCCTTGTTCTTACCTATTTTATGGATTTCGAGAACCTCCATCAAGGTGTCCCCGACTCTTTTTCTTGGGTTTAAGGATGTGAACGGATCCTGAAAAACCATCTGTACTTCTCTGCGGTATGGGATTAATTCCTTGTCGTTTAATTTTGTGATGTCATGTCCCATGACCTCCACGGTTCCTTCCGTCGGATCCAGCAGACGGATCAGCGTCCGTCCCAGAGTACTCTTTCCGCAGCCGGTCTCACCGACCAGACCGTAAACTTCTCCTTCATATATGGAAATATCAACACCATCGACAGCTTTTACTACTTTTTTCATGCTGCCGCTGTTTCCTTTTACCGGGAAATACTGTTTGATCCCAGTTCCTTTTAAAACAACTTTTCTCTCGTCCATACTAAGCCCCCATTCCAGCCATATGGCATCTTACTTTCTGGGTCGCGCTTACTTCCCGGAGTTCCGGCATCTCTTTCCGGCATCTATCCGTTGCATACGGACATCTCGGCGCGAACCGGCAGCCTTCCGGGATCTGATTGAGCAGCGGCACCATGCCATCGATCTGATAAAGACGTTCTCCCTTGTCTCCGTCGATCTGCGGAATGGAGCGGATCAGTCCCTGTGTGTACGGGTGCTGCGGATGATCGAAGATCGAATCGACATCCGCTTCCTCAACGACCTGGCCGAGATACATGACGATCACTCTCTGACATACCTCCGCAACCACCGCAAGATCGTGAGTGATCAGCATGACTCCCATGTCCAGCTTGTGGTTCAGATCCACGATCAGATCCATGACCTGTGCCTGGATCGTGACATCCAGTGCCGTTGTCGGCTCATCTGCGATCAGGAGTCTTGGATGACAGGCTAATGCGATGGCGATCATGACACGCTGTCTCATGCCGCCGGATAACTGGTGTGGATACTGGGCGAACCGTTTTTCCGGCTCCGGGATGCCTACCAGACGGAGCATTTCGATAGATTTTTCCACCGCTTCCTTTTTCGATATCTTCTGGTGGATCAAAAGTGCCTCCATGATCTGGGATCCCACGGTAAATACAGGGTTTAACGAACTTAATGCATCCTGGAACACCATGGAGATCTTCTCGCCCCGGACTTTCTGCATCTCTTTCTCCGGAAGGTCAAACAGGTTTTCTCCTTCCAATTTCACAGTTCCTGAATAAGATGCCACCCGTTTTTCATCATAAAGTCTCATGATCGACTGGGAAGTAACGCTTTTTCCACATCCGGACTCTCCAACGATCCCAAGGATCTCACCTTTGTATACACAAAAGGAAACACCGTCTATTGCTTTTAAATCTCCCCGCTCTGTGTGGAACTTTGTACAAAGCCCATCTACCTCGAGGATCTTCTCTCTCTCTTTCTCCGGCATAACCGTCACCTCCTGGATTTTTTCATATCTGTGGCCGTCGGAAATATCTGACAGCCGCCCGTATCATGGCTATTTGCTGAGCGGATCAAGAACATCGCGGATTCCATCACCCAGAAGATTTAATCCCAGGACGGAAAGTGCGGTAAATGTTCCAGGAAATACGATCATCCACCATGCATTATAGATAACGTTCTTGCCTTCATTTAAAATATTTCCCCAGCTCGGTGCCGGTGCCGGAACACCTGCGCCCAGAAAGCTGAGTGCTGCTTCTGTGATAATGGAAGAAGCGAATACGAATGTCATCTGGACGATGATCGGGGAGAGAATGTTTGGCGCGATGTGGTTCCAGAGGATCCTGGTCCTGCTCGCTCCCAGACATCTCATCGCTTCCACATAGGTCTGCTCTCTCGCGACGAGAGCAGAACCTCTTGCAAGACGCGCCATACTCGGCGTGTTTACAACTGTGAGAGCAATAATGACATTCTTGATGTCTGCGCCAAGGACGGTCATAAGGGTAATTGCAAGAAGAGTAGAGGGGATAGCCTTAAGACCGTCACAAAAGCGCATCAGTATATTATCCAAATATTTGTTAGTTGTCGCATATAAGCCGAGCATCATTCCGAGGAATCCGGATGTGATGCCTACGGTAAAACCTACAAACATGGAAATTCTCGCTCCGTAAAGAACTCTTGCGAAGAGATCTCTTCCCATGCTGTCTGTCCCGAACCAGTGAGCTGCGCTCGGTCCCTTTAACCGGACTTTCATATCAAGCACCAGCGGATCACACTGTGCAAGGACGGGTGCCAGGATCGCCAGAGTCAGCATTGTAACTACAATGATAAATCCGACTACTGATAATTTATTTCTCAGGAATTTATGTAACTGGAGTTCTCTCTGTTCTTTCAGCAGACGATCTCTTACTTCTTTTAATGAGCCGTCAATCTCTTTTGTAAACGGAGTATCCATTCTCATTGTCTTTGTCATAGCTGTCATATCGATTCCTCCCAATCTCAAATCATACCGGTCACTATCCAAGTCTTACACGCGGATCTGCAAGTCCGTATAACAGATCGACCATCAGGTTGATGAACACGTTGATGCACGCGATGATCAGGACGATCGCCTGGATCACATAATAATCGCGTCGGCCGATGGAGTTTACCATGAGCTGCCCCATACCAGGGATCGCAAACATGTACTCTACAACAGCGGCTCCTGCCAGTGCTCCAACAATGCTCTGACCGATCGTTGTGATGACCGGGATCAGTGCATTCCGGAATGCGTGTTTTGCGATCAGGAAGAACTCTCTGACGCCTTTGGCTTTCGCCATCTTAATGTAATCGCTGTTCAGCACCTCTAACATGGACGCCTTTGTCATTCTCATTAAAAGTGCGGAATGCATAAATCCCAACGCAACGCCGGGAAGGATCAGTGAACGGATATGTGGGATAAACCCATCTGACATGGTCTTATATCCGGAAACCGGAAGCCATTTTAACTTGACGGCAAATATCATCATAAGAAACAGACCAAGTAAAAAACTCGGAAGAGAAATCCCGGTAAGGGAAATGGCGGAAACTGCGGTATCGACTGCTGTCCCTTTTTTTCTGGCTGCTATGATCCCGAGCGGGATCGCAAGACAGAGGGCGACGATCGTAGAAAAGATCGTGAGGGAAATTGTCGGTTCCCAATGGCTGGAGATCATGCTGGCCACCGTCTCATTGCCGGCAACACTCATGCCGAAATCTCCGTGGAAGATATTTCCGATCCAGACAAAATATTGCTCTACTACCGGTTTATCGAGTCCCATCTTTGCCCGAAGAGCTGCGATATCTTCCACCGTAGCCTCATCACCAAGAATGGACGCTGCCGGATCGCCAGGGGTCAGATGCACCACTGAAAAGATAACGACGGATACAATGATCAGAACCGGAATGATAGAAAGCACCCGTCCTACAATGAATTTTCTCATATTGTCCTCTCCCTTCTCGCTGTCCAGAAAAAACAATTAAAAAAGCACACAATGCGTCTTTTGATACGCCATTGTATGCTCAACAGTTGTCTTTTTTCTTTTTGTTTTTTCTGCTCCTGTAATTGCGTTTTATTCTACTGTCCATAATTGAATTTGTCAATTAACGATTCTGTAGATATATTCTGACTATTTTGCCGGCTTATTTGGTTGTTTTTTACAGTGACCAAAAAAATTTTGTTCAGAGTGACGATTGATCGTTTTTAATTAAATATTGTTTTCATTAACTTTGCTTAATATTTTTAAGTTATATTTATATATACTTTACTTTTTTAATTCAACTTTTTTATTGCTTTCTCTCTGCTATCACGACAGTCGCCAAGGTCTCGCGCAAGCGCGGACTTTGGCTCGTTGTTCGCGTAAATTAAAAATACGCACCTGACTTCTCGCTGAAACAGCGATCGTGCAGTGCGCATTTTATTCCCGTCCTGTTTTGTTCTCCTCTTCCTTATCCCGAAACCAGTTGTCCAACTTCGTGAGTCCACGGATCAGGATCTTTTTCTCATCCTCGTCAAATTCATCCAGGATCGAGGTGATCATTTCTTTATGGAATCTCGCATGGTGGATAAACGCTTTCTTTCCCTTATCCGAAAGCGAGATATATACGACCCTGCGGTCTTCCTCCCCGCGTTCCCTCTTCACATACCCTTTTTTTACCAGGCTGTTCATCGCGATCGTCAGGGTGCCCACCGTGACAGAGAGTTCTTTTGCGATCGATGACATGTTTTTCGGTGTTCCCATACCGATGGCCTCGATCACATGCATATCATTGTTTGTTATATCCTGGAACTCCTGGGTGATGATCGCCTTCTCCTCAACGTCCATGATACTGCGGAACAGTCTCACCAGGATCTCGTTCAATACTTTATAATCGTCCAACCGTGGAATCCTCTTCCTCTCTGGGCTGTCCAACCGCAATATCCGATCTTCCTGACGCCCCGGATCTTTTGTTTTTTACGGCTTTTATTATAAACGATTCCAATTCACGACACAACCGATTTTCTCCGGTTTTCCACTTTTTCTGTGAAAATACATTACAGTACACGGACGCCCCACCGCCGGGCTGTAACAAGATTATGCCGATGCTTCGCATTCTGGCCCGGCTGTATCAGGTATGGAATAATTGCCCCGTCAAAAAGATACTTGCAGCGATCCCAGCCGCTGTTGCAGCAAGAGCTCCAGGCAATGTCCAGCGTGTCTTTCGGATATGTGCAGACATAAAATACACACTCATGGTATAAAACACTGTCTCCGTACACCCCATCATGATAGAAACCATATTTCCGACCAGAGAATCCGGCCCATATTCTTTAAAGATGTCAAGGATCAGACCAACGGCTGCAGAGCTGGATACGATCCTCACCAGAATGATCGGGATTACCGGAACAGGGATATGGCAGAGTGCGGCGGGAATCTTCAGAAGTTCCGATACTGCTTCAAGAATCCCCGAAGCTCTTAAAACTCCCACCGCTGTCATCAGTCCGATCAGAGTCGGAAGTACATCCGCCACAGTGTGCATTCCTTCCTTTGCGCCATCCAGAAAATCATCGAACACCGGTCGTTTTGCAAGGATTCCGGAACCGACGATATAAAATACCGTGAGCGGTACCATAAACTCTGAAAGAAAGATCAGAATATCCATATTTCTTTCCGCCCGATCAACATCTTCTCCTTTTCATTGTATTCTCCGGAAAAATCCATTATACTAAGCACATGGAGGTGTTTTTCACTATGAATATTCTTTTTCTCGAATATCCGCCGTGTTCCACCTGTCAAAAGGCAAAGCGCTGGCTCGATGAGCACCAGGTATCTTATACCAGCCGCCATATCAAGGAAAATAATCCCAGTGTGGCAGAACTGACAGAATGGTACAAAATGAGCGGACTTCCGTTAAAAAAATTCTTTAACACCAGCGGACTTCTCTATAAATCCATGGGACTGAAAGATAAACTCCCGACTATGAGCGAGGAAGAACAGATTGCCCTTCTGGCAACTGACGGCATGCTCGTAAAACGTCCGTTAGTGATCGGTGACTCCTTTGTTCTCACCGGTTTTAAGGAAAAAGACTGGCAGGAAAAGCTAGGGTGACTGACGCCCTGGCTTTTTTCCGCTTTTCACAAACAGCCAGATTCCCGCTGCCAGTAAAAGTACACTTACAAAACTCACCGTTATCGTCGTGATATGGCTCTCCAGCCATTCAATGATCCGCTCTGCGAGACTTGCCTGTACAGTTTCTTCGGAAGTATCCGGGATCGTTTCCGGCTGGCTCATGATCTCCGGCTCTGGTTCGATCCCTGTCTCATCTTCCGTTTCCGGGAGAACTTCCTCATAAATTCCAATATACTGCTTTCCTTCCAGATCCGGTGTCCGGATCTGACCGCCGTACTTCGCTTTTACGTTTCGGACCAGTTTGCTTCCAACTGCGGCTGCGTTTCTGCATATCACCTCCCCATCTTCATAAGGTTCTCCGTCCCACTCCACGCGGTCTACCCGGTAATACTCCCGGGACAGTCCGGCGAGATCCAGAAGTTTTTCTCCGTAGTCAGCAAGATCCGCATTCCCGGGGATCTCCATATCTCCCAGATAAAATGAGTCTGCTCCATACCCGGAAACCGTGACCGAAAAAGAAAAGGTATCTGACCATTCTCTCGATATTTCTTCCACATCCACAAGAGAAAGCTCCCGCTCAAACTCTGTGCCGGACTCCTCATCGATCAGGGGAACATCAGCTGTCTCCGGCACTGTATCATCTCCTTCCAGATCATATGGGATTGTCACCTGGGCATACGTCATTTCTCCTGTTTTCTTTGCGTTTCGGATTCGCGTTGATACCAGACGGTATTCTTTTTCGCCCTCGGTCCTTGTCTCTTCCGGTAGAAATTCCTCTCCCCCACCCGTAAATATGGGGCTTTCATACGTCAGAGTCTCTTTTTCTTCTCTTTTTTTCTCCGCAGGCGATGTCTCTTCTCCGGACAGAGTTTCTTCCACCTGCAGCTTTCTTTCCTCTGACGGCAATTTTTCCGCGAATGCAGGCATGAAAAAAGATACACATAAGAGAACTGCCTCCATTCCTAAAAATCCGAATATTTTTCTGACCGGAAGCCGGATTTTCCGGCTTCCATCATTTTTCATCCTCATGTTCATTGTTCCTTTCTTCTCTCTCCTTTTTTATGTGAAGATACCAGAGTCCAAGGAATCCGACAAACAGACCGGTTACTGCAAGCTCTGGTCTTCCCGTATCTCCCGTTTCCGGGGTTCTGAGATCTGTCCTGCCTTTTTGGTGGACGTGCCCCTTTCCGCTGCCTGAAAATTCCCGTTCATAGCGTACCGTGATCGTCCCATATGTTTTTTTCCGTTCCGGTTCTGTCTCAGGCTCTGTCCACTCCGCTTCCACCGGTTTCTTTGGCTTCTCACCAGGAACAGATGGCGTCGGACGTTCCGGCTCCGTTGGTGTTTCCGGCGTCTCCGGCATTTCCGGTTCCGTCGGTGTTTCCGGAAAAGTCGGGATATCGGGTTCTGTCGGCTGTTCCGGCTCCGTCGGTGTTTCCGATTTCTCCGGCGGCTTTCTTCGATCCGTCATCTCGATCTTCACGAAATTTCCGTTCTCCGGCACTGTAAAGGAAATGGATTCCGCGAGCTCGTACCCGTCAGGAGCGGATATTTCTGTCAGAATATAGTTCTCACCTGCCGTCAGCTTTCCTTCTACAAGATGCGGAGTCTTCCCGGATATCCAGGAATCAACAAGCCTTCCATCAGAAGTTTTTAACTCCAGGGAAGCTCCCGGAAGTTCTTCCCCTGTCGTGAGATCCAGTTTACTGAATCCAGCTCTTGTCGTTTTATTTTCGACAGAAAGTTCATACAGCTGGATCAGATCCTCTTTTTCCCTGTCAAACACGACCGAAAAGGTTTCTTCACAGCGTCCGTATCCCGGAGGCGGCATGAGCTCCCGAACTGTATATTCATACATGATCCAGGCTCCATGATCCAGATATCCGATTGAAAGTTCCGGCGATAACGCGATCCCATCTTCACCAGTCGCAAACACAGTTTTCTCCCCTGTCTGTACACAGACAGCTTCAAACCAGGCACCGGAAAGCCGCAGATCTTTATCATCCGCATCCGTCTTCCTGATCCTGATGCGCCCAAATGCTGCCCGTTCCTCCGGTTTCCGTTTATTTTCCACTTCATAACGGATAACGGTTCCGGACTGATCCACTGTGATCAGCATCGGATCTGCTCCCTGATATCCATCCGGAACCTTACTCTCCAGAAGCACATATTTTCCTTCCGGAAGCCGGTCGATCCGATGCAGACCGCCTCTTGTATCGTAGCTGGTCACTTCCGGGAAGCTGCCGGAAAATCCGGAACGGTAACGGAACTGATACTCAAATGCCGGTGACGGCTGACCATTCTGCGTTAATTTTTCCGGATTTCCATTTGCGGATACAGAAACCTGCATTCTGCTTCCATCCGATAGCTCCCAGAGCTGCAGGATGATCCCCTGATCCTCTGTTTCTTTATTCTCCAGCAGTCTGGCCTCTCCGGAGATCACTCGTCCCGTGATTTCTTTTCTCCATGAAAACTGTTCAAATCCATTTCCATACTCGCCAAACATCTTTTCATACGCCTCCGGGACCGCCGGAAGGTACTCTGACAGGTTATCTGCCTTCCAACTGTCTGCGATCCGGTCTTTCCGGTACCCATAAGTACCGTTCTCCATCTTCACCTCCCCGTTTTCATCAAGATCCGCTTCACAGAGAACAAATTCGGGAGACGCCGGCCAGGACAGCGCTTCTTTCTCGCCGGACGTATTTCTCTCAAACTTAAGGATCTCCAGTTTTGTATGGTCATCCTTCAGGACAAAGCTCTGCAGCTCTTTTGTCTCTTCCACTGTGATCTCCATCGAAGCAGGAAGATAACCGGGCGGAGTCTCCAGCTCCTCCAGGATATAGTTTCCCAACGGAATTCCCTCAAAATACTTTGGTTTTCCATCCGTGATCCACAACGCCGTCACCGGAACTTTGTGATTGTCCAACGGGTCTTCTGAGCTCCACACAGCAGGCGTCTCTTCTGCCTTCACAAGGTAGTATCCTTTGGGGTATTTCTCATGATCCGCAGAATTCACACGCTTCGCTTTAAAGAGCGCAAGTTTTGCTCCTTTGACAAACTTCTGACCGTATGATCCGCGGATCTCCGTCCCGTTTTCTTTATTCTGGCTGTCCGTCCGGTTTTCGATATTCTGAACATAGCTTTCTGTCCCGTCTGTCTTTGCAATCTCCACCTTCGTCTTCTCATCTGACAGGACGACTCTCTGGATTTCTTTTGTCTCATTCACCTCCACTGCTGCCGGAAGCGCACGCACATACCCATCCGGCGCCTCCAGTTCCTCAAGAATGTAGCTTCCCGGGATCACACGTCTTAAAAGATCCGGCTGTCCATCCGTCTCCTCATCCGTGCTGCCGTCCTGGATCGTTTTCTCACCGCTAACCCATACATTCGGAATGATCCATACCTCTCCCTTTCTGTGTTTTAAAGGTACATCATCCGCCTCATCCTCCGGATCCCCTACATCAAGAAGATCCTCTCTCCTGTTCAAGTGGTATGCCGCACGGTTCTCCATTTCCAGAAGATCTTCATACCGGTATGTCACATAATCCCCATCCCGGTCATAGACCGATTCTCCTTTCTTGTACACTGCGCCGCTTTCCGGATAATATTTTACCAGTCCAAACTCATCGAGAACTGGTTCCATCTTTTTTTCGAAACGGCCTGTTTTCGGGTTCCATGTCCCAGTAATATAGGCATTCTCAGTTTCTTCTGCGATTTCTGCCGGTCTTCCGGTCAATATTTTCCGTCTTCCGATCAGATTCCCTGATGAATCCGTCTCTTTTACCACCGGCCACACGTAAAAGACCGGTCGTTCCCTTCCATACCTTCCAATCTCCATCTTCCTCACATATGCCAGTCCCGTATAGGGATCTGTTTCCGCGTCCCTGCACAGGAATGAGTCAAGATGAAACAGCGTAGTCTCCGGATCCATCGAGGTAAACGCCTTCGACTTCCGATCATATACAAGTTTTGAGAAATCGCCTCCAGATACTTCAAATACAGGTTTTCCATTTTTCAGCGCGTAGATCGATCTCGTATCAAAGGTAATCTTCTGCCGCCGCCCTTCCCGGTCATAGCCGTAAAGAGTTCCATCTTTTCCTTTCGTTATCACATCAAGATTCCCGAGATCGTAGAGCAGGACCGGGGTATCCGGTCTCTTCACGGTCCTGAGTTTCCAGATTCCTTCGTCCCGGGTATCATCTTCCGATCCTGGTTCACGAGAGAATTCCTGTTTTTCTCCTGCATATCCCTCCTTTACGACAATATCTGTCACATTTCCGTTTCTGTCCCTTGTGACCTCCACACCTTCAAATGCGTAGTCCTCGGAATCTCCGGTCGTTTCTACCCGGATCGCGTCATAAAGCGCAAGTTTCGCTCCGGTTACATATGGGTTCTCATGATCTGCCGTTTCAAGCCTTTTTGTCACATAGCCGTATCCCTGAAAGACACCATTCTCATAAACGAGCTCCACCCTCTCTCCGGCATGTTTCCGCTCTTCCAGTATCTCCAGTGTCCCTTTCTTCCAGCCAAATCCCTGGTATATCCCTGCATGATCATAGGCAAGGTCGAGATTCTCTAGTCCATACTGTGCGCGAAGTTCAGAGATCGTACCTTCCACACGGCCTGATACCTTCATTCCACGAGTTGTATCTATTGTCTTTGTTTTTGAAACTTCCAGAATTGTTGCGGTATTTTCCGCGTAGATTCTGGCTGTATCCGTGACATTCTCCGGATGGATCCCCTTCAGATCCTGCTCATATCCATAAACGGATGCTGCCGTTTTCTCTTCCGTCCAGCCACCGGAATACAGGATCCTGTCACTGTAGATTTCCACCGCCACAGGTCCTGAACGTACATATCCAGACGGCGCCTTTATCTCTGCCAGCACATAGACTCCTGCCGGAAGAGGATTTGGCGTTTTCGCGTAACCTGTTGCCTGAAGAATCCCCTTTTCCGCAATATCCCGGATTGTTGGGATCGCCAGGAGCGTTCCCGTCTGCAGTCCATCTCTGTCCGTAAAGCTTACAAGATCTTCCTCATGACAGACCGGCGTTCCCGCAGGAACCGTTCCGTAAAAGAGTTCTCCGGCTCCAGGCGCTTTCCGCGCAAACGGCCGGATCTCCTTCGCTCCCATCGCCTCCAGAAAATATCTGCTTCCCAGGATCATCGTATCAGCCGTGTAACACGTTACAGCTCCATCACCATTCTCTGCCGCATTTCTCTCTGCACGGTAGATCCCGAATACTGCGTCATCGTAAAGGATCGGTTCCCCTGTTTCCGCATCAAGCTTTTCAATTCTCACATCAGCATAATATTTCCGGTCCAGAAATGATTTTTCTCCATATCCTGTCCAGCTCTTGTCATCTTTCTGCTCATTCGGATCTACAATGCTCCATGGAACCAGCATCGGCGCATATTCTCCGTCACGAGCTGTTTTTACCCCTGTCATCGTCTCCTTTCCATCCGTTTTCGCTCCGTATTCGCTGTCTGACCGATAGTGATAATATCGCCCCACCTTCCCGTTTCCATAAGGTTCATAATGGCCGGTTTTTGCTTTTTCTGAGAGGCCATATGGATAAACTTCAAAATCCCCGTCATTGCTGTGGGCACTGATCACATACTCCCGCAGCTCCTGCTGCTGATTTTTGTCCCACTCCTCATTGAAGCGGATCAGGTACTTTCTCGCAAGATCCCATGGGGAATCCGCTCTCTTATAAATATAGTTTTCTCTCTGATCATCCCCGGACTGTCCTGCTGCCTCCGGAAGGAAGATCTCCTTCGGCGCATCGATCTCATAATGCCTGTTCTTAAAGTCCAGTAATTCAGGTGCATATGGCTGTTCCTCTGCGATCACATACTCTCCGTATGGGAGATATTCAGAAACTGCCGCAGCTGCCTCTTCCTTTGTCTCCCCATTTTTCTTTTGAACGGTCAGAGTTGTCTGATCTCCGTCAGAACCACCGTCCTCCTCGCTGTCCCATGCGATCGCGTAGATCTTTCCAAGATCATATCGGAAAAATGGCTGCAGATACTCCTCCGCCTTTTGGATCGCCAAAAAAAGAGCATGATCATACTGCTCATCCGGATATGCGCTCGCCCCATACTGCAGATTTTCCATCTCCTCTTTCAGATACCAGTCGATGGCGAACTGCCGGACCGCATCCGAGCGCTTTGCGTTTTCTTTCGCATATTCTGAAGTATTGATCTCATTTTTCTTTCCGCTGATAAGGCTGGACGCAAATGGTTTAAATGACGTATTCCACAGTTTTCCCTTTCTCTTCCAGCGATCTGTATCCGCCGTTCGGATAGCCGCGAAGAACTTTTCATAGTTATACTCGTGAATCGTTCCTTCACCCTGGTCAGAATCTTTCCTCCGCTCCACCGTCTCCAGTACCTGTCGGATTTCCTTTCTCGTATAGATCTTCTGCACCAGCTCTGGAAAATGTTCCCGGTATTCTTCGATCTGCACCGGATTTCCGTTTTTATCTTCCCAGGAAATCTCTCCGTCTTTTGTACAGAAAATTCGTTCCAGATTGGACTTTAGGTAGATCTTAAAGCGGAAATTCCCGATATTTTCTCCGTCGTCCGTCTTTTTTTCCACGCGTATTTTCTGTTTCACAGGCCGCTCAAGAACAATTGCCGGTGTCAGTCCCGTATCCCCGTCCTCGCTGATCTTATCCTGCCTGCGATAGATCAGCCGCTTTGCGATAATATAGGTATCGGAAAGATCCCGGTTCTTCGAAACAGACGCTGCAAGAGCTGCACCCGAAAACCTTACAAGGTATTCTGCATAGCCGATCCGGTCCCCCGCCCGATATCCCCGGACATTCGCATTTCCAAGCATCCGGATCTCTTTTTCCGTCAGAACATGGCTTTTTTCCGGAAGTTTTGCAGTAAAGTTTAAAGTAAGACTCGTCTTTTTATCATTGAATTCTTTTCCAAAAGAATCCTTTCCCGCGGTCTTTATATGGATCCTGTATACACCGTTTTTTTCCTCTCTCACCACATCCGGAAGTTCCACGTCTTTTTCCACGACTTCTTTTTCTGTCGTGATCTCGATCTTATCTTCCGTCTTTGTAAGTGGAACGCGGTATCCATGTGCTGGATCTCCAGACAGGTAATCGATCACGTTTTCCCCTTTTTTATGGTAAACCATGACCTGATGCATGATCTCCGTCAGTTTTCCATCCGTTCCCGGCATCATGACCGGGGTCAGTGTCGCGTCAAGATAATATCTTCTGCCTCTGCCGTTCCCGAGCATGTACTGTCTGTCCACCTGAAACCGATACTTTCCACTGTTTTTATATTCCTGGTAGACCCAGCGAAGATTTACCGGATCCTCGTATACGGCATACACGCAGTCCACCGTTTTCCTTCCATTTTCCGTTTTCGATGTGAAAAATCTTCGATTCCCGATCGAGGATGCCCCGGCGTACAGGGTGATCTGATAGTGGTCTCCTTCTCTTCTGATCATGTCGATCCCACCAAAATTCCACTGGGGATGTTCCTGATACCAGGTGAAAATATTCTGCATGAGATCCAGGATACTGTCATTCTTTTTGCATGTGACAGCGATTTCCTGTACTGCTGCCCCATATACTGTTTTTTTCGCTGTTTCTCCTGGTTCCGTCGTCATACCCCAGACATCTTTCTGACCTTTTTTCACTCCCCGGTTGTAAATCGGTGCAGTTTCCATAGAACGGATCCCTCCTGCAGTAACCGGGACATCATATCCGTTCTTTCCGAGGATTTCCTCCGTCTGCGCTTTCAAAAAGAGAAACGCGTCTGCTGTTTCGTCTGAAAGATCACATTCCTCCAGTTTTGCCTGAAAACGTTCATCGTCCTCATCGACAGACAGATTTTCAAGGCGCATCGGTATTTTCTCCGGGATCTGCTCCACCTTTAAAATCTGCGGTTCCATTCGGATCACCGGTTCCTGCCCGGTGATCTTTCCCGCTGCGTTACGTTCCGGCTGATAGAGAAGGTCACTGGAATCGCTTTCCGCCTGCTTCCATATCGTTCTTCCTGCCGCATCTTTCACGATCACGATCTCTGTTCCCGTCACATGAGGTCCTGTGACCAGCTCTTCTCCTGCATCGACACGATAAAACTTTGTCCCTTCCGGGAAGCCGCAGGCGAGGATCTCATATCCTCCATCTCCGTTTTCCCCGGCAGTTCCCGATGAACTCACCGTAAATGCAAGTTCATCGTATCCTTTTCCGCTTCCATCATCGCCTTCCATCGCAGCCGCAAGCTCCGGCATCGTAACCACCGCAGTTCCATTGGCATCTGTCACAGAATCCGGCACATCATATCCGCTTCCCCGGTTTGTAATCTGCTGCTCCATTCCATTTACAGAAAGTTCATATCCCTCGCTTCTTGAGAGCTCCTTTATATAATATTTTCCAAGGATCAGCGGGCGTCCGATCCAGCAGTTTCCGTTCTTTTCTGTATTCTTCTGATAAAGATTTTCCGGTCCGTTCCAGGAAATATCATTTCTTTTGCTGATCTTCCCTTCCCCGTAATCGTATTCCATCCCCGGTTTTACGGTATAACACAGGAAATCTGCATTTCCGTCCTGATCTGTCGATGCCGCAGCCACAAGATCATTCTTCCTGTAGACGATCCCTGTATTTGTCAGGGTCCCGTTTCCCGCTACTTCTGCGTCCGGATGGATAATGTCTTCCGCCGCGAAAAGACCGTAAACAGCCCCCTGAAGTGTTCCGTCCCCTTCTGTATCCCCGTAGGATGAATACTTATCAGATTCTCCCCGGAAAAGGTCCAGATCTTTTTTTGTAATATGGATCCGTCCTTCCGTCCGGTGGTCATAGACATGCCATGCATCCCCACAGTTTTCCGCTCCGTTACAATGCGAATATTTTCCGGGATCCCCGGTATTCAGATGCCGGATCCCATCTTCCTCTGCATCTGCCAGGATATCCGCAAAATCTCCAACACCTTCAAACTCACCCCAACCGTCTGATCCTCCATTTTCCTCTTCCTCATCCTGATCTTTTCCCCGGAACAAGTCATAAAGCATCCGGAAAATACTTTTCTTTTCCGCATTGGACTCCGTCGCCCTGACAGCCGCAGCTTCTGAGTCGGAAGCAGTTCTCCTCAGAACATTTCCCATCGTGCTTTTCACCATCGGTATTTTTCTTTCTGAAACACTATTCTCACCCATACTTCCATTTCCCGAATACCAGATGTTTTCCGCGATCTCGCGGCTGCTTCCGGACACCTTCTCCGCATTCGCTCCTGCCTCGGAAGAATCCGTCATGATCATCTCCACCGGAATATCATCCTGATGCAGATCATGGAGTATATACCCACTTCTCGCCTGGATTTCTTTCCAGGTATAAGTAAAACGCAGTCCGATAAATTTCCGGTAAGTCTCTTCACAATCTGCTTTACAGCCGGATCCTTCAAATGCATCCTGAGACGCGGCACGGTTCTTTCGCATCATCCCGGCGCCTTCCCGGCTTCTTCCGTCTGCTTCTCCGCTCTCCAATACCTCCTTCACTTCGTCATAGACACTCTCATCTGCAAGCCAGTGGAAGTGGCATCCGCCGTCCGCCTCTGCCTCGCAGGCCTCTGCTAACTCCAGCCACTGTTTTGCCGCCGCCCGGTTATTGTCCCGCGTCTGTTCTGCCGCCTCCTCATAGGCATCGCTTTTCCCATCACCTTTTCCCTGTTCTTCAGGCATATTTGCCCAGGATGGAGCGGCATGTCCGTCGCAATATGTCTTTTCATAGGCATATTTTCTGGTATCGCGATAAGTAATTTCACCCTTTTCATTCGTGGTTCCTTCAGAAAACACCTGGAAGTCTCTCCATGGACGAAAACTTAAATTTTTTTCCGCAAGTTTTCCCTCTCCATCCGCCTTTGAGATCTTATCCTGATCCTCAAATCTTTCATACAGATAGAACTGGCTTCCCTTTAACGGCATTCCCGTCTCATCATCATGTTTTACGAGTCTGACATTGTAATCCGCCGAAAAAGTCTCTTTATGGCGATAGATCTGAAATTCCAGTGTCGGCGTCTCTGCTCCGTATTCCTGCCTTTCGTCTTTTTCTCCTCCGTCCTGGCTGATCACAAGATAAAATACCATATCCGACGGAATGATCCTCATATCTGCTTTGTAGAGTCTCTGGTGTTCCGGTGCATTGATACAGACCTTAAAATCCATCCATTCCCGGAGATATTCCGGATTCCAGCTGCCTTCCGTGTACCAGCCGGAATTACCTCGCATCGTGATCTTATAACGAACCGTAGTCTTATTATATTTTTCTTCATCCGTCATACTGCTGCCGACCGCATTTTCATTTGCAGTCGCCGAGCCGTTATTATGGATGCGGATCGCGTCTCCGCTCCAGGTCACCTCATACAGATTTGTACCCATCACAGATTTTGCAATATTTTTATCCTGGGAGGCATCCAGCCAGCCCACATTTCCCCCGGTTGATCCATTGTCCCAGACACTCTGAGGTTCGATCTTTGCAATATCGCGGATAAACTCCTTTCCGAGCACAAATTCTGTATCCAGTGCCCCCGGTCCGTCGGAAAAAGGCAGTACCTGGAATGGCACTGCCGTATCTTCTGAAGTCGCTCCCCGGATCGCGTCCGGTGCTTCTTTCCCCGCCGCCAGTCCGACCGATGACGCCTGCTCCATTGCAGCGATCGCGCGATCTTCGATTTCCGGATTGTCAGCCACCCAGGCAAATTTTGTTCCGGCATCGTCTTTCACATATTTTACGATATTGGCACTCGATGTTGTGGAGGCAACTTCCGCATAGAGGCCCGGATCAAATTTTTTTGCCGCGTCCTTTAACGCTGACCAGTTATCCGGATACGCCCAGAATAGCCGTTTCGCCTGCGTCTCCGTAAGGGGAGACGGCATCGTATCAAATTTATACATGTCATACCGGTCGACTTTTTTCCATCCTTTTCCTCCATCGAGGCAGTAGAACGGTGCCGTCGATTTCTGCGGCCATATATCCGATGCCTCGGACGGGAACGGGAGTGGAATCCCCACTCCCGTGATCGTCATGATAACCGCCAGAAAACCGGCTATCCATCGCCTTCTTTTCTTCTTTTCCATCCTGATCCCCCGCCATTATTTCTTTCCAAATGTCTGCACAACCCCGTGAACACACCATGCACCTGTATCATCCACGGTATATCCGTCCGGTGTCATACAGCCCGCCAGCATATGTCCGTTTTTCTGGTCCATATAGTAACATTTTCCGTCGATCCAGTTCCATCCCTTTGTCATTCGTCCCGTCGGTCCAAGGTAATACCATTTTTCTCCCTCTTTCAGCCATCCGGTCTGCATTTTTCCCTGATTCCCGTCGCTCGTCTTCCGGAGGTAATACCAACTGCCATCCTTTTCGTCGAGAAACCAGCCGGTCTGCATCCTGCCGTCACTTGCGAAATGAAACCAGGAAGTTTTTTCCTGACCTTCTTTTGCGTATGGATGGTAGATCCAGGCCCATTCACCGGCATAAGTTTTTCCGCCGGAAACAAACCGCCAGCTTCCGTCTGCTTCTTTTCTCCATTCACCGGCAATACTTCCTTTCGGCTGTTCTCCTGTATTCTGCAGCTTTTTCAATACACTTCCCGTACTTCCACTGCCAGAAGAATGTCCTCCGGAACTTCCTGACCATGTCCGGTCTACAAGTTTAAACGTCAATTTTACCGGGATCTTTTTTTCAATAGTTCCTGCCTTCACCGTGATCTCATCCGTGGTTTCCGCCGTATACGGGTATTTCTTCATCGCCTCCGTGATCCAGGATGCGCCTGTATCTGCCGATATCACTCCGTTTTCCGCTTTCACAGCTCCGGATCGAGATCTCCATTCAAGTACAAAATTTCCATCTCCATTCCCTTTGAGCGCCGCTGCGGGAACAAGTTCTGCCGTGATCTTCTGAGCATCCGCGCCCTCCCAGCTAAGTACCGGGTTGTATCTTGATCCGCTTTTCGTAAGTGTCAGCGCAAAGGTCAGCGTATCCTGATCCGCCCTGATCTCCTCAGGCATCACCAACGTCTGGTCATCCGTCACAAAGTCCACTTTCACACTGCAGGCTGCCGACTGGATATTTCCAAGCGCATCCTTTGCTGCCATGATCACATCCGTGCTTCGGGTCCCATATCCGGTGCGTTTTTCATAAATATGTTCCGCATGAGCCGCGTCATCTGCTTCCATGAGATCCAGGATCCATCTTGTATCCTTTTTGGCGCTCACCTTCGCGTTCCGGTAATCACCGTCCGCGATCCCTTCTTCCACAAAACCGGCATCCACCTGGATGATCGCATGGTCACCGACTGTCCAATTGATATCTTTTTTGTCAAAATAATCCGGTGCAAAGGTCCCCGAAAGAATCTGCGGTGCCGATACCGTGAGTGTCTCCTGCGGATTTTTCCGGTCACCGGTCAGTTTTCTGGTGACTGTAAAATTTAAAGCCGTCTTATTGAGAGATGCTCCTTCCGCCGCGACCTTCGTCCGGTCTTTGATCTGGAAGGTTACCGGGATCCTGCAGTTTGCCGTCACAGACTTCTCCTCGAAACTGGATACAGGTCTCGTTTTTGCCGTCAGGACAGCAAGTCCACCCTGAATTCCGTTTCCGTAAATCGTATCCTCGATCGGATACCGGTACTGTTTCTTTGCCTGCTCTGCCTCAGCCTTCCCGACGATGTCCTTAAAAAATCCGGCATTCAGATTCAGCTCGATCGAAGCGCTCTTTTTCGTATATCCGGACTCATCCTCATCATCATTTTTCTTTAAAAGGATCAGTTCATCATCGTCCACGCTCCATCTCACCGCCTCATCAGCGACATCATTATTCTTATCGACTACCGCCTGGATCTTCACATCCTGGACCTTTGTCCCTGTTTCCAGCTTTCCGTTCAGATATCTCGCCAAAAGTTTTCCCGCGCTGTCCCGCACTTCCGTCGTGATCGACGGCTTCATCCGGTCGCCGGTGCGCTCCTCTGTGACCCTGAAGGCAAATTCCTGAGGCTCCACCCGCACGCCTGCAGCCACCTTCTTATAGACAGCAGATACTTCCGTGTCATGCTCCGGCATCACAAACTGGTAGGAACCGCCTGTCTGATAGCTCGTCTTCCTTCTTCGCCCCAGCAAGTCCGTATAAGTCGGCACACCGTCCATCTGGAATTTCTCCGTCTCCGTATTCCTGGGCGCTGTGAGGACTGTCACCGTGTCCCCGGCCGCCACTGCACCCCGGTACGCTTTATGAAATTCTTTACTGTACGCGGACGGACCTTTTGCTGTGAGAACTGCGACATCGTAGAAATTCTTTGAATTTGCTGCCGTATCCACCTGAAGGACCGAAAGCAGATATCCCCGCACTGGCCGTCCCACGGAATTTGGCGCGAAATGGTCCGGAGTATAGAGGCCCTGTCTCGCCGCATCCTCCGTATCCACAACATGGAGGACTCCATTTTCGAGTTCCTCGTAGAAATAGAGCTCATCCTCTTTCTTTGTATTCTGTCCCTGGACTAATGTGTAGAAATTATCGCCCTTGTTCCAGAATCCGATATGGGCATCATATGAAAACCGGTTATCATCCGAAACTCCGGAACCACAGACTCCGGCCGCGATCTTTTCCTCCGTGTCTGCGAACAGATACGCTGCGTCCGCGCCAGCCTCCGCACCATAGCGGAAATGGAACCCAGTATCGTGCGTTCCGATGAAGGTTCCCTCCCGCGCCGCACTTCCGCGCCCGGAGGACGCGATCGTTCCCTCAAATCTCGCCACTTTGATCTTTCCGGAGGCATATTTTCCGGTAATTCCGCCGATAGACTGGGAACCGCTTCCGCCGATGGTCCCCATCACATGCGAATTAAAGATATCTGCAGAATTCTGAAAGCCCGCAATTCCGCCAACATAACCACCGCCCTGGATCCTGGAGCTCTGGCTGTCCCCGGTATTCACTTCACAATCCGCGATCAGTGACTCGGAGGCCCGCCCGGCAATTCCGCCAATGAAGATCTCCTTTCCGCTTCCCGCGTCGATCGCCACATGGTCGGAAACACAGTTTTCCACCACAGAATCTTCCAGAACATCCGCAACCACTCCGCCAACGGTGCCGGTAGTCCTCAGTGTCCCATTTACCGTCACATTCCGGATCACCGAATGCTTTGCCCGGCCCGCAAGAATTCCTCCATTTTCCTTCACTGTGATCACATGTCCCGGCTTTACTTTAAGATCCGTGATCTCCGCATTCTCCACCATTCCGAACAGTCCTCCAAAGTCCCAGGACGGCTGGTACATGCGAAAATTCGAGACAGTCTTCCCATTTCCGTCAAAATGACCTTCAAACGGACTCACTTTTCCCGCCCGCATATCCGCACCGGTTCGGTAAAAACCGATCGGGATCCAGTTCATGCCGCTGAGATCGATATTTTTCCCCAGTTCAAACCAGGCACCTCTATAATTACCCGGGTACGTTCCCTCCCCGCTTCCAATTTCCATTCCCATGGACGCGAGAACCGCAAGTCCGATCAGATGCTCTTTTGTCGTGAGCTGGTAAGGTTTTTCTTTGCTTCCGTCTCCGGATCTTCCACTCAGGAAGCTCATATCACCTACATCCCCACCCCAGATCTCATCGTCCGCCGCGAATACAGCGATCTTCCCGGACGCATCCGACGCAGTCGCGATTTCCCCCGCCGCCGTCTCCACGCTTCTTAAAACTGCCATTCCCTTTACCGGTGTTCCGAGCGCCATGCAGACTCCTAATCCCACTAACATCATCCGGCTCTTTCTTCCTCTGTTTTTTCTGCTCTTTTTCATATTTTCTCCCCTCTATGCCTGCGGCAGACAGAACGCCGGACAGATTCCGATCCCGCTATCCGACACATCCGCCTGTCTGAGGCATCCGTTTTCCAGATCTACAACATATTCCCTGTTTCCGTATACAAAATTTCCATACTCGTCTGTCTCATAAGCCGGTGTGCGGAGCCAGAATCCCCTGCTGTAAGGACTTCCCTTTCCTTCCGGGTTCCAGATCTCCTCCCGGTACCGGTACGCCTCCTCAAGAGAAAGCAGAAAGAAGCGGTCCCGGCAGTCCTGATACGAAAGCCGGCAGCTCCGAAGCCCATCCATCCGGGTCTGCGCAAAATCTCCGGTTTCCGTCCTTCCTGTAAATGCGGTTACTGTTCCCGTGTATACAAAGTCCGCATCCGGAACCGTATTCTCCTCCTGTTCTCCCAGCCACTTTCTTACCCGGGATTTCTTATAATTATTATCCTCCCCGAACGAAAGCAGGACCCGTTCCTCATATGTGCTCTCCACGTCAGACCGGATCACACACTCCGCCAGAAACAGCGCGCGTTTTCCGTAGTTTCCGCTTCCATCCTGATAATCATCATCAATGCAGCGGAATCTGCAGACTTTTCCCGCGACATTCCGCAGGATCACATCTCCGATCTTCCAGGACGCCCGGTCTTTTTCATCCCCGAACTGATCTCCTGTTCCGGGCACTTTCTCTTCTCCGGGATCCGGCGCCCGCCCCCGCCACTCAAAACCGATCCGGCAGTCCGAAAACAGCTCACCGTTCACACTTCTCGTTCCCAGATCTGTCTTTGAAATATTGATCACATCCGAAAACATCTGCGCGATCACCAGCGTATCAAATGCACTTTCTCTTCCGGTCACTGTGATCTCCTGTCTTCCTTCCCGGTCTGCAGCAGACACGGATTCCATAAAGAATCTTCTGCCTGCTTCCCGGTCCTGCAGGATCACCTGCTCCGCTGCCGAGATCTCTATCGGTCTCTCCGCCGCATAGGGGACAAGTTCCCCGCTGCAGCCTGCGAGTGCGCCAAAAGAACCTGCAGCAGCAAGCCACTTTACCATTTTCCTTCGATTCATTTTTCCTCCTGGATATTCCGGCTAAAGCCGCCGGCGGCTTTTCGATGAAGCAGACACCATCTGCTTCCGGAGATTTTTAAGACTTTAAAAAGATCTGTCATGATTTGACTGGAATGTCCCGGACGGTTCATTCCTCTGTTTGTCCATAACTATATCACAGGACCTTTCCGGAATCCATATCGGATCCGTAAAACCATGCCCCTGTTATTTGGTCAGTTTCACGAAAATATTTTTCTATTTTCGTCATTTTTGCCAATCCGTTTTCATAAAAATCCCTGCAAAGTCAGTGTTTACAGGCATTTGATAATGTAAAAAAGAGTGTGCACCATTGGCACGGAGTGCCTTTGGATTTCACCGGAAGTTCCTTTTAAGAAAAAACGGGACACGCCGCGCGCATCCCGTTTTCTTCTCCATATTGTATTTACCGAACTTCCACCGTCCGCAGGAACTCCTCCATCGGGATCACACCGTCACACACCAGATCTGCCAGCTCTTCCCGCATGGTCCGCATTCCCTGTGTCTTCACTATATATTCCTCGATCTCCCATGCAGGCCGGTTCTCCGCTGTCATCCGCTTTAATTCCCGGTCCATCACAAAGATCTCATGGACCGCAGTTCTCCCTCTGTATCCTGTATTCAGGCAGTGTTCACATCCGCGCCCGCGTTTTGCACTTTTCACCGTTCTTCCAAGCAGACGCTGTTCCTCCTCCGTGAGTTCCACCGCCTCCGCGCAGTGCGGACACACCTTTCTCACCAGTCTCTGTGCCGCCATGCCGCACAGACTGTCCGCCGTGAGGTATGGCTCCACGCCCATATCCGCCATTCTTGTGATCCCGCCCACTGCACTTTTCGTGTGCAGAGTCGAGAGCACCAGATGACCGGTGATCGCCGCGCGGACACTGATCTTCGCAGTCTCCGGATCTCTCGTCTCGCCGACCATGATGATATCAGGATCCTGTCTCAAAACCGCGCGGAGTCCCGATTCAAAGGTAAGTCCCGCCTGTTCATTCACCTGGATCTGGCTGATCCCCGGAAGATATCGCTCTACAGGATCCTCGATCGTCACGATATTTACCGGCTGTCTCAACAGATATTCCAGGATCAGGTACAATGTCGTGGTCTTTCCGCATCCTGTCGGTCCGGTAAGATACAGGATCCCGCCCGGACTCCTCAGGATCTGTATCATCTTCTTATAATTTTCTTCATTCATGCCAAATGTCCCGCAATGATCGATCTCCGTCTTTCTGTCCAGAAATCTCAGCACCATCTTTTCCCCGAAGATCGTCGGGATCACGCTCGTTCTCATATCCAGCCGGATCCCTTTGATCGTCTCCCGGAAATGTCCGTCCTGCGGAACTCTCTTTTTTGCGATATCCATCCCGCTGATGACCTTCGCTCTCGTCACGAGCGGCTGGTACATGGATTTGTCAAACTCCCGGACCATCGTCATCATTCCATCGATCCTCATCCGGATCACAAACCGGTCCTCCCACGGTTCCATGTGAATATCGCTGGCATTTTTCCGGTATCCGAAGATCAGAAGTTCTTCCAGGATCTTCACCGCCGATTCGGTCTCTCTTCCAACCCGTTCCGTTTTTTCCGCGCTCTCTTCCCTGTTTCCATTTCTTCCGTCTCCACCTAATGCAAGCAGCATTTTCACTTCCCCCTATCTCAAAATTTCACTGTCTGGACTGCGGTACCGCCACCGCATAAAAACCAATTCTTTGTCATCGGCATCCCTTATTTAAGGCTGCTGTCCGGGGCTCCCACAAAAAATATTTCCAGATCTCTCATAAAGGACCCGTGCCCCCTCAGACACCGTGATCCTGATAAATACGCGGGATTCACTCGAATCCTCCACTGAAATTTCCGGCACGAGATCATCCTCACAAAACGTATCCAGTGAAAGCTCGTCCAGCTCCCCGACCCGGATCGCACCTGTCTGCAATCCGTCCGTCACATGCCGGAAAACGGCATCACCGATCATTTCCGCATGTTCCTGATCCCCTGTCCGCTCCAGAACGCGAACCATCATCCGCCTCATCGGAAAAATAAGGAGCATCAGCATTCCAAACAGCAGGATCACCGTCATGACTTCCACCAGGGTAAAACCGCCTCTTTTATTCTCCATCTGCAAAAATCTCCTCCATGACCGCCTGATCCGCCCAAAAAACGGTTACCGGACGATCACTGTCTTTCACTGTCTCTTCCACATAGGATCCGGATTCCACAAACTCCTCCCCGCCGATCTCCAGATGGATCTCTGCGGCTGCTGCATATTCCGCATCTCCTGTCAGGCGTTCCACTTCTGTGCCTGCTGCGGAAAGTTCCCGGCTCTTTTCGATCACGCGGGAATACCCTGAAATACAGGAAACGACAGCCTTTGACGCCAGCATCAGAATAAAGAACGCTGTCAATATCTCCACGAGCGTCATTCCGCTGTGATCTGAAAGTATTTTCTTTCTCTTTTTCATGGCGCGTTCTCCTCCTTCCGATCCGCTGTGGATGGTGTATACACGGATAGGCGTTCCCGCCCGAGAACGATCGATGCACTTTCTGTCTGCTCCCGCACCGTACACTCCGCATGCAGCACCAGTTCAGAGCCATCCTCTCGCCAGAAAGATGTCACGACAGTCCTGATCTTTTCTGACTCTCCATTCTCCGTATCCGCCCAGACCACGCCCTCGGTCACCGGAAGACCGTGTCTGGAGACAAGTTTTTCGATCACCTCCGATGACTCTTCTTTCAGGATCTTCCCTGCCAGCACCTGCACGACCGATTCCGCAGCCAGTCTCGCCTCCGTTTTCGCGATATTCCGCTCTGCCCGCGCATATCTTCTCGATGCTGAAGAAAACAGTAAAGTCCCAAAGACCATGACGATCATGACTGTGATCAGAACTTCTGCCATAACAAAGCCTTCATGTCCGTTCTTTTTCAATCGGTTTCCTCCTCTCAACTGCCAATACTCCCATACATGTTCCACATCGGTTCCATGATCCCAAGGATCAGAAGACCGGTGAGTGAGCCGATGACCAGGATCATCGCCGGTTCCAGGAGATTCATCAGTTTCGTGAGTGCCAGATCCGCCTCATGTTCATAATTTTCCGCCAGCCTTTTTAACATATCTTCCAGGCATCCCGCTTCCTCACCGGTGACGATCACCGCCGCCAGTTTCTTATCGAAACTGCCGCTCGCCCGGATTGCCTCGCTGAGCAGCATTCCGTTTTTCACGTCTTCCATGATCAACCGGAGTTTCCCATCCAGATAGCGGTTTCCGATGGTCCCGATTGTATACATTAAACAGGATGGGATCGGCAGTCCGCTGGAATAGAGACTTGACATATTTTCACAGAATCTCGCCGTGCAGATCGTTCTCACCTGTCTTCCCAGGACCGGCAGTACACACAGCATCCTGTCGTACAAAAGCCTGACCACCGGTCTCGTGATCAGAAATTTCCAGACCGTGAAAAGGATCAGTGCTGCTACCGGAAGAAAATATCGGTATCGATACAGAAAATGGCTGATCTCCATCAGAGTTCTCGTAAGAAGCGGAAGCTTCACACCTTTAAGGAGTGGTTCCAGCGTCGGAAGGATCGCTAGAAAGACAAACAGGACCAGGAATATCATCATAAAGATAAGGATCTTCGGGTACAGCATAGCACTGCGGATCTTTCCTTCCGTGCGATGTTCTTTTTCATAATGCTCCGAGAGCTTCATAGTCGTTTTCCCGAGATGACCTCCGATCTCCGCCGACCGGATCATCTGGACTGCCAGCTCCGGAAATGCCCCTGTCTCCTCCATGGCATCCCCGATCGCCATTCCATCGGTCATCCGCTGCTTGAAAAGCCGGCATGCCCGGGAAAATCTCTGATCTGTTTCATCCGTTTCCATGATCTCAAGTGCCCCGGCAACCGGAAGTCCCGAGCTTACCAGGACCGAAAACTGTCGGAAAAAATCAGCTAATCCTGCCGTCCCAAGTTTCTTTTGCTTTTTCATGACATATCCCACCTTTTATTACTCTGGATCCCCTACCATGTTCCCCAGAAGAACAGAGAGACGATCTGATCCTCAAAAAGTCTTGCGGCAAATAGTCCCAGACAGAGCGCCGGAGCAAACGGGATCCTCGCCCGCTCTCCGAATCTCACCTTTCCAAGTGCCAGCAGGACCACTGACTGAAGTCCTCCAAGAAAAAGTCCCGTGATCGTCCCGATCAGGCATGTTTTCCATCCGAGACAGAATCCTGCGGCTGCCAGCAGCCTGATATCACCGCCACCAAATGCCCCGTCCACAAAAAGATTTGCAAGGTACATGGGAAGTGCTGTGCAGAAGATCCCGATGAGCCGGGCAGTAAATGGAATTTCCGGCTCCGTAAATACCGAAAGTCCTGCCAGGATCATCAGCGGAACCAGTACCCGGTCCGGTATCATCATCGTGCGGATATCGGTCCATGCAATCTGGATCAGGACCACCGCAAGGCACAGATCCATACAAAATCTCATCTTTTCCTCCATCGTTTGTAAAAATATTCTTTGAAATTTTCTGTCAAAAAGCAAAACGGCGCAGTTGTCCACTGCACCGCATCAAAAAACCATATTTTTATGTCCCCATTTTACGGAATCTCATAAAGCTTGTCAATTCATTGCCCACATATGGGCTATAAATATCACCCGCGAAGATCAGCCTGCGGATACCGCACCACACGGTCACACACCTTCTCAAGAAGCTCCGGCGAGTGGCTGACCGCGATCATTCCCATCTCCCGCCGTTTCAGTTCCTTCAAAACGAAATCCCAGATCTGTCCCTGCGTGATCAGATCCAGCATTGTCGTCATCTCATCCGCGATCAGAAGTTTCGTCTTTCGCCCCAATGCTCTCGCGATACAGAACCTCTGAAGCTCCCCGCCGGAAACCTCCACCGGAAACCGTTCTTTCCATTCATCCCGGATCCCGAGGCCTTCCTCGATCCGCGCCCGTTCGCCCGGATCCTCAAACGTCCAGTCCCCTTCCGCAAGAACCGTACTCAGGCGCCTTTTCGGATTCACTGAGAGCTCCGGATGCTGCCAGACCATCTGCACCGGGCAGTAACCGCGGATCTTCAGGATCGGCATTCCATCGACCAGGACTTTCCCCTGATCCGGTCTCTCATACCCGGCAAGGATCTTACAAAGCGTTGTCTTTCCATATCCGCTCGGTGCCATGATCCCCACCTTTTCGCCTGGTTCCACCGAAAGATTTACATGGTCCAGGATCTGTCTGCTCCCTTTCCCGTATTTAAAAGAAATGTCGATCGCTTCCAGCTTCATCTTCCGTATTCCTTTCGCATGATCTCCAGGATCTCTCCTGTGTCGCAGAGGTTTTCTCCGTCCTTTTTCCAGTTCTTCGGCATGGATCGGAACAGCGCCTTTGTGTACGGATGTTTCAGGTTCTCCTCATTCTGAAAAGCAGCCGCGTCCGTCTCCTCGATGACTCTGCCTCCATAGAGCACGACGACCCGGTCTGCTGTCAAAAGCGCCAGCTCCAGATCGTGGGTGATGAGAAGAACTCCTGCCCCGTCATCCGCCATCTCCCGGAAATGCCCCATAACGCGCGTTGCCGCCTCCATGTGAAGTCCAGGTGTCGGCTCGTCCGCAATGACGAGTTTCGGTGTTTCCATCACCGCTGTGGAGATCAGAACGCGCCGCGTCATGCCGCCGGATAGCTGAAACGGATATTTTTCCCGGATATCCGGAGCCAGACCATAGCGCTTTAACACCGCCAGACATTTTTCCTTGACAGAATGATCCTTTTTCCCGTTCCGGATCTGATCCCCGATCTTCATGAGCGGATCAAGATATGACACACTCTGGGGCACAAAAACGATCTCATGTCCACGGAGCTTTTTTACCCGTTCCGCCGTCAGCGGTGTTCCAAGAAACCGGATCTCCCCGTCCATCGCGCTGTTGTAGGGCAGGATTCCCATGATCGCATGGGCTAACAGACTCTTGCCGGATCCGCTTGATCCCACGACCGCCACGATCTCGCCCGCACGTACCGAGAGGTCCATCTTCTCCACCGCATGGAGCGTCCGTCTCGAAAAACCGCGGTCATACTGTGTAAAGGTGACGGAGAGATCCTTCACTTCCAAAATCGTATCCTTCATCTTCTCCGCCTCCTATTCATGAACACTGCCCGGATCCAGAAGCCTGCACAGCGCCTGACCGATATAATGGAACAGCAGGACCGTTCCCACGAGGAAAAGTCCCGGAAACAGCGCCAGCCACCATTTTCCCATCGCAAGGTACTTCATGCTCTCCGACAGGATCACCCCGATCGCCGGACTTTCCGAGGAAAGCCCAAAGCCCAAAAATGTGATGCTGGCTTCATGAAGGATCGCATGCGGAAACAGGAGGACAAGTCCCGTAATAAACTGCGGGATCAGGTTCGGCGCCATATGGCAGAATGCGATATAAAACTTTCCTTTTCCGAGCTTCTCCGCGATCTTCACATACTGGCTCTGTTTTAGCTGCAGGACCTCCCCGCGGATGAGTCTCGCGAGCGATGCCCAGTGCGTGAACGCGATCCCCCAGACAACACCCCAGAATCCCCGCCCGCAGGCGAAGGAGATCAGGATCAGAAGCAGCATATGTGGAATTCCCATCACGATATCGATGAGCATCTGCACAATGCTGTCCGCCGCTTTTCCGCACACAGCCGCGCAGAGTCCCATAAGAAATGCCGCAGCTGCGCTGACCGCCGCCGTCAGGAGTCCGATCCGGATGCTTAAAGAAAGTCCGGCGATCGTCCGAACAAACATGTCCCGGCCCATCCAGTCTGTTCCGAATGGATACTGGATACAAGGCGCAAGATTTTTTCGCGTAAAATCAGTCTGGATCGCAGTTTCCTTCCAGAAGCTCCCGAGAACCGCAACGAGCACCAGAAGTCCAGCTGCCAGGATCAGCAGTGCGAAGCTTTTTCTTCTGCGATTTTTCATCATCTCTGCTTCGCCCCCTCCCGGATCCTCGGATCGATCACACCGTACAAAATGTTTGCCGCAAGATTTCCCGCGGCGACGATGACCGCCGTCACGACTGTGATCCCTAAAAGTAACGGAACATCACTTCCGAGTCCCGCCGTCACTGCCGCCTGTCCCAGTCCCGGGTAGGAAAATACCTGTTCCACAAGGACAGAGCCGCCGATGATCTCACTCACCGACGAGAACTGAAGTGTCATGGCCGGGAGAAGAATGTTCCGGAGTCCATGACGTCTTAAGATCGCCCAATCCGACTCTCCCCTTGCTCTTGCAAACAAAACGTAATCACTTTCCATGACCTCGATGAGTTTTTCCCTCGTATGAAGGGCGATGGATGAAATTCCCGTGATGCTTAAAGCCGCACCCGGAAGAACCGCATGCCGGATCCTGTCCGCAATGGAGATTGCCCCTGCATCCATTCCGATCGGAACGCTGAATCCGATCGGGAACCAGTGAAGCTTCACCGCAAATACCATGAGCAGCACCATGGCCACCCAGAACGACGGCGTACTCGCCACAAACAGCGAATATCCCGTCACGATCCGGTCCATGACTCCGCCGCGCCTTTTTCCTGCGAGAACGCCAAGGAAAAAGCCGAGAATGCCGGATAACAGCCATGCCGTAAATAAAAGCCATACGGAGCTTAAGACCTTCTCACCGATGACTTCCGCCACCGGTCTCCGGTACAGAAGCGAGGTTCCCATGTTTCCATGAAGGAAGTCTTTCAGCCAGTTCAGATACCGCTCCACCGGCGGAAGATCCGTTCCCCAGTAGCTTCTGAGTCTTGCGATCTGCTCCGGACTCATGGAGCCGAGCGCGGTCTGACCGACGTTTGTCTGAAGCGGATCTATGGGAGAGGCCGCCAGGAGCCCAAACGCCAGAATACTCACAAGGAGTACCATTAGACACATCCGCGCTGCCTGTCTGCCGATCCACAGACCCGTTCTCTTTATTTCCATGTCCACTGGTCAACGTTGTTTACGATCGACCAGCCATGTCCGTGCGGATGAAGTTTCTGCTCCGCAACCTGCAGTCCGTCCTTCACCCAGTATAAATGATCAATATTCACAAGCCAGATCCACGGAAGATCCCCATCCTGGGTGATCCCTGTCGTCCCGTCCCACTGGGCATCTTTCCAGAGTTCATAGGACTTTTCAAGGTCGCTCTCCGCCAGAGCGGCATCCATGTACTTGTCCACTTTCGCATTTGCATACGGGGAATATTCCGCATATTTCTTTCCCGGAGCCGTATGGTAAATGTTGTAGAGCTCCATCGGCGTGTGCGCGCCCCATCCCCACATGAGCGGAGTGGACTGTGCGCGGTCGTAGGCGGTATCCCAGCCGACTCCCTCGGTCGTCACGTTGATCCCGAATGCTTTTAACTGGTTTGCCGTGTCCTCCGCAAGTGCCTGGCGGACAGAATCACCGGTTGGATACATCAGGGTGAACTCGGCGCGGACTCCGTCTTTTGTGAGGATCCCGTCTTCTCCGGCTTCCCAGCCATCCTCTTTCAGGATCGCCTTCGCCATATCCGGATCATAATCCGTCTCCGCCGCCGGGTTATACCACGGCATCTGGTCGCAGACGCTGTATGCCACTGTCCCGTACCCGTTTAATACGTGGTCGATCATCTCTTCCCGATTGATCGCAAGGTTGATCGCGCGGCGCACACTTACATCACTTGTAAAATCGTTTCCAAGCGCCACGCCGTTCTCATCGGTCTCCCCCGCCGGGATCACCGGAAGGTTGAAGCCGCGGTTATCGACCGTCTTGCAGTCAAAAAGGGAAAATCCATCGACCGTCTGGTCAGAGTATGCCGCCGATGTGTAAGCAAGATCCACCTGTCCGGAAAGAGCCGCCGCATACGCTGCGTCCTCATCCATAAATAAGACCGTCACGGTCTTCATTTTCGGCGCATCCCCATAATAATCCGGGTTTGCCTCAAAGATCACCTGCTGCCCTTTGTCCCACTGTTTCATGATATAGCGGCCGGAACCGATCGGGTTCGTTCCATAGTCCGGACCATAAGCGTGTTCCGGGACAATCCCCGTGATCGCCATCGTGTACGGCCAGATCGAATACGGACGGTTCATATCAAACTCGACCGTGGTATCATCCAGCGCTCTCGCCTCTTTTAACATCGTAAAGTCATTGACCGAGCTGTTGTCCCGCAGTGTATTGTAAGTGAACGCCACGTCCTCCGCCGTGAGTTTCTCCCCATCGGTAAACTTTACGTCATCGCGGATCGTCACGGTCCATGTCATCCCGTCATCACTGACATTCATATCGGTCGCCAGATCATAACCGATCGTCATATCTGCCTTTGTGACGGTCAGCGTGCTCTGGATCAGCGGCTCATGGACATGTTCTCCAGCTCCCCAGCCGTAAGCCGGATCAAATCCTGCCTCCGGCTCAGAGGACGGTCCCATGACAACGATGACGGAGTCTTTCCCGTTTTCTGCTGCCGCGCCTGTGTTCTCCGCAGCAGCGGAGGAGCCGGATGCGGAGCTTTCCGCTGTCCCCGCGTCCTTTCCGGAACAGCCGGCCATGGAACATACCATGGCGGCTGCCGTCAGAGCTGCCAGTATTGTTTTTATTGTTCGTTTTTTCATGAATTTATCCCCTTTTCTGTCCTGAAACCATGTGCAATAACACACTTTTACTCCAGACACGAGTGCAAAAAAATACCAGAAAGAAGCATACATTCTGTATGCGTCAACCTTCCTGGTATTGTTTTATCGATTCTTTTTATGATCTGTATGTCATCTCGCTCTGATGACGTACAGATACGAATATTTTTATCGTGTTCTGTTTGCAAACCGCCTTGGGCGGGCTCTTTTCCGAGTATGGGCTTCAGCCGCATAATAGTAACATTATAGTAAACTTTTTTTCAAAAATCAATGTTTTTCCTGTCCATGACTTTGCAGAACACCACCCCCGCCGCCGTACTCGCGATCGTCGCGAGCAGCGCCGGTCCCGCGATCGCTGCCGGATCGACGCTGCCGTACTGGCTGCGGTAGGCGATCATGTTGATGGGGATCAGCTGCAGAGACGAGATGTTGATGATCAGAAATGTACACATCTCGTTGCTGGCGGTCCCGGCCGGGCGCTTCCATCTGTACAGTTTTTCTTTTGACTTCGGCTTATCCGGAGTCTCCCCGTATGACCGTCTCCGCTCCCCGGATATTCCGCAATCTTCTTCCCGGTCCTCTCTCCGGCAAATCCCGCCTCTTCTCTCATCCTCCAGCTTTCCCAGCTCCTCCATCGCCTTCAATCCCGCCGGGGTTGCCGCCCAGCCGAGTCCCAGCATATTTGCGATCATATTTGTCGCGATATACTGCCCTGCCGGATGTCCGTCGGGGAGATTTGGGAAGAGGAATCTGATCACCGGGCGCATTTTTTTCGTGAGCGCCTCAATGAGACCGGCTCGCTCCCCGATCTTTAAGATCCCGCACCAGAACGACATGATCCCGAGCATGGTGACTCCCAGAGTCACCGCCTCTTTCGCCGAGTCCAGCAGCCCGTTCGTTACTTCCCCCATATTTCCATGAAACGCCGCCCAGAAGATCCCGGCGGCCATCATCCCAGCCCACAGCGCATTTAACATAAAAAGATCCCGCATTTCTGTCTGAAGAGGTGAAATCCCCGAAAATCCGGTAAAAGACCGGATCCATCGGGTTATCACCTGAGTTTCTTCATTCTATGACAGAAATGCAGGATCTATGAATCTCCGCAACTTTACAATACTTTGTGGATTATGAGCTATTCTCCGCACAGCGCCTCCATGACTTCCGGCACCGTCTCGATCTTCTCGCAGCGGTACGCGTTGCTCCCGCAGAACAGCAGCGCGTCATCGATCTTTCCTTCCGCGGCATTGATAAGCGCCTTCGTGATGCAGTACGGCGTTGTCGCCGGATCACAGTGCTCCAGGCACCTGAAACAGTGCTCGACCTTGACCGGGCCTTTCGCGACACGCTCTAAGAACTTGTTTTTGATCGCACGCCCCGGCATTCCGACCGGACTCTTCACGATCACGATGTCTTCCTCTTTCGCGTTAATGTATGCCTCTTTGTAAGCGATATCCGCGTCACATTCCTCGGTGGTCACAAATCTCGTCGCCGCCTGGACTCCTTCTGCTCCAAGTTCAAACTGATGCAGAACGTCCTTATAGTCGAAAATTCCGCCCGCCGTGATGACCGGGATATGCTTTTTATACTTCTCGGCAAAGCTTTTCACCGTCTCGATGATCCCGCGGACCTCCTTGTCGTATGCCGGCTCATCATATGTCTCCGCCACATGATCCGTATCGGCTCCAAGCTCCGTAAGCTGTTCCCTGGAAAATCCAAGGTGACCGCCCGCGCAGGGACCTTCCACCACGATGAAATCCGGTGCCGTATGGTACTTTCTGTCCCACATCCGGCAGATGACAAGTGCCGATTTCACAGAAGAAACGATCGGCGCGATCATCGTGCGGCGCTCTTTTTTTTCTCCGCCGTCCGCTTCGCTCTCCGCCTCCGCGACAAATTTCGGCATGTCGATCGGGAGACCGGCTCCTGAGATGATCACGTCCGCTCCGGCCTTTACGGCCTCTTTTACATAGGATGCGTACTCTTTTGTCGCGACCATGATATTAAAGCCGAGAATGCCCTGCGGCGCTTTCTCTCTGGCTTTTTTAAGCTCTGAATGGATCGCTCTCAAGTTCGCTGCCATCGGATTTTTTCCGAAGTCATGATCCTTAAATCCGATCTGCGCTGTGGAAATGATCCCGATGCCGCCCGCTTTTGCAACGGCTCCGGCGAGCGAAGAAAGACTGATGCCGACTCCCATTCCTCCCTGGATCACCGGGCGCTTCGCCACAAGGTTTCCTATTTTTAATGGTTTCAGGATGTTTGTTTTCTCCATTCTGCCTCCTAGAACTTCCGGAATCTCTCGTAACGGCGTTCTGCTAACGTCTTCCCGCCGAGCGGTGTCCATGTCTCAAAGAATTCCTCCATGGCATCTTCCATAGTCTTTGCGATCTCCGGAAGTGTTTCCGGGTCTGCCGGTTCCGGCTCCGGGATCACCCGTTCAATGATTCCAAGTTCTTTTAATTCTTTTGCAGTCATCTTCATGACTCGTGCCGCCTCATCGGCGCGTTTGCTGTCTTTCCAGAGGATCGAAGCGAAACCTTCCGGGGAAAGGACGGAATAGACTGCATTTTCCATCATCCAGACCTCATTAGCAATCGCCATGGCGAGTGCTCCGCCGCTTCCGCCTTCCCCGATCACGATCGAGAGGACCGGAACGGTGAGATCGGACATCTCAAAGAGGTTTCTCGCGATCGCCTCGCCCTGTCCGCGCTCCTCGGCTTCCAGACCGCAGAACGCCCCTGGTGTATCCACAAAGCATACCACCGGACGTCCGAAGGTCTCCGCCTGTTTCATGAGACGGAGCGCTTTCCGGTATCCGTCCGGGGACGGCATGCCGAAATTGCGCTTAATGTTTTCTTTTGTATTCTTTCCTTTTTCCTGGCCGATCACTGTCACAGGCATTCCGTGGAAGGACGCGATCCCGCCGACAATGGCGCCGTCGTCCTTGCAGTAGCGGTCTCCGTGAAACTCCATAAAGTCATCAAAGATCGCATGGATATAGTCGGTCGCTACCGGGCGATCCGACTTTCTGGAAAGCAGGACGGAATCCCACGCGCTGCGGATCATTCCGGCGGCTTTTTCCGATGCATGGCGGACTTTCTTTCCACGGGACCGGTTCTCCTCTGAAGCACCTTCCCCGGAATGTTCTCTCTCCCAGGCCGCCAGACATCCGCTCTCCGGCTTTTTATGAAGCTTTAAGATCATCGCCAGCGTTTCCTTTAATTCCTCACGCTTTACGATCTTATCGACAAAACCGTGCTCTACGAGGAACTCGGCTCTCTGGAAACCTTCCGGGAGCTTCTGCCCGATCGTCTGCTCGATGACACGCGGTCCGGCAAATCCGATGAGTGCCCCCGGCTCCGCAAGGATGATATCTCCGAGCATCGCGAAACTTGCCGTCACGCCGCCCGTCGTCGGATCAGTCAGAACACTCACATAGAGCTGTCCGGCCTCATGATGTCTCTTTAACGCAGCGGACGTCTTTGCCATCTGCATCAGGGAGACCATGCCTTCCTGCATTCTCGCGCCGCCGGAGCAGGCGAAGAGGATCACCGGAAGTTTTTCCGCTGTGGCGCGCTCGACCGCCCGTGTGATCTTTTCTCCTACATTGTGACCCATGCTGCTCATTAAAAATCTCGCATCGCAGACGCCGACAACCGTCTCTTCCCCGTGGATCCGGCATTTTCCGGTGACGATCGCCTCGTTGAGTCTCGATTTTTCTCTTGCCGCCGCAAGTTTCTTCTCGTATCCCGGGAAATTTAACGGGTTGGAGACTTCCATCTCCTTGTCCCACTCCTCAAAGCTTCCCTCGTCAGCGATCATCTCGATCCTGCGGTACGCATGAACACGGAAATATCCGCCGCATTTCGGACAGATATAGAAATTTGCCCTCACGTCATCTGTGTAGATCGGCTTTCCGCATTTATTGCACTTTTTCCACAGCCCGGCAGGAATCACCGGCGCGTCCTCCTCTGCCGTTCTGGCAGATTCCTTTTCTCCCGCACGGTATTTCATATCGATCTTCGTATATGTTTTTTTAAACATATCCCTTAGCATATATAAAAGCTCCTTTCAAGACTGTGAAAACATTACGTTCAGCCATGCACATAGTTAGACACGGCTGAACTGGTATCATCTATTCTTTGGTATACTCCGGAAAATGCGACGGAATGAAGTTTGTATCCACATTTCCCGACTGAAAATCCGGATCGCTTAAAATATCATACTGGAAATCCAGATTCGTATTGATTCCCTCGATGACAAGCTCCCCGAGGGCGCTGCGCATCTTCGCGATGGCGGACTCCCGGTCCTTGTCCCGCACGATCAGCTTTAAGATCATGGAATCATAGTTCGGCGGGATCCGGTAATTGTTGTAGACCGCCGTGTCCACACGGACTCCCCGGCCACCCGGGAGATGGATATCTGTGATCATGCCCGGGCATGGCATAAAGTTCTTCTCCGGATTCTCCGCGTTGATCCTGCATTCGATAGCATGGCCGGAGATCTTAATGTCCTCCTGGCTCACGGAGAGCGGTTCCCCCGCCGCGATCTGGATCTGCTCTTTGATGAGGTCCATGTCCGTGACAGCCTCCGTCACCGGATGCTCCACCTGGATCCTCGTATTCATTTCCATAAAATAGAAATTTTTATCTTTATCTAAAAGGAACTCGATGGTTCCCGCATTCTCATATCCGACCGCCTTTGCCGCGCGGACTGCCGTCTCACCCATCTTTTTCCGAAGCTCCCCGGAGATCGCCGCTGACGGGGATTCCTCAAGAACCTTCTGGTGTCTCCTCTGGATCGAGCAGTCGCGCTCACCGAGATGGACCACATTTCCGTAACGGTCGCCTAAGATCTGGAACTCGATGTGGCGCGGATTCTCCACAAACCGCTCGATATACATGGTATTATCGGAAAATCCCTTGACGGATTCCATCTGGGCATTTAAGAAGTTCGCCTCGAAATCTTCCTCCGACCTCGAAACGCGCATTCCCTTTCCGCCGCCGCCGCTGGACGCCTTGATCATCACCGGAAAGCCGGCCTCTTTCGCGGTCTTAAGGCCTTCCTCCACAGTGTAGACCGGCTCTTTGCTTCCCGGAACCACAGGAACGCCCGCCGCCATCATAGTTTTTCTTGCCTCGGACTTATTTCCCATCTTGTTAATGATCTCAGCTGACGGTCCGATAAAGCGGATATTGCACTTTTCACAGAGCTCCGCGAAGCGGGCATTCTCGGACAAAAATCCGAAGCCCGGATGGATAGCATCTGCCTTCATGACAACGCATGCGGTTAAGATCCGCTCCATATCGAGATAGCTCTCCGTGGACGGCGCCGGTCCGATACAGATCGCCTCGTCCGCAAGAAGTGTGTGCAGTGCGTCCCGGTCTGCCTCGGAGTAGACGGCAACCGTCTTGATCCCCATCTCCCGGCATGCCCGGATGATCCGAACGGCGATCTCGCCGCGGTTTGCGATTAAAATCTTCTGAAACATCTCTTCACCAGTCCTAACCGATCATAAATGTGAGTTCCGCAGATACCGCGACTTTGCCGTCCACGGTAGCGACCGCCTTTCCAACACCGACCGGTCCTTTCTGCTTGATGATCTCGCATTCCAGACGGAGCTTGTCGCCCGGAACTACTTTCTTCTTAAACTTTACATTATTCATTGCGCCGAAATACGCAGTCTTTCCTTTGTTTTCCTCAACGCTTAAGATCGCGACAGCGCCTGTCTGTGCCAACGCCTCAACGATCAGGACGCCCGGCATTACCGGCTCCTGCGGAAAATGGCCCGCGAAATACGGCTCATTGTATGTCACAGATTTATATCCGACGGCTCTCACGCCCGGCTCCAGCTCCTCCACACAATCCACGAGAAGAAACGGATGTCTGTGGGGAATAATTTCCTGAATTTCTTTGATTCCTAACATGATTTTTATCCTCTATCCAATCTTTCACAGCCCGCGCGGCAATGCGCGGGCCGCCAAACGGTTATCTTTATTAATTAACGAATCCGGAATAACGGCTGACCATACTCAACCGTCTCCTCGTTCTTCACAAGGATCTCCTCCACGATTCCGTCATACTCGCTCTCGATCTCATTCATCAGCTTCATGGCTTCCACAATTCCGATGACCTGACCTTTTTTCACGGTATCTCCGACTTTTACATAGTCCTCTGCGTCCGGTGCCGGGGAGGAATAGAACGTACCCACAAGCGGACAGGTGATCACTTTCTCGGAGATTCCGGAAATTTTCTTTTCCGCATTTTCACCGGAGACCTGCTCCATAGCGGTCATATCCGCGGTCTGGATCATGGAACCCTGTCCCGGGACCTGCATAACGACCGGTGTCTGCGCCGCCGCAACGATTTTCTTTTCCCGCTTCATGCTCAGTTTCCAGTCGCCTTCCTCAAGCTCGAAGCCGGTCATGCCGTTCTCTGACATTGCCTTCATTAATTCAATGATCTCTTTTACTTCCATCGCCGTTCTCCTTACTCCTCAAACCTTCTGACAAGCAGGCACGCATTGTGTCCGCCGAATCCCAGAGAGTTCGTCAAAACTGTCTTTACTTCCATGGAAACGCCGTCGCCCTTTGTGTAGTCAAGATCGCATTCCGGATCGTCCACTTTTAAGCCTGCTGTGGCATGAACGAAGCCGTCCTGGATGGATTTTACACAGTCGATGAACTCAACGCCGCCGGCAGCGCCTAAGAGGTGGCCGATCATGGATTTTGTGGAGTTGATCTTTACTTTATATGCATGATCGCCAAGCGCAAGCTTGATGGCCTTTGTCTCGAATAAATCGTTGTGGTGGGTCGCTGTTCCGTGGGCATTGATGTAATCGATGTCCTCCGGCTTCATTCCCGCGTCAGCAATTGCGTATTCCATTGCCTTTGCGGCACCGCTTCCGTCCTCCGCCGGAGAAGTAATGTGATAAGCATCGCCTGTCGCTCCGTATCCGGCTAACTCCGCGTAGATCTTCGCTCCGCGGGTTTTTGCATGTTCTAATTCCTCTAAGACAACGACACCTGCGCCCTCGCCCATGACGAAACCGTTTCTCTCAAGATCGAACGGAATGGAGGCGCGCTCCGGATCCTCAGAGGTGGAAAGAGCGGTAAGTCCGGAGAATCCCGCAACGCCTAACGGTGTGATGCAGCTCTCAGTTCCGCCTGCGACCATGACCTCCGCCTCGCCGTGCTGGATCGCACGCATCGCCTCACCGATGGAGTTCGTACCGGATGCGCACGCTGTCACGACGTTGATGTTCTTTCCCTTTAAGCCAAACTGGATGGACACGTTTCCTGCTGCCATATTGCTGATCATGAGCGGCACCAGAAGCGGGTTTACGCGGTTCGGTCCTTTTTCCAGAAGCTTCTTATATTCCTTCTCGATGATCTGTAAGCTTCCGATACCGGAGCTCACGCAGACACCGACACGGAACGGATCTTCCTTTGTCATGTCGAGGGAAGAATCCTCCAGCGCCTGGCGGGCTGCCGCTACCGCAAACTGTGCGAAGCGCTCCATTCTCCTTGCCGCCTTCGGATCCATATAGTCCTTCGGCTCGAAGTCCTTGACCTCTGCCGCGAGCTTTGCTTTATAATCGGTCGTGTCAAAATAGGTGATCGGTCCAAATCCGAGTTTCTTCTCTTTTAATCCGTTCCAAAATGTCTCAACATCGTTTCCGATCGGGGTGATCGCGCCCATTCCTGTTACTACAACTCTTCTCATGCTTTTCGTTCTCCTGTTCTAATTATGCTATCATCCACGCCCCGCGCAGATGATAACCGAAACATCCGCTGTCCGGCTGTGTGGCCGGAACAGGCGCTTTTTCCAACTGTCTTTTACATCGCCATGCCGCCGTCCACATGAAGAACCTGGCCGGTAATATAAGCTGCCTCATCGGAAGCGAGAAATGCGACTGCCTCCGCAATGTCCTTTGTCTCACCGAAACGCTTTAACGGAATCTGCTCGCCCATGGCTTTCTTTACGTCCTCCGGCAGCACATCCGTCATCTCTGTACGGATAAATCCCGGTGCGACTGCGTTCGATGTGATTCCGCGGCTTCCAAGCTCTCTCGCAACGGATTTCGTGAGTCCGATGATGCCGGCCTTAGATGCGCAGTAGTTTGCCTGGCCTGCATTTCCCATCACTCCGGAAACGGAGGAGATGTTGATGATCCGTCCGCCTCTCTGCTTTAACATCTGGCGGGAGACATGCTTGATGCAGTTGAATGCGCCCTTTAAGTTTGTGGCAATAACTGCGTCAAAATCGTCCTCGGACATCTTCATGATCAGGTTGTCTTTCGTGATTCCGGCATTATTCACCAGAATGTCGAGACGACCGTATTTTTTTACGATCCCATCGATCATTTCTTTGGATTTTTCAAAATCACTGATGCTGCACTGCATGCTCTCCGCCATTCCGCCGTTTGCGGTGATCTCATTTACGACTTCCTCCGCTTTTGCTGCGGAACCGTTATAGTTGACGATGACGGTCGCGCCGTATCCAGCCAGTGTCAGAGCGATCTGACGGCCGATTCCGCGGCTTGCGCCTGTCACAAGAGTAACCTTCCCTGTTAAATTCATGTTTCCCTCCGTGTTTCTATCAGTCAGCCGCCAGGTTTTTGTCTCTGACGACATTATTTACCAATCTTAAATTGTTCTTTTTGTCTTTTCTTTCGTGCAAATTAATTCAATTTTTGAATTATGTTATGCCTCAAGACATTTCCTCAACACTTAAAACTTATTATTGTGCATATTTTTTGAACAATTTTCTCTTTCAATTACTCAGTTCAGCTTCTCCAGATCCTCAAATTTCTCAATATTGATGACCGTTGCCTCCCGGTTGATCTTTCTGATAAATCCGGCTAACGTCTTTCCCGGTCCGATCTCGATAAACCGGTCAACACCGTCCGCCAGCATAGTCTCCACGCTCTGCTGCCATCTGACAGAAGAAGATACCTGACGTGTCAAAAGCGGCTTTACATCCTCCGCCTTTGTCACATAAGCGGCTGTCACGTTCGCCACATACGGGATCACCGGCTCAGATACCGGAATATTTTCCAGGAATTTTCCAAGCTTCTCTCCGGCTTCCTCTAAAAGATAGGAGTGGAACGGACCGCTTACATTGAGCGGGATCACGCGTCTTGCGCCCGCCTCTTTTAACTTCACCGCCGCAATCTCCACCGCCTCCTTGAGACCGGAAATCACGATCTGACCCGGGCAGTTGTAGTTTGCGACCTGCACATTCGGGATATCGTCCACAACGGCATTGATCTCATCTGCCGTCATGCCGAGGACAGCACTCATTCCGCCGACTCCCGCCGGAACTGCCTCCTGCATGAGGATTCCTCTCTCCCGGACCGTACGGATCGCGTCATCCGCCGTCATAACGCCTGCTGCCACCAGTGCGCAGTACTCGCCAAGGCTTAAGCCAGCAGCCACATCCGCATGGATGCCCCGCTCCTCCATAACCTTCATCATGGCAACGCTCGTGGTCACCATTGCCGCCTGCGTATACTCCGTGATGTCCAGACGGTCATTTTTCTCAAAACATAACTCCGGAACGGAAAAGCCTAAAAGCTCCGTCGCACGGTCAAATACTGCCTTTGCCGTCTCCGAATTTTCATAAAAATCCTGGCCCATGCCGCATACCTGCGCGCCCTGGCCCGGAAAAATAAATGCTGTCTTTCCCATGATTCTCCTTATTTCTGACATCCGCCAAGCAGCTTATCTGCCTGTTCCATCATCTCATCGATCATTTCCTTACATGTCTGCTCTTTCGTTACAAGACCTGCGATCTGACCTGCCATGACGGTTCCGTTTGTGGTATCGCCTTCCTGAACGGCTTTTCTGAGGGTTCCAAGTGTCAGATACTCAAGCTCCTCAAAGGATTTTCCTTCTGCCTCAAGACGGTTGTACTCTCTCGTCATCTGGTTTCTCAGACAGCGGACCGGATGTCCGTGGGTTCTTCCTGTTACCGCAGAATCGATATCTTTTGCCTTAATAATTCTCTGCTTATAATTTTCATGAACGATGGATTCCTTTGCGACAACAAATCTTGTTCCCATCTGGACTGCCTCAGCGCCCAGCATGAAGGCCGCCGCTATTCCTCTTCCATCGCCGATGCCGCCTGCCGCGATGACCGGGATAGATACCGCGTCAACAACCTGCGGAACGAGAGTCATGGTGGTCGCCTCACCGATATGTCCGCCGGATTCGGTTCCCTCTGCAACGACAGCATCAGCGCCGCCGCGCTCCATAAGCTTCGCAAGAGCCACAGAAGCAACGACCGGGATTACGATGATCCCTGCTTCCTTCCACATCTTCATGTACTTTGCAGGATTTCCGGCTCCTGTCGTAACGACCTTCACGCCCTCTTCAACAACCACCTTCGCCACATCATCCGCATATGGGCTCATTAGCATCACATTGACGCCGAACGGCTTCTTTGTCAGTGCTTTCGCCTTACGGATCTCTTCACGGACAACCTCCCCCGGTGCATTTGCACCGCCGATGAGGCCAAGACCTCCTGCCTCAGAAACAGCGGCAGCAAGATGATGTTCAGCGACCCAGGCCATACCGCCCTGAATGATCGGATATTCGATTCCCAGCATTTCTGTAATTCTTGTCTTCATTTTTATTGCTCTCACTTCCTGAAATCTATCTGTCGGGTATTGCCCGGAGTCTGCGGTCTGCACAGGAACTGCGCTTTCCGCTGAATCTTTATTACAATATTTCAGCATTCTGCCTGTGCAGTCTTGCTGAACGCTTTCTTATCTCAATACCAGTAAAACGCGTCAGAGACGCGTTTTAACTTTGGTTTATTTGATTTGATTATTCCTCAACGCCCTTGTCTTTTAAGTACTTCATAACATCGCCGACAGTAGCAAGGTTCTGAAGGTCCTCAGCCGGAATCTCTACGGAATACTCATCCTCAAGAGCCATAACAAGCTCGAATAAGTCGAGGGAGTCTGCGCCAAGGTCATCCTTGAAGGAAGTTGCCTCTGTGATGCCGTCTGCGTCTGTGCTTAACTGCTCTGCGATAATTTCTTTCATCTTCTCTAACATGGTTTGATCTCCTTTAAATGTTCTTATTTTTTTGTTTTATATATTTTTGTGATTTTTTATTTTTTTGAGTTACTTTTTGCAATATGCGCAAATCATAACTTTTTGCTTTTCAGCTGCAGCAGCTCTCTACCACTCCATGAGAACCGCGCCCCATGTCATTCCTGCTCCAAAGCCTGACATGATGATCTTGTCGCCCCGCTTCAGCATGTCCTTCTGGATCATGTCATTTAACAGCAACGGGATCGACGCCGTGGATGTATTTCCAAACTGGTCGATAGTCATCGGGAATTTCTCCATCGGCTCCTTCAGACGTCTGGCCGCTGCCTCGATGATCCGCTCGTTCGCCTGGTGGAGGACATAATATTTAATGTCTTCCTTTTTTGTCCCTGTCCGGTTAAGAAGCTCCAGGACGCTCTCCGGCACCTTCCGCACCGCGAACTTGAAGACCTCCTGTCCGTCCATGGTCATGAACCCGAGCTCCGGCTTTGTTCCCGTGAGGAAGTTTCCGACGGTTCTGGACGTGCAGGCGAGGACATCGCCCTTCGTTCCGTCCGCCCCCATCATCATGTCGATGATTCCGGTCTCTTCCGCTTTTAAAACGGCTGCCCCGGCTCCGTCCCCGAAGAGGACGCAGGTGCCGCGGTCACTCCAGTCTGTCACCTTGCTGAGGGTTTCCGCCCCGATGATCAGCGCCGTCTTGTAAATTCCGGCTTTAAAAAATCCTTCCACGATATTCATGGCGAAAATAAATCCCGCGCATGCCGCCGAGATATCGAAGGCAACTGCATTCACTGCCCCGATGGCCGCCTGAACACTGCAGGCATCGCTGGGATAATTCCGGTCCGGGGACGAAGTCCCGAGAATGATGATATCCAGCTCTTCCGGGGCAACTCCCGCTGCCGCAAGCGCCCGCTCAGCCGCCTTCGCCGCCAGATGGCGCGTTCCCTCTCCGGAGGAGATCCGGCGTTCCCGAATCCCGGTCCGTGTCCGGATCCACTCGTCATTCGTGTCCACGATCTTCGCCAGATCGTCGTTCGTAATAATATTCTCCGGCACATACGCGCCGATTCCAGCAATTCTGGCTGTCATCATCTTCTAAATCCTGCCATTTCGTTTATGCGGAAGGAATTTTATTCCCCGCAGTAGTTTTTAATTTCAAATAGTTTGATATTCAAAATGTTTGATTCTAATGGTAATAGATGTCTGCTGTTTTGTCAAGTGAATTTTTGTTTTTCCTTCTCACCGCCTGCTGCTTAAGTAAACCTGCAACCATTCCGTACCCTTGTGGTTCCACGCAGCAAAGAAGGAATGCCGCCTTTTCACCTGTTTAAGCTCAGTATTTGCCGCATCTGGACTGGTCAAATTATTTAAAATTGGATATTTTAACAATGCCATATCTCAGATATGATAATCACATCCTTACCGCATGCGAAATTTTTCCGACAATTTGCTATGGCTCACCACCAGAAAAAGTGGGAGTCTTATCTGACTGAGATAAAAGGAGCGATATTATGAGTATTACAAGCGATTTCAGCAAATTTAAAAAAATCGATGCCCACAGCCATATCGGCACCTTCGGCAGTCCGTTCAATATCCACTTTAATGCAGACCTTCTCTTAAAACAGATGGAAGAATTCAATATTGAAAAGACGATCCTCTGTTCCGACGGCCCGCACACAAATGAAGAGACCGTTGCTGCCTTCAAGGCCCACCCGGATAAGATCATCCCGCTCATGTGGATCAACTGTGCCGAAGGAAAACCGGCTTACGATGCCTTAGAGCATTATATCCGTGACGAACACTTCGCCGGTGCAAAGCTTCAGTCCCTCTTTGACGGCTACTGTGCCGATGATCCATGTGTGGATCCGGTAGCTGAGATCTGTGAAAAGTACGGAAAACCGTTATTTATCCATTCTGGTCATCCGCCCTTCTCCCTTCCGTGGCAGATCGGACTTCTGGCTGAACGCCACCCGCACCTCCCGATCGTCATGATCCATATGGGACATGCCCATGGTGTTTATGTCGATGCGGCGATCACCATGGCAAAAAAATACGACAATATCTGGCTTGAGACCTCCGGAACCTCCATGAGTGTCCAGATCGCCAACGCCTACAACTCCGTCGGCCATGAGAAAGTCATGTTCGGCATCGACTCCCCGTTCCATGCCCCGACCGTTGAGATCCAGAAGATCATGGCATGCGGCGTGGATGATGAAGGACTGGAGAACATTTTCTATAATAACGCAGCTAAATTTATGGGATTGAAATAAAGATTTTTGCCTTCTAGTCTAAGTTTTCTTACGGTCAGCGCAGTTAATGCGAAGACCTACTGAACAATTACAAAAACGGTTACATATTACGGCAGGTTTTTAAGAAATGAAGCTGAAAACTTTGAACTTCGAATCGTTTAGGAGTTTTCATATTTCTTGAACTATGCTTATTGTTCTGAATCTGCCTATATGATTTTAAGTTTACCCGAAACGAAATTTTGTTTTATCTTATATGTTTGAATAATTTGAATTTGTTGAACAATTTTGAAATATTGTATTTAAGGAGGACATCCCCATGAAAAATCATTCATCTCAGGACACCACCCTCGATATCTCCATCATTGGCTTAATGAGCGCTCTGGTATTTGTCGGAACCTATTTCTTTAAAATTCCTTCCGCCTTCGGCTACACCCACCTCGGTGACTGCATGATCATCCTGACTGTCTGCTTATTTGGCACAAGACGCGGCGTCCTCGCCGGTGCCATCGGCGCAGGTCTCTCCGATTTTCTCGGCGGCTACGCGGTATGGGTTCTCCCGACCATGGTATTAAAAGGTCTCTGGGCGTTCATCGCCGGAACGATCGCCTATAAGCTTCTGCCGAACTTTAAGTATTCCTGGCTTGTCGGTGCCATCGTCGGCGGCATCGCCCATATTATCGGCTACACCTTAGTAAAGATCCCGCTCTACGGCACCGTTGTTGCCTTCGGTGAAATGTTCACCCTGTCCATGCAGACCATCGCAGGGATCGTCCTCGGCGGCGTGGCCTACACGATCCTCGTACAGTCCCCGGCGATCCGAACATTAAAGGCAAAATTTGCGTAAAATTCAGACTTGTTCTATTAAAAAAAGACTTCCGACTTTTCTAAGTATCGGAAGTCTTTTTTTGTGCTGTACCCGATTATTTCCTTCATTTTATCATTATCTCCATCATTTTTGCCCGGAGTGATGGAGATAATGATAGAAATATGAGAATGCGGTGTGCCATTTTTCAATCACTGTCATTTAAACCCATTGCGCCACACTGCTATTGCCAAAATAATAGCGCAAGCATATCTTAATATTTCAGATACATAATAAATCTTATTTCCATTTACCTCAGCGGCCTCCTGTGCAAATTTCTGCTCAATAAACCCTCTTACACCTAGTTCTATAAGAAGTGCCATTACTAATCCCAGCGAAAACATTCTCATACCCTTTGTATAGCTATATAACGATAATAAAAACACTACTGAAACGCCTAAGTTACATAATGTTAACCACATTTTTTTCTTCATATAGATCGCCCCCCCGCTATGCTGATTGTTTCCGTTTCATCTACTTGAATTATATCATTCCTCCCACTATTTTCAATCAATATTTATCTTCTTATCGTATTGTTAAGGCATTTGTTATTTTTTTGTTATTTGTCTGTAATTTTTCGCAAAAAAGAAGACGTACCACCCGTCATCTCACTCAATAACCAGCGACACATCTTCTTCTCGAATTCTCTATTCCTGCTCATCCAAAAGCATCTGATACACATCCCGCTTCCCGATTCCGCGGTCCTTTGCCACCAGCTTCATCGCTTCCTTCTTCTCGATTCCCTGTGACAGATAAACATCCATATGTTCAGCGATCGACATGGATTCCCATGTCTGTTCTTTCTCTTTTTTGATCTCTTCCGGGCTCTTTCCCTCAATCACGATGACACATTCGCCCCGCGGTTCCTCCGTCTCAAAATGATCTAACGCCTCCTGAAACGTGGTTCGGAATGCCGTCTCGTACTTCTTTGTGAGTTCCCTGCAGATCGTGATCCTCCGGTCACCTAACGCCTCAAGAAGCTCCTCCAATGTCCTTACCAGACGATGCGGCGCCTCGTAGAGGATGATCGTCCGCGTCTCCGACTTTAATTCTTCCAGAATTCTCTGCTTTTCCTTTTTATCGGAAGGTAAGAACGCCTCGAATGCAAACCGTCTCGTCGCCATTCCGGAGATCGTGAGCGCCGTAATGCATGCCGCCGGTCCAGGAAGAGAAGTCAGCTCGATTCCGGCCTCATAGCACTGCTTTACAAGCTCCTCGCCCGGATCCGAGATCCCCGGTGTCCCGGCATCCGTGATCAGTGCGATATTCGTGCCTTCCTTCATCTTCTCAACGAGAACTCTCGCCTTTTCCACCTTATTGAACTCATGATAACTGGTCATCGGCGTTTTGATGTCAAAATGGTTTAAGAGCTTGATGCTGTGTCTCGTATCTTCCGCAGCGATCAGATCTACTTCTTTCAATGTATTTAACACCCGCAGCGTGATATCGTCCAGGTTCCCGATGGGCGTTGCACATAAATATAATTTTCCCTGCATGACCAATTCCTCCTGCTGCCCGATGCTGCTTTTTCACCGACAGCTTTTTATCTCAACATTTCCGTAACGCGAGTTTACGGATGATTCCATTCCGGATTGGCAAGATCCGCGACTATTCCTACATTATCCGGAGCTTTTCGTTTAGAAAATTCCTGACATTTTCCGGCTCATCCGCCAAAAGAACCCTCTCAACAATTTAATACCCGTAAATCGAATAGATCTCATCTGTATACACGCCCGGCTCCTTATAAACGATTACCGGCGCCTCGACCTTCATCCAGGCTCCGCCGCCACGGACCGCCTCGATGAGGACCATGTTCGCGTCCTTATCCTTGAACGGATGGACCATTTTCATCCGCTTCGGCTCCAGCTTATACTGCTTCATCGTCCCGAAGATCTCGATCAGACGGTGCGGCCGGTGGACCATATACATCCTTCCGCCCGGTTTCAGGACCTTCGCGCCTTCCCGCACAACATCCTCCAGCGTGCAGAGGACCTCATGTCTCGAGATCGCCTTCACTTCCGTCGGGTTCTTTAACCCATGAGCGTCATTCATATACGGCGGATTTGTCGTAACGACATCAAAGGAAGCCGCTCCGAAAATCCGGCTGGCTTCCTTGATATCTCCATGTACGATCTCGATTTTTTCTTCCAGATGGTTCAGTTTCACACTCCGCTCTGCCATCCCGGCGATCTCATCCTGGATCTCAAGTGCCGAAAAATGTTCTCCCTGCGTTTTTGCGGAGAGAAGAAGCGGGATGATCCCCGTTCCTGTTCCGAGATCCAGCGCCCGCTCTCCCGGTTTCACCGCCGCAAATCCGGAAAGCAGCACCGCATCCATTCCAAAGCAGAATCCATCTGTCTTCTGGATGATCTGCAGTCCATTTCTCTGAAGATCATCCAGACGCTCATTTTCCTTTAACTCAATCGCCATCGAGTTTTGATTTCCCTTCTTTTTTCTCAAGAGCCTCTAACTGCTTAAGCTCCGCATCGTTCGTGGACTGCTTTTCCCGTCTCTTTTTCGGGCGGAATTTTAACTGATCCACTTTATATTCACGGATCTCCTTCTCATCGTTGTTCACAGTCACAATGACCTTCACAAGCTGGCGCAGAATGCTCACACTGTGGACCTCGCCCTTTAAACCGTCGTCTGTTGTCACATAGTCGCCGATATTCGGAAGTCTTCCGTTTAACTCCTCATAAGTATCTTCCTCGTACTTTAAGCAGCACATCAGTCTGCCGCAGACGCCGGAGATCTTCGTCGGGTTCAGGGACAGATTCTGTTCCTTCGCCATTTTGATGGATACCGGAATAAACTCAGACAGATAGGACGCACAGCAAAGCGGTCTTCCGCAGATACCGATTCCGCCCATGATCTTTGTCTCATCGCGGACACCGATCTGGCGAAGCTCGATCCTTGTCTTAAATACGGAAGCCAGATCCTTTACCAGCTCACGGAAGTCGATCCTTCCGTCTGCCGTAAAGTAGAACAATACTTTATTGTTGTCAAACGTGTACTCCGTGTCGATGAGTTTCATGCTGAGGTTGTGTTTCTTGATCTTCTCAACGCAGACCTTGAACGCCTCTTTTTCCTTTTCCTTGTTGCGGCGCTCCGTCTCCTCATCCGCCGGTGTTGCCATGCGGATCACGGATTTCAGCGGCTGGATCACCTTTTTATCGTCCACCTCGTGAGTTCCGAGCACCACATATCCGTACTCCACGCCTCTGGCCGTCTCGACGATCACATGATCGCCTGTTTTGATCTCATTTTCACCAGGGCTGAAATAATATACTTTTCCCGCTTTCCGGAAGCGGATCCCGATTACTTTCGTCATTCTTTGCTCCTTATGACGGGTTCTTCATGGTCAGCAGGAGTAATTCCATCGCCAATTCCATATTTACGTTTGCGTTCAAACGTGTTCTCGCTGTGTCGATCGCCGCAAGGATCGCTTCCAGACCGGCATAGTCGACTTTTTCTCCCGTCTCATTGATCATTTTATATTCATCTTTGAAGATCAGCAGGTTCATGTCCTTTGTGACCTTGAACATGAGCACGTCCCGGTACCAGAGCTGCATCAGATCCAGCACCTCGCCGATATCAAAGTTCTGCTCTTTCATCTCGCGGATGCAGTCTAAAAGCATGGAAATGTCCATCGTCCTGACATTCTTTATGAGGACCATGACCTTCTGGAAAAGCTCCTTAAACTCATCGGAAGATGCCAGATGGATCGCTTTCCCGAGATTTCCCCTTGCAAACGCGGTGCAGATATCTGCGTCCTTCTCCGGAACATGGAGATTCTGCGTCAGATAGCTCTTGATCGTAAAATCCTTCAGCGGCTTTAATTTCATCTGCACACACCTGGAGAGGATCGTCGGAAGAAACGCCTCCTGGTTCGTCGTGATCAGAATGATGACCGCGTAGGACGGCGGCTCCTCGATCGTCTTTAACAGGGCATTCTGCGCCTGGACCGTCATTTTTTCCGCCTCATCCACGATATAGATCTTATAATAGCTGCTGTACGGACGGATCATGATCGTATCATTGATCTGTTCCCGCACATCATCCACGCCGATACTTCCCGGCTTTTCATGCGTCACATAGATGAGATCCGGATGATTTCCGCTCATCACCTGCTTGCAGGAATGGCATATCATACACGGCTCACTTCCGCCTTTCTCGCACAGGAGCGTCATCGCAAACGCATTCGCGATCGATTTTCTTCCCATGCCGGCTTCTCCCGTCAGGATATAAGCATGTGAGATCTTATGGTTCTGGATCGCCTTTTTAAAGTGATCTTTCACCATCTCATTCCCGAGGATCTCTTCAAATCCCATGATCTTTTCTTCTGACATAGCCGCATCCCTCCTCATCCTGTTGGTTCCGGCAGTGCTTTTTACGCCGGAGCTTCCCGGTTCGAACAGAACATTTAACTGTTCCCGCTAACGGTGTTTCCATTTTATCTTACCACAAAATAACGCCTATAAAAAGTTATTTATCCAAATCCCTTAGGATTTCTTCCACGCACATTTCCATATCCGTGTTCTGATATCTCTTCGTAATTCCCAAGCGTTCCAGATTTTCCTCTGAAAAATCTTTTTCGTCTGCAAGGTATCTCCGGCAGACTTCCCGATAATTCGGCTTTTTCTGGTTTTCCTCGCGTTTGACGGCCCTGAGAAGCCGGATCCCATCCGGGACCTCGATATAGACCGGAACCATCTTTCCCGCTTCAAAATAGGCACACATCTTCTCGTAAGATTCCAGTGTCCCGATCATAAGACAGGACTCGTCGTCGGCAACATCAAACTGCCCGTCATCCACTGTATAGTAAGTCCACGGACCGGCGATCGTCTGATAAGTTCTCGACTCGATCACCTTTCCGGAAGCCAGCTGCCGCTCCAGCTCCTCTCGACCGGTAAAGAAATATTCCACTCCGTCCGTCTCGCCTTCCCGGATCGGTCTTGTTGTATACATCGTCACCGTCCGCAGCTTTGGTCTCCGTTTCAGGATTTCCTTATACAGTGTATCTTTTCCTGTCGCACTCTTTCCAAGAAGATAATATATCCTGCCCATTTGTTTCTCTCAGCCTTCTGTATTATAATTTTTATCCCAGTCAGATAAGACTTTTCGATCGAACTTTTACAACCATTTTTCAGGTTCTATCTTTTCATTGTATCAAAATCAGAGGTCTCGTGCAACCGTTGTTTCCATCCTCGCTCGATAATTCTTATCCTTTTAAAGTAACAAAAATTTGTCTCCTGGGAAATATTCTTGCCTGATAAGCCTCTTCATTTCGGATGCAGCCACCTCTTATGCACTTGAATTACTAACGTTTTCCTTTTTCCTCAGCATCCTTTATGAACAAGCCCTGGCGTCTGGCATGTTAAGATCACGTCCGCATCCGGATCAGCCGGCCCCTGGACAAGAAGTCCTGCTGCCTTGTACGCCACGATCTTCTCCACGATCGCATCCGTGAAGACCTCTCCCGGCGCGATGATCGGGATTCCCGGCGGATACAGATACACAAACTCCGCAGATACCTTTCCGACCGTATCCTGAAGCGCTGTGCGCTCCGTATCGGCATCCATCGCCTCGCAGATGAGCAGCATTCTCCTGATCGGGTGCGAAAGTTTAGATTCCAGACCTTCTGGAGTCTCACATCTTTCTTTTTCCTTTGACTCACCTTTTTCTTTTTGCTGTTCAGGCTCCACGCAGTGTCTCAATGCCCCGTCAATCTCCAGCAGCGCCGTTCCAAGCCGCTCAAATCCTTCCTCCGTGTCCATCAGCGACGTCATCGCGATCACATACTCCGGCGCTGTCATCTCCATCTCAAGATGGTATTTTCTCCGCAGTGTCTCCGCCAGCTCTTCCCCGTGAAAATCCTCTGCGCGCATCGTGGAAACCACGATCTTCGACGGATCCCATCCGGCCACCGTCCGATATTTCCCACAGATTTCCCGGTCCAGGATCTCAAGCACCTGAAGTCCTTCCATCCGCTTCATAAAGTGCTCCAGTCTTTCCTCATACCGGACCATCTCATTTCTTCCGTCCCCGTCCATATACCGGATGCACCGCTCCATCCCAGCCATAAAAAGGTATGACGGGCTGGACGTCTGAAACATGGACAAATACCTCGAAACTCTGTCCTGATCCACAAGTTTTCCCTTCACATGCAGGATTGCCGTCTGGGTAAAGGACGGCAGCGTTTTATGAAGGCTCTGGATCACAAGATCCGCCCCGTATTCCAGCGCCGATTTCGGAAAGCCGTGACACTGATCAGCAAACTCCAGATGCGCCCCATGCGCCTCGTCGACGATCAGCGGGATTCCGTATTCATGGGCCGCATCCGCGATCGCCCGGATATCCGACACCACGCCTTCATAGGTTGGAGATGTGATGAGCACTGCCTGGATTTTCGTGATTTTTCCTCTCACATCCCCCGAATTTCCCGCACAGCGCATCGCATCCTTTTCAAGCGCTTTTCTCACGTCCTCCGCCCGGATTCCTCCATTGATCCCGAATTCCGTGATCTCCTCCGGATACAGATATTCCGCCTCCAGCCGGTTCAGGCAGATCGCATGGTACACCGCCTTATGACAGTTTCTCGCTGTCAGGATCTTTCCGCCGTTTTCCGTAGTCGCAAAAACTGCACTTAAAATCCCGCATGTACTCCCATTCACAAGATACCAGGACCGGTCCGCCCCGTAGATCGCAGCCGCCTCATCCATGGCGTCCTTCAAAATTCCTTCCGCATGATGCAGGTTGTCAAACCCATCGATCTCCGTGATATCGATCCCATACGGGTCCGGAAATCCCCCCGGGATCCCATCCGGAATCTCCCGTCTTTTATGTCCCGGCATATGAAATGGATACGCATCCGATCCCGCATATTCTGTCAGCCGTTCTAAAAGTCCCGGCTGTTTTTCTTTTCTGTAATTCAAAATTTTTATTCTCCTGTTTCCCATCTGACTGCAAACGAACTGGAAATTGCCCGTCAAATTCGAATCCACATTCGTTATAAAGTATTTTTCTCTTTTTGCTCCGAGAGAAGTTTCTCGATCTGCGACTGTCTGATAAGAATCGCATTCACCTTATCATGGAGGTCTTCAATCATGATCTCGGTTTTCAGGTTTACCTTATAATCGTTTTCAGCACGCCGGCGGTCTTTTTCCTCCTGTCGGTTCTGACTCATCATGATCAGCGGTGCCTGAATGGCTGCAACGCAGGACAGGACAAGGTTCAGCAGGATAAACGGATATGCGTCAAACGCTTTTGACGCAAGAATCGTGTTGATGACCATCCACAGGATCAGCCCACCTGTAAAGGAAAATATAAACGCCCAACTGCCTGCAAATTTTGCGATCGTATCAGCTGCCCGCTGCCCGAGTGTGTACTTTTCTTTCTCTTTTTCAGGACTGACTGAAATCTTACTGTCTGCTAAAAGGTTCAAAACTTCCTCATCCGTCATATCGTGCCGGATGTCCTTCAGCACTTCTTTCAATAATTTTCTGTTTTCTTTCATGATGATACTCCTTCCAATTCGATCAATTGGTAAAATTTATTTGCGCAGCCCCCCCCCGGAACAGTTCCCTGATTTTTTGTTTATAAATCTGACAAGTAGCGCATTTGACAACAGCATAACAACCACATATATACCCAACGGCAGAAACATGAACGGTACTACATCCAATAATGCACTCCAGTCTTCTTTGTTCACCCAGTCTAATATCTGTCTGTATTCCATAAGAAGTGTCAATGCTACAAATGCCGGCTTACTTTACAAGCTCCGCTTTTACCTCCGGAAACATATACCAAATTTCCGCGACTTCATCCCCGGCTGCCTGATAAAAACTGTAGCTGCCGTAAACCATCGAATCGCATCCGTCCGATGCCAGTCTCACCGTTATCTGTGTCCCATCCGCCTTTGTAAGCGTCAGGATCCCGTTATACGGACATTCTTTCGCTTCATCAAAAGATGCCCCCGACAGGATCTCCTCCAGCCTTTTTAACAATTCCGGATCCTGCAGCGTCTCGGATATTCCCACGACTTCCGAGTCAGCTTCCACGTCAGCAGAATCTTTGCTCTCCAAGCCTTTCTCTTTCTCCAGCTCTTTGGAAATCGGGATTACCTCAAGTTCCGCACTCGTAATTTCTTTCATGTCTTCCGTTCCTACCGTCTGAAATTCACATTTTTCCTCAGCAATTCTTAATGCCGGAACCGTGATCTCATCCGGATCCGGGTTTTCTGACTCATAAATTTCCTGGCTTGCCGTATATGTGATCCCATCTATTCCATACATGACCGGATCAACGGTCTCATCCGAGCCGGTGATCTCTTTCTCCTGATCCTCAGTCAAAGGAATATATTCCTCCAGTACCTCTGCAGCTTCAAATCTTCGGACGGTAAGATATCCGCCGTCCTCCGGTGGTGACATCCGCACACCGCGCTCCTTTACAGTCTCCAGATACCGGACCCCCTCGTCACCGTCACAGAGGCTGTATGTAAACGCTTTTCTGAGTTCTTCCGATTCTTCCATTCCGCTCGGAACAAAAAACAGAACATCCTTTGCTTCCGTGTAATACATTTCATAAACATTTTCGAAAGTATATACTTTTTCAAAAATACTTTCGTCCTCGTTCCACTTTTCAGCCTCGATCACATCATCAATGCTGTAAATGCTGAGATCTTTCAGCGGATCCTCCTTGCCTTTTCGAAATCCCAGGACATACCCGTAACCATTTTCCGTCTCCCGTCCAACAAAATCATACGCATCCCGGATCTTTCCGCCGCAGGATGCTGCCTTTTCCGGATCCATATCCGAAAATTTATGATCTCCATCAAAGGATTCCAATTCTGTTACGATCCACCGACGTTCTTCCTCCGAAAGTGGCTGAAAGGCCAGATCTTCCCTCTGATCATCTTTTTCCGTTTCAGGACTATTTCGTTCCTCTGTCTGTGACTCACTCGGATCTTCTACCGGAACAAAAGCCGGCGAACACCCTGTCAGCCAGATTCCCAGTCCTAAAGCTGCCGCCATCATCCAAATCTTTTTCACCTTGCCACCTTCTTTTCAAAAAACTGAACTCGCCTGTCACTGAACTTGTTACCGATATTCTATCATCCATATTTTTTTCACACAAGCGAGCACCCCCATATTTAAGGAAACTGTAAACATGTTATCATTTTGTTATTTTCATAAACAGGATTTTTCATCGTAAATTTCATTCCAGTATCTCTTCTGTAACTATCGGCAGAGTATGATATAATATATTTGTTCACCCTTGTGTATCTTTTGGATACAGCAATACAAGCGTATTTTCATCGTTCAATACGCCAGAAAGAGAGGATTCTATGAAATACAGAATTATTGGCACAACTATCCCTGCAGTTGAGATCAAATTTGATGCTCCAGGCGAAACCATGTACACACAGTCCGGCGGAATGTCCTGGATGTCTGAAGGGATTTCCATGTCCACAAACACACGCGGCGGATTTATGAAAGGTCTTGGCCGCATGTTTGCCGGTGAATCCATGTTTATGGCTACCTACCGTGCGGATGCTCCGGGTGCCACGATCGCATTTGCGTCAACTGTACCTGGTCAGGTTCTTCCGATCGACGCGGCAGAAAACGGCGGCATGATCTGCCAGAAAGGTGCATTCCTCTGCGCACAGGATTCTGTAAATCTTGATGTCACCTTCACAAAGAAATTTACTTCCGGACTGTTTGGCGGCGAAGGCTTCATCCTTGAATCCATCTCCGGTTCCGGAATGGTCTTTCTCGAAATCGACGGCGATGTTGTCGAGAAACAGCTTGCACCGGGCGAAGTGATCAAAGTTGATACAGGAAATGTCGTTGCGTTCGAGAAAACCGTAAAATATGAAGTTGAGACGATCAAAGGCCTTGGAAACATCTTCTTCGGCGGCGAAGGTCTCTTCCTTACAAAGCTTACCGGTCCTGGCCGTGTGATCCTTCAGACTCAGAATATCGCTGATTTCGCCGGACGCATTGCACAGTTCATTCCGACAAAATCAAACTGATCTTCGACTTTCAACAACATATACTTTAACCTAAAAAAGAGGTTGCTGTGTGAATGTTCAGCAACCTCTTTTTTAGCAAACTTTAGAATACGAAAAAGCGGAAACCTCTCGGCTTCCGCAACTTAATGAGACATCGGGGATTCGAACCCCGGACAACTTGATTAAAAGTCAAGTGCTCTACCGACTGAGCTAATATCCCATACAACTATGAAGTTGTAGTGCCCAAAGCTGGAATCGAACCAGCGACACGAGGATTTTCAGTCCTCTGCTCTACCAACTGAGCTATCTGGGCAAAATTGCGGGGGCAGGATTTGAACCTACGACCTTCGGGTTATGAGCCCGACGAGCTTCCAGACTGCTCCACCCCGCGATACCTTATTATTATATACAATAAATATCGAAAAATCAATACCTATTTTAATGGGCGGAGGTGGATTCGAACCACCGAAGCAAGTTGCAGCAGATTTACAGTCTGTCCCCTTTGGCCACTCGGGAATCCGCCCATAAGAATTATTTAGTTTTTGAAACTAAAAGCCGATGATCGGACTCGAACCGATAACCTGCTGATTACAAATCAGCTGCTCTGCCAATTGAGCCACATCGGCATATCTTTAAAAGTGGGACCTATAGGGCTCGAACCTATGACCCTCTGCTTGTAAGGCAGATGCTCTCCCAGCTGAGCTAAGATCCCATATTTAAAAATAAATACATACAAAACCATGTATGCGCGACCCGGATGGGATTCGAACCCACGACCTCCGCCGTGACAGGGCGGCGCTCTAACCAGCTGAGCCACCGGGCCATACAAGGTATTTAACATACCTTCAAAATCACATATTGAATTCCATCAACCTTTGAATCTTCACTTGACCTTCCTGGATAAGCCCTCGACCGATTAGTAACAGTCAGCTCCATGCATTACTGCACTTCCACCTCTGCCCTATCTACCTCGTCGTCTTCAAGGGGTCTTACTTCTTAACGAATGGGATATCTCATCTTGAGGGGGGCTTCACGCTTAGATGCCTTCAGCGTTTATCCCTGCCAGACTTGGCTACCCGGCCATGAGCTTAGCAGCTCAACCGGTACACCAGCGGTCCGTCCATCCCGGTCCTCTCGTACTAAGGACAGCTCCTCTCAAATATCCTCCGCCTGCGCCGGATAGGGACCGAACTGTCTCACGACGTTCTGAACCCAGCTCGCGTACCGCTTTAATGGGCGAACAGCCCAACCCTTGGGACCTACTTCAGCCCCAGGATGCGATGAGCCGACATCGAGGTGCCAAACCACTCCGTCGATGTGAACTCTTGGGAGTGATAAGCCTGTTATCCCCAGGGTAGCTTTTATCCGTTGAGCGATGGCAATCCCACTTTCATACCACCGGATCACTAAGTCCTAGTTTCCTACCTGCTCGACCCGTCGGTCTCGCAGTCAAGCTCCCTTCTGCCTTTGCACTCTTCGAATGGTTTCCAACCATTCTGAGGGAACCTTTGAGCGCCTCCGATACCCTTTCGGAGGCGACCGCCCCAGTCAAACTCCCCACCTGACATTGTCCCCGACCCGGATCACGGGCCATGGTTAGAAACCCAGTAACGCAAGGGTGGTATCCCAACAGCGGCTCATACGAAACCGGAGTTCCGTACTCGTAGCCTCCCACCTATCCTGTGCATGCATTACCGAATCCCAGTATCAAGCTGGAGTAAAGCTCCATGGGGTCTTTCCGTCCTGGCGCAGGTAACCAGCATCTTCACTGGTATTTCAATTTCACCGGGTGCATTGTCGAGACAGCGCTCAAATCATTACGCCTTTCGTGCGGGTCGGAACTTACCCGACAAGGAATTTCGCTACCTTAGGACCGTTATAGTTACGGCCGCCGTTTACTGGGGCTTCAATTCAAAGCTTCGATTGCTCTAACCTCTCCTCTTAACCTTCCAGCACCGGGCAGGCGTCAGCCCATATACATCACCTTACGGTTTCGCATAGACCTGTGTTTTTGCTAAACAGTTGCTTGAGCCTATTCTCTGCGGCCAGATCTCTCTGGCACCCCTTATCCCGAAGTTACGGGGTCATTTTGCCGAGTTCCTTAACAATGCTTCTCCCGCCGGCCTTAGGATTCTCTCCTCATCCACCTGTGTCGGTTTACGGTACGGGCACATGATACACAATAGCGGCTTTTCTCGGCAGCTGGAATCGGATGCTTCCCTACTTTGGTTCGGTCCGCGTCACGTCTTTGGCTTGTCAGGCGGATTTGCCTGCCTGACACCTCCTACGCTTGCCCGGGAATCTGTTCCCCGGTCATCTTATCCCTCTGCGTCCCCACAGTTCTGATATCATGTGGTACAGGAATCTAAACCTGTTGTCCATCAGCTACGCTTCTCAGCCTTGCCTTAGGCCCCGACTTACCCAGGGCAGATCAGCTTTACCCTGGAAACCTTAGATATTCGGCCTGGAGGATTCCCACCTCCATCTCGCTACTCATTCCGGCATTCTCTCTTCTTAAAAGTCCACAGCTCCTTATCGGTACTGCTTCGCCCCTTTAAGAATGCTCCTCTACCAATGTATAAATACATTCCTGAGCTTCGGTGTTGTGTTTCAGCCCCGGACATTTTCGGCGCAGGACCTCTCGACTAGTGAGCTATTACGCACTCTTTGAATGTGTGGCTGCTTCTGAGCCAACATCCTAGTTGTCTTTGAAATCCCACATCCTTTTCCACTTAACACACACTTTGGGACCTTAGCTGCAGGTCTGGGCTCTTTCCCTTTTGACGACCCAACTTATCTCGTGCCGTCTGACTCCCGTACATCATCTGTATGGCATTCGGAGTTTGATATTCTTCGGTAGGCTTTGACGCCCCCTAGGAAATTCAGTGCTCTACCTCCACCAGACTAATACGAGGCTAGCCCTAAAGCTATTTCGAGGAGAACCAGCTATCTCCGGGTTCGATTGGAATTTCTCCCCTATCCACACCTCATCGCCACCCTTTTCAACGGATGTGCGTTCGGTCCTCCACGAAATTTTACTTTCGCTTCAACCTGGACATGGATAGATCACCCGGTTTCGGGTCTGCACATGCTGACTTGACGCCCTATTCAGACTTGCTCTCGCTTCGGCTCCGCACCTTCAGTGCTTAACCTTGCCAGCATCCGCAACTCGCCGGACCGTTCTACAAAAAGTACGCGGTTGCACCTTAACGTGCTTCCACAGCTTGTAAACACAGGGTTTCAGGTTCTCTTTCACTCCCCTCCCGGGGTCCTTTTCACCTTTCCTTCACAGTACTATGCGCTATCGGTCACTAAGGAGTATTTAGCCTTGGGGGGTGGTCCCCCCGACTTCCTGCAAGGTTCCACGTGTCTCGCAGTACTCTGGATCCCACTAGCTCCCTTCTGGTTTCATGTACGAGACTTTCACTCTCTTTGGTCTGACTTCCCAGACAGTT